>CAYJIM010000049.1:0-17583 GCA_964370215.1 uncultured Oscillospiraceae bacterium
ACGCTAGTAGTTTCGCTGGTTGTTTGACTCGGAGTACTCGTTACCTCGCTTGTTGCGGGTGGCGGAGTATCGCCAAGCCCCTGCTCAGGGTCTGTACCCGTTGCAGAACCGCCTTGTTCTGTCTGTGTTGCTGTCGTGCCATCTGCGAGCGTTGCAGCCATTGCAATCGCCGGCTGTACTTGGCCGAGCATCAACATCAGAACCAAAACAATTGACAACGCTTTTTGGAACAGCGTGTGCATGTGAGCTTTAGCGCCCACAGCGGTTTGTCTTGCTTGTTTCTTCATACACTTGCACCTCCATAAAATTCTTTCGCTTCTGATTTTGTGTGCGACCGTCGAGTTAATCTGACCCTTAACGCCATACGACACACGATTTAGGTATCTCTCTTCATATAGAAAGGGGTTTTTGCTATTTGTGTTGTTTCATCATGTTGTTCCTGCTGTCATGTACAGATATTTGGGTGTTTGCTGCATCGCTATCCATCACTGCACCTTCTTTCTTCCTTATGAAGCCTTTCGCCGTCCTTTCTGCTGTGTTTCACAGATTTTTCGGCATAAATCAAGTGGTTTTTGCCACCTTTTTTATTCAAGGTGGGGTACTTCTCGATTTATTCACTATTTTAACACAAAGCAAGCTATTTGTATAGATAGAAATTTAAACTAAAAGTAACTATAAAATGATCTAACTATTCGGAGGCACCGTATTTTTGACTGTTTTTAGGTTTTTTCTGCTATTTTTTTAGTTATTTTCCACTAGTGTTGGCTTATTTTTTTGTCATATCTTGTATTTTACCATTTGCAGGTACTAATTTGATAAAAATAGCAAACAAAAGATTTGCCATTGCATTTTACACTATAAAGGAATCTCAATATGTTGTAGATGCATGCCAAACAGCCTGCAGATATTGTAGATATTGGTTATCCACAGTAAGGACTACCCTCTCGTCACCCGACGGTAAACGATGGGTGACCGAAGCGCACCCTACAGATCAATAGGTTTATCCATATTCCAGGGAATCTTCGATATCTTTTCGATCTCTTGCGCTAATTATTATTATAGTTCGAGATTTCGCAGAATTTTACTGTCAAGTATTTTAGCTTGACAGTAAAATTCTGCATGTTTAGCAGCACAATTAGAGAATATGCTTTGATCCCCCAAAATTCTGCAAGTTGTAGGTACTGTTTTGTTGGATATAATGCAATGTGTACCGCACTGTTGCCGTCTAACAATCAGCGTGAACTTTTTTATCGTAACAACCCCTCTTTCCAAACAATTCACCGGATTATTTGAAAATGCACCCCCTTCACACAGCTTGCCATAGTCCAAACCTTGAGCCATTGCCTCGACCCTTGCCTCTTTTGCAAAAGGGAGCCACACTTTTCGTTGCGATCCTATTTGTCCGATCGGACAAAAACCTTCCTTTACAAGTTTCTATCTTCATCTACACAGGGGTTGTAAAGCAAAAAAACACCTGTGCAATTCATGCACAGGTGTTTTAATCAGCTAAACTGCTGGTGCGGGTTGTGGCTGTTCGTCGTCTTCATCATCCGACTTTTTTCTTCTAAACACAACCTCCAATACTACTTGAATGACAAATACCAGACCAAATAGAATGCTATAAATATCAAAGAATACCATTGGTTGGGTAAAGTCTTGTGTCAAGAACAACAATACGATATTGAATACTGCCAGCAGAATCGCCATCACCAAGGTGATATTGTTGCGTTTGCTTGCTTCTTTATCGTCGTTTTCGTCTTCTTCATCTTCTTTAGATTTTTTGCGTACTGCAATGAAGAATACAATCGCTGAGATGGTCGCAAAGATGGTCATCAACAGGTCGAACAAGCTCCAAGCGCCTGCTCGTCTGAATTCCCCTGCACTCAGCGGAACGCCACCTTCCATAATAATGACAGAATCATAACGAACGCCATCATAGTAAACACTCAAGGTGTAAGTGCCATCCGGCAAGGTTGCTAAGAATTCCGGTTTGAGGGTTACTTTGCCATTTTCATCGACAGTGTAGTCGTCCGGACCAAGCTCTTCGCCGTCCAACTCTACACGATCTGGCAGTTTGCCGTCTTCCGGTGGATCAATGGTGATGCCACCTTCCGGTGTGATTTCTGGTGCACCCGGTCCACCACCAATCGGTCCGTAAACCGGTGTGATGGTCACATCATAATCCGGCATAGTATAGGTGAAGTCTTCTGCGGTGACATCGACAATGCCGTCGCCATCGGTATCCCAACCGCGGAACTCTTGTCCCTCATCCGGTGTGCCGGTATAAGTGACATCCACTTGGGTGCCGGATGGGTAGTCGCCATCGCCGTCCCCTTCCACAACAGTTAGGGTAAAGGTATCGTCATCGCTTCCTTCATAAACCGGGCGAATGACAGTGTTGTCATCCGGCATGGTGAAGATAAAGTCTTTTTCGGTCACGTCAACATCGCCGTCACCGTCGGTGTCCCAACCGATAAATTCTTCGCCTTCCGGTTCCGGTCCTGTAAAGGTAACCTCTACTTGTGTGCCCGGTGTGTAGGTGCCATCGCCGTCGCCATCTTCTACCCCCAAGGTGTAGGTAATTTCTTCATACACCGGTGTGATGGTGACATTTTCGTTTGGCATGGTGTAAGTAAAGTCTTCTGCTGTGACATCGATGTCGCCATCGCCATCAACGTCCCAACCAACAAAGCGCTCCCCTTCCGGTGCAGGTCCTGTAAAGGTAACGTCTACATTGGTGCCCGGGGTGTAGCTGCCATCGCCATCGCCATCGACAACCGTCAAGGTCACAGTTACGGTTGGGGTGGATGGAGTGGATGGGGTCGGTTGTTGTGGTACATAAACAGGACGAATCACTACATTTTCATTTGGCATGGTGTAGGTGAAGTCCTCTGCGGTCACGTCAACATCGCCGTCGCCGTCAATGTCCCAACCGCCAAAGTCATATCCACCCGGGGTAGGTCCTGTGAAGGTAACATTTGCGGTGTCGCCCGGTTTGTAGCTGCCGTCGCCTTCACCGTCTACTACTTCTAATGTAACATAGATGTCTTTGTAGACCGGTTTGATGGTAGTATCTTCGTCCGGCATGGTGAATTCAAAATCTTCTTCTGTGACATCAACATCGCCGTCGCCGTCGGTGTCCCAACCTTCAAATTCTTTGCCTGGATCCGGTGTGCCGGTGTACTCGATGTCCACTTTGTCACCGGGGCCGTAAGTGCCACCGCCGGTGCCTTCCTCTACTGTCAGTTTGTATGCTTTGACAGTAATCGGTGCGGTGCCGGTTGCCAATACATTAGAAAGGATGTCGCCGTTTGTTGTCAACGCGGTTGGGGTTGATTCAAACAGGTGTTCATAAGTGGTCGAAGCGCTGTAGTTGATGGTGCCGAGCTTGTCGGTTGGCGGGGTATAGGTTGCTCCTGTCACGCCTGCAAGGGTGCTGAGCCCACTGTTCCATTTGTAGCCATCGATCGAAGCCACTTTACCACCTTCATTTAAGAAGTTCCAGTAAATAGCGGTACTTGCCGGCGTTGCATCCAATGGGATTGCGGTTTGATTCAGGTAGTACTCTGCCCCAACCAGTCCTAGGGTGTTTTCCATGCCACCGCGGTAGATGCGTGAGGTGGTGTTGGTTTGCCCTACGACATTGTTTTTCTCAATGCTCGGGTCAAGGGTTGGAATTTTTGTGATGATGTACCCTTCGTTTGTAAAGGTACCCACAGCCGAAAGGTTGGTGCCGTCCGGCATGTAAAGTTCTTGTTTTGGCTCAATGGAAAGGGCTTCGGTCACACGTTCGGTCGGTAAGCCGACATCGCCACGAATGACCCAGTGGTCTCTGGTCCAACCGGTGCGCTGTTCCAAACGAAGCAGATTTTCTACCTCAGCGAAAATGGTTGCTGTTGCTCCATCCAATTCTAGTTCAAACAGATATGGAAGGATTGCCGGTTCGGACACCGCCGGTGCAATACCGCCGTGCTCCTCGCCCACATATTGTTGCGCCGCCACTTTGGTGGTGGTATTTTCGATGACGATGGTGCCTTCCAGCACTGCAGTGAACGTACGTTCAAAGTCCGTTTCGCCGGTTGTGCTTCGCATTGTGAAATTCGGCATGGATTGCTTGTACACCGCACCGCCGACGGTTGCTGCTTCCTCTACAAAAATAAAGGTATCGCCGTAAATTAACGTGAGCGGGTACGCTGTTGCTCCACCATTACGACCCTCGTCTTCGGCTGTGCCGACGACATCGCCTTGGACATTGCCGCCAAACAGGTAGATGTTGGTGTTAGAGAAGGTGTTTTCATCCACCAATGGTACAATTGCATCTGCATCTGCATCTGCATCTACATCCACATCATACCCGTGTAATACGATACCACGACCGGCGCCAAACACCGAGCCCTCAATGGTGCCGCTTTCGACAAATACGTTGGTCGAACCGGCAATGGTCGCTAATGCTATCCTTTCGCCCTCTTTATCGGCATTGGGGTGTTCCCCGTCTGTACCACCGTAAACCGAGCTCGGCAGGGTCACATCGCCATCAATGATGACAGTGGTGTTGCCTTTATCCGGATTGACTAACCAGTTTACAACATATTGATAAAACTCTCCGCTTGGATGCACCTCTTGCCCAATACCCGAAACGGTAAAGCCGATTTTAGATGTAAGGAGGAAGTTGCCCCTAAAAGTGGTATGCGGTGCAATACTGTCGCTCCCACCGCCGAACACTTTGCCAACTGTCCAGTAAAGTATACCGCCATCCGAAGCAACTACATTACTCTCAGTCAGAGAAATCTCACCTTGAACCACTACTTCCGGTATGCGCAAGGTGCCTCCGGTCACTGTGACGTTGGTATTACCCCCAATGGTATCGACAATCCCACCGCCAAAAACGTTGCCTGCGGTTAAGGTGTTTGCCAGTTTCAGCTCTGGCCAATATTCTTGTACCAAAAGGTCAATGGTAGTAGCGCCGATGGTACCGCCATTCACAGTGACTTTGGTATCGCCACCAATGACACCACCCATAATATAATAATAGGGTATTTCTGTCGGTTCTTCTGCTGCTCGCCCTATTTCTCCATAATCATCTATCGGTTCTACGGTACCCCCAAAGGCGCCACCGTAAACATTGCCTACATGCATCCCTGTGATGGCGCTTATTTCTTTGTCAAAGAAATCTTGGTCTGCAATGGTTGTGTCGTGCCCAACGTTACCACCGTTGATGGTCACATCGGTGCTACCTTTGATGGTGTCTTGATAGCCACCACCAAAAACGTTACCGCGCAGGTAAACATCATCCGGGCCAACGCTAATCTGTGGCCAAACGGTATCATCGGTATATTCCACCAGACCGATGCTTGAGATGTAGAAGCTTCTTCCATAGTCGCCATCGGCTACGGTCGCTTTCACATCCTGCCCGATGATCCCTGCATTGATGGTCACTTTAGTGCTACCCTCAATTTGGTTGTAAACAGTTGGTTCGGGCGCTTCTGTGCCTTCGCCCGATGCTCTGCCAAAATCCCCTCGAAATACATGCGAAACCGGCGCATAAAGCCCGCCAAAGACGTTGCCGGCAATGCGGGTATCGGCACCGTCAACGGTCACCGAAGTGCTGCCCAGAATGCGGTTCAGTTCCCCACCACCAAAAACATCACCGGTGGTCTCTACATAGATGGGCGTTTCCACACCCATGGCCGCTGCCACCTGTCCGACAATGGCATTGTTGATTTTCACGGTAGTGTTGCCCGTGATGTAGTCTTTGAATCCACCACCAAATACACGATTGTAGATCGTTGCGTTGTCAATGGTCACGTTGGTATTTCCGATGACGACGCCGTTGGCAAGATTTTCAGGAATGGTTGCTGGGTCAATGACAGCGGTGTCCTCTTCCGGTGCTTCAGCCATTCTTTCGCCACCGCTACTTTCCACAATGCCTCCGTAAACGGTGCCATACACTGTGGCATCGGTGATGGTCACATGGGTATCTGCATTGAGCCATGAGTCCCTATCACCACCTGCAACAATCGCGTCAAAGGAATCTGCGTTTTGTTCGCCCTCCCAGGTATCCACCTGTCCGCCGATGTTTGTATTTTCCCCACTGATCTTGACCGTTACTTTGCGACTTTCTGTGAATTCATACTCTTGGTCAAAACCAATGTCTGCCCCAGTCCCACTGCCCGCTACAGTAGTCGGTACCGGATAGTAGTCGTCAACAGGGCCGTCACTGCGACCATAATCTAAGTCACTTCTATGGTAAACACCAAGGTTGCCTGCACTGATGTCGACAGAGGTGTTGCCAGACACAATATCGCTCCCACTGCCGTATACGCCGTAAGCAATACGCGGTGCAGTTTCAAAGCTGTCATCGGTGGCTTTGACTACCACCGTGCTGTTCCCCTCGGTATACTCCCACTCATCAGTGCCGTAAACCGTTCCGTTGACGATGACGTTGTCGGAAATGGTCACGCTGGCATCTTTATTAGTGGAACCGGAGCCACCACCAAAGACATTGCCCTGGATGAATGTCGCTTCATCCGACCCTTCGCCGGTACCGGAAATGGTCACGTCGGTGGTGCCATTGGATAGCCGCATGGTATCGCCCCAACCGTCTTTATAGCTACCGCCGTATACGTTTTCTCTTACTTCTCCGCCACTGATGGTAACGGTGATATCACCGGCGGTGGTGGTGCAGTTTTCAAGGTCATTCAGATCTCCACCGATCACGCTACCAACAACCCCACCTGTCATCTTAAGAGTGATGTTGCCGGTGGTGGTGGTCGCCGGTTGTTTTGCACCAGTATGGTCCTCTGCTGCCGCCCCACCGTAGAGGTAACCCTCTACAGTACCGCCGGACATCTCAACAGATACCGCGTTACTGACGACTGTCCCACCATTCCAAAGGTAGCCGCCGCCGTGAATGTCCCCTGTTACCGTACCACCCTGCATCTCAACAGTGGAGGTTCCGGTTACTTCGGCTTTGCTGGCTGTGTAGTTTTGGGTCATCCCGCCACCGTACACATATTCAACCGTACCGCCCTTGATGATCACTTTTGCATCGCCGTGAACCGTTGCGGTAGAACCTTCTGCTTCTGCAAAGCCGCCCCCGTAAATCTGGTTTACCTTCCCGCCTTCCATCGTGATGTTGGTCGAACCGGAATCACCGGTGCCATCTGCTGCACCATCACGCACAATCGCACCACCAAAAATGGTTGCTTGTGTCAAATCGTTGTAAACCTCTGTAGTCGACTCTACATTGATGTCACTTGCAGAGCGCACGTCAATGTAATACTTTTTCCCATCTGTGCCGACATAACTGACGGCTGTCTGGTTTTCATTGTCAGGATTCGCTGTAATGGTTGCCACAGCACCATCCAACGCAATGTATATATATCCCGAGCCTATTCCCCCACTTTCCGCCGTGACCTTTGGTGGGTCAAGGTCGGCAATCGGTGCAGGTGTGCCTTCCTCTGCTGTCGGTGCAGGCGTGTTTGCCAGTACCGATACCAACAGGCGTGGCAGGGTTGCAGTATCTGCTACCGTGTACCCTTCTGCGGTCAAACTTGCCGTATAGGCAAAGTCGCCCTCTTCTTCGGTGGCAAAGGTTTTGCCACCGGCGAGCGCCCAGTCCACCGCCACTTCTGCGGTCGGCGCCTCTTCTGTGGAAGTTTCCTCTGTCGCCAAAATCGCTGTCAGCGTTTCAGGCAGGACAGGGGTTTCCTCACTTCCCATGGCAATCGTCTGGCTTGCCACCTCGTCTGTCAATGCCGCAAATGCCACAATCTCGATCGGTTGTGGATCTGCTGGTGTTGCAGGTAGCGTGTCGTTCCCAAGTGCGGTGACAAATTGCATCCCACACATGAGCACTGCCAACGCACTTGCAGTCACTGTTTTGATTCCTTGTTTCAACAAAATTCCTCCTTTTGTTCATTTGAAACTGGGCGCAAACACCCATTTATGTCATTTTATCACAAAATGTTACTTTCCGCAACAAAAATATCATCTATTCGACACACATTTTACATCATCTTTGCGCCCCGTTTTTATGCAGTATACCCCTACTGTTTTACTGGGAATTCATAATTCAACATAGCTCACACACCATCCAACGATCAACGGATGGTGTGTGAGCTACAAAAAGTTGTTTTCCCATACTATATGATGTGATCAAACACCGCAAGCGGTCGTTCCAGTACTACAACGTTCGTTTTACGTGCTCCTCCGAATCCATCGAGGTACCAAGCAGCCTGTGCCGTCTGCATCCCAAGTTTTTTTGCCGTTTCCAGTTCAAAACTGCCCCCATCGCCAATATACAGGCAATCGGCAGCCGCCACCCCAAGGGCATCGGTACAGCGGTGAAAAATTTCCTCGGTCGGCTTTTGCATTTTCTGTTCATAGGAGAGCATCGGCGCATCGAAATAGGGGAAGAGCACACTCTCCCGAATGGCGATGACCTCTTCGGAAAAACAATTGCTGATCAAGCCGATTTTGATCCCCTTTTCCTTGAGGGTGTCGAGCATGGGCAGAATTTCAGGGTGGAGGTGGTCAAAACACGCCCGCTTGGTGTCCAGCCGCTTTTGACAGATGGTCTGCAACCGCTCTTCACTGTAGCGGTGCTCCTTTGTCAAAATATCGGTGATGACCGCTTCAAAGGACAGTTTGCCGACGGAACGATCCGATTCAGTCGGATCCCAATGCAGGCGAAACCGCCCGATCGGCACCCCTGCGTCGGCGGCAATCTGCGCGCCGAAGTAAAGAGGACAGTTGTAGTGGGTAATGAGTGTCTCATACATATCAAAAATAACCGCTTTGATCATGCTTTCTTGCTCCTGTTCAGTAGTTGTTTGAGTGTGTCGACCGCTGTTTTTTCGGTCGTTAAGTCGATCTGCTTGAGAGAAATGACCCCCTGTTTTCCCACGGGGTCAAAGGTGCGATCCTGCATCCCCTTGTTTCGCGGGTACAGCAAGATCCCCTCTGTCGCCTGTAGCACGGTACGGTAGGTGGTGATTTGATACAAATCATTTGCTTGGTAAGGGGAGGCTTCCTGTCGGTTCCCTTTCCATTTGGTGTCTATGACCATCGGTCGATCCGCCCCTTTTTTCTGCACGACAATATCTGGTTGGATATAAGTGCCACAAAAGGGCGTTTTCGCTTGTAATGCAACGGTCTGCAAGTCCAGTGCCGCTTGATGTTCTTTGATCAGGTTTGCCACGTACTTTTCAAACACATCGCTCATATCAATCAAAATGCTTGCAGTACCGCAATTTTCCAACACAATTTTTGCAATGTCCAATGCTTTTTGAACATGCGGATGGAGCAAGCGGTTGCCTGCGTACTTGTTGGCAACCGCCTTGACCTGCTCTTTGCTCAGTTCCTGCTCGCTTACGCTGTCAAACAGCGGATCCATTTTTCGCAGCAACGCCTTGGTGTGCGCCTCTTTGGCGGATCGAAGCCCTCGCTTGATACATTGTTTGAACAGTCGGTTGAGGAGGTTGTCTTCGCTGAGCATTTCGTGTTCACAATACAAGTACGGTCGTCTAAACTGCGTGTCGCTTGCCATATTCTCTCGAAAATGTGGGGCGACCAACAAGCGCCCTTGCAAGGCCGTCGTGTGCTCCTGCACCGTGATGTATTCCCGATATAATCCGGATTGCTCCGCCTGATACAGTTCTTTTGCAAACAGGTAGTACAACAGCTCCAACAGATCCTTCGGCTCTTCTGTCTGCGTCAATTGATAGTGCATATGCGCACTTTGACTTTTGAAAAACATGCGGTGCAACACCACTCTTGTCTCGCCGGCTTTCTCCTCGCCTGTTTTTTGCGACAGATCAATTTTTGGCAAAATCTCCAACCGCACCTTGGACAGCTGAACCACCCCAACATAGTTGATGAAGGTGACCTTGCCGTTTGCGATCTTGATAAAGTCCGCCTTGTTTGGGAGTGCCGTTTTTGCCAAAAAGGTTTCGAGCTCGGCAAGCACCTCAGGGGCAAGGGGGTACGGTTTGCACTCCATCAACGTCTTACGCATTGCCTTCTTCTCCGACAATCTCGTCAATGGCAGCGATCAATGCCGTAGACTTCTCGCTTTCCTCGTTCTTCAGCACCTTTGCAATGCTCTCATAGTCATCGTAAAAATACTCCTGCAATAGCGGAATGATGTTGCGTCGAAAGACCTTGATCAGGTCTTGTTCGGTCTCCACTTTCATGAAAAACGCATGGCCGATTTGATGATCTCTGCCCCGTTCCTCTTTGATCGCTTGGTTGATGGCGGTCAGCAAGGCCGTCAGGTTGATCCCACCAACCTCCTTTTCTTGCAACAGTGCCGGTTTTGGCATCATCTCTTGAAAGTCAAATCTTCTTCTCAGTGCGGTGTCCAACAGGGTAATGGAGCGATCCGCCGTATTCATCGTACCGATGAGGTGTACATTTTGTGGCACCCCGAACTGTTGCCACCCACCGTCTGTTTGGTAAGGCAGGGTGACTTTCAATTCATTGTCGGCACCAATTCGCTTGTCCTCTTCCAGTAGCGTGATGATCTCCCCAAAAATCCTCGACACATTGCCACGGTTGATCTCATCAATGAGCATGACATATTGTTTTTCGGGATGTGCCAACGCCTCGTCGCAAAGGGTTTTGAAGACACCGTCCTGCGGTTTCAACTTCCCCTCCCCATCAAATTTCAACCCGATGATAAAGTCCTCGTAGGAATAGGACTGGTGAAAGGTGCAAAACACCGTTTCCAACTCTTCCTTGAAGTACTGTTTGACCGCCGCTTCCTTTGCCTTGCTGCCTTGTTCTGCCGCTTCTAATGCTTCCAGCTCTTCGACCAAGGTAGGATTGACAATGCGTACCGCTTCCTTTGTCAGGTGGTAGGTTTTGCCGGTGCCGGGCGGTCCGTACAAAATCAAATTGGTCGGGCGGATCGGTGGTCTCTCTTTTGGCAGCACTTTGGACGGCTCTTCGGATACAGCTTTTGTCCCTTCCTGCATCTTCAAATACAAGTTCAGCAATCTACGCAACTGTTCTTTGAATGCTTTTTCAAACGCCTCTTGCGTGAGTGTCGGATCAACTGCCCAGCGGTAGCCAAAGTTGTATACCTCTGGACGGGATTCTCCCGGTGCAATTGGCTCGCAATAGGTTCCTTGCCACTGAAAGCGTGTCAACTCCAACTTCTCCACATCGCCCTTTTCAATGGCTTTCAGTTCTGATTGATACTGTGCTTTACCCTTGCTCTTTTCCGAAATGCCATACAGTACTTGAATGTATTTGTCATACCCATTGCTGATAAGGATGCCACCGGCAGTGACCCCATTTCTGCCACGGTTGATGTAGATGGTCGTGCCGCGTTTTTTGGGGGAAATGAACCCTTTATCCTGATAGGCCGGTTCTGCCAGCACTTCAACCAACCAGCCCTCTTTGACCCAGCCATTGTCCGCTATCTTGGTTGCAATTTGTTGCCATACTGTTTTAAAATCCGTCATGCCCTTGCCCCTCTCGCGTATTTCCCCCATTATACTATAAATCCTATCGAGATGCAAGGATCTCCATCTTCTTCCCCCGTCACACAAAACACCCTTTCCCACTCACAAATGTACGGAATAGTTGTCTTTTTCAAACTGCTTTTTTTGGTTTTTACGGAATATCATTCTTTTTTGTTTTTCCCCTTTTGTTCAAAAAACCCCGCCCCAAAGGGTTTTGACGGCAGTTTTCAAACAACAACAAGCCGTGTATATATTTATATATAAATATATGGCATTTACACCACCATTGTAACTGCCTGTATATTCCTTTCTCGTTCCACAGAATGCCTAAAAAGGACATGCGAGCGTATGCTCGCCGAGTTGACTTTTGAAAGTATTGTTTCAACGGCTTACTTTCTATATTACTCCCGACGGGATGCAATCCCGTTTCTTCCCTTTCATTCGAGGGATCACCTACAGAAAGGAGCACACCCGATGAGTACCCCTCATATTTTAAGTGAACACAGCCACGGCATCTCCCGACACTCCTTAGCCGAGGAGGCTTTTGGCAACTTTGAGGTCTATTGTACCGGTGACATCAACATGGAATCGGTCAACAGTTTGATTCAGCAACTGCAATACCTCAACAACCAAAACCCCGTCAAAGAGATTACCATGTACATCAATTCAGGCGGTGGCAGTGTGCAACAAGGCCTTGCATTGTACGATGTGATGCAGGCACTCACAAACCCCATCAAAACGGTCTGCATCGGCACCGCCGCCAGTATGGCCGCCATCCTATTCCTTGCAGGCACTCGCCGCCTGCTGTTGGATCACTCTTGTGTCATGATTCACGACCCTTTGACCGGTAGTCCTGCCGGTGGCAGTGCGTTGAGCATCAAAAACCTCAGCGACAGTATCATGAAAACAAGGGAAGTCCTGTGTGGCATCATTGCCAAGCACAGCAACAAATCAATTGAAGAAATTTACGAAAAAACTTCCGTGGACACCTTTTTCTACGGACAAGAAGCCGTGGACTACGACTTGGCAGATGCCGTCCTG
Source organism: uncultured Oscillospiraceae bacterium (assembly GCA_964370215.1). Classification (GTDB taxonomy): domain Bacteria; phylum Bacillota; class Clostridia; order Oscillospirales; family Ruminococcaceae; genus Massiliimalia. The sequence goes on from CAYJIM010000049.1 coordinate 12,513, forward strand.
TCCCGTTTAGAAAGGAGTGTGTAGCATGCTTCCCACCGATCGCATTCTCGCCAACGACGTTTACCGCAGCCGTCACAGTCATATCACAGGGCTCAACAACAACGATTTGATCATCGGTGCCAGTGGTGCCGGCAAAACACGATCCTATGTCCTGCCAAACCTGTTGCAACAGGACGGCTCGATGATTGTGATCGACACCAAAGGAAATCTCTACAAGCAGTTTCACCCCTACCTTTGTCAACATGGGTATCGGGTGTTGCACCTCAACTTCAAGGATCTCAGCGACCCCGATCAATGTGGCTACAACCCGCTCCATTACATCTCGTTCGACCCTGCCACAAACAGCTATCGTGAACAGAGCATTCTGGAAGTTGCCGCTGCCATTGTACCGATCACCACACCAAAAGACCCCTTCTGGGAGAAAAGTGCAAGGCTGTACCTTGCCACCCTCATCTCCTATGTGTTGGAGGAAACACCCAAGGAAAGTCACACCCTGCTGGAGGTGATGGAGCTGGTCAACCTCATGGAAACCGCTGATTTTGACGCCCTGTTTGCCGAACTCATCAGCAAAAAACCCACCTGTCTTGCCGCAAGGCAGTACCAAAGTTTAAAGACGGGACAAACCGCCAAAAACACCTACGCTTGTATCAAAATGTTTTTGTACGAAAAGTTGCAACTGCTTGCCATTGCACCGATGAAGCACCTTTACCTCAACCAAAACATGCTGCATATCGACACCCTCGGCAAGGAGAAAACTGTGCTGTTTGTCTCGGTCAGCGACTGTGACCGCTCCCTTGACTGTCTTGTGGGGCTGTTGTATCAGCATTGCTTTCAGACACTCATTCGCACCGCTGACCAAACGCCCACCGGCAGACTTCCTGTCCCTGTTCGTATCCTCATGGACGACTTTGCAACCAACTGTCTGCTGGAAGGCTTTGACAATCTCATTTCGGTCATTCGCTCCAGAGAAATTTATGTCAGCGTCATCATTCAAAGCATCTCTCAACTGGTGGGTCTCTACGGTTCTGCCAAAGCAGACACCATCATCAACAACTGTGACACCGTACTCTACTTGGGTGGACAGGATCTGACAACGGCACAATTTCTTTCCCACCGCTTAAACAAACCGATTTCCACCATCTTAAATCTGCCCTTGTCTCACGCCTACCTGCTCACCCGAGGGCAAGCGTATCTGGATGTGCAAAAGTTTGAGCCAACCGCACACCCCAACTACCGACAGTGGTTGTCGGCACTTTCTGACCCAACCCCATCTGAACATCACAAAGGAGGCACCACCTATGATCACCCAAGTACTCACATCGTTTGACCATACAAACGAACCTTTTTACCAACTGCTACTCGATCGGTTGTTGGCGTTTGAACCCTTTCGGCAATCCGATTACGAAATCTTTCTCAACCACCCGATGTTTTTACACGGCAACCCCCGCCACAACCTGCATATGGTGTTTGCAAAACATGGACTGGCACAAGTCATCGTGCAATTTACCGGCGAAACGCCGGATTGTGCGCACTTGCAAAAGGGCGATCCCGATGAGGATCTGCCGTTCCCTGCCACCGATTGCTATGAGGTGGTCTTCAATCTTCCCGAAGACCACAACCCCACATTGCACAGAGAATATTCGGTGGTGTACACCTCCGACAGTGAGATTGACCAGATGACCCCGCATCTCAAGGGGTTTGCCCTCACAGAAATCGAGGTAGAGGACTTGCAACAGGAGCTGCTCACCCTGAACCCTTTTGAGGACACCGTAAAGCCGCTGCAAAACACCCTTGACCGCATCACCGCACAAATTTACCAAGCGTTGGACGTTCAGGGACAGCCTCCACAAACCATCCCCATCGGCATGAAACCCATCGAGAGTTACAACATCGATCTGCCGACGCTGTTTCGTGAAAATCTCATCGGCAAACAGCCGACACATCACGTCTACAGCCTCGAAACCCCAAAGGATTACGCCATCACACCCTTTGGCGCCGAATCGGGCTTGCTGTTTGGCCTTGTCCTCAATGAGCAGAAAGATGGCTTTACCCAAAAGCTGTTCGCCTACGACCGTGCATTTGTGCCAAAGCTTGCTGAAATCCAACTGTTTGACCAACTGAACTTTAGTCCAGAAGAATTTGAACAGGCATTCAACCCCCATAAATATCATCCATTGTAAAGGAGTATCCACCATGAACAACCACCTGTTGACCGACGAAAACCGCAAGCACTTAGCTCTTTTGAAGGCATTTTTCGCAGCCCCCCTCACCGATTGCTTTAGCCCTGCTGTCTACTCCTCGTTGCAACATTTTCTGAAGCAGTCCTTTGATGGGGGAGAGTGTGTGCCTGTCAATTATGTGGATCTGGCACTCATTGTAAAAAAGCACTACAACACCCCAGACGGAGGGCACGAAAAAGCCCTACAGGTGCTGGACTTTATGCTCCACCCGTTTTATGCTCTGTCAGAAGACTTTCAAGAAGATCCTGCATTGAAGCTGTCGGTGCAGGATCGCATCGACTACCTGACGTTAAAACATGGGCGCACCCAGCCTTTTTTGGAAAATGCGTTGTTGCAAACCCACCCTGCCACCTTTTTAAAAACCGCAACACTGTATGGTCGCAGTGATTACATCTACACCCTGTTTGAGCACCTTGCCAAAACACAGGCGGCCTTCCGCCACCCAGATACCACTTTAGACCGCTACCTTGCTACCTTGCAAGAGGTGCGGCAGTATGACATTATCATGACCTTGCTCATTCTCCCCACCTGCTATTGTTATTACAAACTCTACGCACTGGACGAGATCCTTTGAGTGCCACGCCTAACAAAGAAAAAGGTGAGCAAAATTGCTCACCCTTTGTTTTACGGTTGTTTATTTTTCGACGGTCTGAAGACTTCATGCGTTCGCTGTCCTGTCACAGTCACCCCGTAAATTTTGCGCTCTTTTTTGCGCACCTCAAAGGCTTTGATATAGCCGACCGACTGAAAAAAAGAGAGGGTAGCTGTCACTGCTTGATGGATGCGCAATCTCTTTTTTTGATACACGGCGTCAGCACTCGCCCCTTGGCAGATGTCAAGATTGGCAAACATGCCTGCCATCTGTTTGTGCGGCAGGGCTCTTTCGTAGGTGATGGGCAGCACCGTCTCTGTTGCGCGCTTGCGTTGCTTTTGATTGGCATACGCCGCTTCCATGCGACGGATCAGGTGTCGTTTGATTTGTATGTGCAATGCCGTGTTGGCATGTGCTTTTGCCCCTTCCTGCTTGCCGTACAGCAGGGAGTAGGGCACACAAACCATCTGCTTTACTTCCTGTGCATAGCCATGTAGCGGCAGGATGAAATAGCCCTGCGGATACTGCTTGATAAAGGTGCGAAACCGCGCTGTACCGGGGACTCGATACCGCACGCCTTCCTCCTGTTCGAGATGAAGAAAGGGTGCCGTTCTTTGCAAAAAATCATGATACTGTGTCAAATACCGATGAGTATTTCGATGACGGTTGTGCTTCAAATGGTCTGCACAGTCCAGCGCAATGGTGGTGTTTGTCATGCGTGCAATGCTCTCTATAATTTGTTTTTGCAACGCCCCCTTTGCTTCCTGTTTTTTATCTCCCGACAGGACTTTGGCAATTTGATTGACCGAAAACCGTTCGGTTTTCCAATAGTACAGCGTATAGATGGCGTCCGCTACATCCAAATCAAAGTTGGAGAGATTTTGTGAAATACGAAACCGCACCACCAGTGCCTGTCCTTCTTTTTCCCCGATAACCGCTTCCCAGTATGCGCCATCTGCCAGTGCTTTGTGCTTGCGCAACAGGTGATAGATCTTACAGTTATTCATGTAGATGTTTCTTTGCTCTATGGCAGTCAGGTATACTTCCTTTTCTTTCATCGAAGCACTCTCCCTTGATCACCTGTCTTTGTGTGCGGCCCTTCCGCCACATCCACAGGCGAGGGCTCTACGTTAGGAGAGGCTTTCTCCACTTCTTTAAAATAATCGAATTCTGCATAGTATTGCAGTTGTACCCGTGCATTGTTTCCGCAAACCCCATACCGATTTTTGAGAATGGTCAATGCCACCTCTCGTGGGGTTTTTCCTTTTTCTTTTTCCGAATCGATGCTTTGTTTTCTGCCACCCTTTGCGGTTTCTCCGGCAAAGGACAATCCCCATATGACATCGGCAGAAAACTCGATCATCCCACTTTCCTTGAGCGATCCCAATTCCAAATTTTTCGTGTAGCTGGTGCGTGCGATGGAACTGATCAACACCACAGGCATCCGCTTGGACAGATTGGACATGTAAGCGATGACCTTTTCTACATTTCTGCGGATGTCTTTGATGTCTGCATCGCCACAAGACAGCAATTGCAAGTAGTCCACCATGACGATCGGTGGTTTCCCCTCTTTGCAGTGCTTCTTTTGAAAGGCCGTCGCGATCCGATAGATGTCTTTTGCCGTCGGTACTTTTGGCATACCATCACCCTCCGACGCATTTTCCGATGGCAGTTCTTCGATGATATAAAGGTTTTCCAACTCTTTTGTGAGGGTTGCCTTACTCTTTTCCAGCAAATCCCATATGCGTTTTGATCGTTTTTTTGCCTTTGTTGGCGACAACAAGTCACTTGCCGAGAGTGCTTTTCTCTTATTTTCCCCTTGATCTTTAAAGTACTGCCTACTCAACGCCTTTGCCACAATGTACTGTCGTGGCATTTCCAGCGAAAAGTACAGCACTTTTTCCCCCTGCCCCGACATGCTTTGCGCCATTTGTAACATCAAGGTGGACTTGCCCAGTCCCGATGCGGCACCAATGACGGTCAGGCCTTTATAGAGTCCACCGTTCAGCAGTTTATCCATGCCCACCATCCCTGTGCTGACCGATTTGGTGCCGTGTTTTGTCATGTATTCTTGGGTGATCTTTTGCACATCTCCCGACAGTGGCTGTATTTCAAATGCCTGTTCAGGCAGGCCTGTTTTTTCTAACATCATGACATCAATCCCCTTCCACTTCCTCAGTGTGGTGCTCCGTGTGGGTTTTCTTTTCCATAAAAAGAAAAACTCACTTGAAGATTCAAG
>CAYJIM010000050.1:0-17557 GCA_964370215.1 uncultured Oscillospiraceae bacterium
GCTCAAAGGACATCCCGATATAACTGTTCGCCCCGGTGATGAGAATTTTCATCGCTTGCTCTCCCTAATACTTTCTATGTTGTCGGATCAACGCCAAAATAGCGCTCCATCTGTCACTTTATATTACATGCAATTGCCATTTCGAGCCATTACCATAGTTTTGATATATACTATATAAAGATACCACAGTTTTCATTTTTAGTCAATGAAAATTGTCTCTCTTATCTCTTCGATACTTCCTACTAATCTTTTAAAAATCCGCACTTCTTATAAGTGTAGCTTTTTATTCCATAAAGGTGCGGTCTGCACAATCCTTGTATGCGTTTTTTAAATCTGGCTTTCTTTCTAAAGTGACTATCTAGGTGATTGTTTGCATACCCATAGGGTAAGGGGGGATGGTATGTTTTTACAATTGTTTTCCGAGATTGCGTCGAAGCTATTGTTTTGGGCGTTGCATCTTGAAAATGGGTCGGCGTTTCCAAAGCCGCTCGGGGCGGCAGAGGAGCGGGATTGTTTTGAACGGATGGCAAAGGGGGATCAGGCGGCAAAGGATCGGCTCATTTCCCACAACCTGCGTTTGGTGGCGCACATCTGCAAAAAATATTACTCAGCGACCAATGATCAAGACGACCTCATTTCCATCGGCACCATCGGACTGATCAAGGCGGTCAACACCTTTTCCTTTGAAAAGAATGTCCGTTTTTCCACCTATGGCGCACGCTGTATTGAAAATGAAATTCTCATGCACTTTCGCAACCTCAAGAAATCCGCTTCCGACATCTCGATCAACGACCCATTGGACGGTGAAGGGGATGGCAATGCTTTAACACTGATGGACGTGGTGTCTGACGAAGCGTCGATGATCGACCAGATCGACCTGCGCATCCGTGCTGAGCAGCTCTACCGCTATGTCGAGCAGACACTCGATCCTAGAGAGCGCACCATCATCCGGATGCGGTACGGCCTATACGGCAAGGTGCCGTTGACCCAACGTGAGATTGCCAAAAAGTTAAAAATCTCCCGTTCCTATGTGAGCCGCATTGAAAAAAAAGCGTTGGAGCGATTGCGTGTACAGTTTGAATCGGGATCAGCGTAAGAAAAGCCACCCCCTCACAGGGTGGCTTTTCTTCGTGAGTTCACCGCTTGGCAGTGCGATCCTCTATTTCTTTCAATAGAACCGCCATCTGTTCGCACAGTTTATGGATACAACCGTTGACAACAAGCAACAGGGTACCAAGGAGCAAAAAGAACAGCGTCCACAGTGAAAGAGGGGTGTTGGCGTAGTAATCAGGTTCCAACAGTCCTACCCAACCGCCTAACAAAAAGAGGAGGATGGAGAGGAGCAAGGACAATGATCCACCACAAAACAGCCCTATGGTGAGCCCCTTTACATATCGAAATTCATAGTGTCCTTTGCGCATGACAAACTCCTTTTCCTCTTATACTGTTCCATTTCTTGGTTTTCCACCCAGATGCCGTTTCACTTAGCGGTAGGAATCCTTGTAAATGCCGACAACGTCCTCTACCGTCAGGGTTTGGCGATCCAGTTTAAAGAGGCCACCCATGGTGTCCATCGCATTTTCAGCGTACATTTTAAAGTTGTCGGGATCGATTTGATAATCGCTCATTTTCAGATCACCGACCCCACAGGCCACTTGTAGGGCTTGCAGTGCATCGACAAAATCCATCGGGTCGGTCGCGTCGGCTTTGCCGAGTGCCTTTGCCATGTCCACCAAACGCTCTGGGCAGACCTTTGCAAAAAACTTGTAGTAAGCAAGCGACACCATCACCAGTCCTGCCCCATGTGCAAGGTCCGGATGATACGCCGACAGCGCATGTTCCAGCGAATGTTCCGACGTACAGCTAGAGGTGCTTTCCACAAATCCGGACAGGGTGTTTGCCAGTGCCACCGCTTCTCTGGCGTCACGGTCGTTGCCGTCCTGCACGGCACGTGCCAAAAATTTGCCGATCAGCTCAATGCTTTTGAGGGCGTACATGTCGCTCATCGGGGTGGCAATGTTTGCAATGTAGCCTTCTGTCGCATGGAAGAGTGCATCAAAGCCCTGATATGCGGTCAGCATCGGCGGTACGGTCAACATCAATTCAGGGTCCACCACCGATAGGGTCGGGAAGGTTTTGTCATACCCAAATCCGATTTTTTCGTTGGTTTCCTCTTTGGTGACCACCGTCCAAGGGTCTGCTTCGGTGCCAGTACCTGCGGTGGTGGTGATGGCAACGATCGGCAATGGGTCGTTTGCCGGCGGTTTGCCAAGACCCGAACCACCACCAATGTAATCCCAATAATCCCCGTCATTGGTCGCCATCAGTGCTGCGGATTTTGCCGTATCAATAGAAGATCCGCCACCCAGACCGACGACAAAGTCACAACCATGTTGTCGGATCATCGCTGCCGCTTCTTCGACATTGCCCTTGGTGGGGTTTGGCAATACCCCATCATAAACCACACTATCCACCCCATTGTTTTGTTGCAACAGTGCTTGCACACGCGCCACATAGCCGAGCTTTGTAGTGGAGGTTCCTCCGGTGATGATCATTGCTTTTTTGCCCGGCAACGGAACGGTTGCAAGCTGTTCCAGACTACCGTATCCGAAAAGAATTCTGCTTGGCATAAAATACTGAAAGTTCATGATAACGTCCTCCCTTTTTTTCGTAAAACAGATGAAATAAATGAGAACTTGGCGCTTTCGCTTACCTTTAAACGGCTACTACACCAAATTTATCTCATTATACCAGATTTTTATTGCCACAACAAGAGAAATTATGTGAATTGCGCGCAGGCGTTTCCGCACCGGTAGCTCCGGCGGGCATTGCGGGCGATTCGTGAATCGCCCCTACGGCGGACAGCGTCCGCAGGCATTGCCGAGCCGATAGTCCCGACTTGTTTTTTTTAATTTGCTATGATGAAACTGTGCCATCTATGTTGTTTTCTCCCCACAAACAAAGATTGTGCAGTGTTGGCATCAGTGTTTGCCCTTTTGGTGTCAGAGAGTATTCAACCTTAGGTGGCACTTGTGGATATTCTTTTCTGAATATCAGGTTGTCCTTTTCAAGGTCTTTTAATTGGTTGCTTAACATTTTATGCGTGATGCCAGTTAAAACTTTTTTGAGTTCTCCATATCTCATAACCTCTTTTTTCCATAACCAAAATAATATGTGCATTTTCCATTTGCCGCCTATCAGCGACATCGTATATTCAAATGGCTTTGAGTTTACAATATCTTCATTTCCCATCCATTACTCTCCTTTTGTATAGTATCTACCTAAAAAGTGCATACTTGCTTTTTTATACACACTATTATATCATAGAATTATTAAAAAACAAATAGGAGGCTTTCAAAATGAAAGAAAAAATAAATGTATTCGATTACGCAGGAGAAATCTTAAAGGCAACTCAAAAAGGCGTGTTATTGACCACCAAAGCAGATGACAAGGTGAATGCAATGGTCATCTCTTGGGGAACACTTGGCATAGAATGGGCAAAGCCTATTTTCACAGTGTTTGTGCGAGAAAATCGCTTTACGAAACATCAACTTGATAAAAACCCTGCGTTCACTATAAATATCCCACTTGATCAGATGGACAAAAATATCTTCGCTGTATGTGGTACAAAATCAGGACATACTATGGATAAAATCAAAGAGTTGGGATTAACGCTTGTAGATAGCGAAACTAGTTCAGTTCCTGCAGTTAAAGAAGTCCCATTAACGCTTGAATGTAAAGTGATCTATAAACAAGCACAAGAACCACAAGCCATCACCGATGAAAACAATGCTACATTTTATCCACAAGAGGTAGATAGCAGTTTTCATAGTGCAAATAGAGACTACCATACTGCCTATTACGGCGAGATTGTAAACGCTTATATCATAAAGGAATCGTATGATAAACGAAAAAGACGAATCAGTTGATTCGTCTTTTTCTCGATCCCTTATTTGTTTTTTTAAGCGGGTTCACTCGCAAGAGTTTTTCTCTCAAACCCTTCTTTATCTAGAACATTGTTCTCGCTAAAAACTTTCTTCGTTACAGTAAAATAAAAGATAAGCGCTAACACTAACGCTGAAATATCTGCTATTGGTTGAGCGAAAACCAATCCGTCAACACCAAATATTGCGTTTAGAATAAAAACCATTGGAATATAGACAAGCCCCTGACGGCTAATATTTACAATCAGTGAAGCGGTCGCAGCTCCTGCGGCTTGCAGTGCATTTGAAATTACAAAAAGTATGCCAAATAGTATGCTTGTTGATAAAAGAATTTGCGAAAAGGAGAAGGCATAATCAAACGCTGCCGGATCACTTAAAAATCCGCCCACGATTTGCTCTAACCCAATATAACATCCAATTGTCAAAACGCCACTCAATACAAAGGCAAACGTAAGTGAAAACTTCATAATGTCGCTGTATCTTTTTTTGTTCCCAGCGCCGACAGCATACCCCAGTAATGGCTGAACACCTTGTCCTAAGCCGATGCAAAGCATACTTGTGATCATCGTCACTTTCATGGCAACCCCAATACCGGCTAAGGCCAAATCGCCATACGCTGACATCTGTCCATTTAAAATCATTTGAGAAACACTCATCAGTATTGTTGCCAGTGATGCAGGGACACCGATTGCTAAAACGTTGGAAAGAATGCCGTTTGAAACAGAAAAATCCTTCAGTTTTGTGCTTAAAATGGTATTCCCTTTTAGTAGATAGAAGATATAATAAAGTCCGCCACAAATATTACCAATCACAGTGGCAATGGCTGCACCCTCAACACCTAAATCAAAACCTAATATAAAAACAGGGTCAAGTACAATGTTGACTACGTTCCCGATCAGCATACCGATCATTGCTTTTCCAGCTTGCCCCTCACCACGAAGTAAATTTGAAAAACAGCTTGAAATCAATATAAATGGTCCGCTTACGCAAATGATTTGCAAGTAGTTTTTCACCATAGACCAAATATCCTCACTTGTGCCAAGTACACCGAGTATACCATCCATAGCAAAAAACATGATTACCGATATGACAATACCGACCGTAACGCAAGACCAAAAGCAGAAAGAAGAAATCTTTTTTGCAAGTTCCTTATTGCCACTTCCTAAACTTCTTGAAAGGAAAGAAGTACCACCGATACCGAAGATATTTCCTAAAGACATGAAAATCAAAAATACAGGAGTGGCGATTGATACCGCCGCAACTTGTAATGGGTCACCTGTTTGCCCTACGAAAAACAAGTCTGCCATATTGTAAACGAGTACCATAATCATTGCAATCATTGCAGGTAGCGCGTTTGAAAGCACCGCCTTTTTCACTGGAAGAGCGTCCAATTTTTCTAAATTATTATTCATTAAAATTTCCCATTTCTATACCACGCTATTATTCAAATTGCTTTCCGCTCTAATCAGCAGTTCAGTAAATATCGTTTTTTCGCCAACGGTAAACCCTTTGAACATTTCTCCTTCGCTTGATAAAACACATTTTTTAATAAAGTCCACCTTATGCGCTCCTGCATCGCAAAGTTTAACCATTTTTGTTTTGGTATTGAGTGCATACGTTTCAATATACCCTTTATTTTCAAGGCGGTTTACAATACCAAAAGTGGTTGATTGTGCTGTGCCATACTTCTTTTCTATCTCTTTAATAGACAGTTCTTTTCCTTCTGTATCATCTAACCAGATTAAAAGTATCCCTTGAGAAAGACTTAGATCTTCTTTTTTCAATAGATTATTGGCTCGTTTTTCCAAACTTGCACTCACATATTTTATAACCTTACCTATTTTCACTTCATTCATTATGATTCCCTCCAACACAAATAAGTATAGCACGCTATTAACTCTTTGTCAATAGCGTGCTATAGATTTTTAAATCATTGTTGCCTTTCACCATGAACCCCTAGCAGACGTTGTTAAGAAATAGCGATTAGCACTGCCACAAGAAAAGCACACTCAACCCCACGGTGGTGTGGTTAATAATAACCGTAATGGTTGCGGTTTACTTTAAAGAGCACCACGGTGACCAGTAGGCACAGCAATTCTGCAAAGACAACTGCCAGCCAAATGCCGTCGATGCCAAGCACCAACGGCAGCCATAAAATCATCGCCGCTTGGAACAACAGGGTGCGCAAAAAGGAAATCAATCCCGACACCACGCCATTGTTGAGTGCGGTGAAAAATGCCGATGCAAAAATATTGAGATTGCTGATCAGATAGGACAGCGAATAGAGGCGTAACGCCGTGATGGAGAGCGCCCACAAATCGGCATCGTAGCCGACAAAAATCCCTGCCAGCTGTGGCGAGAACACCTCGGCAACAATCGTCAACACAAAAGCAGTACTCAGCAAAAGCACGACACTCTTTTTTAGTAGCGACCGTAGCTCGTCTTTGTTGTCCGCACCATAGTGGTAACTGACAATGGGCGACACGCCGATGGTGTACCCAATGAACACCCCTGAAAAGATAAAGGAAATGTACATGATGATCCCATAAGCGGAAACCCCATCTGCCCCCAGATAGCGCATCAATTGCAGATTATACAGCATGTTGACAAGCGACAATGAAATGTTGGTCATCATTTCCGAAGAACCATTGACCCCACTCCGCAAAAGTGCACGCAGATCCCACTTGAACTTGACCAGTTTCAAGCGACTGTCATTGGCTTTTGATAAAAAGTAAATAAGAGGCAGCACCCCACCGAGGATTTGACTGATCCCCGTTGCCCACGCGGCTCCGGCAATGCCCCAGTCGAACACCACCATCAAGAGATAGTCGAGCACCACATTGACCACACCGGACAGGATGGACAGTTGTAGCCCCATGTTTGGTTTGTCTGCCACCACCACAAAGGTTTGAAAGGTGGTTTGAAGCATAAATCCCGGCAGGGCGATGAGCAAAATCGTCCCATAAGTCACGCAGTCGGCAAGTAAGTTCGGTGTTGCTCCCAACAGAATGGAGATGGGTTCGATAAAGGCAATGCCGATCGTGGCGAACACGACTGCGCCAATCATCAGCGTCACCACAAGCATCGAAAACACTTCGTTGGCCTTTTCTCGTTTGCCCTCCCCCAACAGTTTTGCAACCAGCGCACAGCCACCCGTGCCAAGCATAAAGCTAAAGGCGCTAAAAATCATGACAAACGGCATGATCAAATTAAGGGAAGAAAAGGCGTCTTTTCCCACAAAGTTGGACACAAACAGTCCGTCCACCACGCCGTAAACCGATGTGATGATCATCATAAAAATGGATGGTACGGTAAATTGAATCAGCTTTTTATAGGTGAAGCGATCCGATATTTGTATGTTCATACAGCCTCCCACAAACAGGTTGATTGATTTTTCGCCATAAAAAAAGATAAGAAAACAAGCCTTTTGGCATGTCCTCTTATCCAGTGGATTCTATTGAATATCACCCTCCGACGAACAACGCAATTCTATCATAGAAAAGGTCGCTTGTCAACTACTTTTCTGTAATAAGGGACTAATGTGCCGGCAAATCATCTACAGCGATGACTTCTATTCATAAAGTTGCATTCGGGTCGGTGGGGGTGCCCTGCGAGTTCCACTTCCCCCTGTCACTTGACATTTTGAAAAGCCGTTTTATCTTTTACCTACGCACCCCATCATGATAATAATATATCTACAAAAAAAGTGGGCTTCCAAAATGAAAGCCCACACAATATAAAAAACTATCTTTTCGAGAACTGTGGAGCGCGACGAGCGGCTTTGAGGCCGTATTTTTTACGCTCTTTCATTCTTGGGTCACGGGTCAAGAGGCCAGCTTTTTTCAATGCCGGACGAAGTGCTTCGTCGTATTGCAGCAAAGCTCTTGCCAAACCATGTCGGATCGCCCCTGCTTGACCGGTTACACCACCACCGTTTACATTACAAACGATGTCAAATTTTTCCATGGTATCAGTGGTTTCAAGCGGTTGACGCACGATCAATTTCAATGTTTCAAGACCAAAGTAATCATCAATGCTTCTGCCATTGATGGTGATAGTACCGGTGCCAGCATACGCACGAACGCGAGCTACTGAACTTTTTCTTCTACCGGTTCCATAAAAAAACGGTTTAGTTTCGTACATAATTCAGTCCTCCCCTTCTTACAGCGTATAAGCTTCCGGTTTTTGTGCAAAATTCTCATGTTGAGCCCCAGCGTATACACGCAGACGGCGCAATTGATTTCTGCCTTGTGTGGTGTCCGGAACCATCCCTTTAACAGCAATGGTCATCGCTTTTTCCGGATTTTTCGCCATCAAATCATCATAGCGAATTTCTTTGAGGCCACCGATCCAGCCGGTGTGCCAGCGATAGAATTTTTGTTGTGCTTTACGGCCGGTTAAAACAGCTTTTGCACAGTTGATGACGATGACATGATCACCGCAATCGCAATGAGGTGCGAATTCCGGTTTGTGTTTGCCACGCAAAACGTGTGCAACTTTCGCTGCAACGCGTCCGAGAGATTGACCTTCAGCGTCAATCACATACCATTTACGGCTGACTGTTTCAACCTTAGGCATTGTAGTAGACATACTTGTTCCTCCAGTTTGGTTATTGTTTGAAAAGAGAGCCAGTCCCTCTTTTCAGCGCAAGATCTATTATAGCGTTTGTCAAAACAATTGTCAATTGGTAAATCCTCCAAATTTTAAAATACAACCGACATTCTCTCGTTTTCTCTCGTTTTCTCTCTTATTATCTCACTTTCTTGAAGTTCATTTCATTTTATTGTATCGGGCTTTTTGACGGGTCACTTGAAGATGACAGTGTGCATAAAATGCACGCCCTACCAAACCGCAACCATCGTAGGGGACGGATTGGTTGAGTGAAGAGTGAAGAGTGAAGAAGTAGGGGCGATTCACGAATCGCCCGCAGGTTTTCGTTCCCATTTTCATCGGGCGGTGAATGGCGGTCTGATTTTTATTTTTGTCCTTTTGCGGTAATAGACACCATCACACGAAATACGCCCCCATCATCGGCAAAGTCACAGCTCCCGCCATATCCTTCCACCAACGCACGTACCGATTCGGTACCGATGCCATAGCCTTCCCGTTTGCTAGACAACAGGCGTTTGCCATTCCGTTGCAGCGGGGTAGCAAAACTGTTCTCCACCAACAGCGACAGCGTTTGGTAATCCATCCGCATTTTGACCGACAAGAAGGGATCCGAAACACCTTGTTTTCTGGCCGCTTCATGTCCATTTTCCAACAAATTCCCCAATAAGATAGAGAGCTCAACATCGGTCAATGGCAGCACTTCCGGCAATTCGGTTTGACAGGAAAACGCAATGGCATCTCGCTCACATACCGCTTGATAATAGCGCACCATACTGTCGACAATCAGATTCTTACAATAAACCACCCTTGCCTTAGACGGCGAGGCCACCGCATAATCGGACAGGTATTCCCCGAGTTTATCGTAATCGGTCGATTCATACAGACTATAAAGCATCTGTAAATGGTGCCGTTCATCGTGTCGTTGGCGTCGCAGATCTTCAATGGTATCGGCAAGTTCCGCATAGTGCGCCTTTTGCATCGATACCAAGCGCACCAGCCGTCGTTTTTCTTCCGCAAAGGTAATTTTGAACCGATACCCTTCCGATAGTTCCAACCACAGTACCGTTCCCAACCCAAAGATCAACGCCGTTTCGCCATACACCGTTGGCCAACCACCAACAATCGGTTCCCATGTAGAAAACATGCGGTCTGCAAGTGCAGCAACACTAAAGCACAGAGTGGAGAACAACAACAAGTTGCTGTTCTGTTGGCGGCGCACCACCGCATCCACTGCACAATATAATAGGTAGACAACGGTAAGCGCCTTGACCGCTTCAGACAGCTGCCCAAATATCGCAATGATCGTCGCATTGTAACCGGGAAGCATCCCGTAAACCAAGGCTACAATGGAGAAAATGCCAAGCACGTATACCATCACCAATTGCAACGGGCGACGGGGGTTGCAAATTCTACCTTGCAACAACACCACCAGTAGGTAGACCCCATAAATGGCAAACAACTCAAACCCATACCACCACTGCGGAGAAATTTCAAAAAAGTAAAAAATGACGGTATGGAGGTTTGCGGCCATAATAAACACCGCAGTGTAGAAAAAGAGCGAAATTTTAATCTCTTGCTGACCGGGAAAGAACACCGCAAGATAGAGTGCCAACATCCCACAGAGAAAGACGCACAACAACCCCACGCAACCCAACAACAACCGACTGGTCTCGAGGCGGTTGACCGCATCGGTCGTGCCAAATGTTGGCGGATAGACCATCCCAAAGGCGTAGTGCGAACGGTTGGTTACCGACAGCAATAGCGACACTTCGCCACCGGCGGTAAAGGTCACCGTTTTACGCCCGACCTTTTCACTAAAGACCGACTCTTCGGGCGCGCCCATTGCCAACAGTTGCTGGTCGTCCAGATACAGGCGATAACTGCTAAAAATTTCCGGCAATACCAAGGTGTAACTGCGCTGCCCTTCCGGCAGCACCAACGTCAAGTGGTAACTTGCACTGCCTGCCGTCGACGTGGCAGAGGGCTGTGCCGCCAATTGGTTGGTCTGCTGTCCGATAGAAATGGTCTGCATATAGGCATTCGGCACCCCATCTTCAAAATCCGAGGGGGACAACAGTTGATCCGGGTAAAAATGCCACCCATCTATTAAAATGTAGGTCGACTGGATCCGCAATGCTTGTTCGTTCAAAATCAAACTACCCGCAATGGGTTGTAAACCATCGTGGGTGTACTTGTTGTCATTGAAGTATGCCCACCCCAACAACATCATAAAACTCAGTACCGAAATCAGCGTGACGACGATCGACTGTGTTCTGGTGGCATGTCGTGGTTCACGTGCTACTATTTTCTTTTTCGCCACCAGACAATCCCCCCTATCATCAGTCCTAGAACCCCCACCACACTGATGGGTAGAAAGTCTATCCAATGTAGTGTCGGTTGTGCTTCCTCTTCCAGCTGTTCTTCCTCTTCTGTCTGTGTTTGTGTTGTGGTTGTCGACGTTTGTTCTACGCCATCTACCCCCACTGCTTTCAACCGGTAGTCGCCTGTTTCATAAATGAAAAAAGTTGCCACCTGCGCCTGATCCACTTCAATGATGTCATCCATCTCGTTTTCACCCAATTGCAGGGCATAGCAACCCTCAGCAATCGGCAGGCGTACCATCGTTTCCCCAAGGGTCGTGATCGTTTCTCCTCTTGCCGTCACCGCCACGGAAAACTGTGTGTCTGTTCGTGTTAGGGTCAGGGTCATCAGCTCATTTGCCGCTAAGTCCAATTGTGCAATCAACGTCGCAGGTAGGGTCACCGACACGTCGTTCCAACCAAAGGTATAGGCAAGATCCCCTTCATTTGCCATCCAGTTCAACCGTGCCCCGCTGATGGTCAGCGTGTCTCCCACCATCGACTCATAGCCGACAAGGCTCGGTTCATTATCCGCATACACCTGCTCTGTAAACCATTTGACAATCCCCTCATCGCTTTCCGAAGGGGTCGAGGTTGTCGTGCCCGTCACAGTAGGTACACTGGTTGTGGGGGCACTTGTGCTACCTTCATCAGTCGGGGTGCTGGTCGTGTTGTCACTTGTGGTGCCATCCGGCCCCCCGCTCCCAAAATTAGGGACACTGGTTGTATCGTCTTCCCCCGGTGGATCCGGTGCCGGTTGGTTGTCGGTATCGCCCACCGACGGGTCTTCGGTGTGGGTGGGGTCACGATCTCCCCCCACGCCCCATAGCAGTTCAAGTTGTCCGATGCCACCGTACGCAAGCATTAAAATTTGAGTATCGCCACCATCGTAGTCGATTTCCATTTCATAGGATCGATCTATCTCAAAAAACGCATCGGTAAAAAACAGTCCTGTTTCATTCACATAGGCATTTTCCGACCACGCTGTTTTGCGCCAAAGATCCCCATCGATCGACACCCAAAGTTCCATATTTTTCACTTCGCCCGGCGGGGTGACCCATGGAAATTGGTAGACCGTGCCATCGTAACGGTAGGTTTTCATTTCGGGCTTATTCTCCGCTTGGACTGAAATGATCACAAAAATCCACGGCATCACGACATCCTCAGAAAGCACCACCCCTTCGGGTAGTACCAACGTACCACGCACTTCCCATTCTCCTACTTCTTCGGTGAACACCGCGTCAGTGTTCCACGCAATGGTTGCGTCTTTTTCATAGGCATTGCCCTGTGCGTCAAAAAGGGCAAGGGTAAAGTGTTCCGCTTCAATACCAGCTTGTACCTCCGCCACCGGTGTGCCCTGCACCACAGCAGCAGTATACCGCTTGTAATTCCATTGCTCAATAGAGGCCACCACAAAGGGTTCCCCTCCCTCGTCAGGCAAGGGTGTCTCACCTGCCCACACCGTCATCGGTGCACAAAAAATGAGCAACACGACCGCTAGTATGCGATACACTAATTTCATCATTATTTTCTCCCCAATCATACAATCACGATCCATTTAGGCACATCGTACCGCACGGCCGATACACCTCGATTTCATTACCCTTCATTATACCATAAAATCAGCACGATGCCACCCCTATTTTACAAATTTGATACATTGCCCAAAATGCCCTCCATTTGCTCCGCTGTCAAATACAAAACGGCAAAGAAACGAGAAAAAACTGTTGACAAAACAAAAAAATTGTTCTATAATTATATAGCTGTAAACAATCTAACCGAGATGTGGCTCAGTTTGGTAGAGTGCTGCGTTCGGGACGCAGAGGCCGCAGGTTCGAATCCTGTCATCTCGACCATCAAAAATCCTTGTAGTGTAAACTACAGGGATTTTTTGTTGCCCCTTTGATATTTTACCAAAATCACCTTTGTTGTCACGATGGCAGCGGGTCGATCTTCACCTACCTTTCTTGACTTTCTTCCCATTGTTCGCTACAATGCTAATAACAATATGATAACGAGGTGTTTTAATGAATCCGGATATGCAGTTATATTATGACTATACGATATCGCCACTGGGACAAGTTTTTTACAAGACGGTGTGGCATCAGCTACAGGATCTCACCGACCAAAAGGTGCTGGATTTTGGCAGCGGCTTTGGCTTTACTGCAAACTTTTTGGCACAACACAATGACGTGACCGCCTTGGAGCGCGACCCTTCGATGATTGCCGCCGCATCTGCCACCACCGCTTACACCCAACTGCAAGGGGATGTGACAACATTGCACGCCTTTGCCGACAATACCTTTGACGTCATCCTGTGTCATCTTGTGTTGGAGTTTGTCGACGATCCCAAAGAGATTCTTGCCCCACTCCTTCGCCTACTCAAGCCAAACGGCATCCTGTCGGTGGTCAAACACCACAAGAACGGGCGCATCATCCAAGCGGTGGTACAGGACTACGATCTTTCGGACGCCTTCACCCTGCTAGACGGCGGACACTCCTTTTCCAGTGCTTTTGGCTCTATCAAATACTACACCCCCGATGACCTACTTTGCTGGGCCGACCACACCCTGACCGTTGAGGCGACTTACGGGGTGCGCAGCCTTGCCAGCTTGCAGTCGGCAGAGATCCGAGCCAATCCAAACTGGGTCGAGGAGATGTTTTTGATGGAATCCCGTCTGCTACAGCAAACGGCTTTTGTCGACATTGCCTACTTCAATCACCTGATCTTACGTAAATCCAGCTAGCCTAATCGATCCATCTTAGGGAGGAGCTCCATGAAAAAATATTTGTTGGGACTGTTACTGGTCGGCAGTTTTTTGTTGCTGTCGGCCTGCTCTTTATATCCCACCTATTATTCCGAGGCTGATGTGGTGCGCTATGCCCGCCATCATTACGGCGACGTGACCCTCACAGGCCAAAACACCATCATAAAAGACATCGGTACCGAAGATTATCCTGAACCGATTGAGTGGTATGAGTACCTCTTTGAGGGCGAAGACGGCATCGATTTCACCGTTGTTTCCACCACCAGTCATGTTGGTTTTATCAGCGGGCCGACCGCCTTTTACTCCGCGTCGCTGTACGACACCTATGTCGATGCTGCCATTGCACAAAGGATGGGTAGTGTTTCTAAGATTTTGCAGTACAGTGGGATTGAATACGATGTTACACCGGGGAAAAACCTGAAGTTTTACCTCACCGACCTGTCCCAGTTGGAAGCCTTTAGCGCGCTGTTTGCCACACTGGATCAGCATATCGCCCTCGACTACGCCTACCCCAGTCCACAATTTACCATGGTGTACAGCAGGGGACATTTTCGTGAAGTCGATGTGTATTTGAAACCGAACAACCCCGCTTACGTGCAAGAAGATCCGGACGACTGGCGATCACTGCGCGACATTGCGATCGGTCAATCCTTTTGCCTGTCCACCCAACCGACCGACCGTTGGGAGGCGGATGAGGTGTTTGCGGTATTGCAAAGCGAAGTGGTAGACGAGGTGCGAGAGCACCAAACCGACCCCACCTATTCTCCTTACGTCGTGCCGGAGGAGTGGTTGGCATCTGTCCCTTACGATGCGCTCAACTATGAAGCTGCAGACGGTACGGCCGCAGACGAGGACGGTTTTTCCGGCCTCCGTACCTTGCACTACAACTACAAAGAGGGGCTTTATTACCACCGCCTCTACGTCGATTTGGAAGCACTGTTGGTCGCCATGGTGCCGGCTGCAGGTGGTACCATGTTGACCGATTTGGAAACAGAAAGCAGCTTTTCTCCCTCCACATTTGAATGGCAGATCGGAGCAGATCAATACGCTATTCATGTGCTCACCGACAGTCATCAACATTTCCCTTTGTATGTTTTTGAGAAAAATGGCGAGGAATTCCTGCTCGACAGCAATCGACTGCCGTACCATCAGCGTGGTACCTGCTTTTCCGTCGCCGATCTGGAATTACTGTTTGACATTTCCATCACCATCCCGTCGGATGACAACATCTTTTCGGTCGCCCCTGCCGCCCAATGAAAATACCATCCACCGCTACCCGACAAAATTTTGCAAAACCATTGCATTTGGTGGGGGAATTTGGTACAATAAAAACTGGATATTCCTATAAAAAATACACCATTTAGGAGGACATTATGAAATCAAAACTGTTGGCGTTATTCGCCATCCTAACCCTGTCGTTTATCCTGCCCTTTGCGGTATCGGCGGAACCTGTGGAGGAATTTTCCTTTACCGTTCGTGTGGAAGCCGACGACACCTTTTCCATCCCCTTGTCGGGACAATCCGGCGCGAGTATGGACATTGATGTAAACTGGTACAAACCCTACCATTGGAACATCAACTGGGGTGATAATAGCACCCAAACCATCAGTAATACCGGTACTGAAGCCGGTACACCGCAAAACGCACGAGATTCCGCTGGTATCCCACACACCTACGATAGTGAAGGTGACTACACCATCACCATCAAACCGGCAGAAGGATCTTCTACCGATGCGTGGTTGGCTGCATTTGGGTTTTATGGGGATGAGGGTGCCAATACAGATACAAACAAGCAAAAAGTCGTCGCCATCAATTCCGGTATTACTCCGTTGATGACCAGAACAGCGGAACAAGTGGTCGAAACAGCGCCGACGATCCATCGTGAGTGGTTTAGAACATTTGCCGGTTGTAGCAACCTCACCGAACTAGGTCCCGGTTTTGTCGGTTGGGAATCGGTGACGACTGTCGGGGAGTACTTTGCAGCTGCCATGTTCTATGGTTGTACCTCGCTGTCGAATTTGGGGTCATTCAACCTACCACAGGACATCACGGCCGTCGGGGATAGCTTTGCAGAGGACATGTTCTCCAGTTGTACCTCCCTATCGGATTTGGGGTCGTTCAACCTTCCACAGGGCATCGAAACCGTCGGGGATAGCTTTGCACAGAGCATGTTCTCCCGTTGTACCTCCCTGTCGAATTTGGGGTCGTTCAACCTCCCACAAAACATCACGACTGTTGGATGGAGCTTTGCGCAGAGCATGTTTGAGGGTTGTGGAAAACTGTCGGATTTGGGGTCGTTCAACCTCCCGCAGAACATCACGACCGTCGGGGGCGACTTTGCGAGCAGCATGTTCAATGGTTGTACCTCGCTGTCGGATTTGGGGTCGTTCAACCTCTCAAAGAGTATCACGACCGTCGGGGATAACTTTGCGAAAGGCATGTTCTTGGATTGTACCTCGCTGTCAGATTTGGGATCGTTCAACCTTCCACAAAACATCACGACCGTCGGGGATTACTTTGCGAGAAACATGTTCTCCGGTTGTGCCGCGCTGTCGGATTTGGGATCGTTCAACCTGCCACAGAACATCACGACCGTCGGGGACAACTTTGCACTGTCCATGTTCAGCTATTGCACCGCCCTATCTGACTTGGGGTCGTTCAACTTCCCACAGGGCATCGAAACTGTTGGGGATGGCTTTGCGCAGGCTATGTTCTACGGTTGTGGCTCCCTGTCTGATTTGGGGTCGTTGAACTTCCCACAGGGTATCGAAACGGTCGGGGAGGCCTTTGCACTGGGCATGTTCTACGGTGTAGGGCGTGCGGAAAACCCTTTAGTCATTGGCACTGAATTTCGTTTTCCAACGTTGACAGCGGAACAAATGGGGCAATGGAGGATGTTTTTGGACATGTTTGATGGTGCAACGTTGGCAGCGAACCAATCCCGTTCGGCATTGTCGATCATCAATGGCTGTCCTGCACCGACTACAGAAAATGATGTGTTTACCGCTATCGTTAGTCAATTTGCTGATGGGAAGTTGATTCCGGCAACGTGGCGTGACGGCACAGAACTGTCCACCCCGTCTTTTACCGTGACCTTTGAAAGCACCGGTGGCATTACCCCAACCTTTATGCAGTCTAGCCAGCAGGTGGAACAAAACGCACCGATGGGGATGCCTGCAACCCCATCAGCGGATGGATACACCTTCCTCGGTTGGTATAGCGACGAGACTTTGATCAACCAGTTTGACTTCACAAACAACATCACTACCGACACCACGTTGTATGCAAAATGGACGCACACCGTGACCTTTGACAGCAATGGCGGTTCGGCAGTAGATGCGCAGCAAGTTGCAGAAAACGGCAATGTAACACAACCGACTGAACCGACCTATGTAGGGTATATCTTTGATGGTTGGTACAGCGATATCGACTTAAACAACGAGTATAACTTTTCCACTCCGGTTACCACTGAAATTACGCTGTACGCAAAATGGACACCGGTACACACCGTGACATTCAACAGCAATGGTGGCTCGGTAGTGGATGCACAGGACATTGTAGAAAACGGCACCGCAGCAGTACCGGCTGAACCGACCTATGCAGGGCATATTTTTGATGGTTGGTACAGCGATGTCGCTTTGAATACCCCATATGTGTTTTCCACTCCAATCACCACAGACATCACCGTGTACGCAAAATGGATTGTCATTCCGGCGATGACAGAGGGGGACAACCAAACGGTGCAACAGGGACAGGTCGCGACCTTCAAAACCTCGGGCGACTTTACCTCCTTTGGCGGTGTCAAAGTGGATGGTACCACACTGACCGCAGGCCAATTCACCGCAGTAAGCGGTAGCACCATTGTGACGTTGAA
>CAYJIM010000051.1:0-10365 GCA_964370215.1 uncultured Oscillospiraceae bacterium
AATATAATTGCACTATGGGGTGGTGATGGGATGGCACAGTGGATGGCGATTCATGAACAAGTTTCAGCAGTGGTGTGGGGAATACCACTGCTCCTGTTATTGCTGAGCACCGGCATCTATCTCACGGTACGAAGTGGCTTTTTTCAGGTCACAGGGATCAAAACAATTTTTCAACACACCATCGGGTCGCTGTTAAAGTCAAAAAAACAACCAAAGGATCTCCACACCCTATCACAATTTCAAGCGGTCTGTACCATGCTTGCCGCCACAGTCGGTACCGGCAACATTGCAGGGGTGACCACCGCCATTGCCCTCGGTGGGGCGGGGGCGGTGTTTTGGATGTGGGTGTCGGCATTTTTTGGCATGATGACCGCTTACACCGAGCAAAGCCTCGGCATTCGATACCGCAAACGAGACCAACACGGGCAGTGGCAGGCAGGGCCGATGATCTATCTGGAAGAAGGACTAAAAGGAAAAGGGTGGCGACAAGCACTCGGCAAACCGTTGGCAACGGCGTTTGCCTTTTTTTGCTTGCTCGCTTCCTTTGGCATGGGCAACATGGCGCAGAGCAACAGCATGAGCACCACACTTTGGCAGGCATTTTCTATTCCACCACTGTGGAGTGGCGTCGTGGTGGCGGTACTTT
Source organism: uncultured Oscillospiraceae bacterium (assembly GCA_964370215.1). Lineage (GTDB taxonomy): Bacteria > Bacillota > Clostridia > Oscillospirales > Ruminococcaceae > Massiliimalia. Next base: position 647 of record CAYJIM010000051.1, read on the forward strand.
GTGGGGTGGTGCTGCTCGGTGGGGTCAAGCGGTTGGGACGGGTGACGGCGGTTGTTGTCCCTGTCATGGCAGTGGGGTACTTATGCTGTTGTCTTGTCATCATCGGGTCACGGGTGGACACCCTGCCGATGGTGCTTTCCACCATCCTGACCGAGGCAATCGGTTGGGACGCGGTGGGCGGTGGGATTAGTGGTGCAGTATTACAACAAGCACTGTCTACCGGTGTACGCCGTGGGGTGTTTTCCAACGAGGCCGGCATGGGGTCGATGGTGCTTGCCGGTGGCGTGTCGGATGCAAAAACCCCCAAAGAGCAGGGTATGTGGGGTATTTTTGCAGTGTTTTTTGACACGATGATCTGTTGTACCATGACCGCCTTGGTGGTGCTGTCGACCGGTGTGCTACAGACCTCGTCAGCGGAGGGGGCGGCACTGGTCAGTGTCGCTTTCACGACGGTGTTTGGAGAGTGCGGGGCATGGTTTGTGGCGATCGCCCTCTTTTTCTTTGCTTTTTCCACCCTGTTGGCGTGGTCGTTTTATGGGCAACAAACAATCCGCTACCTGTTTGGGGAGCGGATTGTAAAGGGATATTTATGGATATTTTTGCCAATGATACTATTGGGTGCGGTGGCAAATTTACAGTTTGTATTTGCCCTATCAGACACCTTCAATGGGTTGATGGCGATCCCGAATTTGATCGGAATCCTCCTGCTCACCCTACCGAGGCGAGGGGTTACAGGCGATGTTGTAACTGTTTTTGGATCTCCTGTTCCGCTTCGGTCACTTCCTCCAAAAAGGAAGCGGCGGAAAGACGGGTTGCCCCATGTCCCAGAATGATGCACTGTTGCAGTCCATCCGAGGTGGCCACCTGTACACGGTGCTTTTTGCCCATTTCATGGGTGACCTTTTCGATGTACTGATCGGCGGTTTCCGCCTCTTTGGTGTAGACCACATCGATGTTGTGGTACCGCTCGACGGTGCGGCGATTGCCCTTGACCTTATAAGCGTCAAACACCAAAATCAAGCGATTGCGGCGGTATCCGCTGTAGTTGGAGAGAATGTCCATCAGTTTGGCACGTGCGGCGGAAAGATCCTCCTTTGCCAATGCGGACAGGTGCGGCCATGCAAAGATGATGTTGTAACCGTCCACCAACAGGTATTGCGGACCTGTCGGCGCAGGGGTGGACTTTTTGACTGCCCCTTTGCCCGATAGTTCTTTTTTGCGTGACTGCAATTGTGGGGTGTTCACCGGTTTTCGGATTGCCCCATAGGTGCTTTCAAAAATGGCACGCAAACTCTTGTCATCCTCCAGTGAGAGGTTGGAGGTGGTGGTGTGACGTTTTTTGACTGTCGGTTCTTCGTCATAGGCCATCGTTTCCTTTTTGCGGTAGCCGTGCTCGACGTGCATCATCTCGTCCGCTTGTTCCCACGGCACGGTGAAGCCTGCACCGTGTGCACAAAAGACGGAATCGGCAGGAAAATCGAGATCGGCAAGGGGGTCATACCCTCTCGTCGTCAACACTTCGTCGCTGTCATGGCAGGGGTGGTACCCATTCAAGCGCACCGAAAAGCGCCCGCGCCCTTTGGTATAGCGGGATACTTCCCCACTGTAATCCAATGCGGTGGACACCGGTACTGTACCGGTGATGGTCGCCATCTCCTCGTCCCCATCGGGTGGGGAAAAGGTGGCCCCCATCTGCTGTAGGTGGGTCATGGCACGCCCTACCGCCTCGGTTGGTACGGTGAGGGTGAAACGATAGATCGGTTCCAGAAGCACCGACTCCGCTTTCATCAACCCCTGCCGCAGGGCACGCAGGGTTGCCTGACGAAAGTCTCCCCCATGGGTGTGTTTGTTGTGGGAGCGACCGGCAATGAGGGTGACTTTGAGGTCGGTCAAGGGAAATCCACCCAGCACCCCCGGTAGCACCCCTTCTTTGAGGTGGCTAAGGATGAGATTTTGGGTTTGTCGATCCAACTGATCGGTGGAACAGTCGCTACTCACCAACAGCCCTGACCCTGCTTTGCGGGGTTGTAACAGTAGATGCACCTCGGCATAATGGCGAAGCGGTTCAAAGTGACCTGCCCCACAAACACTGCCTTTGATGGATTCTTTGTAGAGAATCCCGCCTCGCTCAAAGGTGACTTGATAGCCAAACCGATCGGCGACCACTGTTTGCAGTACCTCCAATTGGATGGCACCCATGAGGTACAGTTGTAGTTGTCCGATCGCTTCCTGCCAGATGACCTGTAAGGTCGGATCTTCCTGCTGTAACAGGCGAAATTGCTGTAGTGCGGTGTGGACAGAGACCTGTTCGGGCAGACAGACACGGTAGGACAGCACCGGTTGTAGCATCGGTGGGGTGGTGCTCTGTTCGGCCCCCAGTCCTTGCCCGACAAAAGTGCTCTGTAGCCCTGTGACCGCACAAATACCACCGGCTTCGACCTCTTCGGGGGATTGAAAACCGGCACCGGAGTAGACACGGAGGGCGGTGATTTTTTCTTCAAAGGGGTTGCCCTCTTTGTCGTGGTCGCAGAGCAATTGGCGCACCCGTAAACTGCCCCCTGTCACCTTGAGGTGGGTGAGGCGGTTGCCGGCATCATCATGGGAGATTTTAAACACCTTGGCGGCAAAGTCGTCGGGGTATTGTTTGGTGTCGGTGTAGCGGATAAAGGTATTGAAAAAGTCGGAGACCCCTTGTAGTTTTAAAGCGGAACCGAAGAGACAGGGGAACAGGGTATTTTGCGAGATGGCATGGGTCATGGCCTCGTCGGTACAAGTCCCATCCTCCAAAAATTGTTCGGTCAGCTCATCGGTCGCCATCGCCACAGCCTCGTAAAAGGCATCATCGGCGACGGTAAAGTCGACACAGTTTGGGTGTAACTTTTGTTGCAACGCTGTGAGGACACACTTTTGATCCGCCCCGTCCAGATCCATTTTGTTGACAAACAAGAAGGTGGGGACTTGGTAACGGCGCAACAGATGCCACAGCGTTTCGGTATGGCTCTGCACCCCGTCGGTACCGCTGATGACCAAAATGGCATAGTCGAGCACCTGTAACGTCCGCTCCATTTCGGTGGAAAAGTCGACGTGACCGGGGGTGTCTAGTAGATGGATGTCAACCCCTTGTAGGTGACATTCCGCCTGCTTTGCAAAGATGGTAATGCCACGGGCACGTTCCAGTTGATGGGTATCCAAAAAGGCATTGCCGTGATCCACCCGTCCGAGATGCTTTTGGGTGCCACTCAGGTGCAGTAGCGCTTCCGATAGGGTGGTTTTGCCGGAGTCGACATGGGCGACAATGCCGAGCGTCAATTGTTGTTTCATAGTACCTGCTCCATTTCGACCAGATCGGAAAGGATGGCTTTCACAAAATCGGGATCAATGGAAGGACATGTGGTGAGCCGATCGGTCTCCTCCAATACGGCAGTGGCACAGACATCGGCATTCATACAGCGAAAAAACATCTCACCACCGAGGAGGGCGGCATCGACCACCCGATCGTCTTTGGCACCTGCCGTTAAGAGCAGGTACCCCTTGCGACGGTTGGGTAACAAGGTGGCACGGTTGTTGGCTCGATTCATAAAGAACTGTTGACTGCGGTCGATGACTGCTTTCAACGGCGTCGGGAACCCACAAAAATAAATGGGGGAAGCGATGAGCAGGGCGTCGGCATCCTGCAGTTGCGCCAATAGATGCTGATAATCATCCTTTTGGTTGAAAGGACAAACCCCTTGTTCACAACAGCGACAGTCGATACAGGGGTGTACCGATTGTTGATACATCGACACCACCACCACTTCGACAGGGTGTGGGGCGAGTGTCGAAAGGAGTTGATCCAGCCATTGTTTGGTAAAGCCCTGTTGACGTGGAGAGCCGAACAGGACGACTAATTTTTTTGTTTTCATAAGTGCTCCATTTCACGTTTAGCAGTTTGGTTTTGTCTACTTGTTATTCTACCAGACCTTTTGAAAAATAGCAACCTTGCAACCGATCGTATTTTCCTTTATAATAGAGGGAAGAGAAAGGCGGAGGTTGGATGGCGTTGTTAGAAGAATTGAAAAGGTTGGCGGCATCGGATCAGCTACCGTTGCATATGCCGGGGCATAAGCGAAGCTGTGTAGAGGCCCCTTACCTTGCGACATTGGGTGGTGGACTGGACATCACCGAGATCACGGGATTTGACGACCTGTATCATCCCGAGGGGCTATTGCAGGACACGATGACAAAGGCAAGTACCCTTTGGGGGACAGCCCAAACGCTGTTGCTGGTAGGAGGGAGTACAGTAGGGATCCTCACCGCCATTCATGCGGCAACCAAGGCAGGGGACCTCGTGATCATGGCAAGAGGGTGTCACCGTGCGGTGTACCATGCGGTGTTGCTGTGTGGCCTGCGACCGGTGTATCTGGCACAGGAGCGCACAGCGGAAGGATACTGCTTGCCGGTGACGGCGGAGACGGTACAACAGGCGCTATGCGATCATCCGGACTGTCAACTGGTGATTCTGACAAGCCCCACCTATGAGGGTTTTTTGGCGGATATTCCTGCCATTGCCACAGTTTGTCATCGACAGGACATCCCGCTGTTTGTCGATGAGGCACACGGCGCCCACCTTGACCTATCGTCCGCCTTTGTGGGTGGTGCGGTACGTGGAGGGGCGGATCTTGTCGTGCAGAGCCTGCATAAAACCCTGCCGAGTTTGACCCAAACGGCGGTACTGCACCGCGCGACCGAACGGGTGTCGGGGGAGGCACTGGCCGGCAGTCTCACCCTCTTTCAAACCAGTAGCCCCTCCTACCTACTGCTTGCCTCCATCGACAGCTGTATTGACCTGTTGTTGGCAGACAGCGAACGGCTGTGCCACGACTGGCAGGCACGGTTGCAGATGGTACAAAGTAGCTGTCGTTCACTCAAACACCTTCAGCTGAAAAGTAGCGTGGGGATGGATCCCACCAAACTGCTACTCTCGACAGTGGGGGCAAACTGTGATGGGCCGACCCTCAAACGGCGTCTGCGGGAGGAGTACCATATCGAACTGGAAATGGCGTGCGGACAATTTGCCCTTGGCATGACAGGCATTGGCGATACCGAAGAGGGCATGGCACGGCTGGTGACCGCTCTTTGTGCCATTGACGAGACACTACAGCCGACAACGCATCGCACCGCACCACACCCTCTCCCCATACCGCCCATGCGGTATGCTGTAGCCGAAGTACGTGGAAAGCGATGGGAGCAGGTCGCACTGGAAAAAGCAGTCGGACGGATCAGTGCGAGTATGGTGTACCCCTACCCACCGGGCATTCCACTGCTCGTGCCGGGGGAGGAAATCACCAAAGAGGTGTATGATGACCTTGTGCAACTGCAACAACAAGGGGTTGCGGTACAGGATGACCGTGGGGCACTGCCGAATAGCTTATGCGTTCTGTTGTAGGTTGAGTTTTTTATAAGGAAGGACTTGAAGTTTTGAGTAGAACGTGGTACACTAAAAAAGTCTATTGTTGTTCCCCTATTGGAGCACGGCAGAACAAGGTTTAGATATTAGGAGGAACTTGATTGACAAAGCAGATAGAACAATTTGTAACAGACGCACAAATGCAGCTGCAACAGCAATTTGCAGCACAGGTCACCACCCTGTTACAACAGCAATATCCCGACCGCATCCCGATGGCGCATGTCCATTCCTATGGATGCCAACAAAATATATCGGATGGCGAAAAGATCAAAGGTCTATTGGCGACAATGGGATATGGATTTACCGATGATCCGACTATTGCCGATCTTGTCATCTACAACACCTGTGCGGTCAGAGAAAATGCCGAAGCACGTATTTTTGGTAATGTGGGTGAATTGAAGCACTGCAAACAGCGCAACCCCAACATGGTGGTTGGACTGTGTGGCTGTATGATGCAACAGGAACATGTTGTCAAAAAGGTGCAAAAGAGTTACCCTTATGTAGATTTGGTCTTTGGCACCCACGTCATTCACTGTTTGCCGGAACACCTCTACAAAGTGCTGTCTACCGGTAAACGAGTGGCGGCAACCCCTGACAGCGATGGGGTGATTGTAGAACATCTGCCGGTACAACGGGATGGGACACTCAAGGCGTGGATTCCCATCATGTACGGTTGCAATAATTTTTGTACCTATTGCGTCGTGCCGTTTGTTCGTGGGCGTGAACGCAGTCGAAACCCTGAAGAAATTTTGGCTGAAATCCGTGATTTGGTGGCACAAGGGTACAAGGAATTTACGCTACTGGGACAGAATGTCAATTCCTATGGCAAGGGACTTTCCGAGGATATTTCCTTTGCAACCCTCTTGCGACAGGTCAATGACATTGAGGGCAGGTTTCGCATTCGCTTTATGAGCTCCCATCCAAAGGATGCGACCAAAGAACTGATCGATACGATTGCCGACTGTGAAAAGGTTTGTAAGCATTTGCACCTGCCGGTACAGTGTGGTAGTGATAGGGTTCTTTCTTTGATGAATCGCCATTATGACCGTGCCGCTTACCTTGCACTGATCGACTATGCAAAACAAAAAATAGAAGGCATCTGTTTTACCTCCGACATCATTGTCGGATTCCCAGGGGAAACCTATGAGGATTTCTTACAGACCGTTTCACTGGTCAAAGAGGTGGAATACGACAGCCTTTATACCTTTATTTATTCCAAGCGGGTAGGTACCCGTGCCGCTGAGATGGAAGACCCCATCCCTGCTGCTGAAAAATCCAAATGGTTTCAGGAGTTGCTCGATTGCCAAAAGCAAATCGGACAGGCACGATACGACAGCTACATCGGCAAAACGGTGACGGTATTGGCGGAGTGTGAGGGGAAACTCGGCGACGAGTACTTGACAGGACGCACCGAGTCCAACATCATTGTGGAATTTATCGCCGATCGACAATTCATTGGACAGTTTGTGAAAGTAGACATCACAGGTGCCAAAAACTGGGCTTTGCTGGGCGAAATTTGCCTGTAAAGATAAATTATGGGCGGAATCCGCCACACAGAAAGGGATCATGAAGATGAACGTAGTAGAAATGACCAGACAACTGGGAACAGCGATTCAAGCAAGCGAGGAATACAAAGCATTGGTCGCAGCAAGAGATACAAATGACAACGATCAAGCGTTGCAAGACCAAATTGGGGAATTCAACCTCAAAAGAATGGAACTCAACGGGTTGATGACCAAAGAAGAAAAAGACGAAGCGGCAATTGCAGCTTGCAACGCAGACCTGCAAGCGGTATACCAAGCAGTCATGAACAACCCGAACATGATCGCTTTTAATGAAGCGAAAACAGGGATGGACACCATGATGGCGCAAGTCAACACCATTCTGTCCAAAACCATGAACGGGGAAGACCCACAAACCTGCCCTGCTGAAGATGCAGCATGTGGCGGCAGCTGTAGTTCCTGTGCAGGTTGCCACTAAACAGTCAGATCGTCGAAAAACCCGCAATTGAAAAATCGGTGAGCCATGTAGATGTGGCTCACCGATTTTTTTCGGTTGTTTTTATTTTTGATAAGCGGCGAGGATTTCCCCGTAGTAACAGTGGTGGTAATCCTTTTGGGGGTAGAATGTCTCGATGTGAGGGTCGATGATGCCTGTCGACTGCATTTCCGAGCGATAATTTTTCTTGCAGACAAAGACAAGGCTTGCCTCTTCAAATGCGATGCCATCCTCCAAAAATACAGGGGTAAGCCCCGTTTCCTTCACCTTATCGTAGTCCCGTCCCGACTTGCTACCACAAAACGCCAACGCTTCACGATGGGTTTGCCCGAAAAAGCTGATGGTAAAGGTGTCGTGCTCTTCGATAAAGTCGTGGGTGTAGCGCTGTGGACGGACATAGGTTTCAAAGACCGGTTTGCCCCAGAAAATGCCCATGGTGCCCCAGCTGATGGTCATGGTGTTGAACTTTTCCGCCGTTCCGATGGTCAGCAGCGCCCATCCGCTGTCCAAAAGGGTGAAGGGGTTGCATTGCAAGGCGGTCAATTCGACCGGTTTGAGTTGTGTCATCAAAAATCAATCCTTTCTAAAGTGAGAGTACTTCTATTATACCGCAAGTGGGGAGCGGTTGCAAGGGATCATGTTGTCGAAAAATGGATCATACAGACCGTTGAGACAGGAAAAGACTTTTTGACGTCCTGAGATTGTGCTGCATAGTTTTCCGAAAAATACACCAAAAACGACGGTATTCGACTTTACTTTAAAGGCAAATCATGCTAAAATAGTAGCAATGAGGTTTTTTTGTGTGGCGGTTTTGTGCAAGGAGGAAGACAAAAGCAAAACTTTGTGTGCAAAACGCTAAAAATTAAGAATATTGAATTTTTATGCAACAAAAACCTTGATTTATCGCTGAAATAATGTATAATATACATTATGATGTATATGGGGGAGCATCTCTTTCCCATGGAAATAGACTAGGAGGAAATACTATGAGCAACATTAAAAAAGTCGTATTGGCATATTCCGGAGGGTTGGATACCTCGATCATCATTCCGTGGTTGAAAGACAACTATGATGGCTGTGAAGTCATTTGTGTCGCCGGCAACGTGGGACAGGATGCAGAATTGGACGGTTTGGAAGAACGTGCGATCAAAACCGGCGCTTCCAAATTGTACATTGAAGACATTCAACAAGAATTTGTGGATGACTTTGTTTTCCCAACCCTCAAAGCAGGGGCAAAATATGAAGGGTATCTGTTGGGTACTTCCTTTGCAAGACCACCGATTGCAAAACGCATCGTGGAAATTGCATTGGCAGAAGGGGCAGACGCGATCTGCCATGGCTGTACCGGTAAAGGCAACGACCAAGTGCGTTTTGAGTTGACCATCAAAGCGTTTGCGCCGGACATGCCAATCATTGCACCATGGAGAATTTGGGACATCAAATCGCGTGACGAAGAGATTGATTATGCAATTGAGAAAAATGTACCGATCAAATTGACCAGAGAAACCAACTACTCCAAAGATATGAACCTGTGGCATCTGTCGCATGAAGGTTTGGATCTGGAAAATCCGGAAAACGAACCGCAATACAACAAAGAAGGTTTCTTGGAAATGAGCGTATCGCCGGAGCAAGCACCGGACGTACCAACCTACGTGACGCTTTCCTTTGAAAAAGGGATTCCGGTTGCCCTCAACGGCGAAAAAATGGATGGGGTGACCCTCATCAAAACCCTCAACACCATCGGTGGAGCCAACGGCATTGGCCTCTTTGATGTGGTGGAAAACCGTTTGGTCGGCATGAAATCGCGTGGTGTGTATGAAACACCGGGCGGTACCATCCTGTACCACGCACACGAAGTATTGGAAACCATTTGTTTGGACAAAATGACCCAACACTTCAAGCAAAAATTGGCACTTGAATTTGCAGACCTCGTTTACAACGGTCAATGGTACACCCCTTTGCGTGAAGCAATGAGCGCATTTGTGGACGAAACCCAAAAAACCGTGACCGGCGAAGTCAAATTGAAACTCTATAAAGGCAACATCATCAACAGTGCGGTGAGCTCGCCATACACCCTTTATAGCGAAGAAGTTGCCACCTTTGATGAAGACCAAGTCTACAACCAAAAAGATGCAGAAGGGTTCATCAACCTGTTTGGTTTGCCGATTGCCGTCAAAGCAAAACTCGACGCTGAGCGCAACCAATAACAACGAAAAAGTACAATCGAATATGGTGTTAGGCAATGTCAGTTTTGATGTTGCCTAATATTTTCTAT
>CAYJIM010000051.1:10465-17555 GCA_964370215.1 uncultured Oscillospiraceae bacterium
ATAAAGGAGCATGTCGGGATGATCAATTTATTGGAATTTGAAGGGGTTCAACAGGTGACCGGTGGGGTAACCGCCCCCAAAGGCTTTCAAGCAGCGGGCGTTTGCGCCTCCATCAAACCTGCCAACAAAACAAAACGTGACTTGGCACTGCTTGTCAGTGAGGTGGACTGTACCACAGCGGCAGTCTATACCCAAAACAAGGTCAAAGGGGCGCCACTTGCGGTACTGGCAAGCCACCTCAAAGACCACAAACTGCGCGCCATGATCATCAACTCCGGCAATGCCAACACCTGCAACGCCGATGGGGAGGAAAAGGCAGTGGCGATGTGCAAACTTGCCGCCGATGCGCTAGGCCTCTCGACCGATCAAGTGGGGGTCTCCTCCACCGGAGTCATCGGGCAACCGTTGCCATTAAAGCCGATTGAAAGCAATATCGAAGCGTTGGTAGCGGCACTCTCTAAAGAGGGGGCGACCGATGCAGCGGAAGCAATCATGACCACCGATACCGTCAAAAAAGAAATTGCTGTCACCTTCCAATTGGCAGGAAAATCCGTCACCATTGGCGGTATGGCAAAGGGCAGTGGGATGATTCACCCCAACATGGCAACCATGCTCTGTTTTTTGACCACCGACGTTGCCATCAGTCCGGCACTGCTACAAAAGGCACTTTCCTTTGTTGTGGACGACACCTTCAACATGGTGTCGGTCGATGGGGATACCTCCACCAACGACACCTGTATGATCATGGCATCGGGACTTGCAAACAATGATCTGATTGAGGATGTGGAGCAGGAAGAATACCAACAATTTGTCGATGCACTCTATGCAGTACTCGTCAACCTCTCTCGTGCCATTGCGGCAGACGGGGAAGGGGCGACAAAACTGCTCGAATGTATCGTGACAGGGGCGGTGGACAACGGCAACGCCAAAATTGTGGCAAAAGCGGTCATCACCTCCACCCTGTTCAAATGTGCCATGTTTGGTAAAGATGCAAACTGGGGACGCATTTTGTGTGCCATCGGGTATGCACCGGCAACCTTTACCCTCAGTGGGGTAGGCGTGGTGCTGGCCTCCAAAGCCGGCAGTATCACCGTTTGTGAAAATGGCAGTGGGGTGTCCTTTTCGGAAGAAAAAGCCCTCATCATTTTACAGGAAGAGGAGATCAAGATCTTGGTCACCTTGGCGGACGGCACCGGCGAAGCCATTGCGTGGGGCTGTGATTTGACCTATGACTATGTGCAGATCAACGGCGATTATAGAACGTAACCTCGACCGTCGAAAAACCAGCAACCGCAAAAAGTACGACAACAATATTGAAGAGTAATAGACACCGATTGGGTGTTGGAATGGAGTAAGTTATGGCAAAGATGTGGGCAGGTCGCTTTCAAAAGGAAGTCGACAGCAAAGTAAATGATTTCAACTCCTCCATCGCATTTGATGCGGTGATGTATAGAGAGGATATTGAGGGCAGTATCGCCCATGCCACCATGCTCGGTGAGGCGCATATCATCGACCCGTCTGAAGCGGCGATCATCATCAAAGGATTGGAAGGCATTCTTGCCGACCTTGAAACAGGCACCCTCTCCTTTGATCCGACAGCGGAGGACATTCATATGTTTGTCGAAGCGGAATTGACCGCAAGGGTGGGGAATGCCGGCAAGCGCCTGCACACCGCACGCAGTCGAAACGATCAAGTGGCGTCCGACCTGCGCCTCTATCTGCGCAATCAAACAACCGATATCCTCACACTGGTCAAAGAGTTGGGGCTTTGTGTCTGCACCTTGTCGGAACAACACCTCGACACGGTACTGCCGGGATACACCCACCTACAACGTGCCCAACCGGTCACCTTTGCCCATCATCTGATGGCATATGCGCAGATGTTTTTGCGTGACATCGGCCGACTGGAGGATGCGGTGGCACGGATGAACTACCTGCCATTGGGCAACGGGGCACTTGCTTCCACCACCTACCCCATCGACCGCCACAAGACAGCGGCACTATTGGGATTCACTGCACCCACCGAAAACAGCTTAGACGGGGTTTCGGATCGTGATTTTTGTATCGAATTGGGGGCGGCATTGGCAACGCTCATGATGCACCTATCGAGATTTTCCGAAGAGATCATCCTGTGGTGCTCTTGGGAATTCAAATTCATTGAATTGGACGATGCGTATGCCACCGGCTCCAGCATCATGCCGCAAAAGAAAAATCCTGACATTGCCGAGTTGGTACGTGGCAAAACCGGTCGTGCCATTGGCAATCTGACCACTTTATTGTCGATGATGAAAAGTTTGCCATTGGCCTACAACAAGGATATGCAGGAGGACAAAGAGGCAATTTTTGACAGTATTGAAACGGTCAAACTCTGTGTGTCGACCTTTATTCCGATGCTTGAAACAATGCGTGTCAACAAAGACAATATGCGCAAAGCGGCGGCAAAAGGCTTTATCAATGCGACCGATTGTGCCGATTATCTGGTCAAAAAAGGGCTGCCATTTCGTGACGCTTATAAAGTGACAGGACAGTTGGTGGCGCTGTGTATTGAAAAAGAACAGGTGCTTGAAACGCTTTCCTTGGCACAATACCAAGCGGCACACCCCCTCTTTACCGAGGATGTGTTTGATGCCATCGCCCTTGACACCTGTGTCAAGGAACGTGCCGTTTACGGTGGCCCTGCGCCATCGATGGTGAAGATTCAGATTGCAAATGCCAAAGCGGCATATGAAGGGTAGGAGGAACACGGTATGCAACAAATCAAAGTAGGTATTGTCGGGGCAACCGGCTATGGTGGGGTGGAATTGGTCCGCCTGCTTGCCGGCCATCCACATGCGACCGTCACAGCGGTCAGTTCGGTCAGCTTTACCGGCCAGAAACTGTCGGATGTATATCCGAATCTATTCGGTATCTGCGACATGGTACTGGAGGATGAGGATGCTGTCATCGAAAAAAGCGACGTTATTTTTGCGGCACTCCCACATGGACTTTGTGAAGCGTTGGCAGCAAAAACCGTCGCAAAAGGCAAGAAATTCATCGACCTAGGTGCGGATTTTCGCTTGGATGAGGCCGATTACAAAGCGTGGTACGGGTTGGATTTTTCCAACAAACAACTGCATGAACAGGCACGATACTGCATTCCGGAATTGCACCGTGACCGCTTGGATCAAACGGTATCCATCGTTGCAAATCCAGGTTGCTATCCCACCAGTATTGCGTTGGGATTGGCGCCACTGTTACAAGCAGGTCTTGCTGTACTCGACACCGTGATCATCGATGCAAAATCGGGTACCACAGGAGCGGGGCGTGGACTTTCTCAAACCACTCACCATGCCGATTGTAACGAGGCATTTGGCCCTTACAAGGTGGCGGAGCATCGCCACACACCGGAAATCGAACAAACCCTTTCCGACTGTGCAGGCAAGCCGGTACAGGTGACTTTTGTGCCGCACCTTTTGCCGGTCAATCGTGGGATTGTGTCGACCATTTACATCGGGGTTTCAAAGGGTGTGACCCTTGAAAAGTTACATGCCCTCTACACCGAACGCTATCAAGCTGAGCCGTTTGTACGGGTACTGCCATTGGGGCAAACCGCAAACCTCAAAACCGTCAAATACACCAACCTCTGTGACATTTCACTCCATTTGGATGAGAGAACGGGGCGTGCGGTCATCGTCTCGACCATTGACAATATGGTCAAAGGGGCGGCAGGACAGGCAATTCAGAATATGAACCTGCTGTTTGATCTCGATGAAACCATCGGCCTACAGTTGGTACCGCCGGCATTTTAATAAACGTTGCAACCAAAGGGGAAAAGAACAATGGAACAGAAAATTTCCAATGCGGCAAGAACCGAAGTGCTCATCAGCGCCTTGCCGTATATTCAAGAATACTATAACAATATTGTCGTCATCAAGTACGGCGGCAATGCAATGATCAATGAGGAACTCAAACAAGCGGTCATGAAAGATGTCGTTTTGCTGTCGTTGGTCGGCATCAAAGTGGTACTGGTGCACGGCGGTGGACCGGAGATCACCGAAATGCTCGATAAAATTGGCAAGGAAAGCCGCTTTGTCGGAGGCCTTCGCTATACCGACAAGGAAACCGCTGAAATTGTACAAATGGTGTTAGCAGGAAAAGTCAACAAGGGTCTGGTGTCGCTCTTGCAACAACACGGGGGCAGAGCATTGGGTCTTTGTGGCAGTGACGGCAACATGATTCTTTGCAAGAAAAAAGAGAGTGAAGTGGATCTCGGTTATGTGGGAGAAATCACCGACGTGGACACCACTCCGATTGTCGATGCACTCGACAAAGGGTATATTCCGGTGGTTTCCACCGTGGCAACCGACCGTGACGGTCAGGTGTACAACATCAATGCCGACACGGCAGCCGCACGCATTGCCTCGGCACTGGGCGCCAAAAACCTCATTTTGATGACCGATATTCGCGGGTTGTTGCAGGACAAAGACGATGAGTCCACCCTCATTCCGGTGGTGCAAGTCAGCGATGTGCCGGTGTTGATTCGTCAAGGCATCATTTCCGGTGGGATGATTCCAAAAATTGAATGCTGTGTCGAATCGGTACGCCGTGGGGTGGAGCGCTCCTTCATCATTGACGGGCGTATTCCGCATTCGATTTTGATCGAGATGTTTTCCAATGAAGGCATTGGTACAATGTTCCACTAAACGTTGAAATGGAGGAGTTCAAATGGCAAATCTAAAAGCACAGGATCAGCAGTATATCGTCAACAGCTACGGCAGATTTGATCTGTTGTTGAAAGAGGGGAAAGGTGCGGTCTGTTTTGATGAAACAGGCAAGCGCTACATCGACTTGACCTCCGGTATCGGGGTCAATGCACTCGGTTTTTGTGATGATGTGTGGGTGCAAGCGGTGGCAAAGCAGGCGGCAACGCTGCAACACACCAGCAACCTTTATTACACCGAACCCTGTATCCAATTGGCAAAAGCACTATCGGAAGCGACCGGCCTTTGTCGCACCTTTTTTGCAAATTCCGGTGCGGAAGCCAACGAAGGGATGATCAAACTTGCCAGAAAATACAGCTTTGACCGTTATGGCAAAGGGCGTGACGTGATCATGACGTTGCAAAACTCCTTCCATGGACGCACCATCACCACCTTGGCGGCAACCGGTCAGGATCATTTTCACAACTCCTTCTTCCCATTTACCGAAGGGTTTGTCTTTGCACAACCAAACAACCTTTCAGATGTCAAGGAAAAACTTTCCGACAAGGTCTGTGCCATCATGATGGAACCGGTGCTCGGAGAAGGTGGCGTCATCGCATTGGACAAAGAATTTGTGCAAGCGGTAGCAAAACTCTGTGAAGAACGTGATATTTTACTGCTTTGTGATGAGGTACAAACCGGTGTCGGCAGAACAGGTACCTTTTTGGCCTCTCAGCAATTTGACATCAAACCCGATGCGGTCACCCTTGCCAAAGGCTTGGGTGGTGGCTTGCCGATTGGGGCGATCGTCTGTGGCGAAAAAACCAAGGAAGTACTCGGTGCCGGCGACCATGGTAGTACCTATGGGGGCAACCCGATTGCCAGTGCAGGGGCGCTGACCTGTATCGAGCGCATCAACGATCCTGCCTTTTTACAAGAGGTGGGACGCAAGGCAGACCTCATTAAAACCCGCTTGACAGCGATCGATGAAGTGGTGTCGGTCAGCGGTATGGGCTTGATGATCGGCATTGAATTGAAAGAAAAAGCGGCCATTGACGTGGTGAAATACTGTCTTGCAAATGGCGTGTTGGTGCTGACTGCCAAAACAAAGGTGCGCTTACTGCCACCGCTCACCATCAGTGATGACGAACTCAATGAAGCACTGGATGTACTCTGTGCGGCATTGCAACAATAGGGGGACAAAAGGGTGAAACACTTATTAAAAATGCTCGACCTGACCAAAGAGGACATCATCGGCTTGTTGAATCTTGCCGATCAGCTCAAATACGAACAAAAACACGGCATTGCCCACAAGCGTTTGGAAGGCAAAACACTGGGGATGATCTTTCAAAAAGCATCCACCAGAACCCGTGTATCCTTTGAAACAGGGATGTATCAACTCGGCGGGATGGCGCTGTTTTTGAGCAGCAACGACCTGCAAATTGGACGTGGGGAACCGATTCAAGACACCGCCCGCGTACTGTCCCGTTATCTGGACGGCATCATGATCCGTACCTTTGAACAACAAGAGGTAGAAGACCTTGCGGCATACGGCAGCATTCCGATCGTCAATGGCTTGACCGACTTTTCACATCCTTGTCAAATCCTTGCTGACCTGATGACCATTCGTGAATGGAAAGGCAGTTTTGACGGCTTGAAAATGTGTTATGTCGGCGACGGCAACAACATGGCAAACAGTCTGATTGTCGGTGGGTTGAAAGTCGGGATGCAGGTGTCCATCGCTTGTCCGGAAGGGTATCGCCCACCGCAGGAAATTCTCGATTTTGCAGCGGCATACGGCGACGCATTCTCCATGACGGACAAACCACTGGAAGCGGCAAACGGTGCTGATGTCGTCATCACCGATGTGTGGGCATCGATGGGACAGGAAGAGGAAGCGGCAAAACGTGCCAAAGCGTTTACCGGTTACCAAATCAACGACGAGGTCATGGCAGTGGCGAAGTCCGATGCAATGGTTTTGCACTGTCTGCCGGCACACCGTGAAGAGGAAATCACCACCGCTGTCTTTGAAGCACATGCGGATGAGATTTTTGAAGAAGCGGAAAACCGCCTACATGCACAAAAAGCAGTACTGGTCAAATTGATGGGTAAAAATCTGTAAAAACATAAAAACTATCGATGGGGGGAACACTTTTCGTGCTCCTCCCATCGGTTTGTCAAAACAAAAGTTTTGTTCCCTTTTTCAAAAGGGACAGGGTGTGGGACAGCGTCCCACGGTCTGGATTGCCGAAGGCAATGGCCAAGCGATAGCGAATGAAAGGGATTTGATCTGTGTGATCAAATCCCTTTTCTGGTGTAATAAACGGCGGACATGGCAAGCCATGTCCCTACAGCGCATAGCATGCGCCTGCATATTTTCGGTCAAATTTTCATTGGGTGATGAATGGCGG
>CAYJIM010000052.1:0-17424 GCA_964370215.1 uncultured Oscillospiraceae bacterium
TCATTGAGAGGTAGGGGCGATTCACGAATCGCCCCCAATGCCTGCCGGTGCTACCAGCTCGTGGACGGGCATTCCGTGCGATGGGTGTTCAGTCGGCGACAACAGCAGGTTTCACTCGCAATGCCTGTGCTGCTACGCACAGAGAGATTTTTTATCGTAAAATCTCCCTCTTTCAAAACAATTCACCGGATTGTTTTGAAATTCACCCTCTTAATACTCCTTTGCAGCATCAAAGACCTTGAGGCCTTGCCTCAAACTCCACCACTTTTGAAAAAGTGGACAAAACTTTTATTGTAGAATCCTGCCTTCATTGAGAGGTAGGGGCGATTCACGAATCGCCCGCAATGCCTACTGGTGCTACCGGCTCGTGGATAAGGTTTTCGTGTGATGGGTACTCGGTCGGTAACGCCTGCGGACGCTGTCCGCCTCAAACTCCACCACTTTTGAAAAAGTGGACAAAACTTTTATTGTAGAATCCTGCCTTCATTGAGATATAGGGGCGATTCACGAATCGCCCGCAATACCTGCGGACGCTGTCCGCAAAAAAGCCGATCAACTCAAAATAGAGTTGATCGGCTTTTTTGATGGTTTATACTAGCAGGGTTGATCGAACGATTAACCTTGTGCCAATTTTACCAATTGTGCATATTTCGCAGCAGCATCTTTTGCAGCGTTTTCAAACAAACGATCTGCACGTTCTGCATTGGTGCGAGCAAGCGAGCTGTAACGAACTTCACTTCTGATGAAGTCTTCGTAGCTAGCAGTTGGTTCTTTGGAATCCAATTGGAATGGATTGTTGCCAGCTTCAGCAACGCGTGGGTCGAAGCGGTACAGATGCCAGTAACCAGCTTGTACTGCTCTTTTTTCTTCTGTTTGTGCTTGGCTCATGCCACCTTTGATACCATGGTTGATACAAGGAGCGTATGCCAAAATAACAGAAGGACCGTTGTAGCTTTCCGCTTCAACAAATGCTTTCATACATTGATTGTAGTCAGCACCTTGTGCAACTTGTGCAACGTATACGTAGCCGTAGCTCATTGCAATTGCGCCGAGATCTTTTTTCTTCACTTCTTTACCAGCAGCTGCGAACTGTGCAATTGCACCGATCGGAGTCGCTTTAGAGGATTGACCACCGGTGTTGGAGTAAACTTCGGTATCGAAGATCAAGATGTTGATGTCTTCGCCGGAAGCGATAACATGGTCAAGACCACCGAAGCCGATGTCGTATGCCCAGCCGTCACCACCGAGTACCCAGAAGGATTTTTTGGACAGGAAGTCTTTTTCTGCAAGGATTTCTTTTGCAAAATCACAATCGCATTTTTCAAGACCAGCGACCATAGCAGTAGTTGCAGCCATGTTTGCTTTCCCGTCGGTCAAGGTGTTCAGGTAGGTTTCTACAGCCGCTTTCAAATCTGCATCTTGGATGTCAGCAACTTTTGCTGCCAATTTGCCGATCAATTTGTCACGTACTGCTTTTTGTGCCAAGTACATCCCGTAACCGTACTCTGCATTGTCTTCAAACAAGGAGTTTGCCCAAGCTGGACCAAAACCGGATTTGTTGACGGTGTACGGTGTGGATGGGCAAGAACCACCCCAGATAGAGGAACAACCGGTCGCATTTGCAATGTACATGCGGTCGCCGTACAATTGGGTAGCCAATTTCGCGTAAGGTGTTTCACCACAACCTGCACATGCACCCGAGAACTCGAGCAACGGTTGTTTGAACTGCGAACCTTTGACAGTGGTTTCTTTGAATTTTTCCGAAACGTCTGCTTTGTCAGCAGTTTCGAAGCAGTAGTGGTAAGCATCTTGTTGTGGCAATTGGCTTTCAAGCGATTCCATGGTCAGCGCTTTGTTTCCTTTTTTACCAGGACAGATGTTTGCACAAGAACCACAACCGGTACAGTCAAGAACCGAGATCCCCATTGCAAATTTCTTATCTGCCATGCCGGTCATCGGCATCATTTTCACAGTTTCAGGTGCATTGTTTGCTTCTTCTTCGCTCAACGCGTAAGGACGGATAACCGCATGAGGACAAACATAAGCACAGAAGTTACATTGGATACAGTTTTCGGTGTTCCAGCATGGAACGTCGATTGCGATACCGCGTTTTTCGTAAGCAGAAGAACCGAGCGGCACAACGCCGTTTTCTCTACCTTCAAATGCGGATACCGGCAAGCCGTACCCTTTTTGTGCAGCAACAGGCATCAAGATGTTGTTGATGTAATCAACAAGTTCCGGATTGTTGCCGGTCGCTTTTGGTGTCAATTCAACGTCGGTAGCATCTTTCCAGCTAGCCGGTACGTCGATTTTTTGAAGGGCACCTGCACCTGCATCAATTGCAGCGTAGTTCATGTTGACGATGGCATCCCCTTTGGAACCGTAGGACGCCAAAGCTGCGTCTTTCATGTATTGGATTGCATCTTGTTCCGGAATGATTTTCGCCAGTTTGAAGAATGCAGATTGCAAAACGGTGTTGATACGGCCACCAAGACCGATTTCTTTCCCGATTTTAACCCCGTCAATGGTGTAGAATTGAACGTTGTTTTCTGCAATGAAACGTTTCATTTGACCTGGGAGTTGTGCTTCCAATTCAGCCATATCCCAGCTACAGTTCAACAGGAATACCCCGCCCGGTTTCACATCGCTTACCATGTCATATTTATGAACATAGGAAGGATTGTGACATGCAACAAAGTCCGCTTGGCTGATCAGGTAAGTAGAAGTGACTTTCTCTTTACCAAAACGCAAGTGAGAAACGGTGATCCCGCCGGATTTTTTGGAGTCATAGTCAAAGTATGCTTGTACATACATGTCGGTGTGGTCCCCGATGATTTTAACGGAGTTTTTGTTTGCCCCAACGGTACCGTCAGCGCCAAGACCCCAGAATTTACAGCTGGTGGTGCCTGCCGGTGTGGTATCAGGATTTTCATCCACTTTCAAGGACATGTAGGTCACGTCATCTTCGATCCCTACGGTAAAGCGTTTTTTCTCAGTGTTTTTGAATACGCTGATCATTTGTGCCGGTGTGGTGTCTTTGGAACCCAAACCGTAACGGCCGCCGTATACATCAACATCTTTGAATTCAGTATCACGCAATGCAGCAACGATATCCAAGAAGAGCGGTTCGCCGAAGGAGCCCGGTTCTTTGGTTCTGTCCAAAACGGTGATTTGTTTCACAGTTTTTGGCATTGCAGCAAGCAGATGAGTTTGGGAGAATGGACGGTACAAACGTACTTTGATCATCCCAACTTTAGAACCGTTTGCATTCAAGTAGTCAACGGTTTCTTTGATGGTGTCACAAGCCGAACCCATTGCGATGACAACGTGTTCTGCATCCGCTGCACCATAGTAGTTGAACAATTTGTAATCAGTGCCGATTTCAGCATTGACTTTGTCCATGTATTCTTCAACAATTGCCGGTAACGCTTGGTAGTAAGTGTTTGCAGCTTCTTTTGCTTGGAAGAAAACGTCTGGGTTTTGTGCAGTACCTTTTTGGTATGGGTGTTGTGGATTCATCGAAGTTTGACGGAATCTTGCAACAGCGTCCATATCGGTCATTGCTTTCAAAGTTTCGGTTTCCCAAACTTCGACTTTTTGGTATTCATGGGAGGTTCTAAAGCCATCAAAGAAGTGCAAGAACGGTACGCGACCTTTCAAGGAAGCCAAGTGTGCAACTGCACCGAGGTCCATAACTTCTTGTGGGTTTGTCGATGCAAGCATCGCATACCCTGTTTGACGACATGAGTAAACGTCTTGGTGGTCGCCGAAAATCGACAGTGCGTGAGATGCAACTGCACGAGCAGATACATTGATAACGCCCGGCAACAATTCCCCAGCGATTTTGTACATGTTCGGGATCATCAACAAAAGACCTTGTGATGCGGTGTAAGTAGTGGTCAATGCCCCAGCGGACAACGAACCGTGGACAGCACCAGCAGCCCCTGCTTCAGATTGCATTTCGGTTACTTTAACGGTTTCACCGAAAATGTTTGTTTTGCCGACAGATGCCCATTTGTCAGTCACTTCTGCCATGTTAGAAGACGGTGTGATCGGATAGATCGCAGCAACTTCGGTAAAAGCATACGACACGTGAGCGGCAGCGGTGTTCCCATCCATTGTTTTCATTTTTCTTGCCATGAATGTTTTCCTCCTTAAATTCAACGTTCCAAAGCGACAAAAGACTGCCGTCATGTACAATTCCACGACAACAGCATAAAAAATGATCGATTCTGTCGACCATCCGCTTTTTCACTGTCATTAGTTTAACACTTTCCAAAGAAAAAGTAAAGGGCAAAGCGACAAAAAACAATAAATTTACATCTAAATTTGGCAATTTGGTACACCTTTCACTCTTTTTTCACGTCACCTTTACCCTTTGGTCACCCACTCGCCACAGCACCACGTTGCATTGTGTTTTCAGCGCCCACTTGACAACTCACGTATTGTGAGATATAATGTGTTTATAGTCACCATTTGTAACCGCATTTGTTTGCATTTATCACCTGAAAGGAGTGTCGTTTATCGCAAGGGTATGGAGTTTGGATCGATTACAGGAGGCGATCGGCGGTGTTGCCGACCGTACAGGAGAGGACGTTTATGTGGAGAGTGCCGGCCACAAGCGTTTGCGCAAAGCCGTCTTACAGGTCATTCGACAGGAATTGTCACCCCACCAACGACAAGTGGTACTGCTTTATTTTTTTGAAGGCAAAAACATCCCGACCATTGCAGCAGAATTGGGCGTCAACAAATCCACCGTCAGCCGCACCCTCGCCCGCGCCAAGCAAAACCTTCGCCGTTATTTACAGTATTTGTTGGTGCGGTAGGATGAATAACAGGAATGTTTGGTAGGGCACGCATTGGATGCGATTTGGTAGGTCATGGATGGCGGACACGGCAAACCATGTCCCTACAGACGATATTTTTATTGTGTGGTAGAGCGGATTCCATATCCGCCCGCAATTTCCAACCCACCCTCCCACGTCGTGGACGGAGTTTTCGTGATATGGATGCTCGGTCGGCAACAACAGCGGGTTTCACCCGCAAATGCCCGCCGGTGCTACCGGTCGCCCGCAAAAAAAGCAGTTTGGTATATCCCAAACTGCTTGAACGCTGACGCATGAAAAGTGCCTATCGGCAATCAAGACCGCAGGACTCCGTCCCACACCCTGCAACTTTTTGAAAAAAGTTGATTAAAACCTTTATAACAGGTTCCACCACACCATCCCACATCGTGGACAGACTTTCCGTGCGATGGGTGCTCGGTCGGCAACAACAGTGGGTTTCATCCGCCGGAAACACCAGCGCGTGCGACATGCCCACTTGTAAACATTGTGAAAAGATCATTGACATTGTCTCGGTTTTGGGTTATCATAAAGCTATAAAAATAGATCGACTATTGAACGTACAGAAAGTGAGGATTCTTTATGAAACAGGAAAAAAGTCAATTGGGCAATGCCATCGCCATTGTCACCCTCGTACTGGGCCTTGCAAGCCTTGCTGCTGCCATCGTCTACTTCGGCTATCGTTTCCTCAACGACCGTGCCTACACCAAAAAATGGCAGGACTACGATGATTGCGGTATCGCATAATTGTTTTCGATCACAAAAAGACCGTTGCAGAAAAATCCTCTGCAACGGTCTTTTTTAATGCCCTTTTTTGTTTTTGATCAACGGGCGAATGGTTTTATAAATACCACCCGCACGGTCCGAACCGTACAGCTTCACAAGGGCATTGTTCACCCCTTGTTTTGTTTTATACTTTTCAATGATCCGAGAAATTCTCCCGATTTCCTCTTGTTCCTCCGGCAACAGCTCCAGCAACTCCTGATGCTCGCTTTCTTCCGTCTTTTGTTGCAGATTGCGACAGCGCATCACCTTTGCGCCACGTTCTTTCCAAAAATCAGTCACAAACTGATAGCCGGTATCATTGCTGACAATACAGAATGCCTCGTCAGGTTCGGTTGCCACCAAATACCCCAGGTAGCTTACCAATTGAAAATCGAGCGCATTCTTGCCCCCATTTTGCACCTGAATATACTGCTTTTGCACCCCTGATTCCTCTAATTTACAATGGGTCGCCATCGAAATACTCTTGGAATGCTCGGTGTAAAAAATGATCAAGCGGTCGCTCGATTGCAAGGAATCCAACCCCTCAAATCCACTGTTTGATACATTTTCAAAGTCAATTAAAAATACCATTTTTATCCCCCTTTCTATACGATAAAGATAAAAAGAAGGGTCTGCAACCGCAGACCCTTCTCGATTGTTTTGACTATGCCAAAAACTCTTTGACGCGTGCTGCAATCCCCGGTGCAGTCAATCCGTAATCTTCCAACAGTTGTACTGCAGGGCCGGAATGACCATATTCATCGTTGATGCCCACTTTACAAACCGGTACCGGTGCGCTGGCCAAAGCGCCAATGACCGCATCTCCCAAACCACCAATGACGGAATGTTCTTCCACTGTCACAAGTTTGCCGGTTTTTGCCGCCGCTTGTGCAAGCAATTCCCCGTCAATCGGTTTGATGGTGTGGATGTTGATAACGCCCGCATCAATGCCGTCTGCCGCCAACAGGTCTGCTGCTGCAAGCGATTCACTGACTGTCAAGCCGGTTGCCACAATGGTGACATCCTTGCCGTCACGTAAGGTGACCCCTTTGCCGATTTCAAATTTGTAGTCGGCATGGTCGTTGATGACCGGCACCGGCAATCTACCAAAACGCATGTAAACGGGACCATTGTGTGCCAATGCCGCACGCACTGCCGCACGTGCTTCCACATCGTCCGAAGGGTTCAATACAACCATCCCCGGAATGGTGCGCATCAGGGCAATATCTTCATTACACTGGTGGGTTGCACCGTCTTCCCCAACCGAAATGCCGGCATGGGTTGCACCGATTTTCACATTGAGGTGTGGGTAACCGACCGAGTTTCTGATTTGTTCAAAGGCACGTCCTGCCGCAAACATCGCAAAGGAGGAAGCCACCGGAATCATACCGGCTGCCGCCATCCCAGCAGCGATGCCCATCATGTTGCATTCCGCGATCCCACAGTCGATGTGGCGTTTTGGATGTGCTTTTTGGAAAATGCCGGTTTTGGTTGCCGCCGCAAGGTCAGCATCCAGTACGACAAGGTTTTCAAACTCTGCAAAGCAATCTACCAATGCGTTGCCAAAACTGTCTCTTGTTGCAATCTTTTTTACCTCTGCCATCTGCTTAACCCTCCAATTCCGCCATGATTTGGTTCAGATCCGCCATTGCTTGTTCATATTGTTCCGCATTGGGGGCAGTACCATGCCATGCCGCTTTGTTTTCCATAAAGGAAACGCCTTTGCCTTTGACGCTTTTTGCAATGATTGCTGTCGGGCAACCCTTGTGTTGTTTCGCCGCTGCAAATGCTTTTTCAATTTGGGTAAAGTCGTGCGCGTCGATCACTTCGACTGCAAAACCAAACGCTTTAAATTTTTCGTCAATCGGGTAAGGGCTCATGACATCCTCAATCGAGCCGTCAATTTGCAGGTTGTTGTTGTCGACGATGACCACAAGGTTGTCCAGCTTGTTGTGTGCTGCAAACATTGCCGCTTCCCACACTTGGCCTTCTTGCAGTTCGCCGTCTCCGAGCATGGTGTAGACACGGTAAGACTCCCCTGTCAATTTTGCCGCTTTTGCCATACCGCAAGCGGTGGAGATCCCTTGTCCGAGGGAACCGGACGACATGTCAACCCCAGGTGTCCCTTTCATGTCAGGATGGCCTTGCAGGCGAGAGCCGATTTTTCTAAGTGTTTGTAGTTCCTCTACCGGAAAGAAACCACGGTGTGCCAATGCGGCATACAAACCGGGTGCGACATGCCCTTTACTGAGGACAAAACGGTCTCTGTTCGGGTCTTTTGGATTGGTTGGATCGATGTTTAATTCTTTAAAATACAGATAGGTAAAGAGATCCGCTGCGGAGAGCGAACCACCGGGATGTCCTGCTTTTGCATGGAAAACCCCTTCGATAATGCCTTTTCGGATGTTGCATGCTGTGAGTTGCAATTGTTTGACGTCCATAGTTACACCGCCTTCTTGTTTTTCGGGTCTTTGTGGAGGGCTTTCGCCCACATGTATTTATTTTACTGCATTTTCGGTAGAATGTCAAACACAGAACGGTAAATTGTTCTGCGTTTCTTCTAAAATATTTAGCCTTCACAGCCGGTAGCACCGGCTGGCGTTTCCGACCGAGCGCCCATCGCACGAAAACCTCATCCACGACGTGGCATGATGCGGTGGAACCTGTGATAAAGGTTTGAATCAACTTTTTTCAAAAAGTTGCAGGGTGTGGGACGGAGTCCTGCGGTCTCGTTGCCGACAGGCCCTTTTAAAGCGTCAGCGTTCAAGCAGTTTGGGATATACCAAACTGCTTTTTTGCAGGCGACCGGTAGCACCGGCGGGCATTTGCGAGTGAAACCCGCTGTTGTTGCCGACCGAGCACTCATTGCAGGACACGCATTCAATGCCTGCCCTACCAAGCCTACCCTTACACCGCCATTCACTGCACACAAAACGGGCGACCACATAAGGTCGCCCGTTGCCTCTTACTTTTTCTCTAGCGGTGTTTTGGTGCCATCGGCATCCACCAACACGATGCGATCCAGCGTATTGCGCAAACTCTTGCGGTATGCCGCAATATACTCCTTGCGGAGCGCTTGTTGTTCCGCCGCTTCCCGCTCGGTCAAACCCTCAGCTTTTGCTTTTCTAGCCAATTCGTTGATACGCGCCAGTTGTTTGTTTTCCATGCCACTTACCTCCATCGGTTGTTTTTACACCCCACAGAGGTGTGCATCGATTGTTACATTTTTTCCGGTTGCGGATAGTCCACGCCAAAAGTGTCTACCGTCACTTCTGCCATCACTTCGTCTTCCAGCGGTCTGTCCGCACGACTGCAAGCAGTGCTGCCAATGCGGTCAATTTCTTCCATGCCTTCAATGACCTTACCGAATGCCGCATACTGACCATCCAGATGGGTGTGGGTGTCGAGCATGATGAAAAATTGCGAACCGGCACTGTTTGGCGACTGCGAACGTGCCATCGACAGCACCCCTTTGGTGTGGCGCAGGGTATTCGGTACACCGTTGAACGCAAATTCCCCTTTGATGCCGTAGCCTGGACCACCCATGCCGCTACCTTCCGGGTCGCCACCTTGGATCATAAAACCTTTGATGACACGGTGAAAAACAAGCCCATTGTAAAAGCCGTCTTTGACCAATGCAATAAAGTTCGCCACGGTGTTTGGTGCCATTTCCGGATACAGTTCCATCTTAACAATTGCCCCTGTTCCTGTTTTCATTGTTACCACTGGATTGCTCATCGTGATTTCTCCTTTTATAAAAAACGTTGCTGTGATAGTTGGCGCCCACCAAAAACCGTCAACGCCGTTGCGCAAAGCGGAAAAAAGCAGATGTGCCACCTCATATGTACGATTATTATAGCATATTTTTTTTTAAAAAGCAATCGGTGAAAACAGCGCACTGTTTTTTTGCACACAGATCCCTTGGGGATCCCCCTGTTCCTTTTCTTTTCCCCACTGATTCCCTTCCTTTTTTCACCCCTATTGGGTGGATGTGAAGTTTTTATTCCTTTTTATTCTTTTGGTTGTGCAAAAAGGCAAATTTTCTTACAAAACAGTGGCATTGTCCTTGAAGTTGTGGTATAATAAATCATTGGTAACCGGACGGGTGTTCCCGTCGTGAAAGGTGGAATACAGTTGTATAATACAGAGAACAGTAAAATTATTCTACGGGATATTCAAAAGGAAATGAAAAAGTCCTTTTTGGATTACTCGATGTCGGTCATTGTCAGTCGTGCACTGCCCGACGCGCGTGACGGCTTAAAGCCGGTACACCGTAGAATTCTATATGCCATGCACGAGGACGGTTTGACACCGGACAAAGCGTATAAAAAATGTGCGACAACCGTCGGGAACGTATTGGGACGGTATCACCCCCATGGGGATAGTTCTGTTTATGACGCGATGGTGCGTCTGGCACAGGACTTTTCGATGCGCTATCCGCTGGTCGACGGGCACGGCAACTTCGGTTCGGTCGATGGTGACCCACCGGCGGCTTATCGTTATACCGAATCTCGTATGAGTAAAATTTCTTTGGAAATGCTCACCGACATTGAAAAGGATACCGTGGACTTTTCCACAAACTTTGATGACTCGAGAAAAGAGCCGACCGTTCTACCGTCGCGCTACCCCAACCTGTTGGTCAATGGATCAACGGGGATTGCGGTCGGGATGGCCACCAACATCCCACCCCACAACCTCACCGAAGTCATCGATGCCACCACCTTTTTGATCGACAATCCGGATGCAGATATGGTAGATCTGATGGACTTTGTCAAAGGTCCTGATTTCCCGACCGGTGGGATCATCATGGGGTATTCGGGCATTCGTGCCGCTTATTCGACAGGGCGTGGTAAAATCACCCTGCGTGCCAGAGCACAGATCGAAGAAAAGAAAAACGGACGTTTCCACATCATTGTCACGGAACTACCGTACATGGTCAACAAGGCGCGTTTGCTACAAGCCATTGCAAACCTTGTCAAGGAAAAACGCGTGGACGGCATTTCTGATCTGCGTGACGAATCCGACCGCGATGGTATGCGCATGGTCATTGAACTCAAGCGTGATGCCAACCCACAGGTGGTGTTAAACCAACTCTACCGGTACAGCCAATTGCAAGAAACCGTCGGGATCATTTTGTTGGCACTGTTGGACGGACAACCAAAAATCCTGACTTTAAAAGATATTCTTTCCAATTATGTGGATTTTCAATGCGATGTCATTCGTCGTCGCACCCAATTTGAACTCAAAAAAGCGGAGGAACGTGCGCACATCCTGCGTGGGATGAACATCGCGCTCGACTTCATCGATGAAGTCATTGCCCTCATCCGAAAATCCCCCGACCAGCCGAGTGCCAAACAGGCCTTGATGGAGCGTTGCTTTAAACTCAGCGACGGGGAAGTACAAATGGGCGATGTCCGTCTGGTCGATTACGGCACCGACGGCATTTATTTGGATGAGATTCAAGCCTCCGCCATCGTCGCGATGCGTTTGGGACAGTTGTCCGGTTTGGAACGCAAAAAAATTGAAGATGAATTTTTGGCGATCATGGCGCGCATTGAAGAGTTGCTTGCCATTCTAAATGACCACCAACTGGTGCTCGACTTGATCAAAGCGGAACTGGCGGAAGTACGCCGCAAATTCGGTGACGAGCGCCGGACCGAAATTCAGATGGTCAGCGGCGAAGTGGATATCGAGGATCTCATTCCAGAAGAATCCTGCATCGTCACACGCACCCATTTTGGCTATGTGAAACGGGTGTCCGCTGATATTTATAAAACACAAAAGCGTGGGGGACGAGGGGTATCCGGTTCCACCCAACGCGAAGAGGACTTTGTGGAGGATCTGTTCATTTCGTCCACCCACGATCATGTGCTGTTCTTGACCTCTAAGGGACGGATGTATCGCCTCAAATGCTATCAGATTCCGGAAGGCAGTCGTACTTCTAAGGGGACAAACATTGTCAACCTGTTGCAACTCGATCCCGATGAATCCATCGCTTGCATGATCCGTGTGCCGGAATTTACCGACGATCAATACCTGGTGATGGTCACCCAAAACGGGCTCATCAAGCGTACCCAGTTGTCCGCTTATAAGAATGTCCGCAAAAACGGGCTGATCGCCATCTCCCTCAATGAGGATGATAAGCTCGCGTTCATCAAGTTGACCGATGGCGCTCATGAGTTACTGATTGCCACCAGAAACGGGATGGCGATTCGCATCAGCGAAACCTCTGCAAGACCACTTTCCCGTACTGCACGCGGGGTGCGCGCCATCAAATTGCGTGGTGACGACATCGTTGTGGGTATGGCAAGACTGCGTGAAAACGCCACCGTCATGACCGTAACCGACAAAGGGCAGGGGCGCCGCAGTGACATTTCGGAGTATGGCTTACAAAATCGCGGTGGATTCGGCAAGATCAACTACCGTGTCAGCGAAACCAAAGGGTCGGTTGTCGGCATTCGTGTCGTCGATCAGGAAGACGATTTGCTGCTTGTTTCGGACGATGGCATCATCATTCGTATTCGTGTCAGTGACGTCAACGTCATGAGTCGTTACGCCAGTGGTGTCCGTGTCATGCGTGTAGCGGAAGGAACCAAACTTGTGTCCTTTGTACGCACCGATCATGATGAAGAGGTTGAAGTTGCCGAAGTCGAACAGGGCGAAGAGGAAACCATCGACACTGCAGCGTTGCAAGCTGAAGAACAAGCCTTGCAAGCGGCAGAACAACAGGAATCGGAAGAAACAGAAGAATAAAAATGGAAAGAGTATAGGGGAAGCATTGTCCCCTTGCTCTTTTTCCATATTGAATAAAAGGAGAATAACAAATGGCAAAGCAACAAAAAATGGTCAAAGACATCACTGCAATGGATGTCGACTTTGCAAAATGGTATACTGATGTCGTGAAAAAGGCAGAGCTTGTCGACTATTCCGGCGTGAAGGGTTGTATGATCATCCGCCCATACGGCTATGGGATCTGGGAACATATTCAAGCGGATCTGGATCGCCGCTTCAAAGAAACAGGACACGAAAACCTCTACATGCCGGTACTCATTCCGGAAAGTCTGCTGCAAAAGGAAAAGGATCATGTCGAAGGCTTTGCGCCGGAAGTGGCATGGGTCACCCATGGTGGTAGCGAAAAGTTGGAAGAGCGTCTCTGCATTCGCCCAACTTCCGAAGTGTTGTTCTGCGAACACTACCAAAAAATCATTCAATCCTATCGTGACCTGCCAAAGCTCTATAACCAATGGGCAAACGTCATGCGTTGGGAAAAAACCACCCGTCCGTTCCTGCGCACTTCAGAATTCTTGTGGCAAGAGGGTCATACCATGCACGAAACCGCTGAAGAGGCAATGGAAGAAACGCTGCAAATGCTACACGTTTATGAAGCATTTTACCGTGATACCTTGGCGATTCCTGCCATCATCGGACAAAAAACCGAAAAGGAAAAATTTGCAGGGGCGTTGTCCACTTACACCATTGAGCCAATGATGCACAACGGGGTGGCGTTGCAAGGGGGTACTTCTCACTACTTCGGCGATGGCTTTGCAAAGAGCTTTGACATCACCTTTGCCGGACGTGACAACACCCGTCAATATCCACATCAAACCTCGTGGGGGGTATCTACCCGCATGATCGGCGCCATCATTATGGTACATGGCGACGATAACGGTCTGGTGCTGCCGCCGAAAGTCGCACCGATCCAATTGGCAATTCTGCCGATCGCCATGCATAAAGAAGGGGTATTGGACAAAGCCTGTGAACTGCGTGACCGTTTGAAAGCCTCTTTCCGTGTGAAATTGGACGACTCGGACAATTCTCCCGGTTGGAAATTCAGTCAGTATGAAATGAAAGGGGTGCCATTGCGCCTCGAAATCGGCCCACGTGACATTGAAGAAAACCAATGTGTGTTGGTGCGCCGTGACAACGGGGAGAAAACCGTTGTTTCTCTCGATGCACTGGAAGAAACCATCACCACCCTGTTGCAAGCGGTGCATGATGGATTGTATGAACGTGCTCTGCAAAACTTGAAAGAGAAAACCCATGTGGCAACCACCCATGAGGAATTTTTGGAAACGGCACAAAACAAGCCGGGATTCATCAAGGCGATGTGGTGCGGCGACACCGCTTGTGAAGAACAGTTGAAGGATGAAACCGGCGGTGTGAAATCCCGTTGTATTCCGTTTGAACAGGAACAACTGGCAGACACCTGTGTTTGCTGTGGAAAACCTGCAAAATATCAAGTGGTATTTGGCCGTCAATACTAGCGGCCGGTAGCACCGGCAGGCATTTGCGGACAGCGTCCGCTGGCATTTCCGACCGAGCACCCATATCACGAAAACCTCGTCCACGACGTGGCATGGTTAGATGTGACCTTGTAGGGACAGGGCTCTGCTCTGTCCTTCATTCATCGCTCCATGAGAATTGGGTAGTTCATAAAAGTTTTGTTCCCTTTTTCAAAAGGGACAGGGTGTGGGACGGTGTCCCACGGTCGGATTGCCGTAAGGCAACCATCAATCGTCAGCGTTCAAGCAGTTTGGCATATGCCAAACTGCTTTTTTTGCGACCGGTAGCACCGGCGGGCATTGCGGTCACGGCAAGCTGTGACCCTTTGAAATATGGTTCTGTAGGGATGGGTCTTGACCCATCCGCCGTTTACCACAACCAAAAGGATGCGAAAACGGTGGGAGGACAGTGCAGAGCCCTGTCCCTACGAAAACCGATCACCAATGAAAACGACGAGGTAACCTCGGGCGATTCGTGAATCGCCCCTACAACGGGACGGGCAACCCGTCCCCTACCTCTTCACTCTTCACTCCTTACTCTTCACTCGTAAAAAAGGCATTCGGATGATTTCGAATGCCTTTTTTACGGGTGGACAAACCGAGGTTTTCATGTCACTTTAACGGCAATTTCGCAGGCTCAAAGGTCGGTTGCATAATAGTGCTAAATTTACATTCTTTTTTATCTATTCAAAGAAATTTACTCATTGCATATTGTAGTGGTTTTTTTCAGCAAACATCACTACCCGTTTTTATCGGGGTAAAGTGGTAAAATGATGAAGATTGCATTTATAGATAGAAAGAATGAAAAACCTCACTATAAGTTAAATAAACAAATTATATCATTTTGTTTGTTCTTTAATTCATTATTCAGACATAATATAAATAATACCAGTTCACATTTTTCTTATTTTTTCTACATAAATAAGTTATATAATTCAACACATCGAAAACAACAGACCAACACAACCGAAATTAAGGAGACTACTCGTATGAAAAAGAAATCTATGAGATTCAGAAGAACGATCAGCGCACTGCTGGCATTGACCATGATGGTTAGTGTACCACTCACTGCTTTCGCTACTTCTGACCCATCGACTGATGGAGGTACCACCTCCACCGTGAGCACCACTGTCCCACCTGCACCGTATCCACCGATACCACTTCTACTGTAAGCACTGTATCCACCGATACCACTTCTACTGTAAGCACCGTATCCACCGATACCACTTCTACTGTAAGCACTGTATCCACCGATACCACTTCTACTGTAAGCACCGTATCCACCGATACCACTTCTACTGTAAGCACTGTATCCACCGATACCACTTCTACTGTAAGCACTGTATCCACTGATACCACTTCCACTGCAAGTACCGTATCCACCGATACTACTTCCACTGCAAGTACCGTATCCACTGATACCACTTCTACCGCAAGCACTGTGCCTACCACCACTTCTACAGTAAGTACTGATGCAGGCTTGCCAATGCCGACATCGTTGGCTCCGATTGATGACAAGCAAGCAGTTGCACCAATCATTAAAATTGCATCGCAGTTTACGCTAGGTAGCTATCAATATCCGGAAACAGTCACTGCTACTTTTAATGAAGCGGGCCAAATAACTGATTTGCCAGCTCCAATCTGGTCCCCGGTAGAACACGGTCCTGTTGGCTGGGGTGTGAAAGATGCTTCCGGAACCATTCAAAAAGTTTCCTTCCCCTACACACCAACAGGCGATACTACTTTCTATGCGTTGTATGAAAAGTTGATCCTTGACTATAGTGTAGAGGAAGAGTTTGTGGAAGTAGGAAAGGTAAAGTTACATTGGACTTTAGTACCAAACCCGAACCTCACAGATGATATTTACTTTGATCTTGAATTTATGTACGCGGCATACGATGAGAGCGGCAATATTCTTCGGACAGTCACCCGCACTGGTGCCGGTAACGCCAACTTCACCATAGCTACAAAAAACTCTAGAACCCATGGCTACAACATGACGTACAATCTCTCTTACTATTTAGCGTCTGTTGCCGCACCGGAGTATACCGCAAATGTAGTAGACTACAATGGCGATACCATCAAAACCATCACTGCTGAAGCGAATTCGATCGGTTGGGACACCCAATTACCGGCAGCGGAAGATGTCGTAGAACCGACAGGTTACCACTTTGAAGGTTGGGCACACGAAATGTTTAGCGGCGTGCAAATGGTACGTTCCAACACAAGCCTTGCTGAAAATGGTGTCACTATTTTCCCAATCTACAACTATGATATTACCTTTAAAGCAGAAGGCGAAAAAGACACCGTATTGCAAACCTACTTCTATTCCGAAAGCGGTTTACAAACCATTGCTACCGCAGGACAGGAATTGTTGCCAAAACCAACAGGCGAAGGCAAATACTATGTATGGGTATCTGAAGACGGTACCGAATACACTGCTGAAGAAGTTTATGCCATTGACTTTAAAGCACCAACTACCTTCACTGCTGTAGAAAGACAAGAAGCCGTTGTAAACTATGACATTCCTGTATTGGAAAAAAGCAAAGCTTATGACGAAACTGCTTTGACCGTGACCGAAGAAGAAATTCTGGCACACGTACAAAAAACCATCCCGACCGCAACCGCTGCTGACATCACCGTCACCACACCGGTAGCAGATCGCTCGATGACCGATGTCCTCAATCTCAATGGCGGTGGCCAAATCGTTCATGCAAGTGATGTTGGCACCAAAACCGTAAACTATACTGTAAAAGTTTCGGAAGACAAAACCATTGAAGGTGCAGTCGAATTGATGATCGTACCACAAATTGTTAGCCTCATGAGAATCTCGACCCACTATATCATGGAAGGCGACGATACCTTAATCAACTACGAAGCAAATACAGACTATGGCAAATACGGCATGCAGTTGCAGTATGTGCAACAGCTACCGGTCGGTACTGCAAATGCAAGTGCTGAACTACACGCACTGTTCTATGCAAACAAAGGCGCCAACATCATGTATGGTGACGTAAGCGACATCATCGGGGACATTACCGCAACAGTAGAGCCCGTCGATGGCGTGGAACTGCACACATTAGAAGCAGGCACCTACTTCTCCAAAGAAACCATTGCACCGGTATTCTACGGCAACACCAGTAACATTTACGTCATCCATGGTGGTAGCACAAGTACTTTCTATGTTTTTGATGTAGATGATTATGAAACCGGAAAAATTTATGATGCTGAAAATTATGACCTGTCTACAACAGATATCATGTTTGCTGACAACACTGACAGCACAGGCACTTACAGCATGAAATTCTGGAATGAAGCAACCGGCATGTTTGATGCAGACACCGCAAGCACCGATGACGAAGTTGGTACCGAAGAAGTACTTTACAAAATGGTTACCGACGAAACCTCGACCACTGCACTGCAAAGCAAACACGGTGCTGCTACCGTTACTGTCACCATTGACCCACGCCCTGTCTATGTAGAAGGGATGGATCTTTCGATGGAAGATGACGGCACCCCGTTCACCGCACCGG
>CAYJIM010000053.1:0-2533 GCA_964370215.1 uncultured Oscillospiraceae bacterium
TGATGGTGCTAGATGTGCTTTTACCAATTTGATATAGCCAATCGTGGACTGTCGTTTAAAGGACTGCATGATTTGCGCAAGGGTAGGGGCGGATTCCATATCCGCCCGAGAAATTACGATAATAGCATGAAAATGATTTGGCATTACAACCGCTATTGGGCAGATGACAGGGTGGTATTGACGGAGTGTTTTTTCAAAAGTCGTACGAACCATGTGGGTGACCGGCGTGGTTGCCCCAATATACCCAAACAAGCATTTTTTGTCATGGGTACAGATGGTCACAAAATAGGCACCATTTTGACTGTAGTCATAGTGTTTTAACCGGAGTTCTTTGCGTATTGGCAACGGCACAGAATCACCTCCCAGTGCATTCATGAATGGTGGGCGGATATGGAATCCGCCCCTACGAAAGGCAATGGTAATGAATGGTGGATGGTTCTATTGGCAGCTGGATTTTGCATCAAAGCAGTTGGGTGGTGGGAGGACATGGGTGGATTGTTCCTTGCGTAAGGGTGGCAGTTGTAGGGCATCTTGCAGAATCTCTTGTTTTTCAGTGCGTGTACGCTCGTCCAACAGGGGGAGACGGAAGACCTGTTGGGTACAGTTGTCCTGCTGTGCTTCCTTGCGGTACTGTTTTGGCGACATGCCGTATTCCTTGCGAAACAGTAGATAGAAATTTTGACGGGAGTGAATACCGACGTGTTGGTCGATCTCACCGATACAAATATCGGAAGCGTGTAGCAGTAGTGTTGCTTGCTGCATACGCACACGGGTGAGATATTGCCAGATGGTGCAGTGTACCTCTTCTTTGAAAATGCGTTGTAGGTAGGTTTTGTGCAGCCCTACAGCGGCGGCAATTTCCTCGACACACTGAATTTTTTGATAATGATCCCGAATATAGTCTTTGACTGCCTGCACATGTTCCGTTGCAGGATTTTTCTTTGCCTGTCGGGCAACTTGAATCAGCAGGCGATTGCAGAGGAGGTTCAGGTATAAAAAATCCTGCTGATCCTGACATTCTGCAATGATCTCCTGCAATAGGGGGTAGATCGCCTGTCCGTCTGAAAGAATGAGGTTTTCCTCAAACTGCATGGACAGTGCTTTCAAGTCACTGTTGAAGCGCACCAATTCCTCGAAGCTGACGGTACCCATACGTGCCTCGGTTTTGGCAAGGACAATGCCGACCACGGTGCTCGGCGTTGTGGGGTCAAACTCTAGACGGTGTGGCACGGCAGGGTCGATTAAAATCGCTTGTTTCTTTTTCAGCGTGTAGCGTTTTTCGCCCACCAGATAATGACACACACCCTCCTTGATGTAGTTGAATTCCAATGCTTGGTGTTGGTGTGGCTTCATACGAAAATGAGCATACTCTTGGTTGATGTAAAACTGTTCAGGATAAAGAGCTTTGTCCTTTGCCGTACTCAGAGAAAACATGCGCATAGGGAGACCTCCTTGAACTTACTTAATAGATTGGGTAATTGTTCCTTGTTTTTTGTCAAAATAGACAAGAGGAAAAAATGTTTATATCTATGTCAAAGTCTGTAATGAGAAATCCTGATGAGAAGGGTGCAATAGCACGATTTTATCCTGTAAAATCAGCTGATTTGGTGCAATTGTTTACGCAACAATGCTTTATTTTTAATCATTATAACATAAAAATGTCATAAATAGCAACTATTTTTATTTATAAATTAGTATCTTTTTCATATAGTCATAATCACCTAAACAATGTATACTATAAAACACAGCAAGGAAGTCTAATTTTATAAACATTAGACAAACGGTTTTGATTTTAATAGAAAAAGGGGTTATGGACTATGAAAAAGTTAACAGCAATTTTATTGGCAGGGATGCTGACCGCATCACTCGCAGCATGTGGCACACCGGCAGAAACTGCACCGGCTGAAACCACACCGACCGAAACCACAGGCGATGAAGGCAGCACCGAAGAAGCCTCCGGCGACGATTCCGGCAGAAAACTGGCGAGCGACTATGCGGCTGAACTCAGCTATGTTTCTTGGAACTCCGCACAGGAAGAGCAAAACCAAGCAACTGTGGATGCGTTCAAAGAAATGTATCCAAACATCAACATCAACATTTCCTACTCCCCATGGAATGAATACTGGAACAAACTCGAAGCTTCCGCAACCGGCGGCAATATGGGTCAAATGATCACCCAACATACCAACAACATTGAATTGTATGTCAACAACGGCTTTGTGGAAGATCTGACAAACCTGTCGGAATATGATCCGGAATTCAGCTACGATCCACATCCGGAAGATGTTAAAAAACTCTACCGTTTTGACGATAAAATGTGGGGTGTGCCAAAAGACTTTGACTGTATCGTTTTGGTGTACAACACCGAAATGTTTGACGCTGCAGGTCTTGAATATCCAAACAACGACTGGACATGGACCGACTTGGAAGATGCAGCAAAAGTGCTCACCGACAAAGACAACAACGTGTACGGCTTTAGTGCAGGGAACTACCAACAAGATGGTTATGCTTCCTTCATGTACCAAAACGGCGG
>CAYJIM010000053.1:2633-17084 GCA_964370215.1 uncultured Oscillospiraceae bacterium
GACATCGCAGCATTGCCAATTCCGGAAGGTGGCGTAGAAGCAACCGTTATGAACGGGCTTGCACTCACCGTTACCACCGAAGCCGGCGGTAGCACACCGGAACAAATTGAAGCCGCAAAACAATTTGCAGCATACTTCGGCACTTACCAAGGACAACTGGACGCTGCTATGGGTCCATCCATTCCTTGTTACGAAGGTGTTTCTGACACTTGGGCAGAACTCAATACAGAACGCTTTGACACATCCGCTGTATTGGATCAAATGGATGCTGGGGTACAATGGATTGGTACCGAGTTGAAAACACAATGGAACCAAGCATTGGAAACCCGTATGGCAAACATTTATGACGGTGCTGACATCAAAACTGAATTGGAAGCAGCAGCAGCAGAAATGAATGAAATTTTGGCAAAAGAGTAGAGAGAACTGCCAAAACTAAAAAAGAGTATCGTACAAATGTTGCTCGTTGTTCGGGCAACATTTGTCTGCTTTACAGACAAATGAAGGAGTGGTAAGAATGGCTAAGGCAGTCTCTTCTTTGAAGAAAAAACATCAGGACTGGCTGTGGGGTTACTTTTTCGTCGCACCAACGGCAATCGGTCTTGTCATTTTGAACATCTATCCCATCTTTCAAACACTGTTGATGAGTTTTTCCACCTCAGGGGCATTCGGTGCAACCGAATTTTCGGGACCGGAAAACTACATCCGCTTGTTTGAGGATCTAGGGTCGCAGGGTGAAGTGTACCATGCGTTGATCAACACCCTGTTGTTCACCATCGGTTCGGTGCCGATTTCCATTGCATTCAGTACCGTTTTGGCTTCGCTCATGAGCCAAAAAATCCGTGGGGTAGGTACCTATCGTGTCATCTACTTTATGCCGGTCGTCGCAGCTCCTGCGGCAGTTGCTATGGTATGGCGTTTTATGTTCAATGAAACCTTTGGGGTACTCAATGCGCTGGGCGGCATGGTAGGCCTTGAAGGCATTGGCTGGATGAGCGACACCCGCTATGCACTCATGTCGGTTGTCATCGTCGCTGTATGGGCAGGGATGGGGCAACAGATCATCATCCTCATTGGGGCGATCACCAACGTATCCAAATCCTACTATGAAGCGGCAGACATCGATGGCGCATCGGCGATCAGAAAATTGTGGTCGATCACTGTGCCACTCGTTTCTCCTTCGCTCTTCTTCCTGTTGATCACAGGGATGATCGGGGCGCTCAAACAATTCGACATCGTCTTCATGCTGTACGGCAAAACAACAGGGGTCACCTCGCTGATGAACAGTGTACGTACCCTCATGCACAAATACTACATGGAAGCATTTACTGTATTGGATAAAACCTATGCGTCGGCGATTGTTATCTTTGCGTTCCTGCTGATCATGGTATTTACAGTATTCCAATTCATCGGCCAGAAAAAATGGGTTCATTACGACAACTAGAAAGGGGGAACTATCATGGCACAGGTAAAAATGGCAACACCAAAACAAACATTGATCCATGTCTTTTTGATCTTGGGCGCAATCGTCATGGCATTCCCTTTTGTATGGATGCTGTTGACCTCATTTAAATCGACCGGTGAAATTTCTAAAGTGCCGATCGTTTGGCTACCGTCAGAACTGCGCTGGAGCAACTTTACAGATGCGTGGGAAGCGATGCCGTTTCTGCAACTGTACCTCAATACCATTTTGTTGATTATCGGTCGTGTGTTCTGTGCGCTTTTGTTCTCGAGTATGGCAGCATACGGGCACGCAAGACTGAAATTCCCCGGCAATGGCTTGATTTTCTCTATCGTCATCATGCAGATGATGGTACCACCGGAAATCTTCATGTTGCCACAGTACCAAATGGTTTCGGAACTGGGATTGCTGAACACCACATGGGCGTTGATCTTCCCAGGGCTTGTATCGGCGTTCGGGACATTCTTGCTACGCCAACAGTTTGTCGGCTTGCCGTTGGAACTGGAAGAGGCGGCTATTTTGGACGGGTGCAACCGTTTCCAAATCTACTACCGCATCATGTTGCCACTGTGTAAGTCAGGGTTGGTATCGCTTGCAGTCTTCACCGCATTGTTTGCGTGGAAAGACTTGTTGTGGCCGCTGATCATCACCACTGATGAAATGCAGTTCACCCTGTCCGCAGGGCTTGCAACATTGAAAGACACCTTCAGAACCCAACAGGGTACACTGATGGCGGCATCGGTTATCGCCACCTTCCCAATGCTCATCGTCTATGCAATCTGCCAAAAACAATTCATTGAGGGGATTGCACAAACAGGGATGAAATAAACTACATAAAAAAAGATCGGCACCCAATCGGTGTCGATCTTTTTTTAGTAAATAGGTAGGGGACGGGTCACCCGTCCCGTTGTAGGGGCGATTCACGAATCGCCTGCGGTTCTATACCACCTTCCCACGTCGTGGACGAGGTTTTCGTGCGATGGGTGCTCGGTCGGCAACAACAGCGGGTTTCACCCGCAATGCCTGCCGGTGCTACCGGCTTCGCCCACAAAAAAAGGGATTTGGTGAAAACCAAATCCCTTAAACGCTGACGCTTGAGAGTTGCCTATCGGCAAATAAGACCTTGAGGCTTTGCCTCAAACACCACCACTTTTGAAAAAGTGGACAAAACTTTTATTTCGGACAGGCATGGAAACCTGTCCCTACAGATCCATGTTTTCCTCAACATTGTAGGGGCGATTCACGAATCGCCCGCGGTTCTATACCACCTTCCCACGTCGTGGACGAGGTTTTCGTGCGATGGGTGCTCGGTCGGCAACAACAGCGGGTTTCACCCGCAATGCCTGCCGGTGCTACCGGCTTCGCCGGCTAGTGGCAGTGTTCGCATTCGCCGATTTCGCCGACAATGGGGGTCGGGTCGATGCCTTGGCGGGTGTAATAATCGGCAATGGCGGATTTGACCGCTTGCTCTGCCAATACCGAGCAGTGCACCTTTGCCGACGGCAACCCGTCGAGTGCTTCGACCACCGCTTTGTTGGTCAACTGCAACGCCTCATCAATAGACGACCCTTTGATCATATCGGTGGCAATGGAACTGGTGGCGATAGCGGCACCACAACCAAATGTTTTGAATTTGACATCCTCAATGATGCCGTTTTCCACTTTGATATACATGCGCATGATGTCGCCACATTTGGCGTTGCCAACCTCACCGATCCCATTGGCATCGGCAAGTTCACCGACGTTGTGCGGTGCGGCAAAATGTTCCATGACTTTTTCTGAATATAACATAATAATGTTCTCCCTTTCTTAACCGCGACGATCCCAAACCGGACTCATCTCGCGCAGACGTGCAACGACCGGCGGTACTGTTTGTAAAATGTAATCGATGTCTTCATCGGTGGTTTCTTCATTGATGGACAGACGCAAACTCCCGTGGGCGATTTCGTGGGGAAGCCCCAGCGCCAACAACACATGCGACGGATCAAGTGAGCCTGAAGTACAAGCCGAACCGGACGACCCACAGATGCCCTGCATGTCGAGCATCAAGAGGAGTGCCTCCCCCTCAACCGCTTCAAAAGAGCAGTTGACGTTGCCGTAAAGGCGTGCTTCCTGGCCACCGTTCAAGTGGCTGGCTTCAATGGCAGTCAAGCCTGCAATGAGGCGATCGCGCTTTTTGGTGACGGTCGCTACACGTGCTTCAATATCGGTGCAGGCGAGTGTCATTGCGGTGGCAAGACCGACAATCGAAGCGACATTTTCAGTCCCTGCACGGCGGCTGCGTTCCTGACCACCCCCGTGGATGAGGTTTTCGAGGCGGACACCGTTGCGGATATACAAGGCCCCGATGCCTTTCGGCCCGTGAATTTTATGCCCTGCAAGGGACAAGAGGTCGATGTGCTGTGCGACCACGTCGATGTCCACAGCGCCAATGGCCTGTACCGCATCGGTGTGGAAGAGCACCTTTTTGTCACGACATACCTTGCCGATTTCGGCAACCGGTTGAATGGTGCCGATTTCGTTGTTGGCATACATCACAGAAACCAAGGCGGTCTTGTCAGTGATGGCGGCTGCCACCTGTGCTGCGGTCACATAGCCGTGTTCATCGATCGGCAGGTAAGTGACGGTACAGCCGTGTTTTTCAAGATAGTGGCAGGTGTCCAGCACCGCATGATGTTCAAAATTTGTGGTAATGATGTGGTTTTTTCCCTTGGATTGGAGGGCGGCTACCACTCCTTTGATCGCCCAGTTGTCCGCTTCGGAACCACCACCGGTGAAATAAATTTCACGTGGGGTCGCACCCAATGCCTTGGCGACCTCTTCTCTTGCCGTTTCAATGGCACGTTTGGCCGTTCTACCCACCGAATAGATGGAGGAAGGGTTACCGTATTCCTCTGTCAAATGGGGCATCATCGCCTCGACGACGCGTGGATCAATTTTTGTTGTTGCGGCATTGTCCGCATATACAAAACGTTTCATCTGTCTTCCCTTACTTTCTGTTATCATCACCGCTCGTCTTCTGAGCGGTATGGTTTTGTTTTGCGTTAGTTTTCCCTTAAATTTGAAGAAAAAACAAACCGTTAAATGAGCATATTCTCATTTAACGGTTTTATTATACCCTATTTTTGTCGGGATTGCAAGTGTTTTTTTGCCGGTAGCACCGGCGGACAGTGTCCGCTGGCGTTGCCGACCATACACCCATCGCACGGAACGCCCGTCCACGACGTGGGAGGGTAGGGTCAGAACGGCAGGCATTGCGGGCGATTCGCGAATCGCCCCTACAGCGGACAGCGTCCGGCAGACATTCGGACGACCAAAGGTCGCCCCTACCTCTTCACTCTTCACTCAACCAATCCGCCCCTACAAAATCCATCCACTAACCGATGAATCAATCGGGACGGGTGACCTGTCCCCTACAATAATCCCGTCCGGTGGCGCTGTGCTTGTGCGACGGCCAAGGCGTCACACCGTTCATTTTCCGGATGTCCTGCATGGCCACGCACCCAGACAAATTCGACTTGGTGGCGTGCCAATTGCTCCAGCATCCGTTCCCACAAATCGACGTTGAGGGCAGGGTCTTTTTTGTTGCGCATCCAGCCATTGGCCTGCCACTTTTTGACCCAACCTTTGGTGATGGCATCGATGACATATTTGCTGTCGCTGGTCACAACGACGCGACAGGGGCGCTTGATGGTCTCCAACCCCACAATGACCGCCATCATCTCCATGCGGTTGTTGGTGGTTTCAGCGGCACCTCCGGACAACTCTTTTTTATGAATGCCACTTTGCAGGATGGCACCCCAGCCACCGGGGCCGGGGTTGCCGCTACAAGCGCCATCGGTAAACAGTTTGACAAGCGGTTGATCCATACTCATACCCCTCCTTTGAATAGTCTGGTCGACAGCAGTGCGTATAGGTCTGGATCGACCCGCTTGAGCGGAATTGGCTTTAAGCCCTTGTCGGTCCACCCGTGTTGGGTACTTCCCGTCGATACGACCTCCTCCTCACGCAGGACTTCATAGGAAAAAACGACCTGAAAGGGGGTGAGTTTTGTCAATGCGGTGACCACCGTCACCGTTTCGCCGTAATGAATGGGTTTTTGGTAGCCGCATTGCAAGCCCGACAACGGCAGCAAAATGCCTTTTTGTTCCAGCGCTGCGTAATGCACGCCCGACGCTTCAATCCATGCGGTACGTCCTACCTCATACCAAACGGGATAGACGGCGTGGTGCACCACCCCCATTTGATCCGTTTCGGCATAGCGGACGACAATCTCGGTTGCTGTTTTCATTTACAGGTC
This sequence comes from uncultured Oscillospiraceae bacterium, assembly GCA_964370215.1. Taxonomy (GTDB): domain Bacteria; phylum Bacillota; class Clostridia; order Oscillospirales; family Ruminococcaceae; genus Massiliimalia. The sequence goes on from CAYJIM010000053.1 coordinate 8,393, forward strand.
CTCCTTACGACAGACAAAAACCCGTAGGGAGAGCCCTACGAGTTTTCTGTTATGGTGTTAAATCTTTTCAAAAAAGTCAGTATCTTCAAACGGTGCAAAGATTTCTTTGTATGGGTGCTTTTCCAACAGCTCTGCCATTGCACAATACTTGTCCGCCATGCAAACCAAAAAACTCTCGCGGTGTTTTGGCGGTACAATGGTCATTGGAAACATGTGTTTTCTAATAATATCTTCTTCTCGTTCATTGAGCGAGACATGCTCTTTTGCAGTTTCTGCCGCAATGCGTGGGTGGTGAAACCCATGCAGTGCTGACAGCTGTACTTCATGCCAGTCGTAAAGAAAATAATCATGTAAGAGGGCGCCGTTGACAAGGCTTGCGCGGTCACACTTGAGGTGCAAAAATCTTGCAATGGCAAGGCTGTAATAAGCCACGGCCATGGAATGTTCCATGCGAGAGGTCGCCCCATGCTGATTGTAACGGTTGAGCTGTTTAATTTTGCTTGTTTTTGTCAATCGATGAATGCTATTTCCCAAAAGAGCAACATCAAGTTCCTTTGCCAATGCTTTGGCATCCTGCTTTGCTTCTCTTTTTTGTTGCAATGCTGTGGCAGTCCCGGTTACGAAATTGACCAGTCGGTATTGTTTCCACGATCGCTCCATAAATTTTAAATTCTCCCATCTTCTATCGTCCCCTATTATGGGACGTTGCCAAAACGAAAACAATCAAGGGTGTTTTGCCTGAAATTTTTGCCAATTGTTCTCGCCTTTAAGGCTACTCTTTCATTATACTGAACGGCATTCTAAATGTAAAGAACTTTTTGGCTTTTTCGCAATTTGTTTGCAATATTGACAAACAATGGGGTGTTTGTATCACACGATTTTCCTTTCCTGTCAATATTATAAAAGACCCAAACTCTGCAACAGGTAAATCATAGAAAACAACGTCGCAATGCAACCGGCAGAACTGAGCACCACCAGCTGCCCTGCCAAATGGTGATCCGCCCCTGCACGTGCCGCCATGATGTAGCTGGAGACTGCAACGGGGGAGGCAAATGCCAAAATGAGTGACATCAATTCCACTTCACGATACCCCAAGGCGATGGCAAGGGGAACAAACACGACCGCACTGCCCAAAAGCTTCAATGCGACGGCAATGAGGGCGGTGCGCAGGTTGCTTTTTAAGAGTGAAAAGTCAAAGTCCGCCCCGAGCACCAAAAAGGCCAAAGGGGTGGCAAGCCCTGCCACCGAGTCGAGGGTGGAGACCAAAAAGGTGGGGTAGGAAAGGTCGAGAAAGGAAACGGCAATGCCGGCAAGGGTGGCCAAAATGAGCGGGTTTTTGAGGATGGCAAACACCAGTGCGTGCCATGCGAGCTTTTCCTTGCTGTTGAAGCAGGCCAGCACAATGACCGAACAAAGATTGTAAATCGGCACCAAAATGGCACTCAAAAGTGCGGCAAGGGCGGTGTTTTCAGCGCCGTACATGTTGGTGATGATGCTGACACCAAATACGACATAGTTGCTGCGAAAAATGCCTTGAATGAGCACCGAGGAGCGCTTGCCGTCCGTGACAAAGCGGGGCACCAAGACCCAAGTGAGGGCAATGACCACAGCGGCACTGCCGACAGCAAACAGGATGGTGTCGGGGCGAAAAGCGGTGGTCAAGTCGGTTTGGTAGAGGTTGTCAAACAGCAGACAGGGTAGGAACACCTGAAAGGTCAAGCGGTTGATCGACTGCAATAGATCGCTGTCGAGAATCTGTCGACGGCGCAGCAAAAAACCCAAACTCATCAACAAAAAGATCGGTGCAATGGCATTCAATGCCACCCAAAAACTCTGCATGATTGTCCCTCTTTTCTGTCCTATTGTGTGAGGTTTACCCCGATGTTGTCAATCCAAACCGACTGATCCCCATCGGTAGGGAAGGAGGCCATTGCTATGGCTCCGGTGGAGCTGTCGAGATGGAAGCAAAATGAGGCAGATTGTCCGGCGGAGGACTGTGCATCACCAAACACCGTATACCAATCGCTGGTGCCGGCGTTTTGAATTGCCTCTTGCCCCAAAATCTCAAAGATACTCACCTGCAACTTGGCGACATTCGCCCCTGTTTGCTTGTAGTCGGTCGGCTTAATGGCGGAGGTGCGTCCTGTGTTGCCGGCATAGGCCTCACGCACCAGTAACCATCCTCGAAACCGTTGGTCACTACTGGTGGTGTTTGTCACCCACAGCACCTCAAGGATGGTGTCGGCAGGGATTTCGTTTTGTGGATCTGCCATGGCGAGATTGGCGGCTTTGATGAGGTTGGTCGCCAATTGCAGGTCGCTTGACTCCTTAGAGCGCTCGACATAGGTCATATACTGGGGCACCAACACCGCCGCCAACACGGCAATGATCGCCACAACAATGATCAACTCGACAAGGGTAAACCCCTTGTTGTTTTTGTATTTTTGTAAGATGCCGGATTTCATCATTTGACCCCCCAATAAGAGATAACAACAATTGTATCCATTATAACACAACGCCACAAAGTGGTCAAACCATGCCATCAAATGAAATATTGTTCTGTAGGAACATGGCTTGCCATGTCCGTCCCATCCATGGCCCAATTGAAATACGGTTTTGTAGGGACAGGCGTCCACGCCTGTCCGCTGTTTATTGCCAGCCAAAAATGGTATGCGGTAGGGGCGACCTCCATCGCCAATAAAACCACGGTTCTGTATTTTCAACAATCGATAGATCAATCAGTGTAAAAAAACAGGCAACTTCACGAAATGATTTTTTTTCGAAAAAAAGAGGGGGGTTGTTTTGTAGTAAAACAGAACAGCGAACGAAGCATTTGTTGAACGGAAATTAGAGAAATCATCTAAATTCAAAATGCACAGACAAAAAGCGGTGGATTTTAACTTTCTCTCAAATTCTGGTACAATGGTAGCAGTAAATCACACCGACAACACGCGGTGGAAAGGAGTGTCGTATGTCCTCTCACAACCATCAACGAAAGGTTGCGGTCATCAATGATTTTTCGGGGTTTGGGCGTTGTTCGCTCACCGTTTCCATCCCGATCATCTCGACGATGCGCCTACAATGTTGCCCTGTGCCCACCGCTATTTTTTCCAACCACACCGGTTACGACAGCTTTGTCTGGCAGGATTTCACCGAAACCATGCCGGACTACCTTGCCGAATGGAAAAAACTGGACCTGCAATTTGAGGGAATTGCCACCGGCTTTTTGGGTTCTGCCGATCAAATTGAGGTGGTCAAAGGCTTTTTTCGGCAGTTTAAATCGGCACAAACAACGGTGCTGGTCGACCCTGTCATGGGCGATTACGGCAAACTCTACCCCACTTACACCAAACAGCTTGCCGACCGCATGGCGGAACTTTTGCCCTTTGCCGATATTTTGACCCCAAACCTCACCGAGGCCTGTATGCTGACCGACACCCCTTATGATGAGGGGATGGATCATGACACCTTGCTTGCCATCTGCCAAACGCTGTCACAAAAGGGGCCTGATCGGGTGGTCATTTCCGGCATCCCCAGCGGGGATCAGCTGGGCAACTTTGTCTATGAGCGAGGAAAACCTGCACGCTTTGCCACCCAACAAAAGGTCGGCACCAGTCGGTCGGGCACCGGCGATGTCTTTTCCGCCATACTACTTGCCGATGCGGTGCATGGGGCAGATTTTTTCGATTCGGTCTGCCGTGCCGCCGCTTTCATCCAAAAAACCATCCTGCGCAGCATTGAGCTGGATCTGCCGACAACCGACGGCATCTGCTTTGAAGAATACCTGACCGACCTTGCTGCCCCACCCACCCCTGTCGACACCACAATTTAGGAGGAATCAACCATGCACGCAAAAGCATCCAACCCTGTTCGTCTGCTCTGTATGACTGCTTTGTTTGCCGCCCTCATCTACCTGTTTACCGCCTACATTCGCATTCCCACCCACACCGGCTATACCCACATCGGGGACGGGTTTATCTACCTTGCGGCAAGTTTGTTGCCACCGGGGTATGCCGCCTTTGCAGGGGCACTCGGTGCCGCCCTTGCCGATGGGTTGACAGGGTATGCCATCTGGATTGTCCCGTCGGTCATCATCAAATCGCTGACCGCGCTCTGCTTCACCGCCAAAGCGAAAACGGTGCTGTGTAAGCGCAACTTTGTGGCGATCCTGCCGGCGTTTTTGCTCTGCTTTGGGGGATACTATCTGGCAGAAGTGCTGATGACAGGAAATCTCTTCTCCCCGCTCGGCGGATTGCCGGGGTACTTTATTCAAGTGGGACTGAGCACCACCCTTTACATCGGGGTCGGCTTTGCGTTGGATCGCACTGGCTTTAAATCACGCATGGGCTTGATCGTAAACAAACAAACCGCATAAGGAGAACACAAATGACAATCTTATATCCGGTAGGGCAAAACCTCTACGTCAACATGACCAACCGCTGTCCCTGTGCCTGCACTTTTTGCCTGCGTGAGCATGGCGACTCGGTGTACGGATCAGATCCGCTGTGGCTGGAACGAGAACCAACGGTACAAGAGGTGTGCGATGAATTCAAAAAATGGGATCTGACCACCATTCAAGAAGTGGTCTTTTGCGGTTACGGCGAACCGACCGAACGACTGGAAGATCTGTTGGCAGTCGCCAAATTCTTGAAAGAGACCCAAGGGGTTTCGATTCGCATCAACACCAATGGGCTGTCGGACTTGATGCATCAAAAGCCCACCGCACCGATGCTAAAAGGGTTGGTCGACACCGTATCCATCAGTCTCAATGCCGACAATGCCGAGGAATTTTTGGCGGTGACCCGTTCCAAATTTGGCCTGCAATCCTTTGATGCGATGCTAAAATTTGCCGCCGATTGCACCCATTTTGTCCCACAAGTGGTGCTGACCATTGTCGACACCGTCACCACCCCAAAACAACAACAGCGCTGTCTTGCCATCGCAAATAGCGTGGGGGCGACCTTACGGATCCGCCCATTGGAATCGTAAGAATGAAAAAGAGGAGATGCCACAGGATGTGGGATCTCCTCTTTTTTATATATGAACGAAATTGCGGTTTTTTCGACGGTCTGCGGTGTGCATATCATGCACACCCTACGGGTAAAGGTAGGTTTGGTAGGGAAGGCATTGTATGTCTGCCGAAATGTTGACATCGACCGACCTCAAAAAAAGGGATTTGGTAAAAACCAAATCCCTTAAAACGCTGACGCTTGAATGTTGCCTGCCGGCAATCAAGACCGTGGGACGCCGTCCCACACCCTGTCCCTTTTGAAAAAGGGAACAAAACTTTACCTTTACCAAACAGAAAGTTTCTTGCTTACTGTGTGACCCGCGCGACAAACATTTCGCGACCTTTTAACGTTCGTCGGAAATGCCAGCGCGTGCTACGCGCCATGCCCGCCGGTGCTACCGGCTCGTGGACGAGGTTGTCGTGATATGGGTGCTTCGTCGGCAACAACTGCGGGTTTCACCCGCCCGCAACGTCTGCGGACGCTGTCCGCCCAAACGTTACGGTAAATTGGTGGGACAGGGTGCCGGCTTTGACCAAATGGTTGTCGGCAATTTCGGTTGACCATGCCATGTCCCCGCCAATACCACTGTGGAAGCCGTCGATTTGCAGGTACACTTCGGGGCGGCGTACAAGTTCATGTTCATGCACCGCATTCCAGTAATCGGCAATGGTGTTGTGGTGGGCGGTGAAGGCGAATCGGTCGCCGGTGATGGTGATCGTTCTGCCCTCACTTCCGATGAGGGTGAGGGAGCGGGTGTCGACATGGGTGCCGTTGTGGCTGACCGGCACAAAGGGGAAGTGACGCTCTTCCACGGTACTTTGGTACCGCCCAACAGGATTCCCCGCATGGCGGTCGCTGTAGCTTTCCGGTCCCCCGCGCCCAAACCACGACAGCGCTTCAAACTCTTCGGGCAGCACCAATTCCACCCCTACCCGTGGCAGGTAGGTATAGCGTTCATCCGCCTGTACCGTCTGGCGGACATCGATGTCGCCCTCGCCGTCGATGGTGTAGGTCGTGGTCGTGAAAATCGAACCGGCACCGCCTTGTAGTTCATCCACAAAGGTGATGACCACCGCAGTGCGGTCATTTGTCATCAAAGCGGTATGATGGAGGCATTGTTTTGAAAGGGTGTCGGGCAGTACCGCATCAAAGGCCGGTTGAATGTTCCCCCACCAGCGTCCTTCAAGGTGCATTCCACACCGTCCACGTGACAGCACCGTTTCTCCTGCCGATTGCAGATAGCGGTGTCCTCCTTTGGTGTAATGGGTGAGCAGGTGGCAGGAAAGATCAAAGGTGGCGGTGAAGTCCTCCCCTGCAACGAGTAGTTGTTGATCGACGGTGGACAGATCCACCGTCTTGTCGCTTTTTTGTTTTGGCGCTGTCGGGGCGATTCCTGCAAGGCAGAATTGCTGACGGGTGAGCACATGCCCCTGATCACACCAAGGATAGGCTTTTTTGGTGGCGACGGTGATGGTGCAGTGCACATCCGACTGCCCTTTGACTGCTTCGAAATCCACCAAAAATACCGTCTGTTCGTCGGTTGGCAGGATCGGTGGGGTCACCCCGATGTTGGGGCGTTTGGGGATGGTCAGATCCATCCATGCACGGTGGGTGGTGGGCACAAATGGGGTGCACGCCCCCTCTGCCACTGTGTTGCCGGCAACGGTTAAGGTGTAACGGATCAAAAGATCCTCGGTGGGGATGGATTGGGTGCGGTTTTTGAGGCCAAAACAGCCGTTGTCGGGGTTGTAGAGCGACAGGACAATGGGGCTGTGCCCCTCCTTCATCTCATAGGCGCATGGTTTTGGGGTAAGATCCGGCAGTACCACCCCGTTGGCACACATGTAAAGGGGAACCGCCCAGTCGACCACATCTTCCGAAAAGTCACCGCCAATGCCCCAGTAGCGGTTGCCCTTCTCATCGACAGCAGGCAGGCATTTGTCCTGCCAATCCCAGACAAAGCCACCTTGGAAAATCTCGTACTTTTCGGCAAGTGCATTGAACTGGTCGTATCCACCGCCCGAATTGGCGATCTGATAAGCGTATTCCACCATGACAATGGGGCGGCGGTCACGGTTGTCGGCGATCATCTGTTGTAAAATATCCATTGTCGGGTACATGGAACACTTGATGTCACTGGCAATGCTGTCGGGGTCGTTGTTTTCATACTGTACCAGACGAGTGGGGTCGTAACAGCGAATCCAGTTTGCCATCGCCGCATGTCCCGGCCCAAAGCCGGATTCATTGCCGAGCGACCACGACAGGATAGAGGGGTGGTTTTTGTGGGTGAGCACCATGCGGGTGGCACGTTCGAGCATCGCCCCTGAAAAGGCAGGGTCATTGGTGACAGCCCCACCCACCCCGTGGGTTTCGAGGTTGGTTTCACAGACGACCATCAACCCGTACGCGTCGCACAGATCGTACCACAGCGGTTGGTCGGGGTAGTGGCAGGTGCGCACCGCATTGAAATTGAGCTGTTTCATCAACTTGATTTCTCGGATCATATGATCGACCGAAACGGTGCGCCCGTTTAAGCAATGTTCGTGGCGGTTGACCCCACGAAAGACGATGCGACGACCGTTGAGGGTGATGACGTTGTCCTTGATTTCAATGTGGCGAAAACCGACTCTTGCAGTCGCATAGTCCACCTCTTTGCCCGTTTGATCGAGGAGGGTCAGTACTGCGGTATACAGGGTGGGGGTGTCGACATCCCACGGCTGTATCGTCGGCAAGGCTAGGTGTAGCAACGCACTTTCCGGTAAAGGGAAAGGCCCTTTGGCACCTCTGCCGGTTCCCATGCCGTAAATGGGGGAGTCGGTGTCGATGGGGGCAGACGTCTCACCGAGCAGGGTGTCGCCATCAAAGACCGACAGGCGCACGGTGTGATCGGCATAGCCGTCCACTTTGTTGACAAATGCCCTTGCGGTGACCACACCACCGGCAGCTGTCCAGTCCCCATCCACCGTCCAATCCCGTAGGTGGGTGGTAGGTTTGGCAGTCAGGTGGACGGAACGATAGATGCCGGACAGGTGAAAATAATCCTGATCTTCCAACCAAGTGCCGTCGCAAAAGCGGAGAACGACCACCGTGGCGGTGTTGTTTCCTACAGTGAGATACCGTGACACCTCAAAAGTGGAGGGAAGTTTGCTATCCTGACTGTAGCCGACGGGGTTGCCGTTGATATAGAGGTAAAAGGCGGCCTCCACCCCATCAAAAGTCAAAAAGCTGTGTCCATTTAAAAAGGATTCAGATAAATCAAATTGACGGCGGTACACCCCAACCCGATTGTTGGGCAGTGTCCCGTCTAAGCGATAGCGGTATTGTTTGGGGTCGCTGTCGGCAAGGGAGGGTTTGACCAAAAAATCGGCACCCTCAGTCATGGGGAAGGGGTAGACCACATTGGTGTAAATGGGAGCGGAAAAGCCTTGCAATTCCCAGTTACCGGGTACGGTGATGGGGGCAAAGGAAAGGTCGGCATCGGGGGAAAAAAAGTCTGCCGGCAGAAGATCTGGGCTGTCAAACAGCGCAAAGTCCCATGTGCCGTCTAAGGAAAGGCGGTTGGATCCTGCTTGGTAGGCTTTTGCCTCGGCAAGCGATTGATAGCCGTGGTAGACAGGATGTGCCGCACAGCGGTTGATGGCGGTGACCTGTTCGTTTTGGTAGTCTGCTTTTTGGTGGAA
>CAYJIM010000054.1:0-16558 GCA_964370215.1 uncultured Oscillospiraceae bacterium
TTGAAGAAGAGGAAGTCGAAGAAGAATTGCCTACCGAACAGGTGGCAAGAACAAATGCATAATAGCACAAATGTCAGTGTGCAAAGAAGGAGCAACCGATTGGTTGCTCCTTCTTTTATAGGTAGGCTTGATTACACAATGCTAAATTGGTAGCTGGTGCAGTCGCTGTAGATCTCGCCTTTGCGCAGGATCATGCTGCCCAGATGTGGGTGTGCCATGCAGTTGGGGATGAGTTGGGTTTCCAGACAAAAACCTTGGCGTGGGGTGTAGGAAGCCCCTGCTTTACCGGCGCAGGTGTCCATCATATTGCCGGCATAGAATTGAATGGCAGGCTTGTTGGTGAAGGTCTTCATACAGATCCCTGTTTGGTCACCAATCGCTTCGGCAGCAATGCCAACCTGTCCTTCACGAGTATTCAATACAAAATTGTGGTCATATCCACCGGTGATGGCAAAATCCGGCACGTTGTCAATGTCGTCGGCAACGGTGCGGAAGTCGGTAAAATCAAATACCGTCCCTGCAACCGGTGTCACTTCACCTGTTGGACAGCAGTTGCCGTCTACCGGAGTATAGAAGTCGGCATACAATTTCAATTTGTGGTTGACAATGCTACCGCTTTGGTGTCCGTTGAGGTTAAAGTAGGCGTGGTTGGTGAGGTTGACCACGGTGTCGGCATCCGATACCGCACGGTAGGAAAGGGTGAGAGCGGCATCGTCTGAAAGGGTGTAGGTGACGGTGATAGACACTGTCCCCGGATAACCGCATTCGCCATCGGGAGAGGTGTAATGGCAGACCAGAGCACCGTCACACACTTCGATTGCCCACATTTTGGTGTCGAATCCGTTGGGACCACCATGCAGGTTGTTGTTGCCGTCGTTTTTGCCGAGTTGATAGTCGGTGCTGTTCAAGGAGAATTTTGCGTCGGCAATGCGGTTGGAGGTGCGTCCGATGATAGCGCCTAAGTAACCGCCACGTACAGTGTATTCCTCCACTGTATCAAAACCACAGAGGACATCGACGATGTCGCCGTTTTGATCAGGGGTGCGAATGGAAACCAAAGTCGCCCCTCGGGTCATAATGTCGACCTCGGTGGTACCGTTTTTCAAAGTATAGAGGGTATTTTGCTGTCCATCAATCGTGCCAAAAGGTTTTTGTTGAATTGTTGTCATGCCAATAACTCCATTCTGCCGTGCGATGTCGGCTTGTATTTTCTTCATTATACGACGTTGCAAAGGAAATTGCAATAGGAAATGTGCACGAACACGAAACTTTTTGCGGTTGCGGGTTTTTCGACGGTTTGAGTAAACCCCATATCGCCTTAAAGGAGATATGGGGTTTGCTTTTATTGATATTCTGTCAGTGTTGTCGGATCGATGAGGGACAGGCGCACCATGTTGAGTGCTTGTAGGCAGGAGAGATTGCGAATGTATTGACGCTCGGTTTTGTAGCGACCGAATGCAAATTGCTTGCACCAGACCTTATCGTTATGACAAACAGCGACAAAGACGGTACCAACCGGCTTCTCTTCGCTACCGCCGTCGGGACCGGCAATGCCGGTGATGGCAACCGAGAAGTCGGCACCCGATACACGGGCAAGACCGGTTGCCATTTCGGTGGCAACCTCAGCACTGACAGCGCCGACTGCTTCCAACGTTTCGGGCAGGACACCCAGCTGATTTGTCTTGACTTCGTTGGCGTAGGTGATCATGCCGGTTTTGAAGATGGCGGAGCAACCTGCAATTTCAGTGATTTTTTCGGTCAGCATCCCACCGGTACAGCTTTCAGCAGTCGCAATGGTTTTGCCGTGGGACAAGAGTGTTTCCACCACAACTTGGTGAAGACTGTCCTTGTCAATGCCATAAATGGCAGAGCCGAGAATACCACGCATCTCTGCAATGACCTGATCCACCAATTCCTCTGCAAGGGCAAGGGTGTCTGCTTTGGCAGTGACACGCACCAAGACCTCCCCGTCTTTTGCGTACAATGCGACGGTTGGGTTTTGGCGTTCCACCAAATCCATTAGCATCGGTTCAAGTGCCGATTCCCCAATGCCGAATACCCGCACATTTTTGGAGAAAATGGGTTGTGCGGTCAATTTTTGTAGATAGGGGCGCACATAGGTCGCAAACATCGGGTGCAGTTCACGTGGAGGGCCGGGGAGCAACACCACCACTTTATTGTGCTTTTCGATGATCAAGCCGGGTGCGGTGCCCCAATCATTTTGCAGGACCATTGCCCCTTCTGGCACCAATGCCTGCTTGAGGTTGTTTTCGGTCATGGGATGGTTGAGTCGCTTGAAAAAGGCGGTTAAGCGTTCCACCACAGCAGGATCGGGTGCACAGGGAAGATCCAGCAGATCACACACCACTTTTTTGGTGATGTCATCGGTGGTGGGCCCCAACCCCCCAGTCAAAAAGATCATGTCACTGCGTGACAATGCGGTGTTCAAAATGGTGGAAAAACGTCCGTCGTTGTCACCGACAGCGGTGTGGTAATAGACGTTGATACCCACTGCCGCCAATTCCTGTGAGAGAAATTGTGCATGGGTGTTTTGGATGTCGCCGAGAATAATTTCAGTACCAACTGCAATGAGTTCTGCGTTCATAACGTGATGCTCCTTTGAGAATAAAAATCAATCGTCTGCGTGGATGCGTTTGACGGTGGTGTCTGTCACCGCTTGGTCAATGAGGGACGTAAAATCAAACTGTGCCTGTGCCTCACGTACCATCAAAACAGTGGGATTTGTTTTGGGGTGTTTGGGGGTGAAAACGGTACAGCAGTCTTCATAAGGGAGGATAGAGGTTTCAAAGGTGTCGATTTTGCGTGCCAGTGTGACGATTTCCTCTTTGTCCATCCCGATGAGTGGACGGAACACCGGCATGGTACAAACGTCGTCGGTGGTTGCGATGGCAGCAATGGTTTGACTTGCCACCTGTGCAAGGCTCTCACCGGTGATCAAGGCACCCAGTTCCTCTTTGGCACAGATCTTTTGGGCAATCTCCATCATCAAGCGACGCATGATAATGGTAAAGAGATCTTCGGGACAATGGTCACGAATCGCCTCTTGAATTTTGGTGAAGGGGACGCAGTGAAAGTGAATGCGTCCGGCATAGGCGGCCACCTTTTGGCAAAGCGTTTCCACCTTTTGCAGGGCACGGTCGCTGGTGTAAGGGGGACTGACAAAGTGGATAGCATGCAGTTGCAGGCCACGTTTTGCCATCATATAGCCGGCAACAGGGGAGTCGATGCCCCCCGAAACCAACAGCATGGCCTTGCCACTGGTACCCACCGGCATCCCGCCGGCGCCCTTAATTTGATTGGCGTGGATGTAAGCGCCAAAGTCACGCACTTCCACTGTGACGACCACTTCGGGGTTGCGCACATCCACTTTGAGGTGTGGGTAGGCGGAAAGCAGTACCCCGCCAAGATCACGCATGATTTCCGGTGTCTGCATCGGGAATTTTTTGTCGGCGCGTTTGGCGTTGACCTTAAAGGTTTTGGCATAAGGGAGTACTTCTTTCATATACTCGACCGCCGCAGTGCGGATGACTTCTATATCCTTTTCCACCACAGCCGCACGGGAAAAGGCTGCGATGCCGAAAATTTTTGTCAGGCGCTCCACCGCTTCTTCAAAGTCGATGCCGTCCTCTTTGGGTTCCACGTACATCGTTGATTGTGCCTTGGTCACACGAAACTTGCCAAGGTCTTGCAGTCTCCATTTGATGTTGCGTACCAACGCATCTTCAAAGGTGTGGCGATTCAAGCCCTTGAGGGCGATTTCACCGTTTTTGATCATAATGACTTCTTGCATGGGTTACTCCATTCTGTCACCTACAGTGACTTGGTTGTTTTATCGTATACGCTTTAATTTGGCAAGCGAGGCCAGTCCTCTTAGAATCCCCTCCAGTAATCGATCTAGATCATCGGTCATTATTTCCGGGGAAAAGCTGATGCGTAGTGCGGTATCGATGCGCGCATCGGGAATGTTCAGCGCCTGCAACACCTTACTCTTTTTGCCTTTTGAGCAGGCTGATCCACTACTGACGTAGATGCCCAAAGCCTCAAGGTGGTGCAACAGCACCTCCGAACGCAAGCCCTCCACCGAAAAGTTGATGATATAAGGCACGCCATCGACAGGGCTGTTGAGGGTGATTTCCGGTATGGATTGCACCCGATCAAAAAAGTACTGTTGCAAGCACTTGTAATGCGCAAGATGCTCTTTTTGATGGGGTAGGTAGTCGACACAAGCGGCGGCAAATGCGGCGATCATCGGAACACTTTCGGTACCGACCCGCAGGTCTCGTTGTTGACCACCCCCATACAATAAGGGCGAGATGGTCACCCCTTTTTTGAGGTAGAGTAGACCCACCCCTTTGGGGGCATACACCTTGTGGCCACTGGCGGATAACAGATCAATGCCGGTGTTTTTCAATTTGATCGGCAGTTTCAAAAAGCTCTGTACCGCGTCGGTATGTACGAGGGTCTCTTTGTTCTTGCGCTTGACAGCAGCAGCAATCTCTACAATCGGCAGTTGCAATCCAGTTTCGTTGTTGACGGTCATCGCAGTGACCAAAATGGTGTTGTCGTCCACCGCGTTGTAAAAATCCACAGGGTTGTAGTAGCCGTCCTTGTCGGGATGAATGGTCACAATGTCAAATCCCTGTTGTTGTAGCATCGCACAGGGTTCGCTGACCGAAGGGTGTTCGATGGCAGTCGTGACAATGCGTTTGCCACGGCGCTTATGACTGGCGGCGACGCCCAAAATGGCAAGGTTGTTGGATTCGGTTGCGCCTGAAGTGAACAGCAGTTCATCCTCTCGACAATGGAGGAGCGACGAAAAAGTTTTTTTTGCCGATTGGAGCAACTGTTCCGCTTCAAATCCCTTGCGGTGCAGTGAAGAGGGGTTGCCATATTGAAACGCCATCGCCTCGGTGGCGGCGGTGATCGCCGGTGGGCACACCTTGGTGGTGGCGCTGTGATCTAGGTACAGTTCAACCATAAAAATATAGACTCGCTTTCCATGACAAGTGTTCAAAAAAATGCAGTGTGCGATGAAAAGATCACGCACTGATACAGTCTTATTATACCGCAAAATTTGTCATGTGGCAAGATGTTAAAATCTCAGACGGTTGAAAAAGGCACAACTGTCAGGATGTGAGCCATGTTACGATCTTGAAAAATGATCATCCTCTTTGATTTTGCTTTTATTTTGGGCACAATTATGGTATATTAGAAGTAGTACGGTTCTTGACAAAAAACGTCGAATGCGGTAAAATAGAACAAATGTTTGTTTTTGTAAAGAAAGGATAGCGATATGGAACAACGACCCTTTGAACTGGTGTCAAATTTTGCCCCGACAGGGGATCAGCCTCAGGCGATTGAGAAGTTGGCCAAGGGCATCATGGATGGTGAAGCGGAACAGACGCTGTTGGGGGTCACAGGTTCCGGTAAAACCTTCACCATGGCGAATGTCATTCAAAAGGTCGGCAAACCCACCTTGGTACTCGCCCACAACAAGACACTGGCGGCACAGCTCTGCTCGGAATTTAAAGAGTTTTTTCCAAACAATGCCGTGGAATATTTTGTATCTTACTATGACTACTACCAACCGGAAGCCTATATCCCAGGTACCGATACCTATATTGAAAAGGATATGGCCATCAACGATGAAATTGACAAACTGCGTCACTCGGCCACCTGTGCGCTGGGAGAACGTACCGATGTCATCATCGTTGCGAGTGTTTCCTGCATTTATGCGCTCGGTAGTCCGGAGGATTACCGTACCATGCTTGTGTCGTTGCGCACCGGCATGGAAATTGGCAGAGATGAACTGATTCGCCGTTTGGTGGAAATTCAGTATGAGCGCAACGATGTCAACTTCGTCCGCAACAAGTTTCGGGTGCGTGGCGATGTGTTGGAAATCTTTCCGGCAAACTCCAACGAAACGGCGATTCGTGTGGAATTTTTTGGCGACGAAATTGACCGCATGACCGAAATTCATGTGCTGACAGGGGAGGTGCAACGCACCACCCAACATGTGGCAATCTATCCGGCCTCCCATTACATCGTCTCACAGGAGAAGCGACGGGAGGGGATTGAGCGAATTGAGGCAGAATTGGAAGAGCGGGTCGCCTTTTTCAAAGAAAACGAACAACTATTGGAGGCGCAGCGCATCCAACAGCGCACAAAATACGACATTGAAATGTTAGAGGAAATCGGATTTTGTAAGGGGATTGAAAACTATTCGGCAGTGCTTGCCGGTCGTCCACGTGGCAGTACCCCTTGTTGCCTATTGGATCATTTTCCGGAAGACTTTTTGATGATCATCGACGAGTCGCATGTTACCGTATCGCAGGTGCGTGGCATGTATTTTGGGGACGAGGCACGCAAGCGTACTTTGGTGGATTATGGCTTTCGTCTACCCTCCGCCTACGACAACCGACCGCAGAATTTTGAAGAGTTTCGTTCCAAACTGCACCAGGTGCTCTATGTGTCGGCAACCCCCGGTCCCTTTGAACGGGAGCACAGCAGTCAGGTGGTGGAGCAGATCATCCGCCCGACGGGGCTTTTGGATCCCGTTGTCACCGTCAAACCGGTGGAAGGGCAGATTGAGGACATTGTCACCAACATTTATGAGCGGATCGATTTAAAACAACGCATCCTTATCACGACATTGACCAAAAAGATGGCGGAGGATTTGACGACCTATCTTGAAAACCTTTCCATCAAGGTGCGCTATATGCACCATGACATTGAAACGATTGAACGCATGGAAATCATTCGTGACCTGCGTTTGGGTGAGTTTGATGTGTTGGTCGGGATCAACCTGCTGCGGGAGGGGCTTGACATTCCGGAAGTGGGATTGGTCTGCATTCTCGATGCCGATAAAGAAGGGTTTTTACGCAGTGAAACATCACTTATTCAGATCATCGGCCGTGCGGCAAGAAATGCGAATGGACAAGTGCTGATGTATGCCGACAGTGTCACCCCGTCGATGGAACGTGCTTTGACCGAAACAGAACGTCGCCGTGGCGTACAGATGGCTTACAATGAAGCGCACGGCATTGTCCCACAGAGTATCAAAAAAGAAGTGCGTGACATTCTGGAAATTTCCAGAAAAAATGCCGACAACGATGTCAGAAAATTGCAAAAGCGCTTGAATGAGCGTGAAAAACAAGCACTCATCAAAAAGTTACAGGCACAGATGAAAGATGCCGCAAAACTGTTGGAATTTGAATATGCGGCGGAAATTCGTGACAAAATTAAGCAGTTGACAGGCGAGTAGGAGGAAGTCAGATTGGCAAAGAATAAAATTATCATTCGTGGTGCCCGAGAGCACAACTTGAAAAATATTGATTTGGAAATCCCGAGAGACAAGCTGGTTGTCATGACGGGACTTTCGGGGTCGGGGAAATCCTCCTTGGCATTTGACACCATCTATGCCGATGGTCAGCGCCGTTATATGGAGAGTTTATCCTCCTATGCCCGACAATTTTTGGGGCAGATGGAAAAGCCGGATGTCGATTACATTGAAGGGCTTTCCCCAGCCATTTCCATCGACCAGAAAACCACCTCTAAAAACCCACGCTCCACCGTGGGTACCGTCACCGAAATTTACGATTATCTGCGGTTGCTGTATGCACGCATTGGCATTCCACACTGTCCGGTATGTGGCAGAGAAATCAAACAACAAACCATTGATCAGATCGTCGATCAGGTCATGACGTTGGAAGTGGGAACCCGCATTCAAGTCATGGCGCCGATTGTAAGGGGACGTAAGGGGACGTATGCAAAGGAACTGGAGTCCGCCAAGCGTTCGGGCTATGTGCGTGCCCGTGTCGACGGCAGTGTCTATGACCTGTCGGAGGAAATCACCCTCGATAAAAATATCAAGCACGACATTGAAATTGTCGTCGACCGTTTGGTCATCAAAGAGGAAATCACCTCCCGTCTTGCCGATTCCATCGAAACGGCAGTGGCACTTTGTGAGGGGTTGGTGCTCATCGATGTCATCGGTGGGGAGGAACAACTCTACTCCCTCAACTATGCCTGCCCCGAACACGGGGTGAGTATGGAAGAACTTTCTCCGGGGATGTTTTCCTTTAATAACCCGACCGGTGCTTGCCCGACCTGTACAGGACTTGGCACCTTTATGAAGGTAGACCCCGACTTGATTGTGCCGAACAAGGCACTCTCCATCAAGGAAGGGGCGATCAAGGCAAGCGGTTGGTACTATGCGGAAGGGTCGATTTCTGCCATGTACTATCATGCCATTGCGGAGAGCTATGGATTTGACCTCGATACCCCTTTTGGGAAAATTCCGAAAAAAGGGCGCGATGCCATTCTGTTCGGCACCGGCAAAAAACGGCTGTCGTTACAGCGCAGCAGTGAGTTTGGCTCCAGCAACTACAACGCCCCATTTGAAGGGGTGGTCAACAATCTGGAACGTCGTTTCCGTGAAACCCAAAGCAACTATATGCGTGACGAAATCAGTCAGGTGATGAGTGCCGAACTCTGTCCCGACTGTCATGGTGATCGTCTCAAACCGGAGATCCTTTCTGTCACGGTCGGAGACAAAAACATCAGTGCATGCTGCCGCCAATCCATTTCCGAAGCGGTTGACTTTTTCGACGGTCTGCAACTGACTGAAAAGGAACGGATGATTGCGACACAGGTGCTCAAAGAAATTCATGAGCGATTGGGCTTTTTGAAGAATGTGGGATTGGAGTACTTGACCCTTTCCCGTTCTGCCGGCACGCTGTCGGGTGGGGAAAGTCAACGCATCCGTCTGGCAACCCAGATCGGGTCCTATCTTGTCGGGGTGCTTTACATTCTCGATGAGCCGAGCATTGGGTTGCACCAACGTGACAACGACAAACTGCTAGAAACACTCAAACGCCTGCGTGATCTTGGCAATACCCTCATTGTCGTGGAACATGATGAAGATACGATGTTTGCCGCCGACCACATCGTCGACATAGGGCCAGGTGCCGGTGTGCACGGGGGTGAGATTGTCGCTCAAGGGACTGCTGAGGAGATCATGGCATGTGCCGATTCGCTGACAGGGCAGTACCTGTCCGGCAAGCGTCGCATTGCGGTGCCGAAAACCCGTCGCAAAGGCAACGGGGAGTGTTTGAAGATTGTGGGAGCGACTGAAAACAACCTGCAAAATGTCACGGTGTCGCTGCCGCTTGGCACACTGACCTGTGTGACAGGGGTGTCGGGGTCTGGAAAATCCTCCCTTGTCAATGAAGTGCTTTACAAAACACTCTCCAAAGAGCTCAACCGTTCTCGCCTCAAACCGGGCAAGGTGAAGCAGATTTTGGGGTTGGAGCACCTTGATAAGGTGGTCGACATCAGCCAGTCGCCGATTGGGCGTACCCCACGTTCCAACCCTGCCACCTATACCGGTGTTTTCACCGACATCCGCAACGTCTTTTCGATGACCGCTGATGCCAAAATGCGTGGCTATGGTCCGGGGCGCTTTTCCTTCAACGTCAAGGGTGGGCGCTGTGAGTCCTGCGAAGGGGACGGCATTTTGAAAATTGAAATGCACTTTTTGCCGGATATTTATGTGCCTTGCGATGTTTGTAAGGGCAAACGCTACAACCGTGAGACGTTGGAGGTGCATTACAAAGGGAAAACCATTCACGATGTGTTGGAAATGACCATTGAAGAAGCGACGCTCTTTTTTGAAAACATTCCAAAAATTCACAAAAAGCTGAAAACGCTGTGTGACGTCGGCTTGAGTTATGTCAAAATGGGGCAGTCGGCCACCACCTTGTCGGGTGGGGAGGCGCAACGTGTCAAACTGGCAACCGAGCTTTCCAAAACCTCTACCGGCAAAACCATTTATATTTTGGACGAACCAACCACAGGACTGCACACCGCCGACGTTCACAAACTCATCGACATGCTACAGCGTCTGGTCGAGGGGGGCAACACGGTGGTCGTCATCGAGCACAATTTGGATGTCATCAAAGTGGCAGACTATCTGGTGGATTTGGGCCCTGAAGGGGGCAGTGGCGGTGGTATGATCGTCGCCAAGGGGACACCGGAGCAGGTGTGTAAGGTGAAAGAGTCCTACACCGGCCAATATTTGAAAAAGTTCCTGCAAGGGCAGGAGAAAAAATAGGCGATCATTGCAAATGAATAAAACAACGCAAAGTGGGTCAGCGAGATCATCCACTTTGCGTTGCTTTATATTGGGTGTGTTTTTTTCGTGCAGGGGCACGAAAAGTGAAAACAGACAGGTGGAGTAGTTGAAATTTATGCAAAAAATCAAAAAAACAGTGCTTTTTGCTAAAACAGCGTGAGATAAATCGGGAGGAAATCACAATGGACAATTGGGGTGGGAAATGGTATGATAAAGCTGTAAGTACAACCCGAAAAAATGATGTGGCAGCAATGCCCGTCAATCATCTTGAGGAGGTTTTTTTATGAACAATATTCCTGTTGTGAAATTAGGGGTGGTTGCGGTCAGCCGTGACTGTTTCCCAATGTCCTTGTCCGCTAGTCGTCGCCAAGCAGTGGTAGATGCGTATGCGGCAAAATATGGTGCTGTTTACCAATGTCCGGTGACAGTAGAAAATGAACTGGATATGAGAAAAGCATTGGCAGACATCAAAGAAAATGATGTCAATGCACTGGTTGTTTACCTTGGCAACTTCGGTCCTGAAACGCCGGAAACCCTGCTCGCAAAAGAGTTTGGCGGTCCTGTGATGTATGTGGCAGCAGCAGAAGAAACCCAAGAAAACCTCATCAATGGTCGTGGGGATGCTTACTGTGGGATGCTCAATGCAAGCTACAACTTGGGCATTCGTAAAATCAAAGCGTACATTCCTGAATATCCGGTGGGTACCGCAGATGACGTCGCAACCATGATGGCGGATTTTGTGCCGGTTGCACGTACACTGATCGGTTTGTCCAACCTCAAAATCATGACCTTTGGTCCACGTCCAAATGACTTCTTGGCATGTAATGCACCGATTCAAAAATTGTTTGACTTGGGTGTCGAAGTGGAAGAAAACTCTGAACTCGACCTGTATGCGGCTTACCATGCACACAAAGACGACCCACGTATTCCGGCAGTCATTGCAGAAATGGAAGCAGAATTGGGCGACGGCAATAAAATGCCTGGGGTTCTGCCTCGTTTGGCGCAATACGAAATCACCCTGCTTGACTGGATTGAAGAGCACAAAGGGTCGAGACAATATGTGGCAATGGCAAACAAATGCTGGCCTGCATTCCAAACACAATTCGGTTTTGTTCCTTGTTATGTCAACTCCCGTTTGACCGCAAAAGGCATTCCGGTTGCTTGTGAAGTGGATATTTACGGTGCTCTTAGTGAGTACATCGGTACCTGTGTCACAGAAGATATTGTCACATTGCTTGACATCAACAACACCGTTCCGGCGGACATGTACAGCCAGTCCATCGCACCAAATTACGATTACAAACATACCGATACGTTCATGGGCTTCCACTGTGGCAATACCGCTGCACAAAAATTGGTTTCCTGTGATATGAAATATCAATTGATCATGCACCGTGGGTTGGAACCGGACAAAGAACCGGACATCACCCGTGGTACCTTGGAAGGCGATCTGTTGCCGGGTGACATCACCTTCTTCCGCCTGCAAAGCACTGCTGACACCGTGCTGCGTGCGTACATTGCAGAGGGTGAAGTATTGCCGATCGCTTCTCGTTCCTTTGGGGGCATTGGGGTATTCGCCATTCCGGAAATGGGCAGATTCTATCGTCATGTGTTGGTGGCAAAACGCTATCCACATCATGGTGCGGTTGCGTTCGGTCATTACGGAAAAGCCATCTACAGCGTTTTGGATTACCTCGGGGTGGAAGACATTGCCTTCAACCAACCATCCAACATGTTGTATCCGACGGAAAATCCATTCAAATAAGAAACAATCAAGAAAAAGGGTGTTGCACACATTGCAACATCCTTTTCTTTTTTTGTGAAAAGGTGAAACCTGTGCGATTCAATGATGCGGAAAAAGGAATGGGGAAAGGTGAAAAATGCTCCAAAAAAGTAGAGGATTTCAATTAAAATAGACTAAACTTGTACACTTTGACGAAATCGAAAAAACCTAAAACTTCTTCCTATTTTTCTCTTGACATTCCCCCCCACAACTCGTATAATAATAGAGGAAAAAGAAAACACAAACACAATATATAGTAGTTCTTGTTGCAAAATATCTTTTTTTACTACAAGTGGCGATGAGAACAATGAAGGGGAGAATAGAGCGTCATGGTATTGAAAATTAAAAAGCGTGATGGACGTGAAGTGATCTTTGATCGTGAAAAAATTGTCGACGCAATTTACCGTGCGGCACACGCACTCGGCGGCACCGACCGCAAGGAAGCGGAGCATGTGACTGATATGGTGGTCGACTACTTGGAGACCCATGAGAAGGGCAATGTACCATCGGTTGAGCATATACAAGATATTGTAGAGAAAATGCTTATCGAAAACGGCAATGCACGTACAGCGAAGGAATATATCCTCTACCGCGCAAACCGTACAAGGGTACGTGAAATGAACACACGCCTCATGAAAATTTATGAGGACTTGACTTTTAAAGATGCCAAAGACAATGATTTGAAGCGTGAAAATGCAAACATCGATGGGGACACTGCGATGGGCACCATGCTCAAATATGGATCGGAAGGGGCAAAACAGTTTTACGAAATGTTTGTCTTGGATCCGAAACACTCCAAGGCACACAGTGAAGGTGACATTCACATTCATGACATGGACTTCTTTACACTGACCACAACCTGTTGCCAGATTGATTTGGAAAAATTGTTTGAAGGTGGTTTTTGCACCGGTCACGGGTATCTGCGTGAACCAAACGACATTCAGACCTATGCGGCATTGGCGTGTATCGCCATTCAGTCCAACCAAAATGATCAACATGGTGGGCAGAGTGTACCAAACTTTGAGTATGCCATGGCAAAAGGCGTCGTTAAAACCTATCGTCGTCGTTATCGTGACAATCTTGTCAAAGGGGTGGGTTACTTCAACGATGGGGATGCCAGACAATTGGTGCTGGACATGATGGCAACTTTGGAAGCCGACGGGTTGACACCGGTCTTTGCAAACGACAACGGCTATGCAGAAGCAGAACTCCCACTCCTGCAAGAGTTGGTTGGTGAACATGCGACGGTGGTACAACAACATGCACTGGCAGATTCCAAACAGGAAACGGAACGTGCAACCTATCAAGCGATGGAGGCATTGGTACACAACCTCAACACCATGCACTCCAGAGCAGGCGCGCAGATCCCGTTCTCGTCGCTCAACTACGGGTTGGACACCACGCCGGAAGGCCGTTTGGTCATTGAAAAATTGCTGCTTGCCACCGAGGCCGGTTTGGGCAACGGGGAAACACCGATCTTCCCCATTCAGATCTTTAAAGTCAAAGAGGGGATCAACTACAATCCGGAAGATCCGAACTACGACCTTTTCAAATTGTCCTGTCGGGTTTCGGCAAAACGTCTCTTCCCAAACTATGCGTTTATCGATGCGCCGTTTAACCTACAACATTATGTACCGGGGCATCCTGAAACTGAAGTGGCATACATGGGTTGTCGTACCCGTGTTGTGGCAAACTACCACGATAAAACCCGTGAAATTGTCACCGGTCGTGGGAATTTGAGTTTCACTTCCATCAACCTGCCGCGTTTGGCAATCAAAGCACACGGCAACATCGAATTTTTCTTTGATCAATTGGATCGTGAGATCGATTTGGTGGTGGATCAATTGATGGATCGCTATCGCATTCAAGCACGTAAAAAAGTCAAAAACTACCCGTTCCTGATGGGACAAGGCGTTTGGATGGATGCGGATCAATTGGGCTTTGACGATGAAGTTGGCGAAGTGTTGAAACACGGTACCTTGACCGTCGGGTTCATCGGTCTTGCAGAGTGCTTGATGGCGCTGATTGGCACCCACCACGGGCAGAGCAAAGAGGCGCAAAACCTAGGACTTGACATTGTCGGTTTTATGCGTCAGCGCATGGATCAGGAAACCCGTAAAACAGGGATGAATTTTTCGCTCATCGCCACACCGGGTGAAGGTCTTTCCGGTCGTTTTGTACGGATGGATAAAGAGCGTTATGGCGTGATTGAAGGGATTACTGATCGCCCCTACTACACAAACTCTTTCCATGTGCCGGTTTATTATGACCTGTCCGCTTACGATAAAATTCGTTTGGAAGCACCTTATCACAACCTCACCAATGGGGGACACATCTCCTATGTCGAAATGGATGGCGATACCGCCAACAACGTGGAGGCATTTGAGGCGGTGGTGCGCTGCATGAAAGAAGCAGGGGTCGGGTATGGCTCGATCAACCATCCGGTTGACCGTGACCCTGTTTGTGGTTACACCGGTGTCATCAACGATATATGTCCACGTTGTGGTCGTCGTGAGGGCGAAGGGGTACCGATTGAGAAATTGCGTGAATTGAAAAAACAATATCCGAGCATGCCGCATTTTTATGATCGCCCGCATGTGACGGAATAACAATAACAAATCTTTGAACAATAGAAAAGGAGAGTAACATCATGGAAAAAGCAATGGCAAAACAACAACACGGGATGGTAGGTCAAGACGTTGGGTTTGAGCGCATTCGTCGCATCACAGGCTACCTCGTTGGTACCATCGATAATTTTAACAACGCGAAACGTTCCGAAGAAGGGGATCGCGTCAAACACAGCATGAGCACCGGTTGCGGCGCTTGTGAAAGAATCTAATCGTATGATGAAAGGGGTGACGAGATTCTCTTTGGAATCCGTCGCCCCTTTGTTGTCACAATAGGAGGTGTAGCGATGACAACCGTAAGAATTGCAGGAGTTGTAAGGGAATCGATCGTCGATGGACCGGGCATTCGTTTTGTGGTGTTTACCCAAGGATGTCCACATGCCTGTCCGGGATGCCACAATCCGCAAAGTCATGACGGCACACAAGGGTACGACTGCGACATTGAAAAAATCATCAATGAAATCCATAAAAACCCTCTGATCACCGGTGTGACCTTCAGTGGGGGAGAGCCGATGTTGCAGCCGACACCGCTTTTGGCACTTGCCAAGAAGATCAAGCTGATGGGCAAACACTTGATGATCTATACAGGCTATACGGCGGAGGAATTGTTACAAATGGGGGAACAGCACCCCGATCTGTTGGCGTTGTTGCGTGCTACCGACATACTGATAGACGGGCGTTACCTCGAAGAGGAGCGCAGTTTGAGCTTGTTGTTTCGGGGAAGTAAAAATCAGCGGGTGTTGGATGCCAAAGCACTTGGCAAACAGGGTGTCATCAAGGAAGTTTCCTTTCACGAATCCTGACTAATTTAGTGTGATTTTTTATACAAAAAGCATAAAAAACAGGTGCGAAAAAATCGTTTTTTTTCTTTTATTTTTTTGAAAGATGTGCTATAATAGAGAAAGAATGAGTAGTATATAATCGGCATGATTGTCGAATGGAAGATAAAAGGAAACGAGGAAAAAATTATGAGATTGATTACACGTTCTGATTTTGATGGTTTGGCTTGTGCAGCACTTTTGAAGCAAGCAGGTGTGATTGACCACTGGAAATTTGCGCATCCGAAAGACTTGCAAGACGGTCTGGTGGAAATCGGCCCCGATGACTGTTTGGCAAATGTCCCTTACGTAGAAGGGTGTGGCCTGTGGTTTGACCATCACTCCAGTGAGCATGAACGCACTGCCTTGGAAGGCAAGTACAAAGGGGAAAGCCGTTATGCGCCTTCCTGTGCACGCATCATTTATGAATACTATGGTGGTGCTGAAAAGTTCCCGGGGATGGAACCGATGATGGAAGGGGTCGACAAAGTCGATGCTGCCAACCTCACTGCAGATGAAATCCAACATCCAACCGGATGGGTATTGCTCGGCTTCTTGATGGATCCGAGAACAGGCCTTGGTCGTTGGCGTGAATTTACCATCTCGAACTATGCGTTGATGGAAAAGCTGATTGACTGCTGTATCACCATGAGCATTGAAGAAATCATGGAACTGCCGGATGTCAAGGAACGTGTACAGGTGTACTGGGAACAAAATGAGAAATTCATTGAAATGGTACATGCCCATACCCGTGTGGAAGGGTCTGTCATCATCAGTGATCTACGTGGTGTTGATCCGATCTATACCGGCAACCGTTTTATGATTTATAGCATGTATCCGGAACAAAATATTTCTGCGTGGATTGTCAGCGGTCGTGGTGGCATGGGTTGTAGCTGTGCAGTTGGGTATTCGGTACTCAACAAAACGGCAAGCATTGATGTGGGTAGCTTGATGCTCAAATACGGTGGTGGCGGTCATAAAGTGGTTGGTACCTGCCAATTTTCGGACGAAGCCATGGCAGAACAAGTACCTGCATTGTTGAAAGAATTGGTCAACGGCTAGCCACAGCGGACAGCGTCCGCAGGCGTTTGCGCGTAGCACGCGCGGGGCCGTTCCGACGGACGTTTGGGAGATCACGAAAGGTTTACCGCACGGGTCACACAGTAAGCAGGAG
>CAYJIM010000055.1:0-2159 GCA_964370215.1 uncultured Oscillospiraceae bacterium
TGAGGCGCCGCCTCAAACTCCACCACTTTTAAAAAAGTGGACAAAATTTTTGTTTACTGCCTGATGGTCATAGGGTGATGAATGAAGGACAGAGCAGAGCCCTGTCCCTACAAGGTCACATCCCACCATGCCACATCGTGGACGAGGTTTTTGTGATATGGGTGCTCAGTCGGAAATAACAGCGGGTTTCACCCGCAATGCCTGCCGGTGCTACCGGCTCGTGGACGAACTTTTCGTGATATGGATGCTCAGTCGGAAATAACAACGGGTTTCACCCACCCGCTATTGTTCGATGGTAATGCTTTCAATTTTCACCTGCTCATTCGGGCGACCGTTCATGTCGGTTGCCACTGCGGCCACTGCATCGACCACGTCCATGCCTTCCAATACTTGACCAAAAACGGTGTGCATCCCATCCAGATGTGGGGTACCACCGACCGCTTGGTATTGTTCCTGTACCGCATCGCTGTATTCTGTTCTCCCATAACCCGACTGTTGGTGATAAGCCACCGCTTCCTCAAAGGTCATGCTGAGACTGTCTGCCTGTACCACAAAGAACTGGCTCCCGTTGGTGCCAAGCCCTGCATTTGCCATACAGAGTGCCCCACGAAAAGCATACAGCTCATCGGAAAACTCATCTTCAAATGGCGCATCCCAAATACTCTGTCCACCGGCACCGGTGGCAGTCGGGTCGCCCCCTTGGATCATAAAGTCGTTGATGACACGGTGAAATTCCACCCCGTCATAGTAGCCGTTTTCTGCATGGGTGATGAAGTTTTCCACCGCTTTGGGCGCTTGTTCCGGATAGAGTTCCATCACCACATCCCCGAATCCTGCGATGGTCATTGTTGCCACCGGCAGATCGGTATTCTCGCTAAATTGAAGCAATTCCCCTGTCGGTGCGCCGCCACTTTCAGTTGTCGCCTCAGCACCACATCCACCGAGTACTGCTGTTGTCATCATGGCTGCCGCCAATACTGCAATGATTTTTTTCATGCTTTTTTCCTCACTTTTCTCATATCGATCGCCTATCTTCTCCCCTCATCGGCAAAGAAGATAGGCGATATCGTTTGATTTATTCCGCTGTCTCGTCCCCTTGATAGGTCGACAACGTAATTTTTTCGATCACAATTTCCTCAATCGGGGCACTGATCGATTCTAGGCTTGACTTGTCTTCCGATGCCACCGCCAAAATGTCCTCTACCGTGTCCATCCCCTCAAAAATCTGGCCAAAAATGGTGTATTGTCCGGTATAGATCGGCTGACCGCCCACCTGTTTATACCAATCAATAACATCCTCCGGATAGCTATATTCGTTGAGTTGTTGCACCGTTTCGGCATCCGCTTCGGTAAAGCCCGTCACAAAAAATCGACTGTCGGCTTGCACCGTTGTGGTGAATACCCCCTCTTCGGTACCAAAGGCAGATACCGCACCGGTAAAGTGCCATAAGTCCTTTGAGATTTCCGGATCAAGATACGCGCCATCTTCGGTCACCAACTTGCCGCTTTCTCCCGTCGCATCGGTTGCCCCTGCCAAAAAGATGTTGATGTCCTTTTCAATGGAGTAAATGACCGTTTGATCATAAAACTGCTCTTCCACCAACTGTTTGAAGTGCGCCACCGTATTGGGCGCTTGCTCTTCGTACAGTTCAAAGGAAAAGTCCCCCATGCTGGTTTGAACAATGGCAACAGATGCCCCTTGTTTCGGGGGCTCCTTTTGCAGTAGTTCCAAGTCGCTATAATCAACGGGTGCTGTACCTGCCGGCATACAAGCGGTCAATGCCGCCATACTGGTCGCTACGACAGCGACACCCATTCCGTATTTTTTCATAACGTCCTCCGTTTTGTGTGTCATCTGTCAAAATGAAGACGACATCCCCATACCATTTTTCTTAAATTATAGAGACTTTTTCACAAAAACACAAGACAACTTTTCCAACGAAACCTTAAATAAATTGTAAACATTTGAGCAAATACACCAATAATAGTAGCCTGTCAAAAAGCCCTTCTCTGCTCTGATACCCTACCAGAGCGTCCAAAAATCTGCAAGTCAC
Organism: uncultured Oscillospiraceae bacterium; assembly: GCA_964370215.1. GTDB lineage: Bacteria > Bacillota > Clostridia > Oscillospirales > Ruminococcaceae > Massiliimalia. The sequence goes on from CAYJIM010000055.1 coordinate 2,055, forward strand.
AGAAAGCAAAAATGGTAAGCACCACGGTTTCCATTTTTGCGATTGCTGGCTTTTCGACGGTCTGTGATTGGTCGTTAGGCATCATTTTTGATGATCTTGGTCCCT
>CAYJIM010000055.1:2259-5643 GCA_964370215.1 uncultured Oscillospiraceae bacterium
TTTTCGACGGTCTGTGATTGGTCGTTAGGCATCATTTTTGATGATCTTGGTCCCTTGACGGCTTTCCACCACTTGGTATCCGAGTGCGGTGATTTGATCACGCAATTCATCCGCTTTTTGGAAATTTTTCTCTTTTCTTGCCGCCACACGTGCCTCTACCAGTGCCAACACCTCTGCCGGAATCTCTTCCTTTTTCTCGGTGTACAGCAGACCTAAAACCCCTGTCAACTCCTCAAAAAGTGCAGTCGCCTTTTGGATGTAATCGACACTCGCTTCATTGCCTGCCACGTTGGTATTGATTTCACGCACCAATTCAAAGACCACTGCAATCGCATCGGCAGTATTGAGGTCATCTTCCATCGCCTCGATGAAGGATTGGCGGTATCCGTCAAATGTTTTTTGTTGTTCTGCGGTCACCGCATCTGTTTTGGTTGCTGTTTTCACCGCATCGGCCAGTAATTCTTTGCAGGTATAGAGGCGTTCCAACGCCGCTTTGCACTGCTCTATGACCTCCACCGAATAGTTGATGGGACTGCGGTAGTGCGCACTGAGCATCATGAAGCGAATCGGCTCATACCCGTACTGTGCCGCCACATCACGCGTGGTGAAAAAGTTGTTGAGGGATTTGGACATTTTTTTGTTGTCCACATTGATGTAGCCGTTGTGCATCCAGAAATTCGCAAAGGGTTTGCCGGTCGCCGCTTCACTTTGTGCAATTTCATTTTCGTGGTGTGGGAAAATAAGGTCCTGCCCACCGCAGTGCAGATCAATGGTATCGCCAAGCAAACTGCGCACCATCGCCGAACACTCGATGTGCCAACCCGGTCTCCCTTCCCCCCACGGGCAGGTCCAACTAGGCTCACCCGGTTTCGCCGCTTTCCAGAGGGCGAAATCCATCGGATCACGTTTGACATCACCGGTGGCAATGCGTGCCCCCGCCTGCAGGTCTTCCAGTGGCATATGCGAGAGTTTGCCGTAACTGTCAAACTTTTTGGTGTTAAAGTAAACATCGCCATTGGCTTCATACGCAAAGCCACGGTCAATGAGGGTTTTGACAATGTTGATGATGGCATCCATATTTTCGGTCACTTTCGGGTGTGCCGATGCTTCCTTGACGTTCAACCCTTTCGCATCGGTGCGGTATTCTTCGATATAACGCTCGGAAATGGTGAGAGAATCCACCCCTTCTTCATTTGCTTTTTTGATGATCTTGTCGTCAACGTCGGTAAAGTTTTGCACAAAGGTGACGTCATATCCACGGTATTCCAAATAACGGCGCAGGACATCAAAGACGATGATTGGACGCGCATTGCCAATGTGGATATAATTGTAAACGGTAGGCCCGCAGGCGTACATTTTGACTCTGCCCTCTTCGATTGTTTCAAAGGGCTGTTTTTGACGGGTTAGCGTATTGTATACGTTCATGAATTCTTCTCCTTTTTCTTTAGGGTGTGCGGTTTTCCGCCCCTCATTCTTTGTTTTGTTGTCCTTCCAATTCCTTGATCCGCTGTTCCAATTTTTTGATGGTCACTTCCATTTTGCAAAGTTGCTGTGCAACAGGATCGGGGATATGCACCTGATCCAATTCCGCAAACTGTTTTTTGCCGTTACAACGCACGACACGTGCTGGCACCCCAACGGCGGTACAACCGGCATCGATGGCGGACAGCACCACCGCACCTGCGGCGATTTTGGCATGATCCCCTACGGTAAAGGGACCCAACACCTTGGCACCACTGCCAACCACCACGTGATTGCCCAAAGTCGGGTGGCGTTTACCGTCGTCTTTGCCCGTTCCCCCAAGGGTCACCCCTTGGTAGATGGTGCAGTCGTCGCCCACCACAGCGGTTTCACCGATGACAACACCACTGCCGTGGTCAATGAGCAGTCCCTTGCCGATGGTGGCACCGGGATGGATTTCCACACCGGTAAAAAAGCGTCCCTGTTGAGAAATCATCCGTGCCAAAAAGAGCAGTCGATGTCGATAACACCAACTTGCCACCCGATGCCACAACACCGCATGATAGCCGGAATAGAGACATAACACCTCAAAACTACTGCGTGCCGCCGGGTCTCTATCACGGATGGAGCGCAGATCATACCTAATTCGATCAAACATAGTATTCACCTCATCGCATTTTAAAATCGATCTTTCTCACGAAAAAATGGCAATAAAAAATCGCCTCCCGTCAGAAAAAAATCCCAACTGAAGGCGAAAAAATTCGCGGTTCCACTTCAATTTATCACTCAAAGTTTGCCCTGTAACGGGGGCATACGGACGATGCTACTCAACCTTCACACCGTCAGCTCCAAGAGGCACTTTCACAGTCACAAATCCCTATCGCTCTTTCAGCACCAAGGAGCCACTCTCTAAAAGGATTTTCACGCCGTTACTCTCTCTTATCACAGCCGTTATTGTATTGTATGCAGACCTTTTTGATTGGATACTGCACGACAACAGTATACCATATTGCCCTCAAAAAGGCAAGCCTTTTGCCTTACTTTGTGGTGTTGATACAGCGGCGGTTCTGCCACAGATACTCCAAGCCGGAGTATACCGCAATACCGCCGGTCACCCACATCAACACATTGCTGATGAGCACCAAGTCAAGTGGCAATGGCGTGATGGCATTGATGGCCGAAAGCAGTAGAATCAGTACAATAGAACCCATTTGCGAAGCGGTTTTGATCTTGCCGGAAGTCCCTGCCGCAATGACCACGCCGTCCCCTGCTGCCACCAAACGCAACGAGGTGACCAAAAATTCTCGGGTAATGACAATGATGACGACAACCGAACTTGCAAAGCCCAGTTCGATGAAGGCAATCATCGCCGCCAACACCAACACTTTGTCCGCCAACGGATCCAAAAACTTTCCGAATGTGGTGACAAGGTTGTGTTTTCTGGCCAGATGCCCGTCAAAAAAATCGGTGATGGCAGCCGCTGCAAAGGTCAAAAGCGCCCACACAAAGTGCAAAGGAATACTGTCTACCAGCAAAAACAACACAAAAAACGGAACGAGTAAAATGCGTACAACCGTCAGTTTATTGGGCAGATTCATACCACCACTCCTATTCCGGCAACACTTCGGTGCCCACTAAATCATATTCACAAACTTCATCAATATGCACGGTGACAAAATCCCCCATGACATGATCCTTTTGTGCTGAGGTGAAGAAGATTTTTCCGTCAATGTCCGGTGCATCGCAAGCACTGCGTCCAAAGAAGCATTCGGCGTGTTGATCCACCCCTTCTAAAATCACCGTGATGTCGGAGCCGATTTTTTTCTGGTTGTCTCGTTCCATGACACGCATCTGCTCTTCCATGATGATGTCTGCACGACGACGGCGTACCTCTTCGTCCACCTGTTCCATCTCTGCCGCCGG
>CAYJIM010000055.1:5743-8427 GCA_964370215.1 uncultured Oscillospiraceae bacterium
TACGCATATAAAATACGAATCCATCTAAGCCCCTCAATGGCACAAAGTGCTTGTAGTAGTGCCGGCAAGCGGTATTCGCCATAGAGGTCTTCCCCGTAACGGGTGGTGTCCTGTGCAACCAGAATCAATTCCTTGACCCCTTGATCGGCAAGCCAGTTTGCCTCTTCAATCAAATCCTCCATCGTGCGGCTGCGAAAACGTCCACGGATGGAAGGAATGGCACAGTAACTACAGCAGTTGTCACATCCTTCGGCAACTTTCAAATACGCATAGTACGGCAGGGTGGTCAATACACGTCCCCCTGTCAGTGGCAGTAGTTCCTTTTGGTCAAACTTTGTCAGTTGTTTGCCTTTCAACACTTCCGCAACCACTTCGACAATGTCACTGTTTGCACCAATCCCGACAATGGCATCCACCTCGGGCATTTCGGTCAGGATTTCATCGCGATAACGCTCTGCCAAGCAACCGGTCACAAGGATCGCTTGAATGCGTCCCTCATTTTTCAAATTGATGAATTCAATGATTGTCTCAATCGCTTCTTCCTTTGCCGATTGAATAAACCCACAGGTGTTGACCAAGACCACATCGCAATTGCCGGTGTCGCCCACCAATTGATAGCCTGCCTGTTGCAATTTGGAAAGCAGCAACTCTCCATCCACCTGATTTTTCGGACATCCCAGCGATGCCATACTTACTCTGATTGCCATTCTTCTTCCTCTTCTTTCCCATAGGGCAGCAACGCCCGTTTGATCGCATCATAAGAAAACCCCTGTCGCAACAGGGCGTTGATCACCCGTCTGGTGCCATTTTCCTGTCCAAGTGTGCGCAGATATTTTTTGTCAATCACTGCGGTGACCTGTTCTTCTTCATCCACTTCTACCGCTCCCACCAACTGTTCGGCAAGGGCAGGATCCACCCCTTTTAATCGCATTTCCTGTATCGTACGCTTTTTAGAAAAACCCTTTTGCTCAATGTAATGTTCCACCAAGCGTTTGGCATATTTGGTATCATCCAGATACCCCAGTCCCACCAATTTGGCAACGGTATCCGCCGCCACTTGTTTGGAGACTTTACGACACAGTTTGTCATATAGCTCCTTGCTCCCGTGATCGCGGTAGGAGAGCAGGCGATAGGCATACTGCATGGCCATGCGGTTGTATGCCGATTCTTTGATCTCTTCCAACAAGTCCTCGTCGATGTCCATGTTGACACGAAGCCCAAAGTCGGTGATCGTCTCTATATCGACAGTACAAGCGTAACCGCCATCCACCCGTAGGTGGTAGCGGTTACCTTGTTTTTTTACAATGTCAGTCAGCTTCATCATGCGTCAAAATCATCGTCGTCCGGCTCAATGTCCAAGAACAACTCCTTTGCCGCCCCTGTCGGTGCGGTCTCTATAGCAGGTGTCGCTGTCGGCGGATTCAACGCCGCCCCTGTTTTGGTTTTGAGTGCCGTTTCACCGGCAACTTGCAACGCCTCTTCCTGATGAGCGCGAATTTTTGCCGCAATCTCTTCACAGAGTGCTTCATTTTCCTTGAGCATCAGGCGCACCTTGTCGCGCCCCTGTCCCAAACGTTCCCCTTGATAGCTAAACCAAGCACCCGATTTTTCAATGATGTCGAGATCCACCGCAAAGTCTAGAATCTCACCGGTACGGGAGATCCCTTCCCCATACATGATGTCAAACACCACTTCTTTAAAGGGTGGTGCTACTTTATTTTTGACAATCTTACACTTTGTTTTGTTGCCCACGATGTCGGTGCCGTTTTTGATCGCTTCCCCTTTGCGTACTTCAATCCGCACAGAGGAATAGAATTTCAGTGCACGACCACCCGGTGTCGTTTCGGGATTACCGTAAACCACCCCAATTTTTTCACGCACCTGATTGATAAAGATGGCCACACAGTTGGATTTGGAAACCACCCCTGTCAGCTTTCTCAAGGCCTGCGACATCAAACGCGCCTGCATCCCGACATGGCTGGCGCCCATGTCGCCATCGATCTCCGCACGGGTAACCATCGCCGCCACCGAGTCGAGTACGATGACATCAATGGCACCTGAACGGATGAGCGCTTCCATAATTTCAAGCGCTTGTTCACCGGTATCCGGTTGTGATACCAATAGGGCATCGATGTCAACGCCCAGCGCTTTTGCATAAATCGGATCAAGGGCATGTTCCACGTCGATGAATGCCGCTTCCCCACCTTCTCGTTGGGCCTGTGCAACAATTTGTAGCGCAACGGTGGTTTTCCCCGAAGACTCCGGCCCGTACACTTCTACGATACGACCGCGCGGTACCCCGCCGATCCCCAATGCCATATCAAGACCCAACGACCCCGTCGAAATATGATCGACGTGCATGGTTTTTGCCTGTCCCAATTTCATGACTGCACCTGCACCAAATTGCTTCTCAATTTGGCTGATGGCGGTATCCAATGCCTTTTTACGCGCATCTCCTTTGACGACGGTCACGTCCGCCTTTTGCCCTTTTCCCTTTACTGCCATAACTAGCTCCCCCTTTGATACTGTTTGATTGCTACCGCTATTATATCACAAAGTTGTTCTGTTCGCAAGCAAAATTAGAACATTTGTTCGTCTTCTCTTTCCATTGGTTTTTTTCCACCAACCACACGGTCAATTCCCTGTAAGTCCTTGATGGTCACAAGATCGACAAACCCCTGCCC
>CAYJIM010000055.1:8527-16249 GCA_964370215.1 uncultured Oscillospiraceae bacterium
GACAATGCCGTCTCACAGAGTATTTCGGTATCGGCACGGGGAATGAGTACCCCTTCTCCCACCACAAAGGAGCGTCCGTAAAACGACCATTCCCCCAACAGATACTGGAGCGGTTCTCCGGCTGCTCGACGATGGACTAAGGTGGTGATTTTCTCCACTTGATCCATCGTCAACTCCTCCACCAGCAGGAGTTTTGCAGGGGTGACCTGCAAAACAAAAAGTAGTAGTTGGCACAAATCAAAGGCGGTATCCTCCACACCGTGTTGTTGCAACAGCTGTAACCACTGTTGTCGTTTTGCTCGCAAAGAGGTTACCACTGATCATCCTCCAACCGTTCCGGCAATGTCGGTTTGATCGCCTCAATGGCAACCTCCAGCTGGCTGTCGTCCGGTTCACGGGTGGTGAGTTTTTGCAACTGCAACCCCGGAAAGGAAATCAGTCTTGTAAAGGCATTGTCGTGTCGTCCTGCCAGACGAATGAGTTCATAAGCAATCCCGATGACCACCGGCATAAGGGCAAATTTGATGAGGGTACGCAGGATCGGATTGCTGAAACTGACGACCGAAAAAATCAAAATCCCAATAAACAGCACCAAGAACAGAAAACTTGTCCCACAACGTGGGTGGAGGCGTGGTTGCTGTTTGGTGTTCTCCACTGTCAGCGGCAGGCCCGCTTCAAAACACGCAATGGTTTTATGTTCCGCCCCATGGTATTCAAAAGTGCGCCGGATGTCTTTCATATTGGAAATGACGGCAAGATAGCCGATGAACAGTCCGATTTTAATGAGTCCCTCGACCGTAGAAGCAAACACCCCTAGCGGCAACACCAGATTGATTGCCCAGACGATGAGGCTTGGGAAAAACAAAAATAAACCCACTGCCAACAACATGCCAAGGATCCCCCCGACAATGCCAATGACCTTGCCCATCTGATCGCCAAATTTTTTCTCCATCCAGCGATCAAAGCCCGATTCCGCTTCCTCGTCCATACCGGCTTTCTCCGCCGACTTCATCAGACAGCGGTAGCCGATGATCAGACTGTCAATCATCTGAAAAATCCCACGTAGGAAGGGGATTTTTTTGAAGGTTTTACATTTGTCGTCTTTCTTTTCGGTCTCCCATGTCTCGACATCGATGGAGCCATTTGGCAGGCGTACCGCCATGGCACTCATGGCAATCCCCCGCATCATGATCCCCTCGATGAGGGCTTGTCCCCCAATTTTACTCTTATGCTGTTTGTTATCCTTCGGCACGCTCGGTGCTCCTTTCCTCGCCCGATTCCTCGACACGATTCCAAATATCATGGTGCATGGTCGGCAAGGAAATGGTGACGGTGGTACCGACACTCGCTTCACTTTCGACCACCAAATGCCCATGGTGTAACATGACAAGCTCGTCCGCCACTGCAAGACCAATGCCGGATCCTCGTCTGGTGACGTTTGCTTTGAAAAACTTTTCTTTGATGCGTGGCATATCTTTGGCCTCAATGCCACAGCCGGTATCGGTGATGCGCACGATCACCACTTCGCCACGCGTTTTGACATCCACCGTGACCACCCCACCCGGATCGGAGTATTTGAGTCCATTGTCGATGATGTTGATGAAAACCTGCTTGATGCGATTGCGATCGCCAAAGATAAATGGCAATTCCTCCGGTGCATTGGCGTACAGTTTTTTACCATCCCGTCTGGCACGCTCGGTGTAAATGAGTACGGCATCTTCCAGTTCTGCCAACAGATCCATTTTTTCCATCGACAGGGCAAGTTTCCCATTTTGAATACGGGAAAAATCCAACAATTCCTCTACCATGACCGATAGACGTTCCGTCTCTTTCAAAATGACCTGCATCCCATTTTGACGCATCTGTTCATCGTCGGGTCCCGTTGCCGCAAGGGTCTCTCCCCAACCACGAATGGCGGTAAGGGGGGTGCGCAGTTCATGTGAAACGGAGGAGATGAATTCATTTTGCATCTGCTCTGTTTTTTGCATCTCGTCCGCCATGAAGTTTAAGACATCGCAAAGCTGACCGATTTCATCGTCGGTGTGTTTGACAATTCTAGCATCCAAATCCCCTGCCGCAAAGCCCCTTGCCACCTGTGTCAATTCCTTGACGGGGTAGACAATCGAACGAATAAAATAGTAGTTGGAGATGAGGAGCAGTACCAAGATGACAACAATGCCACCTGCCAAGAAAAAGTAAATGGCAAGCAATGCTTCATCTAATTTTTCAGTGGACACCATATACCGCACCGCATGATAGGTACTATTGGCCACCGGAATGATGGCGGTATAGCTGAGTACCCGCTCTCCAGACTGTAAGGTGAATACTGCACTACCGGTTTGGTTTTCACTTTCCATCGCCTGTTCATAGTCGTCCATCGGCTCTGTCAAAGCATGTAAGAACCCACTCGAAGTTTCCACCACCTTGCCGTTATAGTCCACAAGCATCATTTCCATCTGCTCTTTTTGATCAAATCGCTCCACCAAACTCTGCGTGTAGCTTTTCAAATTGACATTGGTGTTGTCGGCATTTTCTGTAATGCGGCTGATGGCGACTGTTGCATTGTTTTCCAAAATGGCAGTGGCTGTGTCGTAGTAGTAACGGGACATCCCGTAGCCAACACCAACACCGACCACCACCAGTACCACACTGATGACCCCGATGCTCCCACGCACCCAACGCCTACTAATGCTCTGACTGGATAGTTTTTGCAACCATTGTCCCCATACCTGTTTGAGGCGATTGCCGATCGTTTCTATTTTCCTTGTTCGTTCCATTTATACCCAAAACCCCAAACTGTTTGAATAAAGGTCGGTGCCGACGGTTCATCCTCAATTTTCATCCGCAAACGACGGATGTTGACATCCACAATTTTGACATCACCATAGTAGTGATCCCCCCACACCTTTTCCAGAATGGTGGTACGTTCTAGCGCCGTGTCGCCACTTTTTAAAAATAGTTCCATGATTTGATATTCCACTTGGGTCAAATCCACCGCAATGCCGTCTTTTGTGACGGTACGGCTTTTGGGCGACAAAACAAATCTGCCCGAACGAATCGGTAACATCGAGCGATTTTGAGAATTGCTCATTTCCACCCGACGATACAAAGCGTCGACACGCGCCAGCAGTTCCGACGGACTGAACGGTTTGGTGACATAGTCATCCGCCCCCTGCATCAGGGAAGCGACCTTATCCATCTCCTGCGATTTGGCTGTGAGCATAATGATGCCCATCGTCGCACTTTTTTTGCGCAGTTGTTTGCAGACCTCATAGCCGTCAATGCCCGGCATCATGATGTCGAGGAGCGCGATATCAAAATCGCCCCCTTCTGTTTCATAACAGGAGAGGGCCTCCTCCCCACAGCAGACATCCACCACGTTATAGCCTGCACGTTTGAGATTGATGACCACAAAATCCCGGATCACATCTTCATCTTCACACACTAAAATTTTTCTCATCGTCTTTCCCTCACTTTGCGACTGCCCTGTGAAATCTAAAACTGACAGCAGATTTTTCAGGTAGCACCGTCATGATTATAATAAATAGAACGCATCTTTGATCTGTTGTTGTGTCATTGTATCGTTCCCTTGATCCTCCAAGATGCGTGATACGTACAGCAATTGTCCATCCTGTGCCAAAAATTGATACCCCGACGGGAAGGATCTATTTTCATAATTATCCGACAACAAGATCTCAATGGAAAACAGCGCCTTGTCGTCGCTGATGCGATAAAAGGTCACGCCATCCCCTTGGGTATTGGCTTTTTGATAAACATCATCCCCATAACCGGTTGGCAGTTTTAAGTAATACCCTGCCATGCGATTGGTGTAGGTTTCGGCATCCAAACGCCATGCCGTTTCAGTCAGTTGATACCAGCCAAGATATCCTTGTTGATCCACCTGATCTACGGTAGCATGACTGACGGGAATTTCCATCACACCATCACCATCAAAGTCGGTGCTCAAAACCCCTGTTGGTCGCACGGTTTTTGCGCTATCCACTACACTTTTCAGCATCCCTTGTTGTAGCTGTAACACCTCTGTCACGAGGGCGTTCCCTTTGGTGCCGTCTAAAAAAATCGCCAATTGATCATTGTATGCGGTACCAATGGTAATCTGGTAAGCCGTGACCTGTGGATCCAGTGCCACTGTCTCAGACGATGCTACTTGTAGGCTGTCAAAGTGGTATCGTGTTGCTGTCGTTTGTGCCTGTTCTTCCTTGTCCACCACATGCTTGACGACCGTAACCAGTTCTGCCATCCCATCCTGTTCCAAATCACAGATGGTATAGGCGGCCACTTCCTCAGAAAACTGTAGATGAAACACACCACCGGTCGGCTCGTACACCAACACCTGTTGGCTGTTGCCGTCTTCGGTGGAGAACAGCAAAACCCCCAACACCAAAAAGATGCGGTCGCCCTGCTGCACCAGCGCCATACGTTCAATGTCGCTGGCATTTGGCAATGTTTCTTGATAGATCAATTGATGTGTCTGATCGGTAGTGGCATCCAATACAGCGAGCTGCACCGACCCTGTCATGCCGGTTGCATCGGTGATTTGATAGAGTGCCACTACTTCGTTTTCCGCATCTTGATCCAATTGACAAAACAGATAGGGGGAGTGATCTTCTTCGCTGTTCGGATATACCAAACGTACTGTCTCTCCCGTGTCTGCCTGCTGTTGTAATACTTCTTGAATTTGCTTTTGCTCTTCCATTAAGGTCGGTGGTAACAACAGTGTGTCCACCGAAAATCCGGGTTGATCACAACCCGTCAAGAGGAGCAAGTAAGCCCCCACCAAAGTGGCAAGCCATCTTTTCAAAACAAAACCTCCCAAATGGTTTTGATAAAACCCTGATCCTAATCAGTATAGCATATTACCGACTGAAATGCAAACAACCAGTCCTATTTTTCACGCAATTTTTCTAAAGTTTACCGCCCATAAAAAATCTTGTCACAAAACGCCAAAATGTGACGTGATGTGACAAGATCAGTATCGTTCTTATATCGTTTTGCTGCCGTACTAAGAGCGTTCCGCTAAGGTTTTGTAACAAAGACCTGTCTGTACCGCTTTATATGCCGGACGGATGATGCGTTTGCCGGTCATCATCTCTTCCATGCGGTGCGCTGCCCATCCCGGAATACGGGAACAAGCAAACAACGGAGTAAAGAGGTCGGACGGAATGCCGAGCATGCGATAAACAAAGCCGGAGTACATATCGACATTTGCACAAATCGCTTTATTAGAACCTTTCACGCTAGAAAACAATCCCGGCGATAAACGCTCGATTGTTTCAATCAAACGAAATTCCGCTTCAAATTCCGTACCTTCTGCCAGTTCCAAGGCATGTTTTTTCAAAATGATGGCACGTGGGTCAGATTTGGTATAGATGGCATGACCCATTCCGTAGATCAAACCACTGCGGTCCCCCGCTTCTTTGTTGAGCAATTTTGTCAGCATTGCTGCTACTTCATCCTCATTTGTCCAGTCTTTGACTTCCGATTTGATGCAGTCCATCATTTCTTCCACTTTGATGTTCGCCCCACCATGCTTTGGCCCTTTGAGCGATCCGATCGCCCCTGCGTAAGCGGAATAGCTATCCGTGCCCGAAGAGGTCAGCACGCGACAGGTGAAGGTGGAGTTGTTCCCACCACCATGCTCTGCATGTAGAATGAGGCAGGTGTCCAACAATTTCGCTTCCTTATCGGTGAAAGCTCTATCGGTACGCAAGAGCGACAGAATGGTTTCTGCGGTCGACATGCGTTCTTTCAACGGATGCAGTACCAAAGATCCCCCTTGGTAGTAGCTGTTTTTAACTTGGTACGCTTTGACCATGACACTCGGAATGCGGGCAATCAAAGCAATTGCTTTTTGAATTTCCACTTCGAGCGACATATCTTCCGCACACTCATCATAGCTGTACAGCGCCAATACCGCACGTGCCATTTTGTTCATGACGTCCATGCTCGGTGCTTTCAAGATCATATCTTCAAAAAAGTTTGCCGGCAATTCACGGTAACAATCCAACAAATTGCAAAAATCAGCCAATTGATGCTCGCTTGGCAGGCTGCCAAACAACAACAGATAACTTGCTTCCTCAAAGCCAAATCGATTTTCATTGGCACAATGCTCTACCAAATCACGAACATCATAACCGCGATAACTCAAAATTCCGTCTGCCGGTTCCTTTTCCCCTTCGTTCATCAAGTATCCATGTACATTACAAACTTTGGTGACCCCTGCCATGACGCCGGTACCATCTTGATTGCGCAAACCACGCTTAATATCAAATTTTTCATACATTTCCAGTGGAATCTGGTTATTTTTGCGATATTCTTCGCATAACATTTTAATAGCTTGTTGATCTAATCCACGATTGTTTTGTTCCATGTTTGCTTACCTCCTGTGGTGTCTTACTTTTCTTCATTTTTTCATATTGCTTTCTATGATACCATGAATAGAATTAAAAGTCAAATGCCGTTTTGCAAGTTTTTTAAATGAAACATTCATTTTTAACATTGACTTTACCAAAAAATCGCAACAAATTTAAAAAAAGGGGCGGAATTATGAAAAGTTTTGGTCAAACACTTGCACTTTTATTCTGTTGTTTACTATTGTTACCATTATTGCCGTTGCTGCAAAACAGCAAACCCCAGCATGCTACCCTTGAAACAGTGGAATTCACCGCCTCAACCCCTTCCGCCACCGACAGTTCCACTATTTCTGTCCCGCAGGAGATTACACCGCCCACTTCCTCTCAAATGACCGTTGCCACGTCCTCCGCCGATTCCCTCGCACCCGAAGAAGTCGTCACAGTATTTCGCAATGCGACGGACAAGCAGGAAACAGTTCCGATGCGTGATTATCTTATCGGGGTGGTGATGAGCGAGATTCCGATCTCGTTCGAAGTGGAGGCCATCAAGGCACAGGTGGTGGTCGCGCACAGCTATGCTTGTTACCAATTGCAACACGAAGATGTACTCACAGACTCACCTGCCACCCATCAAGCCTATCGTGATACGGCCATGTTGCAGGAACATTTTGGCGACAGTTTTGATGCCGCTTACCAAAAGGTAGCAGCTTGTGTCGATGCGGTTTATCCGGCAATCCTCACCTACCAAGATGCACCGGCACTCACCGCTTTTCATGCCATGTCGGCAGGAGTGACCGAATCGTCTGCAAATGTATGGGGTGGCGCTTTTCCCTACTTGGTGGCAGTGGAAAGTGCGGGAGATCTCTTGCTTTCGGACTACAGTCAAAAAAAGGCCTTTAGTCAATCGGAAGTGCAGGGGTTGTTGCAACAGGAATTTCCAAATGTCGTGCTTTCTGCCGATCCCAGTGAGTGGATTGTTATTTTGGATCGCACCGAAAGCAATTATGTCCATACGGTGCAGGTGGCTGATCAACAGATGACAGGACAGGAGTTTCGATCGTTGTTTTCGCTTCGTAGTGCCGATTTTGATGTCGCTTACACCGCCAATGTATTCACCTTTACAACCCGTGGATATGGACATGGGGTTGGTATGAGTCAAGAGGGTGCCAATTATTATGCGACACAGGGCATGACCTATGATGAAATTTTGGCACATTACTATCCAGGCACCACCTTATCGTCGGTAGCACCGACAGGCGTTTCCGGTGGGTGAAACCCGCGGTTGTTTCCGACTGAGCACCCATCGCACGTGACCCTACCACCTCAATCGAAAGATACATCTGTAGGG
>CAYJIM010000056.1:0-15064 GCA_964370215.1 uncultured Oscillospiraceae bacterium
CTTCATGATATTGTCGCATTGATTCAACAATCGAATATCACGCCGAGAGCCAAGGCGATGGCAATTGACATTTTCAAAGTGGTGGCAAGTGCGGAATCCAAAGCCCATGGGCTACCGATTGACCAAGTGCATTTTCACGAAGTTGGTGCGGTGGATTCCATTGTTGACGTGGTGGGGGCGGCGATCTGTATCGACAACCTCAATCCCGATTGCGTGCGTTGCTCGCCGTTGACTGAAGGAACAGGAACTGTTCGCTGCGCACATGGTACTATGGCAGTACCGGTACCGGCAGTGGTCAACATTGCAACAGCATGCCAAGTACCGATGATCATTTCAGAAGTGCAAGGGGAATTGGTTACCCCCACAGGCATTGCCATTGTAGCGGCAGTAGCGGATCGATTTGAAAAACCGTCTGCCATGAAGATATTGAAAGTCGGCATCGGTGCCGGTAACAAGGATGTACCGGGACGCGCCAATGTCTTACGTGCCTTCATAATTGAAGAGGCGACCACAGAAACATCAACAGATCAATCGGATGACACGCTTTCTCAAGTGGTGCTACTGGAAACCAACATTGACGATCAGACAGGGGAGAATTTATCTCATGCCTGTGACTTGATTCGCAATGCCGGTGCCATTGATCTGTGGTTGACCCCGATTATGATGAAAAAGGGCAGACCTGCGCAACAACTGTCGGTGCTTTGTAGCATCGAACAGGAGAAAGGATTGGTCAAACAACTGTTTTGCCATACCTCCTCCATCGGATTGCGTCGTCGTTTGGTAGAGCGTCATTTGATGACACGTCGTTTTGAAACGGTGCAAACTTGTTATGGTGATGTGACGGTGAAAATCAACGAATATGAAGATATTTTAAAACCAACCGTCGAATTTGAGTCGGCAAAACAAGCGGCGAACACGCATTGTGTAACAATTGAACAAGTAATTTCTGAAACTTTACAGAAATTTTGGCAGTCCTAATCTGCAAGATTTTCACTTTCAACTTGCAAAAGTAATGGGAATATAGTACAATATAACAGGCGACTTCATAAAATAAGAATATGAAGTCTTGTGAAATTGCAAAATGAGTGAATATCACTTGTAGGAGGAATCATATGATGGCACCGTATCGTGAACTATCGAAAGAACAATTACAACAGACGTTAACTGAACTGCAAACAGCATACCAAGCATTTCAAGCACAAAATTTGAAATTGGATATGTCCAGAGGGAAACCGGATGACAGCCAATTGGATCTGTCCAAAGGTTTGTTTGATATCATGCACAGCGCAGTGGATACCCAAGACCAAATGGGGGTAGATATTCGCAACTACGGCGGCCTAGATGGGATTCCGGAAGCAAAAGCATTGTTTGCACAGGTATTACAGGTAGCACCGGATGAAATTATTGTCGGTGGGAACTCCAGCTTGAACATGATGTATGACTCCATCGTGCGTGGGTTGTTGTTGGGCTACCCCGAATCGGAACAGCCGTGGAGCGCTTGTGGCACCGTCAAATTTCTGTGCCCATCGCCGGGGTATGACCGTCACTTTTCCATTTGTGAGCAATTGGGTATTGAAATGATCATGGTTCCGATGACCGCAACTGGCCCTGATATGGATGTTGTTGAAGAATATGTTGCAAACGATCCTGCCATCAAAGGGATCTGGTGTGTGCCGATGTACTCCAACCCACAGGGGATCACCTATAGCGATGACACCGTACGTCGGTTTGCTTCGATGAAAACAGCGGCACCGGATTTCAAAATTTTCTGGGACAATGCATACTGTATGCACCACCTGACCGATACACCGGATCAGTTGTTGAACCTATTGAAAGTCAGCAAAGAGTACGGTACCGAAGACCGCGTGTTGATGTTCACCTCGACCTCTAAAATCACATTTGCAGGTGCAGGGGTTGCCACAATGGCTGGGAGCAAGAAAACCATTGATGCGGTGAAAAAAGCGATGTTTGTACAAATTATCAGTTATGACAAGGTCAATCAGTACCGTCATGTCAAATTCTTTGAGAACTTAGACAACATGAACGCACATATGCAGCTGCATCGTGGGGTTTTGCAGCCAAAATTTGATATGGTGTTGAATGCACTAGATCGTGAAATTGCACCACTTCAAATTGCTGATTGGACTCGTCCAAATGGGGGATACTTTGTATCGCTGGATACCATGGAGGGTTGTGCGAAGCGTGTCGTTTCGCTTTGTAAAGAAGCAGGTGTCGTCTTGACCGGTGCTGGTGCGACCTTCCCATACGGCAACGATCCGAAGGATCAAAATATTCGTTTGGCACCAACATTTCCGGACTGTGCCGAACTGCAAAAAGCAATGGAACTATTTTGCCTCTGCTTGAAATTGGCATCGGTGGAAAAATTGCTACAAGCATCATAAAGGTCAAAAAAACCAGATATTCCGATAAGGAATGTCTGGTTTTTAATCTTTCTGGTTAAAATTATCACAAACTATGCAGACAATTAGGGTAAATGCTAGCAAGTCGCTGTGATTTTATCAGTGAATTTTAAATATTTTGTCAGAATGAAAAAGAATTGTGTAAAGTCGTCGAAAAAATATTGTGAAAATTAGGCAAGCATGGTATACTAAGCTTAGTGAATGGTAAAGCGTTGTCAGTGACATTCCAAAAGAAATAGGGTGGTTATATGGGAGAACGTCCAAAGCATGTAGTGGTAAGCGAGTGGATTCGTGAGCGTATCTTGGATGGCACATTTCCGTTTAACAGCAAACTTTTGAGTGAACATACGTTGGCACATCAGTTTGGTATGAGTCGACAAACGATTCGCCAAGCAATCGGAACCCTTGTGAATGAGGGTTTTTTGTTGCGCAAGCGAGGGAGTGGGACTTATATCGCACACGAAAGGCATTTACAACGAAATTTTACACGTACCATTGCCGTCATCACCACTTATGTTGATCATTATATTTTTCCTGATGTCATAAAGGGAATTGATCAGGTGCTGCGTACCAATGGGTATCGTATGAATTTGGGTATTACTTATAATCAACCAGATCAAGAGCAGCTGTTGCTGTCTTCGATGATTGAAAATGGCGTCGATGGTCTGCTGGTAGAGCCGACCAAAAGCGCATACGAGATGGAAAATTTAGCCCTTTACCAAGAACTAATACAAAAAAATATTCCGGTTGTATTTATCAACAGTTATTATCCGTCACAGGATTTTTGCTATGTTTCGATGGATGATTACGCATCAGCAAAGGTGGCCACCGCTTACTTGATTGAGCATGGGCATCAAAAGTTGTTTGGTATTTTTAAATCGGATGATATTCAAGGGCATTTTCGCTATAGTGGCTTTTTGAATACGATAAAGGATGCGGGTCTACCTATGCTGGAAGATCAAGTTTTGTGGTATACCACAGAAGACGTCGCGACTTTATTGAGTGAAGAAAGCGATCATGACATGATCGTACGTTTGCAAGACTGTACCGGTATTGTTTGTTACAATGATGAGATTGCGGTGAAATTATTGGCAATGCTACATCGACAAAACAAAATTGTACCGGATGATATTTCTATTGTCAGCTTTGACAACTCTGACTTGTCGAATGTTGGCACAGCAGGACTGACCTCCATTGACTATCCTGCTGAAAAAATAGGCAGAACGGCAGCAGAAAAACTAATTCGTATACTTTCCGGCGCAGTGGATGAAGGGAACTTTACCTTTGTACCGGAGTTGATACAACGGGGTTCGGTGCGCTCAGTGGTACCGAACGGGCAAAATTAAAGGGGAGAAGTGAGCATGTCAAACAAAACAAATCAAGTAGGAAGATTGGCAATTTTACCGTTACAAAGCATTATGCCAATGGCGGAAAAAGTCAACACCGCATTGCAACAACGCCGTCAAAGTGAGGAAAATTATTTGGTGAAAAGCCAGTGCCCACGCTTTGGCACAGGTGAAGCAAAAGGGGTTATTTTGGAGTCGGTTCGTGGAACAGATTTATACTTGATGGTTGATGTCAGCAATTATTCGATTGAGTATACCGTTGCAGGACATAAAAATCATATGTCCCCCGATGATCACTTTCAAGATCTCAAACGCATCATTGCAACCTGTGGCGGAAAACCGCAACGCATTACCGTCATCATGCCTTACCTATATGAAGGTCGACAACATAAAAGAAGTCGTCGCGAGTCATTGGACTGTGCGTTGATGTTACAAGAGCTTATTCACATGGGCGTTACCGACATTATTACGTTTGATGCACACGACCCTCGTGTACAAAATGCAATTCCAATGCACAGCTTGGAAAACGTATCTCCAATGTATCAATTTGTGCAAAAATTGTGTGATGAAATCGATGACTTAGAAATCAGTAAAAAATCCTTAATGATCATCTCTCCTGATGAAGGTGCAACCGGCAGAGCGGTTTACCTTGCAAACGTTATGGGTGTCAATATGGGCACCTTCTACAAACGTCGTGACTACACCCAATTGGTAGACGGCAGAAACCCTATTGTGGCACATGAATTCTTAGGCTCCTCTTTAGAAGGAAAAGATGCCATTATTATCGATGATATGATTTCCTCCGGCGAAAGCATGTTGGATGTTTGTCGCCAATTGAAAGAGCGTGAAGCACGTCGTATCTTTGTATTCACCACATTTGGTCTCTTCACCAATGGTCTTGAAAAATTTGACAAAGCTTATGAAAATGGTATGTTTGATAAATTGTTTGTCACCAATTTGAATTATATGGATGAAGAGGTGAAAAAGCGTCCATACTTTGTATTGGTGGAAATGGAAGGGTATATTGCAGCACTCATCGATGCACTCAATTGCAATGCCTCCATCTCCAGTCTCATCAATCCGGTACAAAAAATTCAAGGATACTTGAAAGCGTATCGTGAAGCAAATGAAATCGACGATCAAACGATGTTAGAAAATTTTTCGGAAGAATAAGGAGCATCACGATGGATTACAAGCAGTTATTTGAAGCACGGGAAAGTTGTAGAAAATATCAAGAGAAACCGATCGAAAAAGAAAAACTCATGCGTGTCATCGAGGCAGCTGTGACAGCACCGTCTGCTTGTAACAGCCAACCATGGAAATTTACGGTTGTTACAAAAGCAGAGTTGTTGCCGATCATGGCGCAGTCTGCGCAAAGCAAAATCAAGGGGATCAACAAATTTGCCGATCAATGCCCTGCATTTATTGTTATTTCAGAACGTCCTGCCTACGTGATCAACGAACAAGGGGAACGTTGCTATGGACAACAATGGGCACAGGTGGATATTGGTTTGATGACTATGCAACTTTGCCTTGCTGCAACAGCAGAAGGGCTCGGTACCTGCATTATGGGTGGATTTGATGAGCAATTGCTCAAAGACAATCTCCCCATTGGTGAGGATATGGTTCCTCGTTTGGTTGTTTCCATTGGTTACCCCGTCCACAACACTGCACGTCCGAAAATGCGTGTGGATATGGATGAGATTTTGACAATAGTAGAATAGTGCGTAAAAATATAGAGAAGCAAGAGGAAAAATCCTCTTGCTTTTTTTCTATGAAAAGCGTATAATGTAGTCAAGAATTTGTACATACAAGTTAAATGATCTTGAAAGGGGAATGGACATGTTAGAAGCGTTAAAACAAAAAGTATTTGAGGCAAATTTGCTGCTACCACAACACAAACTCATCACCTTTACTTGGGGCAATGTATCTGCAATTGATCGCGCTGCTGGGTTGGTGGTCATCAAACCTTCCGGTGTGGATTATGAAAAGATGACGGTGCATGATATGGTTGTTGTCGATCTTGTACATGGGGAAGTGGTAGAGGGTAACCTCAACCCCTCATCCGACACGCCAACCCATATCGCGCTATATCAAGCCTTTCCAAACATTGGTGGTGTTGTCCACACCCATAGTCGCTATGCAACACTTTGGTCGCAGGCAGGTCGTGGGATTCCTCCTTATGGAACCACCCATGCCGATTACTTTTGTGATACCATTCCATGTACCCGTGCGATGACGGATGCAGAAATTGCCGACCGATACGAATGGCAGACGGGCCAAGTGATTGTCGAGACCTTTCAAGGCCGAAATCCAGATCACTTACCGGCAGCACTGGTCAAGAATCATGGTCCCTTCACCTGGGGGGCCGATCCATTTGATGCGGTGCACAATGCCGTTGTGTTGGAAGAAATTGCCATGATGGCACTGCACACCGAACAGCTGATGGAGAATTCTCAAATCATGCCAAGAGCCTTGCTCGAAAAACACTATTACCGCAAGCATGGGGACAATGCCTATTATGGGCAGAAGAAATAATTAAAATTGTAGTGAAATTGTGGAACTTGACTTGTTAGCTTGTTTTTTAACCGCTTTTTTTGACCATTTAAGCAGAAATGCAGTTGACAGTAACCGACAAAGCGATTATAATTGAAAAGAAATATTTATTTAATGGAGGAACGACAAATGAGTTACGGTTTACAATTATATAGTGTACGAGATTGCACTGAGAAAGATTTGAAAACAGCATTGTACGAAGTGGCAAGCATTGGTTACCATTCGGTTGAATTTGCAGGGTTCTTTGATCATACCGCAGAAGAAGTCACTGCAATGCTCAATGAATTTCGTTTAACTGTTAGTGGTGCCCATGTTGGTTTTGAAGCGTTGCGTGACGATTTGGATGCAACCATTGCATTCCACAAAGCAATTGGCAACAAAAACATCATCATTCCGGCAGCACCACTCGGCAACAAAGAAGAGATCGATACCTTCATCGACTTGGTGAATGCAGTACAACCGAAAATCGAAGAAGCAGGTCTCAACTTGCTGTACCACAACCACGACTTTGAATTCAAAGCAGTGGAAGGGGACTTGATTTCCTATGAAGAGTTGCTCTCCCGTACCAATATCTTGATTGAGTTGGATACCTTCTGGGTCTATGCAGCAGGTCAAGACCCAATCGCGTGGTTGGATCGTTTGGGCGACCGTGTGCGTTTAATCCATATCAAAGACGGCTTGCAGGATGGCGAAGGCAAACCGCTCGGTCAAGGGACTGCACCGGTACAAACTGTTTGGGATTACGCGACTGCAAAAGGTCTCTACCAAGTTGTAGAAAGCGAAACGCTGACACCGGACGGCTTGACAGAAGCAAAACAATGTTTTGAATATTTGATGAGCAGATAGTAAAGTGAAATAATGATAAGGCAACACACTGTAAAGTGTGTTGCCTTATTTTTCATCTTGACAACTGTCATGCATTGTGCTACACTGTTATAGTTATAATATAACAGTTAGGGGGGTGTCAGTTGAACATCATTGTAAGTAACAAATCAAGTCGACCACTTTATGAGCAGATTGTCGCACAAATCAAACACGCCATCATGACAGAAGAGGTGTCGGCGGGCGATGCTCTGCCTTCGGTTCGGTCGCTTGCAAAATCCTTGCAGATCAGTGTGTTGACGGTACAAAAAGCCTATACGACATTGAGTGAGGAAGGCTTTATTGAAACAACAGCAGGAAAGGGTTGTTATGTTTCGCAACAAAGTCAGGACTTTTATCTCGAGGAACAACAAAAGAAAATCGAAGAAAAGTTTGTCAGTGCGATTACACTTGCAAGAGAGAGTGGAATCAACCTTGAAAAACTCATTGGCCTATTGACACTGTTGTATGAGGAGGAGTAACATGGATCATATTTTATCGGTCAAGCATCTCACCAAACAATATCAGAATTTTTTATTGGATGATATTTCCTTTTCAGTCCCCTATGGTTCGATTGTCGGACTCATTGGCGAAAATGGGGCGGGGAAGAGCACCATCATCAAAGCAATTACCGATGTGATTTCAAAAGACGGTGGTACGGTGCACCTGCTCGGACATCAGCATACTTTGCCGGTAGCAGATAAAGCGAAATTGGCAGTGGTATTTGATGGAAACAATTTTGCCGATGTGTTGACCGTCAAAACGCTCAATCATGTATTTCAAAACATTTATCCAAATTGGGATGAAGACACCTACAACACCATGGTGACTAAACTACAGCTTCCTCAGGACAAAAAAATCAAGGATTTTTCCAAAGGGATGATGACAAAACTGTCCATCATTGTAGCGTTCTCCCACAAGGCAGAATTGATGATTTTAGACGAAGCCACCAGCGGACTTGATCCTGTTGTCAGAGATGATATATTGGATATGCTACTGGATTTTGTCTCACAGGAGAAAAATGCGGTTTTGGTCTCCTCCCATATCACCAGTGATCTGGAAAAAATCGCCGATTACATCGTTTTTATTCACAAAGGGAAATTGGTGTTCAGTCTTCCAAAAGATGAATTGATGGAGCAGTACGGGTTGTTGCGGTGTGGCAAAGAAGATTTTACAGGGATTGACCAAGGAGATATCGTTGTCTACCGTGAGCAAGATTATGCTGTGATGGTACTGGTTTCTAATAGGGAGAACATAGAGAAAAAATATCCACACATGATGGTGGAACGAATTACCATTGATGAAATCATGTTGATGTACAGCAAAGGAGAGACGATATGAAAGGGTTACTGCTAAAAGACTATTATGTGATTAAAGACACACTTTTTGTGCAAATGATGATCTTACTGGCAATCGGTATTGCCTTTTCCTTTGTCATCACCCCATGGGTATTTGTCGTCATCAGTGCGACAACTTTTAGCTTATATTCCAGCACATCCATCCTCAGTGATAAAACCAGCAAATGGGACATTTATGTCAATACCATTCCGGTCTCGAAAGAACAGGTCATTCGTAGCAAGTACCTACTGAATGTGCTCTTGACAGCAACAGGATTGCTGTTGGGTCTTGTGTTGGCAACCGTCACGTCCGGTCTGTTAGGGCAGTTTTCTTTTGAGGAAATGATGCAGTATTCATTGATTGCCCTTTCTTTAAGTTTTGCTTCTGCCTCTGCCAGTGTACCACTTTCGATTCTATTTGACGACAAAAAGCAAATTCTCACCATGTTGTTTTCGGTCTTAATTCCAACAGTGATGCTGGCATTGGCGCTGTTCATTGCCTCCCGCTTTATCAATCTACAGGAAAACATGCTTGCCATGGCAGTACTGTTTTGTGTAACCGGCATCATCATGTTTTTACTATCATTGTGGATCGCCCCGACCCTGTTGGGAAAAAGAAAAGTATAGTAAAAGGCTGTAACGGAAATTCCGTTACAGCCTTTTAGCGCATTATAATACTTTTGATAGAAAGTCTTTTAGTCTCGGATGTTGTGGGTTTTCAAAGAAGGTTTTTGGCTCATTTTGCTCTTTGATGATCCCTTCGTCCACAAAGAGAACACGAGTAGCAACTTCCTTTGCAAAGCCCATTTCATGGGTGACAATGACCATTGTCATGCCTTCATTTGCAAGATCACGAATAAGGTCCAGTACCTCACCAACCATTTCAGGGTCGAGTGCTGAGGTAGGTTCATCAAACAACATCACGTCGGGACTCATTGCAAGGGCACGCACAATGGCAACACGTTGCTTTTGTCCCCCCGACAGCATCGCGGGGTAGGTATCCTTTTTATCCAACAATCCAATGCGTGTCAGTAATTCTTCCGCCTTTTGATCCGCCTCTGCTTGAGAAAGCAATTTGAGTTTGACCGGTGCAATGGTGATATTTTGTAGAATAGTCAAATGAGGGAAGAGGTTGAAGTGCTGAAACACCATACCCATTTTTTGACGTGTTAGATTGATGTTGGTGGTAGGGGCGGTGATGTCAGTGCCCTCAAACCAGATGGAACCACCGGTTGGCACTTCCAACAGATTGAGACAGCGCAAAAGGGTGCTTTTCCCCGAACCGGATGGCCCGATGATGACGACTTTTTCTCCCTGCTGGATGGTTTCGTCAATGCCACGTAACACATGGTTGTCGCCAAATTTTTTTTCTAATCCTTTAAGTTCGATCACTCTTCGCCATCCTCCTTTCTGCTCTTTTCAATAGTGCACTCAAACCGGTAACCAATGCCCAGTAAATCAGCGCCACCGCAATGAGTGGGAAAAATGCGTCATAAGTACGGGAGCGCACCAAATCAGCCGCTCTGGTCATATCAAGTACTGTAATGGTACCGGCAACCGACGTTTCTTTTAATAGGACAATGAATTCGTTACCAAGGGAGGGGAGTGCATTTTTAATGGCCTGTGGAAGTACAATGTAACGCATCGTTTGCCCTTGATTGAACCCTAGCGAACGACCGGCTTCGGTTTGCCCATAATCGATACTGACAATCCCACCGCGAATAATTTCTGCGACATAAGCACCGGAGTTGATCCCGAATCCTAAAATGGCAATAAACAGGACATAATCACGATCTAAAGAAGCAAAAATGACATAGTACAGAAGCATCAACTGAATGATGATCGGGGTACCACGGATGACAGAAATATAAAACCCTGCAAGACCATTGAGGAATTTCAGTTTTTTTGTTTGTGCATGATAAACACGCACAATCCCGACCAAAATCCCAATACCTGCCCCAATCAACGTCGCAAAGCCCGAAATGATCAAGGTGTTGAGGAATCCTTCTAAAAAGCTCAACCAACGATTTTCCTCAATGAAAGTATTAGAAAAGCTTTCAGGAATGGTGAGGAAAAAGGAAACCAGTCCATCGATAGTTCCTTGGAAAAATTCTAGCAACAAAAACACCATCTTTCTCTTGAAAATACAATAACTCAATTATAACAGAATGTTGAAAAAAATACAAGAATAAAAACAACAGCCTATTCCGAAGGGGAAAGGCTGTTGCAATCATTCCATCAACAAAAGTTTATTCGCCGGTGTGGGTCAAGACAAATTCATCAATTTTACCACTGGAAGTGAGGTCAGCGATAACTTGGTTTGCTATCTCTACAAGGTCACTGCCTTGTGCAATGGCGATCCCGTAGGATTCATCAGTTGTGGAGCCATCTGCATAAACCAACTCAAAGCATTTCAAGCCTTCATTATTTGCAACAATGTTTTCAGCGGGTAGTTTATCTGCAACAACTGCACCCAAACGCCCATTCAACAAATCTTGTGCCGCTTCAATGCTGTTGTTGTATTGAATAAATTCAGCTTCTGATTCTTCCAAAGCACCAACAGTATGGGTACCGTCTTCTTCGTCTACCCCATTGACAGCATCGGAAATGATGAAATCAGAAGTGGTACCGAGCTGTACCCCGATTTCCATATCTGCCAAGTCTTCCAAAACAGTAACGGTGGAATCTTCCGGCACGATGATATATTGAACAGAAGTGATATACGGATCACTAAAGTCTACCGTTTCTTTACGGTCTTCGGTGATGGTCATGCCTGCAATGCCGACGTCAGCTTTACCAGCATCAATGCTCGGCACAATGGTATCAAATTTAACATTTTCAACAACAAGGGTAACACCCAATTCGTCTGCCAATGCTTGTGCAATTTCAACGTCAACGCCGACAACTTCGTTGTTTTCGATATATTCAAATGGAGGGAATGCAGCGTCGGTGTACATAACGAGCTCACCTTTTGCTTGAATCGCAGCAACAGCGGAATCAGCATCTGCTTCTTCTGTTGGTTCTTCTTCGTCAACCGGCGCTACTTCTTGTGCGTCCGGTGTGGTTGCAGGTTCATCGGTGGTAGCTGGAGCTGCCTCACAGCCTGCGAACAGTGCAGTCGCCATCATCGAGGCGAGCAATATGGTTAGCATTTTCTTTTTCATGATAAAATCTCCTTTTTGTTGAGTGTTCGGAGTAACAATACCCCGATATGCTACAAATAGAACTGTAATAAATGTATCATAATCCCTTTTAAAATGCAAGTTTATACAATCTGACAGCAAAGACTTTCTGCATTTGTGCCAAATGATACAACCAATGAATCAAAAAGTTTGTACTCTTTACAAGCAAAATAAACAAAGTGTCGCCTATTTTGCTATTCACTCTGCATAAAGGGGGTGTGTTGCAATGTGGTTTGAAAGGACAACCGTTCTCCCGTGATGGGGTGTGGAAAGGCTACTGCAGAACAGCAGAGCATGTGCGTGGGATAATCAGAACAGTCCCCACCGTAAAGGGAGTCTCCTGCCAGCGGAAAACCAAGAAAAGAGAAGTGCACACGGATCTGGTGGGTGCGTCCTGTCTCCAACTGCACTTTGACCAGCGAATAATGGTCGTTTTGATCCACTACCTCATAGTGGGTCACCGCACGTTGTCCGGTAATTGCCACCTGCCGTTCAATGATGGATTCGGTTACCCTTGCAATAGGGGCGTGGATGGTGCCCTTTGGCAACGGCAATCGTCCACCGACCAATGCCGTATATTCTTTTCCCACTTGATGTGCCAACCGTGCGGCAGCATAAGCGTGTCTTGCGACAACGCAAAGCCCTGTGGTGTTGCTGTCCAATCGATTCAAGGCATGAAAGCCACCGTCGAATCTTGCGGTGTGTGCATTGGCAAGGGTGTCATCACGATGTAAAATAGAAGGGTGCATCGGCATCAGTGCCGGCTTATCATACACCACAACATCTTCATCCTGATATACGACGGTGACCGAAAGTGTGGGGTTTGGCACCAGATGGGTAGGATCTTCTTTGAGAAGGATGGTCAAACAGTCGCCAACAAAAGCCCCATCCACCATGCGGATAGGGCTTCCGTTTAAAAAGACTGCGTCCTCTAATTTCAATCGACGAATGAGCGAGGCGGAATAGCCATAGGTGGCTTTCAACAAATGCTCAATACGTGCGACGGGGGTCTCGATGTGATAATGGAGTGTACGCAAATCAAACTCCTAGTTGACAGAAACAACCCAGCCAAACGGGTCGTCAAGGTTTGCGTATTGAATACCGGTGAGGGTATCATACAGACGTTGCGACGTTTCCCCGATGAGGTTGTCGTTGATGGTCATGACGGTATCTTTGTATTTGATGACACCGATCGGGGAAATAACTGCAGCCGTACCGGTACCAAATGCCTCTTTCAGCTGACCGTTTTTGTGCGCATCCAACAGTTCTTGAATGTCAATTTTACGTTCAGTGACATGGAGTCCCCAAGAACGCATGATGTCAATGGCAGATTTTCTGGTGATCCCCGATAGGATGGAACCGGAAAGGGCAGGGGTAACCACTTCATCGCCGATGACAAAGAACACATTCATTGCACCAACTTCTTCAATGTAACGGCGCTCCACGCCATCCAACCACAATACTTGCGAGTAGCCTTCCGCACCTGCAACATCCTGTGCCTTGAAGGAAGCGGCATAGTTGCCACCGGTTTTTGCATAGCCGGTACCACCAACGACCGAACGAACAAACTCTGTTTCAACAAAGATTTTAACCGGATTCAAACCACTTGCGTAGTAAGCACCGGAAGGGGAGGTGATGATCATCAATTTGTATTTGTGGGAAGCGTGTGCGCCCAAAGAATCTTCTACACCGATGATGAACGGACGAATGTACAGCGACGCACCATTGCTGTGCGGCACCCAATCAGCATCCAATGCGATCAGTTCTTTTAACGCATCGAGCATAAACGCTTCATCAAAAGCCGGAATGGAGACACGTTCGCCCGAAATGTTCATACGCTTTAGATTTTCTTCCGGACGGAACAATTTGACAGAACCATCTGCGGCACGATAGGCTTTCAACCCTTCAAATACTTCCTGACCATAGTGGAGGCAGGTTGCAGCAGGGCTCATCGAGATCGGTCCAAACGGGCAGATCTGGGCATTGTGCCAACCGTTTTCGGTGTTGTAATCCATGACAAACATGTGGTCAGCAAAAATTTTCCCAAAGCCCAAAGCGGACTCATCAGTCGGTTTTTGCATTGGATTTTGTGTACGTGTAATTTTCAATTCCATAAAAGTAACCCCTTCTCATACTTGAAATTCTATATCAAAGATTATTATACCAAAAAAAAAGGCCATTGACAACTATTTCTGACAAAATAACGTTATTTTAAAAATGAACGGAAGGATTCGAAGGCACTCGGCAGCGGAAAGTCTGCTGTAATTTCTTTGGAGGTGGCCAATGTATACCCTAAGGTGTCCAGTTGTGCGGGAGAAAGACGGATCAAAAATCCCGTCATACGCCACTCAATATGGGTGAAAATATGCTTGGCTTTTCCGAGTGCTTCCACCGAGATCGGATGAATGGACTCTTCCTCCAGATGTGCCAGCAGTTTCTTTTTGCTGAAGGTCTCGTCAAATCCGGGCAACTCCCAAAGACCTGCAAGCAATCCCGTTGACGGACGTTGCCGCAACGCATAGCGATCCCCATCGGTGAAGAGTAGTACTGTCTTTTTGACAACCCTTCGTGCCTTTTTTTCATCCTTAACGGGGATCTTGTCAGTCAAATCTTTTTGAAAGGCGACACAAAAAGACCTCATCGGGCAGTCCTCACACTTTGGTGCACCATTGGGCACACAGACCAATGCCCCGAGCTCCATCAATCCCTGTACAAAATCAGCGGTGTTGTCAACGACGGGAGGGGATTGCATGAGAGCACGCAATGCCGTCTCTATTTTTTTCTTGGTGGCGGTTTTACTGATGTTTTCCTCACTGCCAACAATGCGTGAAATGACACGAAGGACATTGCCATCCACCGCAGGAACAGGCAGTCCAAACGCAATTGAGCAAATGGCGCCGGTCGTATAGTCGCCAATACCGGGGAGCTTTTTTAATGCATGTTCCTCGCATGGTAGCTCACCACCATGCTCTGTCATCATGATCCGTGCTGCCTTTTGTAGGTTGCGCACACGGTTATAATAGCCAAGTCCTTCCCATAATTTTAAAAGCTGTTGCTCCGGTGCTGTGGCAAGATCAGCAATAGTGGGGAGTGCGGATAAAAATCGATGATAGTAGGCAATGACCGCATCGACACGGGTTTGTTGCAACATGATTTCCGACACCCAAGTATGATAAGGGACAACGGGATCGCGCCAAGGTAGGATACGGTGGTTGTCTTGATACCAACGCAACAGGGGAATCGGGACATTATTTAATTGTTCCATGAAAAGTCCTTTCAGTAACTGTGGATGCTTCTAGTCCATATTGTAAACAACTGAGCACAAATTGTCAATCAAAAAGTGGCAGTGGATTTGCCACTAC
>CAYJIM010000057.1:0-13681 GCA_964370215.1 uncultured Oscillospiraceae bacterium
TACGCTTCATAATCCTCATACTGGCCGGCGTGCACCTTACGCAGGTACTCGTGGCGATTGAGGTGGTCGTGGTAATCGTTGTGGCCGATGATGGCAACGGCGATGTTGGAGCAGTGATCCGAAATACGTTCCAGATTTGCCACCGCTTCCAAGAATGCAAACCCTGCATCAACGGTACATTTGCCGACGCGCAAACGCTCAATGTGGGTCGTTTTCAACAGATCCACCATGCGGTCGACCATTTCTTCCAATGGCTCTACACGCAAAGCGGTTTTGGCATTGCCGGTTTGATGGCATTGCAAGGTGAGATCCAAAATTTCCTCCACCGCATCATACAGCAGACGCAATTGCGCAGTCGCTTGGGAGGACAGTTTTGCCTTGCGGTCATACAACACTTCTGCCACTTCACTCAAGTTGACGGCATAGTCACCGATGCGCTCAAATTCGCTGTTGAGGTTCATGAGATGGGACAGGTCATGGCTTTCCTGCTCGCTGAGCGATTGCGAAGAAAGACGGATCAGGTAGCTGTTGAGTTCGTCTTCCATGCGGTCGATTAAGCGCTCAGTTTCTTGCAATTCATCCACTTGTTTGGACTGATATTGGAAGTAGAGCGGATAGGTGAGTTTGAAGTTTTGGATGGAAAGTTCGCCCATGGTGCCAACCACTTTGCTCCCTTGCGCCAAGGCCAAGGTTGGAGAGGTGGTGAGCAGACGATCTTCCAGCGACTGCAACGCCGTTGCGGCTTGACCACCCTCTGCTTCTTCGCGGTTGCGAATGGTTTTGGTTGCCAACCTTTCCAGCAGTTTGGTGAATGGAATAAACAACAGTGTTACCGCTACGTTAAACAGCGTGTGGAAGTTTGCAATGCCGCCCATGTCGATGGCATCGGACCAGAAGGAGAACCCAACCAGGTATTGGAAGAGGTAAACCGCCGCCAAAAATACCGCTGTCCCGATGACGTTAAAGTACAAATGTACCATCGCTGCACGTTTTGCGGTCGGCTTTGTGCCGATACAGGAGATGAGCGAGGTGATACAGGTCCCGATGTTTTGCCCCATGATGATGGGGAAGGCCGCACTCCAAGTAATCTGTCCCGTGGCAGCCAACGCCTGTAAAATCCCGACAGATGCCGACGAGGACTGAATGAGAGCGGTGATCAATGCCCCTGCCAAGACCCCGAGTACCGGATTTTGCAGGGTGGCAAAAATTTCACCGAACAACGGCAGTTCGCTCAACGGCTCTACCGCCTCGGTCATAAAGAACATCCCTTGGAACAAAATCCCGAAGCCCAACATGACTTCACCGATGGTTTTTTGCTTTTTGCGTTTGCTGAGCATGAACAGTAAAATCCCGACAATTGAGATGAGAGGAGCCAAGGTGGTAGGCTTCAATACCTGCAAACCAAAACTTGCCGTGCCTGTCGGGTCGAGTTCTGCCAGACGCAGAATTTGCCCTGTCACGGTTGTCCCGATGTTTGCCCCCATGATGACAGGGATGGCGCCACGCAGGCTGAGCACCCCTGCATTGACAAGCCCGACGATGATGACTGTCGTCGCCGACGACGATTGCACCGCCGCAGTGACAGCAGCACCGACCAGCACCCCTTTGAAGACGTTGTCGGTCATGCGGTTTAAGGTGCGCTCTAAGCCGCTCCCTGCCACACGTTCCAAGCCGTCGCCCAACATGTTCATGCCGTATAAAAAGAAGGCAAGACCACCGAGCATGGCGATGACGTTAAAAATCAAATCCATTGAACATTTCTCCTTTGTCCCACGCGATATTGTTCGTGCTGATCATTCGACCAAATACGACAGCGCAGATCGTCTTTATTGTAACATAACCAATTCGGTATTGTAAAGAAAAAGTTAACGGAAAGTAAAGTAAAAAAGTGCTTTTGTCCATCTGATCCAATTCAAAGGAGAAAAATGTGTGCGAAACGTCGGAATGATCGATTTTTGTAGGGGACGGGGCACGAAATAGAGAAGAGTGAATAGTGAATAGGTAGGGGCGATTCACGAATCGCCCGAGGGATTCCACCCAATGTTTATATTGGATGAACGGCTTGCCGTGGCCGTAACCGTCTGCCGGTGCTACCGGCCGCAAAAAAGGCATTCGAGAAAACCCGAATGCCTTTGAACGCTGACGCTTGAAAATTGCCTGTCGGCAGCCGACCTTGAGGCGTTGCCTCAAACTCCATCACTTTTGAAAAAGTGGACAAAATTTTTGATCCTACCAGCCCACGTCGCTTTCATTGTGCGGTAGGGGCGACCCTGTGTGGTCGCCCGTGTTTTACACCCTGTTTTGGTGGGTGATCGGTTTTTGTAGGGGACGGGGCACGAAATAGAGAAGAGTGAATAGTGAATAGGTAGGGGCGATTCACGAATCGCCCGAGGGATTCCACCCAATGTTTATATTGGATGAACGGCTTGCCGTGGTCGTAACCGTCTGCCGGTGCTACCGACCGAGGAGTGGGGTGTACTCTTGTTTTTTGGATACACTCTTGTAAGCCGGACGGATGATCTTGCCGGCATTGATGAGTTCTTCCAAGCGGTGTGCGCTCCAACCGGTGATGCGTGCAATGGCAAAAATAGGGGTGAATAGTTCTTCCGGCAGGTTGAGCATACGATAGACAAACCCACTGTAGAAGTCGACATTGGCGCTGACCCCTTTGTAAATTTTACGTTCCTCCCCGATGAGCTGTACCGCCAAACGCTCGACGGTGGCATACAGCTGATATTCGGCAAGTTCGCCCTTCTCACCCGACAGGCGCTCCACAAATCCTTTGAAGATGTTGGCGCGTGGATCGGACAGGGAGTAGACAGCATGCCCAATCCCATAGATCAGCCCGCTTTTGTCAAACGCTTCTTTATGTAATAGCTTTCTCAAATAATCCTTGATCTGCTCTTCGTCGCTCCAGTCCTCGACGTTGGCTTTCAAGTCTTCAAACATCTGTACCACCTTGATGTTTGCGCCCCCGTGTTTGGGTCCTTTGAGTGAGGCGAGTGCTGCCGCGATCGCCGAGTAGGTGTCGGTACCGGATGATGTGACAACATGAGTGGTAAAGGAGGAGTTGTTCCCACCGCCGTGTTCAGCATGAAGCACCAACGCCAAATCCAGTAGTTTTGCTTCCAATTCGGTGTATTCACCGTCGGCACGCAACAGATAAAGAATATTTTCCGCTGTCGATAATTCAGGGCGTGGGATATGGATGAACAGGCTGTTCCCGTTTTGATAGTGGTTGTAGGCTTGGTAGCCGTAGACCGCAAGCAAGGGGAAGAGTGCAATGAGTTCTAAGCTCTGGCGCAGGACGTTTTCAATAGAGGTGTCCTCTGCGTTTTCATCATAGGAATACAGTGTCAAGACACTGCGTGCAAGGGTGTTCATCATATTGGCGGAAGGTGCTTTCATGATGATGTCACGCACAAAATTGGTCGGTAGGGTGCGGTAATCGGCAAGCACCTCGTTGAACTCTGTCAACTGTGTCGCTGTGGGCAGGGTGCCGAATAGCAACAGGTAAGCGGTTTCCTCAAACCCGAAGCGGTCTTCCTGCACAAAGCCGTCGACAATACGATGGATGTTGTAGCCGCGATAGCAAAGCTCCCCCTCACAGGGAACCAGCTCACCGTCTTCCACAATGTAGGAGGTGATCTTTGAAATTTCGGTCAAACCCGTCAATACCCCTTTGCCGTCAAGGTCGCGCAGACCACGTTTGACTTCGTATTTTTGATACAGGGTAGGGTCGATTTTGCTGTGCTCTACGCAAAGGGCTGCGTACTGTTCGATTTGCGGGGTCATGGTAGAAAAGCGATTCATAGCAAAAACTCCTCTCAATTTGTTGTCCTTAATGTGTTTTTTTCTTGATACTATTCTATTATAAGTGAATAGTGCTAATTTTTCAAGAGGAAATGAACTTAATTTGAAATTATTTAACAGTTTTGGTGAAAATCCTGCTTTTAACGCAAAAAAGCACCAAAGTAACAAGTACTTTAGTGCTTTCATCAATTTTCATTGTCGTTGTTGTGTCCGGTATTGAGGTGCTACATTATTGTTCGGAAAAGCCACTCTCAACCAATTTTACCAAACCATCTGCGGCATCGTTTTCGTCCGATCCATCTGCAATGATTTTGATGGTGGTGCCACCAACAATCCCGAGGGACAAAACACCCAGTAAGCTTTTTGCGTTGACACGGCGCTCCTCTTTTTCTACCCAAATCGACGATTTGTACTCGTTCGCTTTTTGGATAAAAAAGGTAGCAGGGCGTGCATGTAAGCCAACCTGATTTTGCACTTCGACATCCTTTACGTACATAGTTTTCTCTCCTTTAAATTTCCCACTGAAACTGTATTCATGCGACTCTGTCACGACATGCGGTCATTAGTTACTATTATATCATAAAAGAATTGACCGTCAAGCATTGTCGACCATTTTCGCCCATTTCACATAGAGAACGGTTTTGCCCATTCGGTTGTTTGTGGATTTGTCCTAGAATTTTTCTAGGTCTTTCGGTTAGTTTCCCGTGGGTTTTCCACAATGGTGGGAAAGTTGTGGCAAAAGTAAAAGGTGTGGCTGTGATCAACGGCTCAAAGCGGCGATTTCTTCAAGGGAAAGGGTGGGGTGTAATGTGCGGTTGATGCCGTATCCGATGACCTTAGCGGCATGGTCAATGAGGGTGTCGACCTCACGAGGGGTGACCATCATCGGATCCTCGCCCGCTTGGGAAAGATCCATGACCGTCGGCACCCCGATGGCAATGACGGGACAGCCAAGGGTTTTTTCGCTCAATTCTTTACGTGCGTTCAGCACCCCCGATCCTGGACTGATGCCGGTGTCGCAGAGCTGAATGGTCGAACCTAGACGCGTGCGGTCGGCAGCGGCAAGGGCGTCAATGGCGATGACGGCAGCAGGGGTGAGGTTTTTTGTCAGATGGGCAACAATTTCCGCCGACTCCATTCCCGTCTGCCCGAGTACACCGGGGGCAATGGCGCAAACGGCATCGGCGGTCAGGCCAATGGCGGTGAGTAATTCCTTTGGCAGATGTCTGGTGGCGATGAGGTAGCTTACCACCTCAGGTCCTACCGCATCAGGGGTGATGCGCTGATTGCCCAGCCCCACCACCAAAATGGGGCGGTCTGAACGGGGGAGGAGTGATTCGAGTTCTGTTTTGAACACCTCCACCATGTCAGCAAAAGCAATCGGCGGCTTTTTGAGGTCGTATCCGGAAAGGGTGATGTACCTACCGGCAGGTTTTTGGAGTGCGCGGGCGAGCTCCCCTTCGGTGACAGTCAGTCGAAAAATGTCAATGCCGGATTTCGTTTCGGTGACAGTGGCACCTGATGCCTCGAGGTCCAACTGCAAAAACTGTGCAGATTCTTGTGCTAAATCGGTACGCGCAAAGGTGCTTTTCTCGTTGTTTTGCATAGATTTTCTCCAATTCTCACTTTTTTTCAAAAAAGCCTTGCAATCTTTCTCTAATCATGGTAATATAATCTTTGTCGCTATAGTCTTTTCGTGTCTCGAGACTGACTATGACAACAAATGAAAATACTACATGATTATTGTATGTGGAATCCAAGATTTTATAAGGAGGAAGTTCGATGCCTAACATCAAATCCGCAAAAAAACGCGTTTTGGTCAACAAAACAAAAAACCTCAGAAACAAAAGTATCAAATCTAATTTGAAAACTGTGTTGAAAAAAGTGAATACTGAAATTGCTACCGGTGACAACAAAGTCGAAGCAGTTCGTGTTGCACATAAAACCATTGACCAAGCTTGCGCAAAAGGGATTATGCACAAGAACAAAGCAGCGCGCTTGAAATCTCAAGTAGCGAAAGCAGCGAAATAAGATTCCCATATTCAAAATCGTACTTTGAATATCGGC
The DNA here is from genome assembly GCA_964370215.1 of uncultured Oscillospiraceae bacterium. GTDB lineage: Bacteria > Bacillota > Clostridia > Oscillospirales > Ruminococcaceae > Massiliimalia. The sequence continues at coordinate 5,881 of CAYJIM010000057.1, forward strand.
TCAAACCTCTCTCGGAGCCAACCCCGATCATTGATCGGAAAAAAGAATCAATCGAAAAGGCTATCATCCATTGGATGATAGCCTTTTTTGCAGTACCTGGAACAAAAAGAACCGTCGGAGTGTCCGACGGTTCTTTTTGTTATGCTTCTTTTTTGGTACCGTGCTCCAAAAACGGACGTGCAATACGGCGTACAAATAGGTCAATGAGTGGCCCCATGAAGAAGGCGGTCACGATGGTGCCGACCCCGATGACGGTGAACAGTTCGGTAAACGCCATGCCGGCCAAGAGGAATAATCCGCCCCCCAGCAGTACACAAACCAAATCGCTCAAAATACGACAGTATTTGAACGGCATCAACTTCCATGTGTTGGAAATGATGAGCGAAATCGCATCGTAGGTGGATACCCCGAGATCTGCGACAAAATAAAAGGAAGAGCCAAAACAGAGAATGACAATGCCGGCAATCATAAAGATTCCTCTGCCGATCATATCGAGATTGGGGAAGAGCGTTTCAAAGCCCCATTGGGAAAATTCCACCACATAGCCGAGTAGAAATAGGTTGATAAAGGTGGCGATATTGATGTAATGACGATCCGCAAAAAAGGAAAAGAGCAACAACACGACATTGACAATGACATACAGCGTCCCAAAACTGATCGGGAATACCTCATTGAGCCCTGCCATCAACGTTTGAAAAGGGTCTACCCCAAATGCCGCTAGTTTGAACATACCCACGGCAACACCGCAGAGTAGCACACCAAATACCGACATGCCTATTTTTTTTGCCTTCAAATTCATAACCGACCCCTTTCGTCGCCCAAAGCGAACCCGTACAAGACTGCCCATCGCAGTCAATCCAATTTCAAATTATACCATAGCCAACCGGAAAAAGAATGAATAAAAAGTGAACATACCGCCATCGCATACAAAACGGACGACCAAAGGTCGCCCGTACCCTGTGACGGACCATTGCGAAAAATATCCCCCATCGCATAAATGGGGGATATTTGTTTTTAATCGGTATAAACATATTTTTTAGAAAAGTCTTCAATGGGCAGGGGTTTGTCAAAGAAATATCCCTGTCCTTTGGCACAACCCATCTCTTTCAAAATATCGTATTGTGCGGACACTTCAATTCCTTCCGCCACCGACAGCAAGCCATTCAACTTTTGACAGAGGATCAGCACCACTTCGGTCAATGCTTTGGCTTTTTCATGCAGATGAATGTCGTTGACCAGCTTCATGTCCACCTTCACTTCATCGTAATCGGAAATGACAAAGGAGGTGAGATTAGAATAACCACTGCCAAAATCATCCAGCGACACCAAAAATCCGGCGGCACGAAACTTTTGAAGAATGGATTTGAGCACCTGTTCGCTGATTTCGTTGGTTGTTTCGGTGATTTCAATGACCAGTTGCGACCTGTCCACCCCGTACCGCGCACAAATCTCACAGAAGTGCTCGACAACGCCCTCTTCGGCGATGGTCATGCGGGAACAGTTGACGGCAATGGTGGAAACGTCGGTATAGCCGTCTCGCTTCCATTGTTGCAACGTCTGACAGACCCGTTCAAAGACGAAGGTGTCAATTTTTGAAATGATGCCCTCTTTTTCGTAAAACGGAATAAAGGAGACCGGGGGTTGAAACAGTCCGCCGGAACCGACCCTGCGCACCAACGCTTCGGCACTGTGCACCTTGCCGGTTGCAAGGGTGATTTGCGGCTGTAAAAAAACGGCAAACTTGTCGTTTTCCAGCTCTAATTTCAAGTTTTCAGAAAGAATGTGATTGTACTTTTCCGCACCGGTCAGGTGTGCAAAATCGCTGATATTGTCATCTTTATGGTGATTGAAGGTATAGCCGATCGTCGTACAAAAGTCGGTTTGCTGTTGCAAGGTTTCTTTTAAGACGGCAATTTGATCTTCAAATATCTGCTCTTCGATGTTTTTCTTAAAGACGACAAACTCATCTCCACCGACACGGTAGACGTCTTGTCCAAAAATCGTTGTTAGGATCCCAGCAAGTGCTCTCAAAATACAGTCGCCCACCAAAAAACCGTTGGCATCGTTGATGATGCGCAACCCCTTGATGTCCACGTAGATGACACCCAAACTTGAAACCGCTGTTTGATTGAGGTGCGTGACAGCATCACTGTAGCTCTGCCGATTTTTGATGCCTGTCAACGAGTCGTAGTAACTGAGTTGATTGAGTTTTGCGACCAGTTCGGTTTCATCCAAAAACGCAGCAATGAATTTTGCCACCGACTGCATGATCAGTTCCTTGCCATGGTTGGTGGTCGGATTGTCAATGCCTACAAATCCGGTGACTTCATTATCCGCAGAAATGATGGGGCTGATGATGAGGTAATCAATGTTTTGAAATTTCATCAATTGGTATTCCAGCGAATTGGGTGACAACTGCGGATCGTCAATAGACATGGCAAAGGTTTGTCTCTCTTTGCAACGTTCAAACAAAAGTCCGAGTTCAGAAATTTCCACCTGCTGTAAATGTTCTCGATATGCATCCGCATCATCATGACACCATTCATAGGTGTTGTTGATGTGTTGGCCATCCTCGCATACCTCAAAGATGTAACTGCGCTCTGCTTGGAAATAAGTGGTGACCCGCTTGAGTAGTTTGTAAATAGCCTCTTTTGGGGCACTACCAGAGTGCAACAGTTTCACACAGTTGGCCAAAAAGCGTTCATCCATCAGTTTTTCCTGCAACTCCACCTCCAAAGCGGTGACCTTGGAAATGTCGGTGGCAATTTCAAGGCGCACCAATTTGCCATTGAATGGGATGAGTTTTTCTTTCACCAGCACTTGTTTATGGAGGTTCTTGTTGTAGTGTGACCGTTCGTGAAAATCATCGGTAGTCAAGCGATCGTTGTTGCAAAAATCGCACGGGGCATGTCCCCCCTGCAAAACTTCATAACATTTTTTGCGATACCATTCTTCGGGCGCTGGGTTTCCAATGGCCTCTAGTGCACGGCGGTTGAGATATATCAACTCGTGGTTTTCGATGTCTGTGATATAGATGAATTCGTCGGTGTTGTCGAGAATGTGGGTTGCACTTTTGTTGCGCTCAGCAAGCGTTTGCACCTGTCCACGTAGACGAGACCCCTGTAGCATGATCGACAACAGCTTGCCAATGTACTGCAAACTGTTGATTTCCTTTTCGCTCCACACCCGTGTTTTGGTGCAGTCGTCCAGTCCAATAAAGAAGGTCATTTTGCCTTCTTTTCTTACCTGTGCATGGACAAAGGATAAAATCCCTTGGTTGTTCATAACCTCGAAAGCAGAGTCCAGTTGCAAGGTTTCACGCAAGTCATTGGAATAGATAATGCCATTGTGTGCCTTTTCAATCAAGTCAGCAAAAATTTCATAAGGGAGTTTTTGTAGATTGTCAATCTCTTTGTGAATGCCTTTTTGGCACCATTCAAAGGTATTGCTATAGGTTTTGAGACCGTCGAGCGACTCAAAGATGTAACTGCGGTCGGCACCATATTTTTGTCCAATGTACTTTAAGGAGAAATCGATGGAAGTGTCGTCGCCACCGCGTTCATACAGGATGTTAAACACCGTAGAAATCAAGTCGTAATCAAAAAAGGCACTGGCAATGCGGTTGGCATTTTCAATTTTTGTGACACTACGCATCGTCCCTGCACGCAGATCCTCCGAATAAGGGATGTAGCGGTTTTTACCCAAGAGTTTTGCTTGATACAGTGCTTTGTCGGCGTTTTGATAAAGGGTCTCGTAGTTGTTGCCATGATTTGGATACAACGCCACCCCGACACTGCCGGAAATGACATAGTCCTTATACTCTCCCGAATAGGTGCGTTGGTACACCGCAAGAATGCTATCCGCCTTCTTTTCAAGCAGAGCCATATCGGTGATATTTTCCAAAAATACAACAAATTCGTCTCCGCCGATGCGGGCGATGATGTCGCCCTCCCGAAAGACAGTATGCAGGCCGTCGGCAATTTCACGCAGCACTTCATCGCCAAAGAAATGCCCCAAATTGTCGTTGATGCCTTTGAAGTTGTCAATGTCGATGATAAAGAGCGCGTGTGTGCCGTCAGGGGAACGCTTGATGCGCTCCAACATGAGTTGTTCTGCACTGATTTTATTGAAGCAACCGGTGAGCAGGTCGCGTTGAGAACGCTCCTCCAGTAGCTTTTGTTCATGAATGTTCACTCCTTTGCCGATCAAAAAGACGGGTGTACCGGCATGGTCGGAGATGACCTTATAAATCAAGCGGTGGTAGTGGTATTCCCCTTGTGCATCTTTCAAACGGAGGTCGCAGGGTGCCACAATCCCACGCTTGAGGTTGTCAATGGCGACTTTATAAGTAGCCATGTCGTCCTTGTGCACAATGCTACCCTCAACCGCCTCTTCCGTTGCGAAGAGATCTGTCGTGATCAGCGCATCCGATTGGCGGTATTGTTGCACTTTTCCTGTCCGCATATCAACACTGAAAAACCATTCGGCAGAAAGGCCGGAAATTTCATGGAGAAGAATGTTGGTCGGCAAGGCATCGGTGAAGTAATAGTCGTAATCCTTGTCGTTGATCTGCAAAAAGTCATGCCGCAAATCGCGAATAAAACCAATCAAATAGGGGATGTCAGACGCAATATCCAGCTTGATCAAAGTGATTTCACTCGGAATTGGCTCGCCTTTGAGGGTGCAGTGCATCCAATGAAAAACGTTGCGCCCTTCGGCGCAGGCTTTTTGGAATTGTCTCGCTGCCATATCTTGGGAGGAAATGCCGTTGGGCTGGATTTCGGGGGAAAACTTGTGAAATCTTTCAAGGTATTCTCGCTCATCGTCAATGCTAAAAATGTGCAAGACATGCTCGTTGCAAAAAATATTTGTCATGTTGCTGTCCCACAAGTTCAATGCAATGGGCGTGACGTTTAAAATGGAGGATAAAAGTGGCGATGAAGCAATTTCCTGTTCAATCAGCGCCATGTTGTGGTTTTTCTGAAATTCTTCTTTACCGATATGCACGCCAACACCCCTTTCGCTTGTAAGTAGTAAAATAAAATAATACGAACACCGCTTGTCGAATAAATTATAACACTATTTCACAAAATATTCAAGTATAATTGTGGGAATAAAACGAAATACTACCATACATTTGTGCCATAGCGGGTGTCACTCGACACTTGACTATTTTCGTTATATGGGGTACACTAAAAATTAGAAACCGCATCCCAAAGTGCTGACCGTTACTTGTACGACATTGCCGATCAAGGCAAACCCGACCGGCAAAGGGTCGTCACGACAAGGAGGAAACGTCTGATGGAAAAGAAATTTATGCAATTGCTTGGCAAACCCATTGAGGAGGCAAACAATCAAGAGTTGTATCTTTCATTGTTGCAACTGATCAAGCAAGAGGGGGCGACCAAAACCCCACAAATGACCGGACGCAAGCTCTATTATTTCTCAGCGGAATTTTTAATCGGTAAACTGTTGTCCAACAACCTGATCAATTTGGGGCTGTTTGACGAGGTATCTGCACTGCTCCAAGCGCACCAAAAATCCCTTGCCGACATCGAGGCAATCGAGCCGGAACCGTCGCTCGGTAACGGGGGACTGGGGCGACTTGCCGCTTGCTTTCTCGATTCCATCGCCACCCTTGGCCTCAACGGCGATGGGGTGGGGTTAAACTACCATTTTGGTCTGTTCCGACAACAATTTGAACACAACATGCAGGTCGAACTGCCAAACCCTTGGATTGAGAAAGAAGGTGTCCTCACTCCCACCGACTTTGCTTGTGAAGTGACATTTGGCAAATGCACCGTCAAAGCCAACATGTTTGACATCGACGTGTTTGGCAGCAAGACAGGCGCCAACAAACTGCACCTGTTTGATATTGAAACGGTGGATGAATCGATTGTCGGCGATGGCATTGACTTTGACAAAGACGACATTGCAAAAAACCTTACCTTATTTCTCTATCCCGACGACAGCGACCGTGCAGGGCACCTGTTGCGTATCTATCAACAATATTTTATGGTCAGCTGTGGGGCACAGTTGATTTTGAAGGAACTGGCGGAAAAAGGACAGGATTTCAAACGACTGTCCGACTATGTCGTCATTCAAATCAACGACACCCACCCGTCGATGGTCATTCCGGAAATGATCCGGCTATTGGTGGAAAAAGGGATGACCATGGACGCGGCGACGACCGAAGTCGCCAAAACCTGTGCCTACACCAACCACACCATTTTGGCCGAAGCACTCGAAAAATGGCCGCTCGATTACCTGCGTGAAGTGGTGCCGGCGTTGGTGCCCATCATCGAATATCTGGATAAAAAGGCGGCGGCAGCCTTCCCCGATCCTGCCTTAAAAATCATTGACGACACCGACCGTGTGCATATGGCACGTATGGATATGCACTATGGCTTTAGCATCAATGGCGTGGCGCACCTGCATACCGAGATTTTGAAGGCAGAGGAATTGGCGCCGTTTTATGAAATTTATCCTGACAAGTTCAACAACAAAACCAATGGCGTGACCTTTCGTCGCTGGCTCAAACATTGCAATCCGTTGCTTGCCGACTGGATCGAGGAAAAATTGGGTGCGGATGCCGACGATATTTACGGCAAAAACCCCACGCTGTTGGCACAATTGAAACCATTGGCAGAGGATGCCGAAGCCCGACAACAAGTGCTTGCCATCAAACAACAAAACAAATTGGCACTCAAAGAATATGTTCAAGCGACCTTGGGGGTCACGCTGGACGAACATGCCATTTTTGACATTCAAATCAAGCGACTGCATGAGTACAAACGACAACAGATGAACCTGTTGTATCTCATCCACAAAATGCACCAAATCAAGGCAGGGGTGTTGCCAAAGACCCCGATTGTGGCAATTTTTGGGGCGAAAGCGGCACCGGCCTACACCATCGCCAAGGACATCATTCATGCCATCCTCTGCCTACAACAGGTCATTTTGGCGGATGATCAGCTGTCCCGTCACCTCAAAGTGGTGATGATTGAAAACTACAACGTCACCGCCGCTGAAAAACTCATTCCGGCGTGTGATGTGTCGGAACAAATCTCCCTTGCTTCCAAGGAAGCCTCGGGGACGGGCAACATGAAATTCATGCTCAATGGGGCGATCACCCTCGGCACGATGGACGGGGCAAATGTGGAAATTGCCGACCTTGTGGGGGCGGACAATATTTATATCTTCGGCAAGCGCAGTGACACGGTCATTGATCTTTACAATACCCGTGGATATGTTGCCAAAGATTATTATTGCCGTGACAAAGACATTGCCAATGCGGTGGGCTTTTTGGTGTCACCGCAAATGATGCAGGTCGGCAATACCGAGATGCTGTTGCGATTGCACGCAGAACTGATTAAAAAAGACTGGTTTATGACGCTGCTCGATTTGAAGGAGTATATCGCTGTGAAAGAGGCGTGTTTTGCAGCCTACGAGGATCGCGACGCGTGGGCGAAAAAAATGATTGTCAACACCGCTATGGCAGGCTTTTTCTCCTCCGACCGCACCATTGGGCAGTACCAAAACGACATCTGGAAATTATAACCGTGTGAAATAGGTGACAAAGATCATCGGTGTAACGTCAACAGTTACACCGATGATCTTTTATAGTGCAACAACTATGCAGGTACCACCCTCAATAGGGGAATAGAATGGAGTTTTGTCATGCAGATCACCTCCCACTTTACCATTGTCAATAGCAAAAAAGAGCGCCCGATGGTTTAAAAGACATTCATAGCGGGCATGCTTTGTGCGATGATTACACACGGTTGGAGCAAAGGCGGGG
>CAYJIM010000057.1:13781-14891 GCA_964370215.1 uncultured Oscillospiraceae bacterium
TGACCAACCAGATTCACACACCCAAATAAAAACAGGATAAAAGGAGCGTTCCCTATGAACATCGTCGAAACCTTACAAACCCGTTATTCCACCAAAGAATTTGAGGCCAATCGCCCATTGACCGATGAACAAATCGGCACGATGGAACAGCTGTTGCAATTGTCGCCCTCCTCCACCAACGCACAGCCGTGGCACTTTGTGATTGCCTCTACCGAAGGCGGCAAACAGCAAGTGGCCTCTTCTGCACAGGGCTTTTATGCCTTCAATGAACAAAAAATCTTAGACGCTTCGGCGGTTGTCGTCTTCGCTTCTAAAGTAGACATCACCGAAGACTACCTTTTGCATGTGCTTGCCAAAGAGGAAGCCGACGGCAGATTCCCACAGGCGGAGTTCAAAGAGCAAAATCACGGGGCACGCACCATCTTTGCCGGTATGCACCAATATGACTACAAAGACCTGCAACATTGGAATGAAAAGCAAGTGTACCTCAATTTGGGCAACTTCCTTCTCGGCGTTGCCTCCATGGGGCTGGATGCCATTGCGATGGAAGGGGTCGACCTCAAAGCGTTGGATGAAGCACTGGGACTGCGTGAGAAAGGCTTTACCGCATCGGTGGTCGTTGCTGTCGGCTATCATAAAGAAAGCGACTTCAACAGTACCCTGCCAAAGTCACGTCTCCCCATCGATGAAATCATCGACCGCATTTAAGGTAGTGCCAACCCGTCAAAAAAGCCTACAACACAAACAGGTGAGCAATTTTGTTCGCCTGTTTGTGTTGTAGGAACACGTTTTGATAACATTTTGAAAAAATGCTATACTAATTGCAAGGCGCTACGATATACGGTAGGCGGTTTGTTTCCCCCTCGAAAGAGGGGGATGCGATGAACGATGCAATGTACTTTAATATTAGTAACTATTGGTATCCTTCTACAGCAAAAAAAGATAAACCGCCCTCTTCCAAAAGTTGCGGTTTATCTTTTTAAACTAATACCCTAAGAAAGCAAACCGTTTTACCGGTAGCACCTTTTATATTTTCATTATGTGCCATATGACCTCATTCGTCAACAACAATCGGTAACGAAAGGATGACTTATCATTGAATAGATCATG
>CAYJIM010000058.1:0-14787 GCA_964370215.1 uncultured Oscillospiraceae bacterium
TCATCCGTCTTTTTTAGGTATGATAGATGGTATAGGTGTTTTTACCACTCCGTTTGGACTGATATAGGGCCTTGTCGGCGTGCTCATACAGCGTTTTAAAGTCTTGTCCATGTTGTGGCGCCATGGCAATGCCGATGCTGATGCTGATGGTGATGTGGACACGCTCCTGCTTTTCGACTGAAAACGGGATGTTGATGTCCCGACAAAGTGCTGCTGCTTTATGTTCAATGAGCGTGAGATCAGATACATTTTTTACAAAGATGACAAATTCGTCTCCACCCAAGCGGCCGATGATGTCGCCTTCCCGAAAAATGCCGGTAATGCGCTTGGCGAGGAAAACCAGCACTTTGTCGCCAAACGGATGTCCCTTGGTATCGTTGATACGCTTGAAATCATCAATATCGAAAATGAACAGCGCACCGGTTTCAACCTGCTCCAACGTCTGTTGGATTTTGGTTTCAGCGGCAATTTTATTATAGACATCCACTAAGGGATCTCGTTCCGCTTTGTTTTTAATGCGCAAAAGCTCTGATTGTTGTTGCTCTACTGTTTGTTGTAGCTGATCCGATTTGTCCTTGTACCCGTGCAGATAATCGAATCGGATGAGTAAGATTAAAGCAAGCGTGACGACCAACAGCCAAGTCAGTGGCGCGATGAGTTGATGCAGGGGTAGATAGACAGGATCAAAGGTATCGGCATAACCGTAAATGAAGGAGTTGACCGTCAAATAAATGAGGGCAACCAACAAAAAGCCAAGTACAAAGAGGGTTTGTTCTTTACTTTGGTTGATGATCTTTAAAAATCGGCTGGGCACAAAATAGCACACCGAGATGGCGATGAGCATACAGACAAGCCATGCCAAGTCGATGTTGAAGTGTAAGGCAAAGTGGTCATGGACAATGTAGGAAATGGTGGTGCCGGAAAACAGTGCAGAGGAAGCGACCGTGATCGACTCAATGCAGACAAAATAAATCGTTGCCAAAAAGGAATACATCAAAATGCCCCAAAAACTATTTTTGAAAAGCAGGGACAATTCTATAATACTGCCGAGTAACACCAAAAGATAGACAATGGTGGGGGCTTGGTTGAACCCGTAGACAATCGCACTCAGCACCACGCTGTTGAGCAGTGCGGTGACATAAAGACTTGCTTTGCCAAATCTTGTTGCGGTAAAGACGTTGCTACAGATTTTTAAAAACATGACATTGGTGACAAGGCAAAATGCAAAGTAAACAGTTGTTAGAATTGCAATGGTCATGATAAACCTCCTAACATCAAAGTGTTGTTCGTATACCGTTATCATAGCATATTTGTGACAAGATTTCAAGTTAATTGTAATATTATGGAAAAAATAAATCGAATCACCAAACCCGCAGGGGGTTTATCCCACGGGTTTGGTGATTCGTTCCAAATGATGTTAAATACGGGTATCGAGCAATGGTACATATTGTTCTTTGAATTGGTCAAAGGTATCATTTTCCAAACTTTCACGGATTTTTTCCATGAGGGTGTTGTAAAAATAGAGGTTGTGCATGACCGCCAACCGCATCCCGAGCATTTCGTGGGATTTGAAAAGATGGCGAAGATAAGCGCGGGAATGGTTTTGGCAGGTGGGGCAGCCGCACTCTTCATCAATCGGCAACAGGTCATCGGCATATTTTGCATTCATGATATTGCGGATACCACTCCAGGTATTGACATGTCCATGACGGGCGTTGCGGCTCGGCATGACACAGTCAAACAGATCCACCCCACGGCTGACCGCCTCAATGATATTGCAAGGGGTACCGACCCCCATGAGGTAGCGTGGTTTGTCTGCCGGCATGTGCGGCAGTACGGTGTCCAATACACGGTACATGTCTTTGGTGGGCTCACCGACGGCAAGACCGCCGATGGCATAACCGTCCAGATCCAATTTTGCAATCTCTTTCATGTGTTCGATCCGCAGATCCTCAAAGGTGCACCCTTGGTTGATCCCGAAGAGCATTTGTTTTGGGTTTAAGGTGTCGGGCAGTGCGTTTAAGCGATCCATTTCGTTTTTGCAACGCACAAGCCAACGGGTGGTACGTGCACAGGATTGCTTGGCGTACTCATAGGTAGCAGGGTTTTCCACACATTCATCAAACGCCATGGCAATGGTGGAACCGAGGTTCGATTGGATCTGCATACTTTCTTCCGGCCCCATAAAGATGCGTTTGCCGTCGACATGGGAGGCAAAGGTCACCCCTTCCTCTGCAATGGTGCGCAGTCCCGAAAGGGAAAATACCTGAAACCCACCGCTGTCGGTGAGGATGGGCTTTTGCCAACCCATAAAGGCGTGTAGTCCACCCAGTTTGCGGATGAGGGCATCACCGGGACGTACATGGAGGTGGTAGGTGTTGCACAGTTCGACTTGGCATTTCAACTGATCGTTCAAATCATAGGAGGAAATGCCCCCCTTGATGGCAGCAGAGGTGCCGACGTTCATAAAGGCAGGGAGTTGTACGGTGCCGTGTACCGTTTCAAAAGTACCACGTCGGGCAGCACCTTGGCTTGTTTGTAAGGTATACATAAAAAGTCCTTTCCTCAAAAAGAGTGGTTAAAGAATGAGCATGGCGTCGCCAAACGAGAAGAAACGGTATTGATGGTCGACCGCATAGCGGTAGGCTTGCATCGTCTGTTCATAGCCGTGAAAGGCGGAAACCAGCATGATGAGCGTGCTTTCCGGCAGGTGGAAGTTGGTGATCAAGCCATCCAACACCTTGAATTCATAACCGGGGTAGATGAAAATATCGGTAAAGCCCTCGCTTTCGACCAATTTCCCCTCACGGGTAGCGATGGTTTCAAGGGTGCGACAGGTGGTGGTGCCCACCCCGATGACACGGCCCCCATGTTGTTTGGTCTTTAAAATGAGATCTACCGTTTGCTGTGGCAGGTAGTAATGCTCGGCGTGCATTTTGTGATCGGTGATGTCATCTGCTTTGACGGGACGAAAGGTTCCAAGTCCCACATGAAGGGTGACGGTGGCAAGTCCCACCCCTTTTTGTTGCAGACGGTGGAGCAGTTCGGGGGTGAAGTGCAGTCCGGCAGTGGGGGCGGCGGCAGAACCGACCTGTCCGCTGTCGGCATACACCGTTTGATACCGCCCTTGATCTTTGAGCACCTCGGTGATGTAAGGGGGCAACGGCATCTGACCGATTTGCTCAAGGATGCTGTAAAAGTGACCGTCGCACTGGAATTCGATGAGGCGATTGCCGTCCTCTTGTACCTCGATGATGGTGCCGGTCAGCAATCCATCAGCAAAGGAAATAACGGTGCCCACCTTGGCTTTTTTACCGGGCTTTACCAACGTTTCCCACACCATGTGGCGATGTTCACGCAATAGCAACAGTTCAATGACCGCCCCTGTCCCACGTTTCAGTCCAAACAAGCGTGCAGGGAGGACTTTAGAGGTGTTGACCACCAACAGATCTCCTGCACGTAGCAGATCGATCAGATCGCTAAAATAATGGTCGGTGCGCTCGAAGGTTCCTTTTTTCAGAGACAATAATCTCGATTGGTCACGTGGCTCTACCGGCGTTTGGGCGATGAGCGCCTCCGGTAGATCAAAATAAAAATCATTTGTTTTCAATGGATTCGACCTCTTTCTGAAAAACAATCCCTGATCCATCATCAATAAAAAATAGAAAAGGGAACAAATTTGAAGAAATGACATAGAATGGAAGGAAGACCTGTTCCGATCCTGTGAAAAGCAACGAGAATGTGATAAAATGAATTGACATCTTAGCAGAATGGTGGTAGAATAAAATAAGAACCGGATAGAGGTCGCAAAACTCATCAGTAGCGACAGGGCGTCTTCCACAGACAAAGCCTTGGTGTGAAAGGGTGTTTTGCCGAAGGGGATGACGCTGTGGAACGTTGCCGCCTGAGACCATGTCGAATAGGCATGGGATTGTCATCGTACCAGATGGGGAGCTACCGTTTCTGTATAGACTTATTGTATCATTTGTAGGTCTTGCAGTCAACTTTTCCATTATAGTACAAAGTGAACCGGTTTTCAACCGGTTTTTTATTTTATTGCTGTGCTTTTTTAAAATCGGACAGTATTTCAAACATGGAGGTATTTACAATGAAACAATGGAATGTAGGAATCATCGGCGCCACCGGTATGGTAGGGCAACGCTTTGCAACTTTGCTTGAAAACCACCCGTGGTTTCATGTCACTACCCTCGCGGCTTCTGCACGCAGTGCAGGCAAAACCTATCGCGATGCCGTGGGTGCACGCTGGGCAATGGAAGTGCCAATGCCAGCTGCCATGGCGGATATGGTTATTTTGGATGCCACTGCCGACATCGCACGCATTGCAGGGGAAGTGGACTTTGTCTTCTGTGCAGTCGATATGAAAAAAGATGAAATCAAAGCCTTGGAAGAAGCGTATGCCAAAGCAGAGTGTCCTGTTGTTTCCAACAACTCGGCACACCGCCACACCAAAGATGTACCGATGATTGTACCGGAAATCAACGACGATCACACCGACATCATTGCGGCACAGCGCACCCGTCTTGGCACCAAAAAAGGCTTTATCGCCGTCAAATCCAACTGCTCGCTACAAAGCTATGTACCGGCGTTGCACCCATTGATGGAATATGAAATTGACAAGGTGCTGGCTTGCACCTATCAAGCCATTTCCGGTGCCGGTAAAACCTTTGAAACATGGCCTGAAATGGTGGATAACCTCATTCCGTTCATCGGGGGCGAGGAAGAAAAATCGGAGCAAGAACCACTGAAATTGTGGGGCAAGGTAGCGGGTGACCAAATTGTCAATGCCGAAGGGCCTTCCATCACCACTCAGTGTTTGCGTGTTCCTGTTACCGACGGACATACTGCGGCAGTGTTCGTATCCTTTAAAAACCCACCGTCCATTGAAACAATCAAAGAAAAATGGGCAACCTTTCAAGGGGCGGCACAAACTTTGGAACTGCCAAGTGCACCAAAACAATTCCTCCATTATTTTGAAGAGGATAACCGTCCACAAATCAAAACCGAAAGAAATCTTGAAAATGGGATGGCGGTTTCCATCGGACGTTTGCGTCCCGATAGCCAATATGACGTGAAATTTGTCTGCATGTCCCACAACACCTTGCGCGGTGCTGCGGGTGGGGCAGTGCTACTTGCAGAATTGTTGGCGGCAAAAGGATATATGAACTAATCCATCACGACCTATCACCATGATACATCAAAACAACTACAGAAAAAGGAGGCACATGGGATGAAAAAGAGATTATTTAGTGGGAGTGGCGTTGCCATTGTCACACCGATGAATGCAGACGGGTCGGTGAACTTTGAAAAGTTGACCGAATTGCTTGAATTTCAAGTGCAAAATGGAACCGATGCGATCATCGTTTGCGGTACAACCGGTGAATCGGCAGCGTTATCCGACGTGGAACACCGTGAAGTGATTCGTCACACCATCGCCTGCATCAACGGCAGAGTGCCTGTCATTGCAGGGACGGGTAGCAACGACACCCGTTACTGTATTGAACTGTCCAAAGAAGCGGAAAAACTTGGGGCAGACGGTCTGCTACTCGTCACCCCTTACTACAACAAAGCCTCGCAAAAAGGCTTGATCAAACACTATTTTGCTGTTGCTGATGCGGTGAACATTCCGATGATCATCTATTCGGTACCGAGCAGAACCGGTGTCAACATTGCACCGAAAACCTGTCTTGCACTCTCCAAACACAAAAATATTGTGGCGATCAAAGAAGCGAGCGGCAACATTTCACAGATCGCACAGATCAGACAACTGTGTGGAGATGAACTGGATCTCTATTCCGGTAACGACGATCAGGCGTTTGTCGTCATGGCGTTGGGCGGTCGTGGGGTCATTTCGGTTTCGGCAAACATTCTGCCAAAAGAAACCCACGACATGTGTCAGGCATTTTTGGATGGTGACATCGAAAAAAGTCGGGCGTTGCAACTGCAATATCTGAGTTTTTGCAATGCGCTGTTTTCGGATGTCAATCCCATCCCGATCAAAGAGGCAATGAACCAAAAGGGCATGAACGTGGGTCCTTGCCGTCTGCCGCTTTGCGAAATGGATGACGACAAAATTGAAGCGCTCAAAGAAGAAATGAAAGCGATTGGACTGCTCTAATCACGGTATGAAATGAGAAAGCAAAAGGCGATTGCGGATCTTTGAAGATCTTTTAGCGATCGCCTTTTGAAAAAGGAAGGAATGAAAGGTCTATGACCAGAATACTGATCAGTGGTGCTTGTGGCAAAATGGGACGTGTCATTGCCCGTTGTGTCGAAGCAAGAGAGGATTGTACCGTCGCTTGTGGGGTGGATGCCTACCCAAACGGCACTTCAAATTTTCCAGTCACCAAACGCTATGACGAGGTGGTAGAGCAGGTGGATGTCATCATCGATTTTTCCAACCCTGCCGCTTTGGACGACCTGCTGGCATTTGCCACAGCAAAAAAAATCCCACTCGTTGCAGCAACCACAGGGTATGACAGCGAACAGATCGCGAAAATCAAGGAAGCGGCAAAGGTCATTCCGGTGTTTTTCTCCTTCAACATGTCTTTGGGGGTCAACTTGCTTGTCAATCTGGCAAAGCGCGCCACCGAGATTTTAGGGGATCAATTTGATATTGAAATCATTGAAAAGCATCACAACCAAAAAATTGACGCACCGAGTGGCACGGCACTCATGCTTGCCGATGGCATCAATGAAGTGTTGGACGGCAGTATGCGTTATGAATATGACCGCCACAGCAAGCGCCAAAAGCGCCCGAAACAGGAAATCGGCATCCACGCTGTTCGTGGTGGCACCATTGTGGGGGAACATGAAGTTATTTTTGCAGGCCATGACGAGATCATCAGTCTGTCCCACAAAGCGATGAGTAAAGAGATTTTTGCGGTTGGTAGCATCAATGCCGCTGTTTTTTTGGCAACAAAAGAACCTGGATTATATGACATGTCCCAAATGATATAAGTGCCTTGTAAACACTGAAACACGACACACCTACCGGCTGTTTTTGCCCAAAGCGGTGTTATCGTCAATCGGAATACATCAAGTATTCCTCAATCCGACGTCGTGCTTTGAACAAAATCATCTCGGTATTTCTTGTGTGCTTCAGCATTCACAAGACACTGGTTGCTCTGACCGTCAAAAACGACGAGACCGCATCGCTTTCGTTGGCGGCTACGTTTGTAAATGGCAATGACGGTGTCGGCAGAGATAGAAAGTTTGTGGAAATTCACAACCGCAAAATGCCCCACAATACCCCTAAAAGCCTTGACAAACAGGGGCTGTTTGTGGTATAGTAGTAGAGCCGCATATTGGAGGCTTTGAAGTGGTGCCATGCTTTGGGACACGCCTCAAGTAGCGAGATTATAGAAAAGGCAGGTGCCTGATTGATGTACGCAGTAATTGAAACAGGTGGAAAACAGTATCGTGTAACCGAAGGAGACGTCATCTTTATCGAGAAATTGGATGTAGAAGAAAATGCAACCGTTTCGTTTGACAAAGTTGTTGCTGTCGGTAAAGACGATGGTATGGTTGTTGGCGCACCGTTTGTAGCAGGTGCAGTAGTCAACGCGACCGCACTGAAAAACGGCAAAGGGAAAAAGATTACCGTCTTTACCTACAAACCGAAAAAATCGTCTTCGCGTAAAATGGGTCACAGACAAGCTTACACACAAGTTAGAATCGATTCCATCAACGCATAATGATTGCGGTGACGATCTACAGACAACAAAGTGTCTGTGTCGGTTTTCAGTGTAAGGGGCATGCAGGTTTTGCCGATCACGGTGAAGACATTGTATGTGCCGGTGTGACGACCGCCGTGCAGATGACCATCAACGGGATTACCGAAGTGGTCGGATGTGCAGCTGACGTCAACGTACTGGAAAACGAGATTACTTGTCGGGTAACAAACCCTCAAGGTGCAGTATCAGTGCTGTTGGATAGTTTTATCCTACAAATTGAATTGCTACAAGAGGATTACGAGACTCATATTGAAATGATGAATTTGGAGGTGTAGGTATGTTGAAATTAAACTTGCAATTTTTTGCACACAAAAAAGGGGTAGGTTCGACTAAAAATGGTCGTGACTCCCATTCCAAACGTTTGGGTACAAAACGTGCTGACGGTCAATTCGTTTTGGCTGGCAACATCTTGGTACGTCAACGTGGAACACACATCCGCCCGGGTGTGAACGTCGGCCGTGGTTCTGATGATACATTGTTTGCAACCGCAAGCGGTATCGTGAAATTTGAACGCGTAGGTCGTGACGGGAAACAAGTTTCCGTTTATGAAAAACAGTAAATCCATAAACAAAGAAGCGTGTTTGTCTGTTGCAACACGCTTCTTGTTATTTACAAAATGACTGTGCAGAATCGGGCAATTCGTAAAGCAACAAGAGTGCTTGTTTCTTTACAAGTTGTCCGATTTTTTGGGAATACTACCAACGAGGTAGTTTAGGAGAATGAGAGTATGTTTATAGATCAAGTGAAAATTGTGCTCAAAGCCGGCAATGGCGGCAACGGGTGCGTGTCCTTTCACCGTGAAAAATATGTTGCCAACGGTGGCCCTGATGGTGGCGACGGCGGCAAGGGTGGCGACGTCATCTTTATCGCAGACGACAACATGTCTACCTTGGTAGATTTTCGTTTCAAGCGAAAATACGAGGCGGAAAATGGACAAAATGGGGGCAGAAGAAACTGTTCCGGTAGAAAAGGCAAGGATCTTGTCATCAAAGTGCCGCGTGGTACACTGCTAAAAGAGCCGGAAACAGGGCGTATTTATGCCGACGTTTCCGGATCGGAGCCGGTCATCATTGCCAAAGGGGGCAAAGGAGGTGCCGGCAACCAACACTTTGCCACAGCGACCCGTCAAATCCCGCGTTTTGCAAAACCGGGTGTCGTCGGTGAAGGCTTTGAGGTGGAATTGGAACTGAAATTGCTGGCAGACGTCGGCTTGGTCGGCTTCCCGAATGTCGGCAAATCCACCTTGATCAGCGTGGTCAGTGCCGCAAAACCGAAAATTGCAAACTATCACTTCACCACGCTCTCTCCGGTACTCGGGGTGGTCAAGCTGGGAGAAGGATCCGATTTTGTCATGGCAGATATTCCGGGGCTCATTGAAGGTGCCGCCGAAGGGGTCGGCCTTGGACATGAATTCTTGCGCCACGTGGAGCGCTGTCGTTTGATCGTCCATGTCATTGATGTGTCCGGATCGGAAGGGCGTGATCCTGTCGAGGATTTTCGTGCCATCAACGACGAGCTTGCACGCTTTAATGAAGAACTTGCCGGACGTCCGCAAATCGTTGCCGCCAATAAAACCGATATGGCAAGTGCAGAGCAAATTGCAGACTTTAAGGCATTTGTAGAACAAGAAGGCCTGCCGTTTTTTGAAATTTCCGCCGCCACCACCGATGGGACGAGAAAATTGGTGGAAGCGGTTTCGGTCGCCCTGCGTGACCTGCCACCGATTGTGGAATATGAGGCAGACCCGACGCTGTATCAAAAATTGGATGAAACACAGGATCGCAGCTTTGAAATCGAAGTGGAAAACGGCATTTACTATGTCGAAGCCGCTTTCTTGGAACCGATCATGGCGGTCGCCAATATGGAAGACTACGAGTCACTACAGTACTTCCAACGTGTTTTGCGCCACAGCGGTGTCATTGACAAATTGGAAGAAATGGGCATCGAAGAGGGACAAACGGTCGACATTGCAGGATTCCAATTTGAATTTATTCACTAGAGGAGAACGCTATGATACAACTGGAGCAATTGCCCTGTGCACCCAAGCAGTACAGTCCGTTGGCATTGGCGTACATCGGTGATGTGGTGTATGAAAAGCTGGTACGGGAGCAGATGATTTTGAAGGCGAATATGCCGGTCAATCGCCTTCACCAGATGACTGTCAAATGGGTGTGTGCCGCCGCACAAGCCGAGATGATGGAAGTATTGTTACCGCTGTTGACCGAAGAGGAATTAGCGGTGTACAAGCGTGGTCGCAACGCCAGTTCCAGACCACCCAAAAACGCCAATATTGGCCAGTACAACCGTGCTACCGGCTTTGAAGCGCTGTTTGGTTATCTGTACTTATCGGGTGAGGAGCGCCGCATTGAGGAGCTGTTTACCTTGTTGTGGACACAGTTTTCCTTTGACGAAGAGGAACGAACATAGATGAAAAGGCCCCCTAGTACATCGTGACAGTCTGTCATCATGTGATAGGGGGTTTTGCGTACCGATTGCGCGATGAATGGCTGTGATAGGTTAGATAGGAGGAAATGATGCGAAAGGGAACAAAACGAAATATTGTAGATGTGGCACTGGTGCTTTTCGGCACTTTGTTGGTGGCGAGTGGGGTGTACTTTTTCCTAGCCCCCAACCACATTGTACCGGGTGGGGTCAGCGGACTTGCGACCGCCATCAATTATCTCACAAGTGTTGAAATTGGGCTGTTGAATTTGCTGTTCAATATTCCACTGCTGGCGATCGGCTTTTTCTTTTTGGGACGTGGCTTCTTTTTCAAAACGCTGTTGTCGGTCGTGTCCTTTACCGTGTTTTATGATGGCCTGCTGAGATATTTTCCACCTTATATCGGGGAGTGGTTGTTGGCCGCCCTGTTTGGTGGACTGCTGTTGGGTGCAGGCATTTCCTTGACCTTTTTGGCAGGTGCTTGCACCGGTGGGGTGGATATTTTGGCAAAAACATTACAGCGATTCTTTCCACACCTGCGTGTCGGTACCTTGATGTTTTTGATTGATGGTTGTATTGTGATATTCGCCATCTTTGCCTATCGGGACATCACGACGGCCATGGTGGCGGTCATCACCATCTTTGTCATCATCAAGGTGATGGATGCGGTTATCTATGGGATGGATCTGGGAAAACTGGTCGTCATTGTGACAAAACAGGGCGATGCAGTGGCCAAAACCATCTGTGAAAATTCCAACCGTGGAGTAACAAAACTACAAAGTGAGGGTGGTTATACCAAAGAAGGGCACTATACACTGCTGTGTGTGGTGCGCAATCAGGAATACCCCACGCTCAAACGCCATGTGCAGGCAGTTGATCCCGCGGCATTTTTGATTGTGACCAATGCGTCAGAAATTGTCGGAGAAGGATTTGAAAAGAGAGTATAGTACAAAAAGACATTGGAAAAAGTCATCCGTGCATTATGCACGGATGACTTTTTGTCAAACTGGGAGTTATTGGGGGAGAGACAAGCCAAACAGTCGGCAGGTGTTTTCTCTCGTGGCGGTGACAATCTCTTCGGGGGTCACCCCTTTGATACGTGCCATCTCTTCGGCGACGGCAAACAGCATGGAAGAGTCACAACGTTCTCCCCGAAAAGGGTTGGGTGCCATATAGGGGCAGTCGGTTTCCATCAGTAGTCGATCCAACGGAATGGCTGCCACTGCCTTTTTGGCACGTTTGGCGTTGGAAAAGGTCAACACACCGGTAAATCCGATGTACATGCCAAGATCCAGCACTTCCTTTGCAATTTCAGCAGAGCCGGAAAAACAGTGCACCACGCCACGTGGACGGTGTGCTTTTAAGATGGCCAAACCGTCCTCGGTGGCATCACGCATGTGGATAACGACGGGTAAATCCAATTCCTTGGCAAGGCAGAGTTGCTCTTCAAAAACACGCTGTTGCACCTCTCTGGGGGAGTTGTCGTAAAAGTAGTCTAGCCCCATTTCGCCGAGTGCCACCACTTTGGGGTGTGCAGCAAAGGTTTTTAAGCGTGCCAAATAGTCGTCGGGCAGGTCTTTTGCGTCATGGGGGTGAATGCCGACAGTGGCATAAAAATGTGGGTAGCGATCCGCCAATGCGATGGAACTTTCACAGAGGGAAAGATCACAGCCGACATTGATGACACCGCAAACTCCCGCCGCATCCAATTTCTCCATCGTTTCCTCCCAATCGGGCTGAAAGCGTGGGTCATCGTAATGGGCATGGGAGTCGAAAATACCGGGTAGATTCATAATATATTCCTTTCAGCCAGTGGCACCGGAAAATTTTGTCCACTTTTTCAAAAGTGGTGGAGTTTGAGGCAAGGCCTCAAGGTCTTGATGCCGCAAGGGAGTATTCAGAGGGTGAATTTTCAAACAATCCGGTGAATTGTTTGAAAAGAGGGAGATTTTACGATAAAAAATCTCCCTACGGACAGCGTCCGCAGGCTTTTCCGACCGAGCACCTATTGCACGTGAACCTCGTCCACGAGCCGGTAGCACCGGCAGGCATTTGCGGACGACCAAAGGTCGCCCCTACAGCACAATATAATAGGCATCTGTAGGGACAGGCGCCCATCAATCAGAATGACGACCGTCGGTTGTTATCGAATTTCAGCGCCTGCCGGAATGCTGTCATCCAACATCAGCAATTTGACATCTGTTTCGGAGCATTCTGCCGACAGGAGCATCCCTTGGGATTCCACACCGCACAGCTTGACCGGTTTTAAGTTGGTGACTGCCACCAAGGTTTTGCCGACCAATGTTTCCGGTTGGTACCAAGCGGCAATCCCCGACACGATTTGGCGTGGGGTGCCGGTGCCGTCGTCCAACTGGAAGCAGAGCAGTTTTTTGGATTTTTTCACCGCTTCGCAGGACAGTACTTTGACGACACGCAAAGACACCTTCATAAAGTCATCAAAGGCAATGGGGGTAACCCCGACAGGTGCAGTGCCCGTCGCTTTCGGTGCCGCTTCCTTTTTGATCTCTTCTTTTGGTTCTTCTTTGGGCTGTTTTGCCAGAAGCTCTTCAAAGAATTTCTTTTCATCAATGCGTCCGAATAGAGGAGAGGCAGTGCCAACAGTGCCGGTGGGCAGACCACCGAAGGTAGTCAAAGATTCAAACCCACTGATGTCACAACCGATTTGTGCTTTGATGCTGTCGGCAGTGGTTGGCAGGAATGGGATCAAAAGGGCACCGATGAAGCGAATGCTCTCCAACAGGTTGTAAAGGACGGTTTGCAGTCTAGGGGAATTCGCTTCGTCTTTTGCCAGTGTCCACGGGGTGGTCTCATCGATATATTTGTTGCTGCGACGAGCCAAAACCATGATGGATTCCAACGCATCGGACATGCGGTATTCCTCGGTATAAGCACAGACTTCCTTTGCGGTTTTCAAACAGAGTGCTTGCAGTTCTTCATCCAGTGGATCGCTTACCGCAGTGTTGCAGACGTTGCCGTCAAAGTATTTTTGGCTCATCGCCACGGTGCGGTTGACAAGGTTTCCAAGGGTATTGGCAAGGTCGCTATTGATGCGTGACACCATCAATTCATAGGTGATGGAACCGTCTTGTGCATACGGCATTTCCTTTAAGAGATAGTAGCGGACAGCGTCTACCCCGAACAATGCACACAGCTCGTCGGCATACATGACATTGCCTTTGGACTTGCTCATTTTGTCCTCGCCGAACAACAGCCATGGGTGTCCCAGTACTTTTTTAGGCAATGGCAGATCCAACGCCATCAGCATGATCGGCCAGTAGATGGTATGGAAACGCAGGATGTCTTTTCCGATGATATGCACGTCGGCAGGCCACCATTTGGAAAATTCTTCACTGCTACCATCCGGATCGTATCCGATGCCGGTGATGTAGTTTGTGAGTGCGTCAATCCAAACGTAGACAACGTGTTTTGGATCAAAGTCCACAGGAATCCCCCAAGAGAAGGAGGTTCTGGACACGCAGAGATCCTGTAGACCGGGTTTTAAAAAGTTGTTGATCATCTCTTTTTTACGGGATTCCGGTTGGATGAAGTCGGGGTTTTCTTCAATATACTGCATGAGGCGATCTTGGTATTTACTCATGCGCATAAAGTACGCTTCCTCTTTGGTTTGTTGCACCGGTCGGCCACAGTCAGGGCAGTTGCCGTCTACCAATTGGGTTTCTGTCCAAAAACTTTCACAAGGGGTGCAATAAAGCCCTTGGTATTCGCTTTTGTAGATGTCGCCTTGGTCATATAATTTTTTGAAGATCTTTTGCACTACCTTTTTGTGTTGTGGGTCGGTGGTGCGGATAAAACGGTCGTAATCACAGCCCATGACGTCCCAGATGTCTTTGATCTGTCCGGCGATGGCATCGACATAAGCCTGTGGCGAAGTACCCTGTTCTGCAGCAAGGGTTTCAATTTTTTGTCCGTGCTCGTCCGTCCCTGTTTGGAACAGCACGTTGTATCCTTGCAGGCGTTTGTAACGTGCGATGGCATCGGTCATGACGATTTCATAGACATTGCCGATGTGGGGTTTTCTGGATGCGTAAGCAATCGCAGTGGTCAAATAACAGTTCATAGTAAAGCCTCTTTTCTAAAAATTTTGCGTGGGGTGGGGATAAAAAAATCGCCCTTCCCCCGTTTGATTGGGTTAAGGACGAGAACAAATCGTTTCCGTGGTACCACCTTAGTTCGTGTGACCTTTACAGGCCTCACCTTTGTCACTGCGGATCAGATCGACAGTGTTGTGCGATAACGGGCACACCCGATGTGGGCTAAACACTGTTCACCCACACAGCTCCGAGACCATCTTCACTGTGTTTTGCATTATGCGCTCTCACCGACACGCACTCTCTGAAAACGCCACCACACGCTACTCTTCTCTTCTACGCTATTTTGATATCTATCTTTATTATATCCTTAAAATGGTAGAATTGTCAACCCCCAAAGAGATATTTTAAGGGGATGGGTGAGTGAAAAGTGAAGAGTGAATGGGTAAGGGACGGGTCGCCCGTCCCGATTGGTTGAGTGAAGAGTGAATAGGTAGGGGCGATTCACGAATCGCCCGCAA
>CAYJIM010000059.1:0-14142 GCA_964370215.1 uncultured Oscillospiraceae bacterium
TGGCAAGGTGTCGAGACGGGAAAGGCTTTTTTGACACCCTGTCGCCGATGTGATCAAGGTCACATCGGCGGTTTTGTTATTCTTCGGTCAAAATTTCAGTGCCACCCCACTCAATCACGGTAAAGCCGGATCGGGTAAAGGGGGTGAGGGTTTGTTCCGGAACGGTGATCTCTTCGTCCAACGCTTGAAAGGCCATGAACACCCGTTGGATGCTGTCCGGTGTTGGGGTGATGGTCAGCACCGCGTTGTCGGTATAGGTCTCCTCTTGGAAGGCGATCAAGTTGTACTCATTATAAAGCATTTTGGGAAGCCAAAAGACAATAAATTCATTGTACTCTTTTGGGGTCAAGCCGAGGAAGGAAAGTTTTTCGGTTAAAAATGCGGCGGTGTCCTCTCCTTTGACGACAAACCCTTCGCTGAGGTCGTATGTAATGTCACTCACCCCATCCCAGAAGAGATAGGAGTAAGGGTCGCCATCGCTGAAAATGGTACCATCGGGTTGGGCGGTGACCGTCCAACCATCTTCATAAGTAGGATAGGTGACAGAAAGGGTACCGTTGTAGTCGAGCAACACGGTGACCTCTGTTTCCTCTTCGGGGTAGAGATAGATGACCGGTTTGAGTTCGGTTTGTTCCTCCAGTGGGATTTCGGGCTCGGGGGTCCCTGCTGTTTGGCCACAGCCTACCAGTAAACACAGCGTTGCCAGTGAAAGTGCCAATATGCCTTTTCTCATCTTCATCGCCTGCCTTTCCATTGTTTGTCGAATGGTGGTAAGAACACTTTTCTTATCCTTACTATAGCACAATTTTTTTCTGCTGTAAATGTATTTTTATAGGGGAAACCTGAGGTTTCACCGACCAAATACCTCTGGCATAGAATAGGCAAAGAACTGTCGGTGTGGGGGGATGACATGGAGCAGGTTTTTGTATTGTGGACGGAAGCGGTACTACTGACGATGGCGGTGTCGCTTGACGCGTTTGCCGCAAGTTTTTGTTATGGCAGTCGTGGCATTAAAATGCCGTGGAAATCGGTGTTGGTGATGGATGTCGGATGTGCGGTGTTGTTGGGCGCCGCCTTGTTGTTTGGCAATTTTCTCGCTACTGTCATGCCACTTGCCATCACTGAATGGGTAGGTTTTTTGGTGCTATTTTTATTGGGGGTCGGAAAATTGCTTGACAGTGGGGTCAAATCACTGATCCGAAGAGGTCGGTCGGTGAAAAAGCATCTGCAATTTTCTCTGTTTCAAGTACGATTTGTCCTACAATTGTATGCGGATCCTATAGACGCAGACATCGACCATTCCAACACCATCTCCCCCACCGAAGCGTTGTGGCTTACCTTGGCACTTTCCTTAGATGGGCTAGCAGTAGGGCTGGGCGCAGGGGTCAGCCAGATGAATGTGTGGATTGTGATCTGTGCGGCCTTGTTGACCGAAGGGGCAGCGATCTTAGGTGGTTGTTGGTTTGGTAGAAAGGTGGCACGACTCCTTCCCTTTGACCTATCGTGGCTTTCTGGGCTGTTGTTGATCTTGATGGCATTTGTGCGATGAGCGCAGAAAAAAGCAGAAAAATACCGTTTGCTGTGGGGTAGACTTTTCAGCGGTACTCTGTTATAATGAGAAAGGCTTATGAACAAATCGATGTTGTTGTTTACGATTGAATCGAAACAACTGCAAGCAGAACACAGGACAAGCGAAGAAAAGGAGCAAATCAAATGGATCTATTTATGATGGTGTTGCGCATTGTGGCAACGGTGGTGGTTGCAGTTGTTGTTGGAAAGCTGGTCACCAAAGTGAAATTACCGGCGATTTTGGGCTGGCTGTTGACGGGGATGGTGCTAGGCCCTTACGCACTGGGCATGATGTCACAGGATATTTTGGACGCCGATTGGTACCATAACCTGTCACGGATATTGGAATGTGCCGTTGGGGTCATGTTTGCAAAAGAATTGGTTTGGCGCAAAATCAAGGCATACGGCAAGCAAATTGCCATCATTACACTCTTTCAATCGCTCGGTACCTTTACCGTAGTCACACTTTGTTTCGGGGCACTCTTGTACTTCATGAACCTACCACTGTACCTGGCTCTATTATTTGGGGGAATCGCCATGGCAACAGCACCGGCACCTTCCCTTGCAGTAGTCAATCAGTTTCAAACCAAAGGACCGATGACCAATACGTTGGTACCGATGGCAATGCTAGATGACATTGTCGCACTCATCGTCTTTTTCAGCATCAATGCTTATGTTGCGGCCATGGGAGCGACGGGATCAAGTTCAGTGGTCATGGTGATTGCAACCAGTGTCCTGCTACCCATCGCCATCGGCATTGTGGTGGGCTTTTTGGCCTCGCCGATTTTTGCAAAGGAACAGCAAAACTCAAGGGCACTGTTGGGAAGCTGTGTCTTGGTCATCGCAGGTGTATATCTGATCGGATATCTGGTGGACAATTTCTTGTTGCCACAACCGGCGATGAACTTTATGATGCTTGGGATGGCAACCTTTGCAACGGTTGCAAACCGCATTTCGGAAGAGCGGATGGAAGATCTTTGTAAGGCATCCATGCCGGTTGTCGGGATGGCGTTTGTCTTGATGATTTTAAACCTTGCAGCACCGCTCGACTATCATTTGATTCTGTCAGCAGGGGTGTTTACCGCTATTTACATTGTCGCAAGAGCGGCAGGGAAGTACTTTACGACACGGTTGGGTGCCACTGTAGCAAAAGCCGGTGACAGTGTCAAAAAGTATTTGGGATTTACCTTGCTACCACACTCGGGTGTTTCGTTGGTATTTACCGGCATGGCGGTCACATCCCTTTCCACCTTTGATACGGAAGGGGCAACACTGATCAAGGGAACGATTGCAGCTGCTGCCATCATCAATGAAATCATTGCCGTCATTTTGGCAAAAAAAGCATTTGAATGGGGCAAAGAACTCCCGCATCAACAACAGCTCACAGACCTTGCAAAATAAGACTTGGCTCTAAAAAAGAAGTCCGCTATGTGAACTTTCACATAGTGGACTTCTTTTTTATTTCTCGACTAAAAAGTGTCAAGGGGAAAGAAACTCGTGCGATAACAGAAGATTTAACATAGATCAAAGAAATTTAACGAAATGGGCAGAAATCGACAAAAAATTAAAAAAGTATTAACATAGTAAGAAGAATTTTCACCACACTTTAACGGCAGACGGTTTTGCAATTTACAGCG
This sequence comes from uncultured Oscillospiraceae bacterium, assembly GCA_964370215.1. Classification (GTDB taxonomy): domain Bacteria; phylum Bacillota; class Clostridia; order Oscillospirales; family Ruminococcaceae; genus Massiliimalia. The sequence continues at coordinate 3,207 of CAYJIM010000059.1, forward strand.
GTCTGGCATAATGGGACCAAAGAGAAAAGGAGGCAATGACGTTGGACATTACTTATACCAATCAACAATTCGGCACAAGACCGCTACAGGCAGAACAGGTGAAACGCCGCAAAAAGATCAACCTTGGGCACACTTTTGTACCATACTTATTTTTGGCACCTGCCTTGCTGTTTTTTGTGTTGTTCAGTTACTACCCATTTTTGAAAACCATCTACATGAGCACCACCATCACCGATGCACAGGGGCAGGTAAAAGCGTTTGTGGGACTAAAAAACTTTGAAACTCTTTTTGCAAGGGATGAGTTTTTAGAAATTCTCGGCAACACCTTGGTGTTCATCCCTCTCACCGTCATCCCGACCATCATCATCGGTTTGGCACTGGCAGCGTTGGCGGAGAAAAAACTGCGAGGATTTTCCGGCATTGCCGAAACACTCTTCACCTTACCCATGGCAACCTCTTCCGCTTGTGCAGCGATTGCTTGGGGTATGATTTTAAATCCGGTGGTCGGTTCACTCAACCAATTATTGGGTCTTGACATCAACTGGCTGTCGGATCCCGACTTTGCGATGTTGTCGGTCGCACTGGTGACGGTGTGGATGGGCTTTGGCTTCAACTTCATCATCCTACTCACCGCATTGCGTGGCGTATCGCCTGAAATCAAAGAGAGTGCGATGGTAGACGGGGCAAACGTCTTTGAAACCTTTTTCAAAATTAGCTTGCCGATGATCTCTCCCTCCATCTTCTTTGTTGTCTTTACCGGTGTGATGAGTAGTTTTCAGGCATTCGGGCAGATCAACCTGCTGACACGCGGAGGGCCTGGGATCAGCACCACCGTGTTGGTCTACGATATTTATTTAGAAGCATTCAGAAACTACCGTTTTGGCAGTGCCAGTGCAGAATCCATCGTACTGTTTTTGATGATGCTGATTTTCACCCTTGTACAGTTTAGATTTGAGAAAAAAGGAGTGCACTATAGTTGAGAAATTCACAAGCAATCAAAACGGGATTCAAACCGATGAGAAATCCCTTAAAAACCACTGAAATCCTGCGCGGCATTGCCTGCATTGCAGTGGGCATTGTTGTGGCGTTGCCACTCTTTTACACCTTTTCCATGAGTGTGATGCCGGAATCGGAAATTGTATCCTACCCACCCAAAATGATTCCGACTACCTTTACACTGGAAAACTTTATTCAAGTATTTGACACCATTCCGATCCTACAATTTGTGTTCAACTCGCTGATCATTTCCGCTGCCATGGTGCTGTTGCAGTTGGCAACTTCGTCCTTTGCGGCCTATGCCTTTGCCTTTTTTGATTTCAAATTCAAAAAAGTACTGTTCATCGCCATTTTGGCTACCATGATGATTCCGGGGGAAGCGACTTTGATCTCCAATTACTTAACCGTTGCCTCGTTTGGTCTGCTCGACAGCTATGCCGGTTTGATCCTGCCATTTGGGGCTTCGGCAATGGGGATTTTCCTCATTAGACAAAATTACATGACCATGCCAAAGGAATTGAAGGAAGCGGCCATCATCGATGGATGTGGGGAACTGCGATACTTCTTCTCCATCTTGGTGCCGATCTCCATGCCGACCCTAGCAGCCCTTGGCATCTATACCTTCATTGGCGGATGGAACCAATACACCTGGCCACTACTGGTGACCAACACCGAAAATTTACGCACCGTACAAATTGGGATCAGTATGTTGCAATTTTCCGATGGCCTTGCCTATGGTCTTGTCATGGCAGGTTGTGTGTTGATTTTGATCCCATCGCTCATTGTCTTTGGCATTGGCGGCAAGAAAATGATTTCCGGCGTTACCGTCGGCTCGGTAAAAGGATAATAATTCAATGAAATACAAGGCTATTTCATTTGATTTATAAAGAAAACAGTACTATAATGAATGTGAGGAAAAGAAGATGAAAAAGAGAATTTTGACCGTACTACTGGCAGGAACAATGACTTTGGGTATCGTTGGTTGCACCACGGCAACAGCAGGTACTACTTCGACCGATGCAGGTACAACAGAAAGTACCGAAACCACTGAAAGTACCACAACCGGTGATGTGGCAGAAATTACATTTTGGCATTCCATGGGTGGAGCAGGCGCAGAAGCGATCGATCAGTTTGTAGCAGACTTCAATGCGGCCAATGACGACATTGTCGTGACCGCAGAATACCAAGGTGAATATGATGATGCCATCACCAAAATCAGAGCAAATATGGTTTCCGGGCAGGTACCAAATGTCATGCAGCTTTACGATTTGGGGACAAGATGGATGATTGACAGCGGTTACGCCATTCCAATGCAGGACTATATCGACGCAGACGGCTATGACGCTTCGGTTATTGAAGAGAACATTGCAGCGTACTACACCGTAGATGGCAAATTGCAATCCATGCCGTTCAACTCTTCCACACCGCTGATGTACTACAACAAAGATCTCTTTACGGCATCCGGCTTGGATCCGGAAAATCCACCGACCAACTTTGAAGAGTTGGAAGCGGCGGCAGAAGCGATGACAAATGAAGAAAACGGTACCGTTGGGATGGCAATGGCAATTTATGGCTGGTACTTCGAGCAATACCTTGCAAAACAAGGGGCAACTTATTTTGACAATGGCAACGGCCGTGAAAGTTACCCTACTGCCGTAGAATTTGACAGCAATGGTGCAGGGCTCAACTTCATCGAAACCATCAATGACTTGACCCTCAAAGGGTTCAACTCCAACCTCGGCAGAGATAGCGAGTCTATCACCAACTCCTTCGGCAGTGGGCAAATCGGGATCATCTTCGGTTCGACCGCTTCCTTGACCTCCAACTTAACCGTTGCAGGAGACAACTTTGAACTGGGTACTGCACCGTTGCCGGATCTTGGTCAAGAAGGCGGTGTATCGGTTGGCGGTGGTTCTCTATGGATGCTCGACACCGCAAGTGATGCAGAAAAGGATGCCACTTGGGAATTCATTCAATACGTGGTAAGCCCTGAAGTGCAAATCGACTGGCACAAAGCCACCGGTTACTTCCCTGTAACCACTGAAAGCTATGACCTACCTGCCATGCAGGAGCATTTGGATGCAAATCCACTCTTCCAAACAGCAATCGATCAACTCCATGCTTCCTCGCCGGAAGATGCAGGGGCGTTGTCTGGTGTCTTTACCGAAGCGCGTCAAATCATCGAGAAAAACTGGGAAGCGATGAACAACGGCGAATTGACCCCACAACAAGTCATCGACGAAAGTGCCGATGAAATCAACACCGCAGTGGAAAACTACAACCTTGCAAACTACAGCGAGTAGTCCAAAGGGGCTATTTGTATCGGCTTTACAACATGGCAAAATTGTACCGAACGGAGACACGTTCGGTACAATTTTGCACGTTACTACAATAGAAAAGGGGAAAGAACAATGAAGATTTTTGCACATCGAGGGGCGAGCGGACACGCACCGGAAAACACCATGGAAGCCTTTGTTTTGGCGTATGAAATGGGTGCCGACGGCATTGAATTGGATGTACAGATGACGGCCGACGGCGAACTGGTGGTCATTCATGATGAGGACATCAAGAGAACCTCTAACGGGGAGGGCCTTGTCATGCAAAAAACTTATGAAGAGTTGTCGGGTTACGACTACGGTAGTTGGTTTTCCGACAAGTTCAAAGGGGCGAAAATCCCGACACTCAAACAGGTGCTGGATTGGATCAAACCGACGGGCATGGAGTTGAATGTGGAAATCAAAACCATGCCGGCATGGTATGATAAGAAGCTGACGGAAGCGGTATTGGCGGCGGTAGAGGCCGCTGACATGGTCGACCGTGTCATCATTTCCTCCTTTGATCATCAGGCGATTGCCGATACCAGAAGCCTGTCCGACTGCATTCGTTGTGCGCCACTTTATATGGCGAGTTTCTTAGCGATGGACGACTACTGCAAAAAGCAACAATTCAATTGTGTCCATCCGCTTTTTCACTGTGTGACACCCGCACTGGTACAAGCCTGCCACAAGGTAGGGGTAGAGGTCAATACCTGGACGGTGAATCAAAAAGAAGATGCAGAAAAAATGCGCACACTTGGGGTCGACACCATCATCACCAATTATCCGGAAATTTTAGCGTAACCGTAGCATTGATAAATATCGGACTGTGTAGGGGCGACCCTGTGTGGTCGCCCAAAAAAAGGGATTTGGCATATGCCAAATCCCTTAAATGCTGACGCTCGAGAATTGCCTGTCGGCAATGAAAACCGTGGGATGCCATCCCACACCCTGCAATTTTTTGAAAAAAATTGAGTAAAACTTCATGGGATACCCTAGAACCGTGCTATTAAATACTTGTTTTCCACAAACCATGGAGATTGCAATAAGCGTATGCCGCAATCGGTTTGTCGTCGATCATACGGAAGCGGAAGACCGGCTCGCCATCCACTGTCCCACATTTTCTCTGTCCACCCTGTTCGGTTTCGAGATAGACATAGGTGATATAATGTTCTGCAGTCATTGGATGGGCAACACTACCTACTGCGACGGTGATGGTGTCACCCTCTACCGTGACCACCGGCAGATGCTTTTCGGTAGCGGCTTCGGTGGTATTGGCAACCAATTCCTGCATGGCTTCGCCACAACATTGCATCGGTACTCCTTTGTCTTGAATCATACCCACAATATTTTTACAGTGGTTGCAGATAAAAAATTTTTTTGTTTCAGTCATCATAGTTTCCTCCCTAACAGTAAAGTGAATACGAATGGGGAATGCGCTAGGATTGCTATTTTCAGTATAGTACGATTGTGCGAAAAAGTCAAACAAAAAAGGATAAAAACAACCGCCCTATATTCATCACCCGATGAAAATCAGATGATCAATAAAAGTTTTGTCCACTTTTTCAAAAGTGGTGGTGTTTGAGGCGAAGCCTCAAGGTCGGATTTGCCGTCAGGCAACTCTCAAGCGTCAGCGTTTTAAGGCATTCGGAAAATTCCGAATGCCTTTTTTGTAACCCGATAGCACCGGCGGACATTTACGGGCGATTCATGAATCGCCCGTACGGCGGACAGCGTCCGCAGGCATTTCGGTCGGGTCAAGACCCGACCCTACGGCACAATGGAAATATGGTTCTGTAGGGATGGGTCTTGACCCATCCGTTATTCATCACCCAATAAAAATTAGGGCACGCATACAATGCGTGCCCTACCCGAACCCTATACCGTAGGGTGTCGGAACAGGAAAAGACTTTTTTGACACCCTGGGGTGTGCATTGCTTGCACACCGTCATCCATCGCCAAAACATGCGGGTGCATGCGATGACTAATTATACGTTGAATCTAAAGTTGACAATGTCGCCATCTTTCATGATATACTCTTTGCCTTCCAAACGAACAAGGCCTTTTTCTTTGGCAGCTGACATGGTGCCACAGGCTTTCAAGTCCTCAAAGCCGACGATTTCGGCACGGATAAAGCCACGTTCAAAGTCGGTATGGATTTTACCAGCGGCCCCCGGTGCTTTGGTGCCGTCAGTGATGGTCCAAGCACGCACCTCGTCGCTTCCTGCGGTGAGGTAAGAGATGAGCCCAAGTAGGGCATACCCCTGTCGGATGATGCGGTCAAGGCCCGATTCGGTTAGGTTGAGTTCCGACAAAAAGAGTTCTTTGTCCTCTTCGTCCATATCCGCCATTTCCTCTTCCATTTTTGCACAGATCGGCAAGACCACGGCTTGCTCATTGGCGGCAAGGTCGAGCACCTCTTGGTAGAAGGGGTTGTCTGCAAGTGGTTTTGTAAAATCCTCTTCGCACAGGTTTGCTGCATAGATGATCGGTTTGTTGGAAAGCAGTGGGGTTTGACGAATCATTTCAAGCTCATCATCGCTAAACTCAAAGCCACGTGCTGAGTTGCCCTCTTCCAGATGTGCTTTCAAACGGGTAAGGAAGTCCACTTCTGATTGCAATTTTTTATCAGCCTTTGCCGCTTTGATGGTTTTTGACAAACGGCGCTCCAAAATTTCAATGTCCGAGAAAATCAATTCCAAGTTGATGGTTTCGATGTCACGTTTGGGGCCGATACTGCCGTCAACATGAACGATGTTGCCATCTTCAAAACAGCGTACGACATGGACAATGGCATCCACTTCTCGAATATCGGACAAAAATTTATTGCCAAGGCCTTCCCCTTTGGAAGCCCCTTTGACAAGCCCTGCAATATCGACAAATTCCAGTATCGCCGGTGTGAATTTTTTCGGCTCATACATCTTTGCCAGATAATTCAAGCGTTCGTCCGGTACCGACACCACACCGACGTTCGGCTCGATGGTGCAAAACGGATAGTTTGCCGACTCCGCTCCTGCATTGGTCAATGCGTTGAATAATGTGCTTTTGCCGACATTGGGCAGTCCTACCATGCCTAGTTTCATATTGTTCACCAAATCCTTAAATTTTACAGAATATTGTGGCAAAACACTTGCCACACTCGCTACAATAGTATACAATAAAATAAGAAGATTGACAAGCGTTTTTCCATCGAACTGATGAAACACGCAACCGAACCAACCGGTCACCCGTGCTGGTTGTGAAAAGGGCACAAAATAAAAAGAACTTCTGTCAGGGCAGTCAAACAAAAATGGAGAACATTTCAACACAATCCCACAAATCGTTTATAGAAAGTTCAAACACTTTTTTGAAAACGAGGTATAATGGGAATTGTAAAAATGAATTGGTTAAACAAAAAATAGAAATTCACAATTGAAAGTAGGGAACGTTATGACATTGGGGAAAATTTTAGTAGTAGACGACGACAAAAATATTTGTGAGCTGTTGCGCTTGTATCTGGAAAAGGAAGGGTACAGCGTGATCCTATCCCACGATGGGGAAGAGGCTGTTGTAAAATTTAACGCACTGGCACCGGATATGGTACTGCTTGACATCATGTTGCCGAGTTTGGACGGCTGGCAGGTTTGTCGAGAAATTCGCAAAAAATCCAATGTGCCGATCATCATGCTCACCGCAAAAGGGGAAACCTTTGATAAAGTGTTGGGGCTGGAATTGGGTGCAGACGACTATGTCGTCAAACCATTTGACACCAAAGAGGTCATTGCCAGAATCAAAGCAGTGCTGCGTCGTATCGGGCAAAACAATACGATGGACGAAGTCAAAGAAGTAGCCTATGAAAAATTAGTGGTCAACATGACCCGTTATGAACTGAAAGTGGATGGCAAAGTCATCGACACCCCACCCAAAGAGTTGGAGCTGTTGTTCCATTTAGCATCCAACCCAAACCGTGTGTACACCAGAGACCAACTGCTCGACGAAGTGTGGGGCTTTGAGTACTATGGGGATTCCAGAACCATTGACGTTCACGTCAAACGTCTGCGTGAAAAATTGGAAGGGGTTTCCGACCAATGGGCACTCAAAACCGTTTGGGGCGTTGGGTACAAATTTGAAGTGAATGAATAAGTGATCAGAGGGCGTACTGAAAGTCGGTACGCTCCTTTTGTCTGATGAAAAATTGGAGGATCCGAATGCACAAAAGTATATTTAAGCGCTACTTTAGCATCTGTATTTCGCTCATTTTGGTGAGCATCACCATTTTGGGTGTGGCGCTGATGTTGTTTTCCTTTCAATATTTTAAAACAGAACGGTATGCGGTGTTGGAAAACAACGTGGAAAAATCCATCGAAGCGGTGCAGACTTCTTTTGAGGAATACGGCAGTGCAGCGGTGCAGGATGCGGTACTGGTCACCTATCTCGGAATTCTGTCCGATGCGGTCGAAGCAGACATTTTTCTCACCGATTTGACAGGGCAGATGGTGTACTGCACTGAGCAGAGCCCTTGTGTGCATACCGATCAAGCGATGTCGGCGGCTATTTTGTTACAGTTGCAACAACAGGGCGACTACCGTGAAATGGGGATGTTAGGGCGCACCTATGATGGACACCATTATACCGTGGCAAAGCCCATCACGTTGGATGGAGAAGCGGTGGGGTATGTCTTTTCTTCCATGGAAGCGACGGTGCCGTTGACCAACTTCATGCAGGAAATTTTACAGATGTTCCTGCTGTCGAGCATTGGGGTGCTGTTGATGGCAACGGTCATCATCTATTTTGTCACCCATCAAATGGTACGTCCGCTCAAAGAAATGTCGGACGCTGCCGTGGAATTCGGCAACGGGGACTTCACCAAGCGCATTCATGTGGAAAGTTATGATGAGGTAGGGCAGCTTGCCTTGTCGCTCAACAACATGGCGCAGTCACTTTCGACCCTTGAGACGATGCGGCGCAGCTTTGTATCCAATGTCTCTCATGAACTCAAAACCCCGATGACGACCATTGGTGGATTTATCGATGGAATTTTAGACGGGACCATTCCACCCGAACGCCACAAGCATTACCTGCGCATTGTCTCGGATGAGGTCAAACGCCTTTCCAGATTGGTGCGCTCCATGCTCAATTTGGCACAGGTGGAAGCGGGAGAACTGGAACTGAAAACCACCCGTTTTGACATGGTGGATACCGTTTGCCAAACGCTGTTTAGCTTAGAGCAACAGATCAACCAAAAGGAATTGGAGATCAAAGGACTCGATCGAGCAAAGGTTTTTGTCGAAGCGGATGAGGATTTGATGCACCAAGTCGTTTACAACCTGACCGAGAATGCCATCAAATTCGCCAACGTCGGCGGTTATATTGAATTTAGCTTTGAAAAAAGTGGCAACCGCACCTTGATTGGGGTGAAAAACTCCGGCGAGGGGTTGAGCAAAGAGGAAATTCCTCGTGTCTTTGATCGTTTTTATAAAACTGACCGCTCCCGTGGATTGGACAAAAACGGGGTGGGTTTGGGTCTTTATATCGTGCGCTCTATTGTGCATTTGCATGGCGGTGATGTCATGGTTAAGAGCATTCAAGGGGAATATTGCGAGTTTTTATTCTCGGTAGCGACGGCAAAAGGGCAAAAACCAATGCGTAAACCACGTGAGAAGGAGTGACAACCATGAATGAAAAACCGCAACAACCGATGGACTCGGCACAGCAACACCCACAAATGCCACCATTGGCACCACCGGCATCAACACCGGCGGAAGCGGCACCAATTACTTCCGCTGTTGTCGAGCAAGGAATAACGTTAGAGCAACAACCAAAACCGGATGCGGAGATTCGACAACAGGAACACCGTTATAGCGATCGGGATCGGTGGATTTTACTGGGGCAGGATGGCCCGACAGTGTTACAAGAGGGAAGACCCACGATGGAGGGGATGGCCGAACAACATCCGCCGCTTCCAACACCGTTGATGACAGACTTCTCCTCGCCTCAACCAGAAAGCACCGACAAACAAGAGCTGGAAGAGGAAATGGCAAAAGAATTGTTGGCGGATGCCACTGCACCAAAGCGCAAGATTGCAGGAAAAATGATCGCTATTTGCGGGGGGATGCTGGTCGTTGTGCTGCTGTTGTTTGGGGCAGGAAATGTGCTGTTTTGGGCGGGGTTTGAGGCGGAAGCAGGGGTGACCCCGCCATCGGAAGAGGAAATCACTGTACCCGAAGAATCCATTAACAACATCAAACCGAGTGTACAACCGTCTGAAACGACGGAAGAAGCGCCTCCGACACAAACGGAGGAAGAGACACAAACGGCAACAACAGTAGCAAACACCTTTGACATACATCAGTTGCCACAGGCGACAGCGGATGGCACAATGCCAACACCACTCACCACAGAGGAGTTGTATGCCAAACACAGCGACGCCATTGTAGGGGTTCTTTCCTATGCAACCGAACAGGATCGCCAATTTGGTTATGCCGCAGGGGTGGGCAGTGGTATTGTCATGCGTGCAGACGGGTATATCATCACCAATGCCCATTTGGTGAAGGATGTTTATACCAGTGAGGAACTGCTCTTTACACAGGTGGTACTGCCGGATGATGTGGTGGTGGATGCAACGCTTGTGGGGTATGATCCTACTTCGGATATAGCGCTTTTAAAAGTGGATGGACAGCCCCCATTACAAGCAGGGGTGTTTGGGGATGCGGATCAAATTGCCATTGGGCAACCTGCCATCGCCATCGGCAACCCCAGAGGGTTGAGCTTTGCAAAAAGTGTCAGTGAAGGGATCATTTCAGGGCTGGATCGCAGCTTGACCTTACAGGACGGCAACACCCATATGTCCCTCATTCAAACTGACGCCGCGTTGAGCTCAGGGAGTTCGGGAGGCGCACTGTTCAACGAATATGGACAGATCATCGGAGTCGTTGCAATGAAAATTACCGCAGAGTCTGCCGAAGGGATGGGATTTGCCGTGCCGATCAACACGGCGCAAACAGTGGTGGAACAACTATTGACCAAAGGGTACGTCGGGAGCAATGCGCAAATTGGTATCACTTATCGTGACATCACACCAGAGTTTGCATTGACCACCGGTGTACCGGCAGGGATGCGCATTGCTACAGTGGATCCGACCGCTGAATGCTACGGCATTTTGTTGGAAGGGGACATCATTCTGGCGATGGAAGGCATTCCGACGACCGACATGGAAGCGGTGGATGCGATGCTTTACGAAGCGACACCGGACGACATGCTGTCGATGGACATTTACCGTATGGTGGAAGGGGAAGAACAGTACCTTACATTGGATGTTCCATTGAGCCCTAAACCACAGACATAGCCAGTAGCACCGGCAGGCATTGCGGACAGCGTCCGCTGGCGTTTCGGTCGGGTCAAGAGACCCGACCCTATGAGGCCAGTTGAAATATGGTTCTGTAGGGGCGGATTCCATATCCGCCCTATATTCATCGGTAAATTAAAATACCGTTTGTAGGGACAGGGCTCTGCTCTGTCCCTACAAAAGTTTTATTCCCTTCTTCAAAAGGGATAGGGTGTGGGACAGCATTCCACGGTCTTACTTGCCGTCAGGCAATTTTCAAGCGTCAGCGTTTGAAGGCATTCGGATTTTTCCGAATGCCTTT
>CAYJIM010000060.1:0-5870 GCA_964370215.1 uncultured Oscillospiraceae bacterium
AGTGAATAGGTAGGGGACGGGTCACCCGTCCCGTTGTAGGGGCGACCTTTGGTCGTCCGCATGAGAGAAAAGTGAAAGGAGGCGGTTACAATCGGACTTTTTTCCAAAAAGCAAAAACCAAAAGCGGCGTTGGCGGTGCAATACCCCCGCAACGGCAATCACCCATTTGGCCCGTTTTCAGCCATCGGGCTGACTTCGGCGCAGACAGCGTTGTATGAAAAACTCAGGGAGGGGATTCCCGTCATCGATGCCGCCATTTTAAAAATTGTACGGCTGACGGGGGGATTTTCGGTGATGGTAGGGGACAAGCCCTGTCCACCGTTGGAGGACTTTTTACAGCGCATCCCCTCCTCCTGTGGTACCGGCATGGATGCCTTTGTGGCGGCGTATCTCGACTGCTTGTTGACCTATGGCAATGCCGTGGCAGAAATGGTGGTGGATACCGACACGACAGACCTGATCGGACTGTATCTTGCCAATCCGAGCGACGTTGCCGTTGAGCCGACGGCCGACACCCTCGGGGTGACGGTGTACTGTAAAGATGGGATGACCCAAACGGCGGTGGCAAATCAACACCTTGTGTTGTTTACCCCATTGAACCCAAAGGTGGGCAACTGCTACGGGGATTCGGTGCTTTCCGGCTTGCCGTTTGTCAGTGACATTCTGCTCAAAATCTACCATTCCATGGGACAGAACTTTGAGCGTGTGGGCAATGTGCGCTACGCCATCACCTACAAGCCCGGTAACGATGTGTTGGATCGCTCCCTTGCCAGAGAGCGTGCAGAACAAATTGCAAGCCAGTGGGCGGCAGGCATGGAGGCGGTGAGTCGAGGTCAGATTCAGGACTTCATTGCGGTGGGGGACGTCGACATCAAGGTCATTGGTGCAGACAACCCCATCCTGCAAAGTGAAATTCCGGCAAGACAAATGTTGGAACAGATTGTGGCAAAACTGGGCGTTCCGCCCTTTTTACTCGGCCTCAACTGGTCGACCACCGAACGGATGAGCAAGCAACAAACCGATATTTTGATCACCGAGATCAACTATTATCGTCGCCTACTCACCCCGATGATTCAAACCATTTGTGAGACCTTTTTGGTGTCACGAGGCATTTACCAAAAGCCGACGGTGGCGTGGCACACCATCAACTTGCAGGATGAAGTGGAATCGGCACAGGCAAGGTACTACCATGCCAAGGCGGATCAGCTGGAAGAGTGAAAAGTGAAAAGTGAAGAGTGAAAAGGTAGGGGCGATTCACGAATCGCCCGCATGAGAGGAGGAGATGTATGAAAACAACCTTTGAGGAAACCAAGACAGCGCCGACACTGTCGGCAAAGGAACTTGCACAGATCAACAAGTTTACCAGAAAGCCGGTCGAAGAAGGAGCAGTATACACCTTTCCGGTCATCCTTTGTGACAACGAGGTGGATCGGGATTTTGAGTGCTTTTCTGCCCAAACGCTGCATGCCCTTGCCCCACTTTTTGTCGGCAAAACCGGTATTTTTGACCACAATCCGTCTGCCAAAAATCAGACGGCACGGATCTATGATACCGCTGTGGTGACCGACGCTGAAAAGAAGACCACCTATGGGGCGCCTTATGTAGCGTTGACGGCAAAAGCGTATCTGATGCGCACCGACCAGACAAAATCCCTCATCGAGGAACTGGACGGGGGCATCAAAAAGGAGGTGAGTGTGGGGTGTAGTGTAGCGCATATTGTCTGTTCAATCTGTGGGGTATCCCACCGTGAGGGAGGATGTGATCATCAACCGGGACAGATGTATGAGGGCAAACAGTGCTTTCACCGTCTCGAACAGCCGACCGATGTCTATGAATGGTCGTTTGTGGCAGTGCCTGCCCAACGCAGTGCAGGGGTGACAAAGCAAGGGGACCCTCAAAACATGCGACAAAAGCGGTTGTCGGTGGAGGATGACAGCGAAAGAGTACTGGCGCTCAAGGCCGAGGTGCAGGCGTTAAAGCCGTTGGCGGAAGAGGCGAAAACCTATCAAAAGGCATTGCAACAGGAACTGATCACACGCTGTCACCTGTCGGGGGATCTGCTGCTTGTCAAGGTGTTGCAATCGGTGGGAGACGGCCTTTCCTTGACGGAATTGACCGGTCTGTTAAAAGAACACCGTACAGGGGGTACACTTCCCCAGACAAAGCGTCAGGCAAGGGACACCGAAGTGGAAAAAAATCAAAGTTTTAAACTGTAGAAAGGATGAATTGGTATGAGTATTGGTGTAAATGGTATTGGGGAGGTCGTCATGACCCTGCAAGCAGGGGATGACAGCATAGGTCTTGGAGATTTTGTGACGTTGTCGGATAACGGGGTGGCAAGTAAAGCCGCCAATGACAGCGACCCTGTCGGAGTTTGTGTCAGCAAAAACGGCAAGTACATTGGGGTGCAGATCGCCGGTGGGGTGACAGTCGCACAAAACGGCACCTTGACCCGTGGGTTTTCGCCTGTGAAGGTGACGGCACAAGGGCTTGCCAAAGCCACTGCCGGAAAAACCCGTTTGGTGGTGTCGATAGCAGACAACACAGCGGCCATTTTACTGTAAGAGAAAAGGGAGGAAGATGGGATGAATTACGACAATCTACATTTGGAAAAAGGGATGTATCAAGTGACTGGTAAGAGCTTTTCGGCGGTGCTGGAGGAACTGGATCCGAGCAATCAGTACGTCGGGACAAAGCTTGAAAACCTCGACGCATTTGAGCGCCAACTCAAGCGTTTTGACATCAAGGTGGGGGGCAAATATACCGACCCTGTGGAAAAATTTTTCTCCACCCCGACCTCGTCGGCACTCTTTCCGGAGTATGTCAAACGTGCCGTGCTTGCCGGCAATCAGGAAGCAAACCTCTTAAACGAGTTGATTGCCACCCGTACCTATATCGATTCGATGGATTACCGCTCCATCGCCTCGGTGCCCTCAACCGAGGACAAGTCGGCAAAACCGGTGGCGGAGGGGGCATCCATTCCGACGACCACCATCCGTATGCAGGAAAATTTGGTGCAACTCAACAAGCGTGGGCGTATGCTTGTGGCATCGTATGAGGCGATTCGCTTTCAAAAAATCGACCTCTTTACCGTTACCCTGCGCCAAATTGGCAATCAAATTGCAAAACAACAGCTGGCGGATGCCATTGCGGTGTTGCAAAAAGGGGACGGCAATCAAAACCCTGCCGAAGTGGTGTCGCTACTGGGTGCCAATTTTGGTTACGGGGATCTATTGAACCTGTGGAGCAAGTTTGAGGACTTTTCTTTGACCACCATGGTGGCGGACAGCAAGGCGCTGATGAAACTGTTGTCGCTGTCGGAACTCAAAGACCCGATGACAGGCCTGCACTTCCAATCGACCGGCAACCTTGCCACCCCGATGGGTGCGGCACTCTTCAAAAGTCAATCGGTGCCGGAAAATACCCTCATTGGGTTGGACAAAAACTGCGCACTGGAGATGGTGTCGGTGGGCGACATCAACATTGAATACGACAAATTGATTGATCGTCAACTCGACCGTGCCGCCATCACAGCGACCGCCGGTTTCACCAAGGTCTTTTCCGATGCGGCAAAAGTCATGGTCATTTAAGGAGGACAGGATGGATCGTGAAAAGTTGAAAACGCTGTTTGCTACCGTGGCCGACCTGTCGGCAGAGGAGGTGCAAAAGCGCTTGCCGCTGTTGGAACTTTCCGCCACACAGGTGGAACAGCGGTTGAAACCGTCCACCGACGTTGCAGCACATGAAGATGCCATCCTATTGTTTGTGGCAGTGCTCTGTCAGTATTACGATGCGCTCAGCCGTGCCACGGGGGCGACAGCGGTACGGGTGGCGGATCTGTCGGTGACGGAAAATGGTGAGGGGCGCTTGCAACAGCTCAAACACCTCAAAGAAGAGTTGGAGGGGGTATTGGCGCCCCTCATGACCGATCAAAACTTTTTGTTTTACCTGATCTCTTAAAGTCCTACGCAGACAAAGGTGAAATCCGTGTGTGGGAAACCGACATGCGGATTTGATCTTTCATCAAGGAGGGTTTATGAAACAGACACTCAAACAATTTTTTGAAGATTATGGTTGCACCATGACACGTGCGGACGGGCGGACGGTCAAGGGCATTTGCACCTGCCTGACCACACCTCGTGCCGACGATGGGCGGTTGGGGTTTGCAAAGCTTGGTTTTACCGTCAAACAGGAATATTTGCTGATCACCGCCGACGCTGACTTTTTGCAAAAGAACGATCGTGTGCGTGTCGCCGACAAGCAGTTTTTCATTGCGGTGGTGGACAACACGATGTTTTCCGATGAAGTGCTTTGCTACCGTGGCTATGCGTGTGAGGAAAGGGGAGATCTGCTGTGATCCATGCCATGACGATACAGACACTCAAAGAAACGGTGCTGTCGGTGGCAGGGGTGACCTTGCCGGGTGTGGCGTTACAAAATGGGTTTCGCAAACGACAATTTTTTGGCGTACAGGCACAACCGTTGTTGGTGCTCTGTTTGCAAGGGATTTCTACTGACAGTGCAGGATTTTACGGCACCGAAACGGTGGCGGACAGCTTGTACGACAACACCGGCACCCTTGCCGACTGCACCTTGACCCTCACCCTCTATCTGCCGGCACTGCACACCGCAGTGGGCGAGGAAGCGTTGGAGGCGTTGTGTGCCGCCCTTTCGGTGTCGGAGGAGGGGGACTTTTACAAGACAACGCTGTCGGAGATGCAATTTTCGGAGGGACTGCAATGCTTTACCAGCACCTTGACGCTGCATTGTCGTCTACTCTTGCTCCGACAAATCAAAACCGTCTCCATCGGCAGGGTGGAAGTGACGGTGCGTGAGACAAAGGAGGGGAACGGATGAATGAGTTTCGATCAGGGGTGTTCACCAGTTATAGTCTGGTGGCCTCCCCCAGTCAAACAAATCGGGTGGTGGTCGGCGTGTTGGTGGCAGGACAGGTAACACCGATGCAGGAAATCGCCTCGCTGACACAGGCGAAAACGATCTTTGGGGATGGGTTGGTGGCGGCCGTTTGCAATGCAATTTTTGCCCATGGTGCGGCGACGATACAGGTGTTGCAGACCGATGATTACCCGACGGGACTTTCCACGTTACTGGCCAAAACCCCGTCGGTCATTGTGACCGATTGTACCGATACCGAAACGCTACAGCAGTTGACAGCCCATCTGGAAACGCAGTCCAAAAAAGGAAAAACTGCCATCTTGTTGACAACGGTAGCGGACAGCACAGAGGCAAAGGATTTGGCAAGCGCTGTCAACAATGCACGGTGCTGTGTGGCAACACCGGCCATTCTTTCGCCACAAGGATATGCTGTTACAGCGGCCATTTTGGCAGGCATCATAGCAACGTCGATGGCAGGGGATGTACAACTGAACGGAGCATTGGTGGCACCTTCCTATCAAGTCACCACCCTCTTTTCCGACCAGCAATTACAGGAACTGTTTGCGGCAGGTGTCTGCGTCTTTCAACAGGTCGGTGCCACGGCGGAACTGATGCGTGGGCTGACCACCAAAACAACCGATGAGACAGGACAGACGGATGTCCGCTTTCGCAATCTTGCCGTCGTGTTGATTGCCGACCGTGTGGTGTCGGCAGTACAGACGTTGTTGCAGGAAAAATTACTGCACAATAGCGGGGGGAAGGTGACGCTGGATGCGGTGCTATCCCTCATCGTCTGTCTGTTGGAGGAGTTTGTCGCAACCGGACAGTTGACCTCCTACCAGCAGCCACTGCTGTACACCGCCGAGGAAGATGTGACGGTTTGCCATGTCGAACTCTCATTTGGGGTGCGTCAGGGCATCTATCAGGTCTATCTGCATGCGGTGGTGACGGTGTAGTTTGAGTGAAAAGTGAAA
>CAYJIM010000060.1:5970-14050 GCA_964370215.1 uncultured Oscillospiraceae bacterium
GTAGGGGACGGGTCGCCCGTCCCGCATCGGATCATCAATATCGTAGGGGCGACCTTTGGTCGTCCGCATGGTTTCCTATGCCGTTTTCATTGTGCTGTAGGGGCGATTCACGAATCGCCCGCATGAGTAAAGGAGGTTTTATGCAAATTCCAACCGGACGTGACATCTATCTCGAAGTGGATGGCAGACGGATTGCCGTGGTACAGAGTTATCAGGCGACGACCAAAAAACAAAGTGAATCGGTCGAGGCCTTTGGGCAAACCGATGCCGTTGCCACCGTACCGGGCAAGGTGACCCACCACATTCGCCTGACCAAAGTGTTGCCGCTTGCATCCGCTTCGGATGTGGATTTTTACAATTTGAGCAACTTTTCTCTGATGATCGTCAAACCCGACAGTCGCATTGTCTACAGCGGTTGTCAATGGGAACACATCGCTGAAAATGGGGACGTGAATCGCCCTTGTTTTCAAGAGGTGACCTTGCTTGCCGCCAGACGATTGGTCTTGGGGAACAGTCGATGAGGGGGGGAGCGTTGACCGCAAAGGACTGGCTTCGCTGTGAGACGATGGCAAATGAGCTCAAACAGCAAGTGGGCTGTCAAACCGACTTCGGGCAGATGCTTTGCGAGGTGACCTGCTTATATCAATTGATCAACCGATTGACCGAGCCTTGCGAAGAACTGTTTGACCGTTTGACCTTGCAAGAGGTGTATCGCTTTTTTGAAGGGTATTACCAAAGTCATTTGACCGCACCGCTTGGAAAGGAGTGGTAACATGCTTTTGTTACAGCAATTTTTTCGCACGCTACAGCCTCCGCAGGAGGAGCACCCTGCTGTGACACAGGACCCGGACTGGGATTTGCCGTTGGTGACTGAGGCAAAACGAGTGGACTTTTCCGCTGACGAATTTTTGGATCGGCAAGTGTATCGGCGTACCATGAGAGACCTACAACTGGATTAGAAAGGAGGGTGTCGGATGACATCGGATTTGTTGCAGTTTGGCAGTCACCGATTTGCCTACAACCCCCATACCCTGACGGTGGAAACGGATAAAAAACTGACGGTGACCACCTTGGTGGATCATCGTCGGATCTATCAAAAGCAGGGGTATCAGCCGATGGTGGTGACGGGGGAGGGCAGACTTGTTGGAGAGGATTTGATGGCGCAGTTTGTGGCGCTGCAAAAGCTGTTGTTACAGTCGGACAGCCAACTGCTGAGCCTACCGGGACTCAGCCCGTTTTATTGCTACTTCACACGGTTGAAAATCATCGGCAGAGCAGGTCCGCAATTTTTGACCTATCAATTTGCGTTTTTGGAGGATACCGAACGGGCCAAAAGTGCAATTTCTTCCGACCGGCATTTGGTGGTAGGTCAAGGGCAAACCCTTGCCACGGTAGCGGCGCTGTACGGGGTGTCGGTTGAAACGCTCATCACCCTCAACCCGACCCTCGCAGGCAGGATCGAACTTGCCGAGGGCACGGTGGTATGGTTGCACCGCTAGTGTCGTTTCGGGTGCACAGGGGACAAACAGGAGGTTTTATGGAAGGATTGAAGATACGACTCTTGGCACAGTCGGGAGAGGAGCACGTGGTGGATCGTGTGCTCTCCTATCGCTTTGCGTCAGATTATTTTACACCGGTGGACAGCTTTTTCCTGCAGACCGCCGACCCGATCCACACCTTACAGGTGGTTGGACTGTCGGCCACACTGGAGGGAAAGCCACTGTTTTTCGGACAGGTGGATCTGCAAAGCACCAGCTTTACAGCAGAAGGGGTCAGCACCATTTTGGAGTGTCGCAGTCATACCGCAGCACTCCTAGACAACGAGGTGAAACCGACCCTGTATCAGCAGTACGCCACCACCGACCTGTTGCGTGAGCACGCCTATCCTCACGGAGTGGTGGGGCACCGCTTCAAACAAAATGCCACCTTTCGGGAAATTGCGGCGGCAAAGGGGATGTCCCATTGGGAATTTATTCGCTATTTTTGCAAACGCGCCTATGGAAGTACCCCGTTTTTGGATCGTGATGGCTACTTGACCCTTGCACCACAGTCCAACATCACCCACCACTTTGCAGAAGAGGGTGGGATTCCCTACATCGAGGCAACCCTCACGGAAGACCGCTACAAAATGTTGTCAGACGTCTTTGTCAAGACGGGAGAAACGACACAGGGAGACAGCTACAATTACCGTGTCAGCAACCAGATTGCCCATCATTTTGGGGTGGTGCGTAGACGGTACTACCATCCGGCAGTGGTGTGGGAAAACGACATCAAATTGGCGGCAAAAAGTGTCATCAAGGAAGCACAATTGGATTATCGCACCTTGACCGTCACCCTGCCGTTTCACCGAGATGTCCGTGTCGGTGAATTTGCCACCTTTACCCACCCCGATCATCGGGAAGGGGATTTTTACATCACACAGGTGGTGCACACCGGCACCGCCGGGGGGATACGCACGACGGTGCAACTGTCGACACGCTACCCCTTGACGGCATAAGAAAAAAGGAGTGTGAGTAAATGGAACGTTTTACCGAAAAGAAAAACCGCACCACCCCTGAGACCGCAATGGTGACGGCCAATGTCGGGATGGTGCAACTGGTGGGGAGTGCTACCTTTCAAAATTTACAGGTGTGTGCCCCACTGGGTCTGTCAGGGGTGCCTCCTCTTGGGCAAAAGGCGGTGCTCTTGCCATTGCCAAATGGCGAAACGGTGGTGCTGGGATACCTGCAACCGCAGGGGAAACTGTCGGTAGGGGAATTGATGTGGCGCAATGAAGCAGGGGCCACCATTGTCTTAAAACAGGATGGCAGCATTCGTCTCAATGGGTTGACCATTGACGCTGTCGGCAACATCATTCCCCCACAAAGGAATTCATAGGAGGAGCCCATGGATAATTTATTGAAACAAGGTGATCTGGTTTCGGATCAAAACGGTGGGGTGGTCACTGTCACGGGGCTTGCTGAACTCATCCAATGTGCCCTGTTGCGTCTGACGATGAAACAGGGCAGTTTTCCCTATCAACCACAGCTTGGTAGTACCCTTTCAAGCCTCGACGGCAACCGTCTGGATCGGCAGTACTTGTACATGGCGGTGGAGGGTGCGTTGGCGGGCATGACAGAGGTACAGGTGCAGGATGTGGAATATGAATTGGACGAACAAGAGGAGACCTTGTACCTGACGGTATTTTTGAAAATCAGCGGACAGGATGCGGTGGTGGAATGGCAGAGCTATCTATCTTAGAAAGGGGTGTCATCAGATGACCTATGATCAAATTTATCAAAACATGAAAACTCAGTATCAAACTGAAACGACACAAACGGTGCGTGATGATGGGGACTTAGGGCTTCGTATGCAGGTGGTGGCAGGGGAAGTGGCAGCGGTTTACCAACAACTGGACTACTTGAAAAAGCAAATCTTTCCGCAAACGGCTACCGAGGAATATTTGACCCACCACGCCACCTGTCGGGGGATCGAACCAAAGGTGGCAACTGCGGCGACAGGGACACTTCGCTTTGATACCGATACCCCCGTCACCCAGCGGTTGGTCATCCCCAAAGGGACAACCTGTACCGCCTCACAGGGCAATGGGGTGACCTATCAAACAACCGTTGACAGCGTCATTGAAGTGGGGGGCACCACCGCCTTTGCCCATGCCGTGGCGACCGAGGTGGGGGGACACACCAATGTGGAAGCGGCAGGCATCGACATCATCGTCGGTGGTATTGTCGGGGTATCGACAGTCACCAATCAAGAGGGGTTTACGGGGGGCAGTGATGCCGAACATCCTGAGGTGTTGCGCAAACGCCTGCTGGAATCCTTTGTGCGGATCTCTACCGGTGCCAACAAGCAGTTTTACAAGGAACTTGCACAGGCCGTACCGGGGGTGCATAGTGCACAGGTGGTGGAAGCGGACGGCGGGGTGATCATTTATATTGCAGATATTTTTCGCACGACCTCTACCCAATTGGTGGAGGCAGTGCAACAACAGGTGGACAGACAAAAGTCGGTGGGTACCGCAGTGACGGTGAAAAAAGCGACGGTCATCAATCAGGCAATCAATGCAACAGTGTATGTGGACAATGCCCTTGCCGATCAGGTGCAACAATTGACGGCACGCAATTATCTACAGGATCAGGCACTCCTGCTGGGCATTGGGGAGCGGTTGAACCCCTACACCCTCGCCAACCGATTGGACGAACAGATTTTGGGCATGACAGAAATTGTCTTTTCGCAACCGATCAATGCCATCAACCTACAGCCGGGGCAGATTGTCTTTCCGGTACAGGTACAGGTTGCCGTTGTCGCAAACAATGGGTAAAGGTCGGTAGAAAGGGGGAGTTTGATGACCAGTTATGAACGGATGGCAATGCTATTAAAAGGGACAGGGATTTATGCCATGAAAGCGGGGGATCTTGTCGATGGGGAAACCCGTTGTTACGGCAGGGCAATTGAAACGCTGTTGGGAGAGGTGCAAACAGCCTTTCAGATGATCTTTTTTGATGATCTGGACAATCTGTACTATGCCGATCATGAACGCCTGTTTGGTTTGCCCGTCACCACCTTTGACATCAACGGATTGGATGTCGAAACGAGGGTACAAAAAATTGAGGCGATGAAAAAACGATTGCAGGTCAACCATCAACTGTTTGACCAACAGACACTGGATCTGGCGTTGCAATCCTATGGAATTGTAGCCACGGTGCGTGCAGAGGGAACGGCAGTGACGATTACCATACAGGAGGATCGGGGTTATGTTGCCTCAGCGGCACATCGTGAGGCTCTCCTTTACACCTTGTTTCCGGTGGGTGTTACCCTCACTGTTGTGGGGTAGTGTCATCCTCAGACCGTCGAAAAACCCGCAACCGCAAAACCGGTGAATCGTTCACCGGTTTTGCTTTCTGTGTCACTGCAACTTGTAAATATGGGAACCCATATCCGCCATCTTTGTGGTTGCGTTTTGATTCCAATTGACTTATAATAAAAGAAAAGGAATTTTGGGAGGTACACCGATGAAACAGGAAAGCCTTGCAACAGTACGTGCCAGAGAAGGCAGGTATTTTCAATCTGCCGATTGGTTTTGTGATTTTAAAGAATCGCCCATTGTGGGGCTCGAGATGGAAGAGGGGATTCATCGCCGAGATCCGAGCAGTGTCATTTTGGTGGATGGGAAGTATTATGTCTACTACACCAAGTCCTACGGTGCACATGTCGGGTTTTGGTCTGGGGATCTGTCGGCGAAGGTATTTCCGTGGGATCACGCTGAAATTTGGGTCGCCACGTCAAAGGATGGGGTGCACTGGGAAGAACTGTCAGCGGTGGTGACCGTTGGGGACGAGGGTCGCTACGATGATCGCTCGGTCTTTACCCCTGAAATTCTACAACATGCGGGGCGGTATCATCTGGTGTACCAGACGGTGAGACATCCTTATGTCAACCGCAGTTTTGAAAATATTGCGTTGGCAACGGCCGACAGTCCGACAGGACCCTTTGTCAAGTCAGTCGCCCCCATCCTCTGCCCCACTGCGGACGGTGTTTGGAAAGGGGAACAGGACGATCGCTTTGCCGTCGAGAAAAAGGGTTCCTTTGACAGTCATAAAGTGCACGATCCGTTGCTGTTTTACTACCGTGATCGGTTTTACCTCTATTACAAGGGCGAGCCGATGGGGGAAGAGATTTTTATGGGTGGACGAGAGACAAAATGGGGGGTGGCCATTGCCGACAAGGTGGAAGGCCCGTACCTGCGCAGTGACTACAACCCTGTCACCAACAGCGGTCACGAGACCTGCCTTTGGCAGTATAAGGACGGCATTGCCGCTTTTTTACGCACCGATGGGGTCGAGAAGAACACGCTGCAATACGCACCGGACGGCATCAACTTTGAGATCAAATCGGTCATCAAAGGAGGGCCTGAGGCGTCGGGACCCTTCCGTCCGGAACAACCCGGCGACGATCCCTTGGACGGCATGAAATGGGGACTTTCCCACAACGTGGACAGCCCTTGGGGGTATCTGATCCGCTTTGATCTGGACACGACCCAGCGTGACATCTTCACCAAAAGACAACAGTATGAATAAGAAACCCCCGATCACCGCAAGGTTGCAGTGATCGGGGGTTTTACTGTCATCGCAGTTCCACCTGATAGGTGGTCAACCAGTCATCCAGTTGAATCAACCATGCCAGCAATTGCGGACGGGACATCAATTGCCCGTACCACGTGTCGTCGGCACGGTCGAGACGGTCACGTAGCGTGTCTTTGCAGAGGAGCTCGTGAAGGGGACTGTTGCTGTCGGCGAGGCGTGCTTGTAACTGTTTTGTGATGAGTGTTTCATACTTTGGATCGTGGGTTTTGGGGTAAGGACTTTTTTTGCGTGTCAAAACAGATTGCGGCAGATCGTTCTGCATGGCATTGCGCAAAAGTGCCTTTTCCACCCCACCTGCAAATTTGATTTCCCAGGGCAGGTTATAGACATATTCCAATAGGCGATGATCCGAAAAGGGGACACGTACCTCCACCCCGCTTGCCATGCTCATGCGATCCTTGCGCTCCAGCAAAGAGGTCATAAAGTATTTGGTGGACAGGTAGGTTGCCTTTCTGCTATTGCGCATGGTAGGAGAATCCTCCTCCAACATCGGGAAATTCGCCACATCCTTTTGGTAAGCGGTGCTGAGATAGTCGTACCCTTCGGCGGCAGACACCACCTCTTTGCGAAATAGATCGATGCGTGCAAAGGGGTGGTGGATCCACGGGTAGAATTTGCGTGCCAGCATTTCAGGGCGGTAAAACCACGGATAACCGCCAAAAATCTCGTCGGCACATTCGCCGGATAGGGCGACGGTGTGTCGCTTTTTCACGGCACGGCAGTAGTACAATAGCGAGCTGTCAATATCCGCCATACCGGGTAGATCCCTTGCGACCGTTGCGGCATGTAAGTGATCGGCAAGCGCTTCACTGGTGATGGTCAACACGGTGTGATCGGTGCCAAGGGTGGTGGCAACGGCACGCGCATAGCTGTCGTCGGCTTGTGGTTGGAAGAGTGTCTTTTGAAAGTGCGTGTCATTGTTTGCGTATTCAAAGGAATAGGTCGAAAGGGTTTGCCATTGTAGACGGTACTGTTCCGCTGCTACCGCACTGATGACAGAGCTGTCCAATCCGCCGGACAAAAAGGTGCAGAGAGGGACATCAGACACCAGTTGGCTGTGAATGGCGTCGTTTAAAAGCACTCTTGTCTGTGCAATTGCTTCTCGTTCATCGCCATGAAAAGGGGTTGCTTGGAGCGCCCAGTACCTTGTGGTGTGTAGACCGGTGTCGTCGAAGTAGGCACAGTGTGCCGGCTCAAGTTCCTGTATATCGCGAAAGATGCCGGTGCCGGTGAGTTTCATCGGCGACAGGAACAACAACTGCCACAGCCCTGCACGGTCGACCACCGGCTTGACTTGTGGATGGCACAGCAACGCCTTGATCTCCGAGGCAAAGACCAAACGGTCAGCCAATTGGGTGTAAAAAAATGGCTTTACCCCAAAACGATCCCTTGCCAAAAAGACACGATTGGTAGATTCCTCATGAATGGCAAAGGCAAAAATACCATTCAATTTTTGCACACAATCCGCTCCCCACGCAAGATAGGCGAGCAGGACAAGTTCGGTGTCACAGCTGGTGGTTGGTTTGAGCCCCACCGCTTGGAGCGCTGTCAGCAGTTGAGGCCCGTTGTAAATCTCCCCGTTATAGACAATGGTACAGCGATTGCCTTGATGGGTGCGTGTCATGGGTTGCACCCCGTTGTCCACGTCCATCACGGCAAGTCGATTGTGCCCGAATTTCACGGTATCGGTAAAATAAAAGCCTCTTTGATCCGGCCCTCGGTGGGTCATGCTGTCGCACATTGCCTGTACGACGGCACCATCCGTTGGCTGCGATTCAAAAAAGTCTATCATGCCACAAATAGAACAAATAATCATTACCCCCTTTTCTGTGGTAGTCCGTTTTATAGCATATGCCTGCGGGGCGGAATTTATGACAAACGGTTTGCCCTCATGCTGAGGATACGATGAAAAGTAAAGAGTGAAGAGTGAATAGTAGGGG
>CAYJIM010000061.1:0-13828 GCA_964370215.1 uncultured Oscillospiraceae bacterium
TGATTACATTCTATTGAATGAAATTAGCTGATTGCGGAAACAACGCCCGAACCAACAGTACGGCCGCCTTCACGGATCGCGAAACGAAGACCTTCTTCGATAGCGATTGGGGTGATCAACTCAACGTCGATGGTCAAGTTGTCGCCAGGCATAGCCATTTCAGTGCCTTCCGGCAAGCTGATAACGCCAGTAACGTCAGTGGTACGGAAGAAGAACTGCGGTCTGTAGTTGGTGAAGAAAGGCTTATGACGGCCACCTTCATCTTTTTTCAGAACGTAGATCTGACCGGAGAATTTGGTATGCGGGTTGATGGTACCCGGTTTGGACAAAACTTGTCCACGTTGGATGTCTGTACGTTGAACACCACGGAGCAAAGCACCGATGTTGTCGCCTGCTTCAGCGTAATCCAAGATTTTTCTGAACATTTCGATACCGGTAACAACCGATTTCGCACGTTCGTCGGTCAAGCCGAGGATTTCAACTTCGTCGCCGGAGTT
Organism: uncultured Oscillospiraceae bacterium; assembly: GCA_964370215.1. GTDB lineage: Bacteria > Bacillota > Clostridia > Oscillospirales > Ruminococcaceae > Massiliimalia. The sequence continues at coordinate 498 of CAYJIM010000061.1, forward strand.
CAATTGGCCTCTTTCAACTCTACCAGTAGCAACGGTACCACGACCGGTGATGGTGAACACGTCTTCGACAGGCATCAAGAACGGCAAGTCTGCTTTTCTTTCAGGAGTCGGGATATATTCATCAACAGAATCCATCAATTTGTAGATAGACTCATATGCAGGGTTGGTAGTGTCGTCCGGAGCTTCCAAAGCTTGGAGAGCGGAACCGGAAACGATCGGAGTGTCATCGCCTGGGAAGTCGTATTCGCTGAGCAATTCACGAATTTCCATTTCTACCAATTCGAGCAACTCTTCGTCGTCAACTTGGTCTGCTTTGTTCATGTAGACAACAATGTAAGGTACGCCTACCTGACGGGAAAGCAAGATGTGTTCACGAGTTTGTGGCATCGGGCCATCAGCTGCAGATACAACCAAGATAGCGCCGTCCATTTGTGCAGCACCTGTGATCATGTTTTTAACATAGTCAGCATGTCCTGGGCAGTCAACGTGAGCGTAGTGACGAGCGTCAGTTTCATACTCAACGTGAGCGGTATTGATGGTAATACCTCTTTCTCTTTCTTCCGGTGCTTTATCGATGTTAGCGTAATCGGTAAAGTCAGCCATCCCTTTCAAACCGAGCGCTTTGGTGATCGCAGCGGTGAGGGTTGTTTTACCATGGTCAACGTGACCGATGGTACCGATGTTTACGTGGGGCTTATTTCTCTCAAACTTAGCTTTTGCCATTGGAATTTCCTCCCTTAATTTAAAAACTTCATTTTCATTCTCAACCTGAAGACAATCACAAAATCATCTTCTTGTATCGATTATATTCATTGTAACAACTTCTCAGACAAAATACAAGACCTTTTCTATAAAATTATAAAATTAGTCATTATTTTTTGCGCGAGTAGACATGATTTTTTCAGCAATGGATTTCGGCACTTGGGTGTAGTGGCTTGGTTCCATAGTGTACTGACCACGACCTTGCGATTTCGAACGCAATTCGTTGGAGTAGCCGAACATGTCAGAAAGCGGTACATGTGCGTTGATTTGTTTTGCACCTACACGGTCTTCCATCGAGCTGATTTGTCCACGGCGGGAGTTCAAGTCACCGATGATGTCGCCCATGTATTCTTCCGGTACAATAACAACAACTTTCATGATTGGTTCCAAGATGACCGAAGCACCTTTTCTGAGCGCTTCTTTAAATGCCATAGAACCTGCAATTTTAAATGCCATTTCAGAGGAGTCGACATCATGGTAAGAACCGTCATACAGTTCAACTTTTGCGTCAACTACCGGGTAACCTGCGAGCACCCCTGCTTGCAATGCACCTTGAATCCCTGCATCAACTGCCGGAATGTATTCTCTTGGAATCGCACCACCGACAATGACATTTTTAAACTCATAACCAGCACCGGATTCGTTCGGGGAAACACGGATTTTAACGTGACCGTATTGCCCTTTACCACCGGACTGACGAGCGTATTTGTGGTCTACATCGACTGGTTTGGTGAGCGTTTCTTTGTAAGCTACCTGTGGAGCACCAACATTGGCCTCTACTTTAAACTCACGAAGCATACGGTCAACAATGATATCCAAGTGCAACTCGCCCATCCCAGCAATGATGGTTTGGCCGGTTTCTTGGTCGGTGTAGGTTTTGAAGGTCGGGTCTTCTTCAGCCAATTTTGCCAAAGCAATACCCATTTTTTCTTGACCGGCTTTTGTTTTTGGTTCAATCGCCAGCGAGATAACCGGTTCCGGGAAGTCCATGGATTCCAAGATAACCGGATGTTTCGGATCACACAAGGTATCCCCAGTGGTGGTGTTTTTCAAACCAACCGCTGCCGCAATATCCCCACAGTAGCAGGTTTCGATATCTTGACGGGAGTTTGCATGCATCTGCAAGATACGACCGATTCTCTCATTGTGGTCTTTGGATGCGTTCAAGACGTTTGTCCCTGCATCTACAGTACCGGAGTATACACGGAAGAAGCAGATTTTCCCAACAAATGGGTCAGTGGCAATTTTGAATGCCAATGCTGCAAACGGCTCTTTGTCGTCAGCAGGTCTGGTTTCTTCTTCATCGGTGTCCGGATTGACCCCTTTGATGGATTCGATGTCAAGTGGAGACGGCATGTAGTCGATGACCGCATCCAACAATTTTTGTACCCCTTTGTTTTTGTAGGAAGTCCCACAAACAACCGGTACCATGCTGTTTGCCAGTGTACCTTTACGGATCGCTGCTTTGATTTCTTCCAAGGTGAATTCTTCCCCTTCGAGGTATTTCATCATCAGCTCTTCGTCTTGGTCAGCACAAGCTTCCAACAATTCTGCGCGGTATTCTTCCGCTTTGTCCATCAGATCAGCAGGGATGTCAGTGACTTCCATGTCTTTTCCGACGTCATCTTTGTAGATGATGGCATTCATTTGAACCAAGTCAATGATGCCTTTGAAATCCGATTCAGCGCCGATTGGCAATTGGATCGGAACAGCGTTACATTTCAAACGATCTTTCATCATCGAAACAACGTTGTAGAAATCAGCGCCCATGATGTCCATTTTGTTGACATACGCCATTCTCGGAACTTTGTAGTCGTTGGCTTGACGCCATACAGTTTCCGATTGCGGCTCTACGCCACCTTTTGCACAGAACACAGTAACCGAACCGTCCAAAACACGAAGCGAACGTTGTACCTCAACGGTAAAGTCCACGTGTCCAGGGGTATCGATAATGTTGACGCGGTAGTCATTCCAGAATGCTGTGGTAGCAGCGGAAGTGATGGTAATCCCACGTTCTTGTTCTTGTGCCATCCAGTCCATCGTTGCAGCCCCATCATGAACTTCCCCGATTTTACGGTTTACCCCTGTGTAAAACAGGATACGTTCAGTGGTGGTGGTTTTCCCTGCGTCGATGTGCGCCATGATCCCAATGTTTCGAGTCATTTCAAGTGATACTTCTCTTGACATAACTGTGTCTCCTTTTCATTGGTCAAGCGGCCGTAGCCGCTTTGTCCATCGCAATCAACTCTAGTGAGTGATTACCATCTGTAGTGAGCAAACGCTTTGTTTGCTTCAGCCATTTTATGGGTGTCTTCACGTTTTTTGCAAGCAGCACCGGTGCTGTTCAAAGCATCCAGAATTTCTCCTGCCAAACGTTCTTTCATGGTTTTTTCACCACGGTTACGTGCGTACAGTGTCAACCAACGCAGGCCCAAGGTTTCTTTTCTTGCAGGTCTTACTTCCATCGGTACTTGGTAGGTAGCACCCCCAACACGACGAGCTTTAACCTCCAATTGCGGCATAATGTTTTGCATTGCTTCATCAAATGCTTCTACAGCATCTTTACCGGTTTTCTCGGCAACAATTTCAAAAGCACCATACACAATTTTTTGCGCAACCCCTTTTTTACCATCCAGCATAATGCTGTTGACCAAACGGGTTACCAATACAGAATTGTAAACTGGATCTGTCAAAACTTCACGTTTTGCAATCTTACCTCTTCTTGGCATTTCGCTTCCCTCCTTCATAGTATGAATTCATCGGTACTCGAAAGTTTTTTGACTCCCGTTAGCCAGTAGTGGTAAGTATATACTAAAGCCACTAAAGGCGAACTATTATCGTAGACAAAAATTACTTCTTCGCACCAGCTTTTGGACGTTTCGCACCGTATTTGGAACGAGATTGGTTACGTTTGTCAACACCTTGTGCATCCAAAGTACCACGCACGATGTGGTAACGGCAACCTGGCAAGTCTTTTACACGACCGCCACGAATCAATACGACGCTATGCTCTTGCAAGTTGTGTCCAATCCCTGGAATGTAAGCAGTAACTTCATAACCATTGGTCAACTTTACACGGGCAACCTTTCTCAACGCAGAGTTCGGTTTTTTCGGGGTCATGGTTCTGACTGCAGTACAGACACCGCGTTTTTGCGGAGAAGACTGATCGGTTTGTCCTTTCTTCATCGAGTTGTAACCCTTTTGAAGAGCTGGAGCGGTCGATTTTTTCTCAGAAACGGATCTCCCTTTGCGTACTAGCTGGTTAAACGTAGGCATATTGCACCTCCTCTTTCTTTAAGAATCGGCGGTTTCAAACCGCACTAAAATGAGTCGGAGTAAACTCCAACTTCCTAAATATAGCATAGCTTTGTCCGAATGTCAAGCGTTCAAACATATTTTCAAAACAAAATGTAAAGGCTGTCAACTTTTGCACAAACGAGTCCCCTTTTTGCCGTTTTGTGTCGTTACTTTTACCGAGGAATCATAAAGTCGATCGGCGGTTCGGTCGGCTCTTCTGGCTCTTCTGAAAGTTCTTCCGCCACTTGCTTTTTCACCGGCACCGGTTTGATCCAACCACCTTTTAAAAGGGACTTTTCCAACAGCTTAAAGAGTACAAAGCCCAACAATCCACCAACAGTGTTTAAAATCAAATCATCGACATCGAGACTGCCGAGCAGGGTGAAAAACTGCACCAACTCCACCAAACAGATGATGCGGATCTGCCAAAACAAATACCACGTCAGCTGTCGCTGTTTGTAAAAGAGTGCCGGCAAGAAAACCCCCAATGGAACAAACAGGATGACATTGCCTGCCAAATTGGCAATGGCGTGAAAGGGTGCCTCTAACCCGTCGAACTGATTCAAAAAAAGGCCGATGGTATGAAAGGGGATGAGGTTGTAGTTTTGCTGTAATTGGGTGACGTAATCAACATCCGACACCCACAGGGTACGCTGCCCAAACAACAGCCACAGCATGATGGCTGCATAGCCAATTGCAAGGATGCGTATCGTCCATTCTTTTTTCATCTTTTCCTCCATTCAAAAAAGAGGAGTCTGCCGCTCGGCAAACCCCTCCTCTTATCACACTAGATTTCGATCTCTTCCGAAATAGAACCGAAGGTACTGCTCGCCACTTCGACGTTGCGGTAACAGTTCATGCCGGTACCTGCCGGTACCAATTTCCCGATGATGACGTTCTCTTTCAAGCCGACCAACTGGTCTACCTTGCCTTTGATCGCCGCTTCGGTCAAGACACGTGTCGTTTCCTGGAAGGATGCCGCCGACAAGAAGCTGTCGGTTGCAAGCGATGCTTTGGTAATCCCCAACAGCACCGGCGTGATTTGTGCTTTTCTCAACTCGGTTTCGCCTGCTGCAATGCGTGCATCGATGTCGCGGTTTGCGTAACGCACTTCCGCACGATCGGTCAATGCACCCGGTAGCAAGCCGGTATCCCCTGCATCGTCGACACGCACTTTTCTCATCATCTGTTTGACGATGACTTCGATGTGCTTGTCGTTGGTGTCAACCCCCTGCATACGGTATACCTTTTGTACTTCGGTGATGAGGTAGTTTCTCACTGCATCTTCGCCGAGTACTGCCAGTACATCATGCGGGTTGATCGACCCTTCGGTTAAGGAGTCCCCTTTTTCCACATAGTCGCCTTCTTTGATTTTCAAGCGGAAACCGTATGGAATTTGGTATTGGCGTTCTTCGCCATCCGAACCGGTAACAATGACGTTTTTGGTTCGTTTGATTTCTTCAAATCGTGTTTGACCGGAAATTTCAGCAATGATCGCTGCGGATTTCGGTTTACGACCTTCAAACAATTCCTCGACACGAGGCAAACCTTGGGTAATATCTTCCGCATTCGCAATCCCCCCGGTATGGAAGGTACGCATGGTAAGCTGGGTACCCGGCTCCCCGATGGACTGTGCCGCAATGATCCCGACCGCTTCCCCGACTGCAACCGGATTGCCGTTTGCAAGGTTGGCGCCGTAACATTTGCTACAGATCCCTTGTTTGGATTCACAGGTGAGGATGGAACGGATGCGGATGGTTTCCACCCCTGCACGTTCCAGTTTTTGAATGTCACGGTCATCCAGCATTTTGTCTTTGGAAACCAAGACACTGCCGGTTTGTGGGTCGATATAATCCTCACAGAGGTAACGCCCATGGAGACGGTCTGCCAACGGCTCGATCATCTCTTTGCCTTGGGTGATGGCGTATACATCAATCCCACCGGTAGTGCCACAGTCGGTTTCACGAACCACAACGTCCTGCGAAACGTCGACCAGACGACGGGTCAGGTAACCGGAGTCCGCCGTTCTCAAAGCGGTATCCGCAAGCCCTTTTCTCGCCCCACGAGAGGAGATGAAGTATTCCAAAATATTCAACCCTTCACGGTAGTTTGCACGAATCGGTACCTCAATGGTGGTACCCGATGTATTCGCGATCAGACCACGCATCCCCGCCAACTGACGGATCTGGTTGATACTACCACGCGCCCCGGAATCCGCCATCATGTTGATGGGGTTATAAGGGTCGAGGTTGTCTTGAAGCGCCTTGGTCACACGGTCGGTACAGCTGTTCCATGTTTCCAGTACCAATTTGTTGCGTTCCTCATCGGTGATGAGACCCATTTCAAATTGTTCGATGATTTCTTCGATGGCGTTCTCCGCATCCTGCAAGAACTCTTTTTTCTCCGGCGGGATGGTCGCGTCGCAAACCGCAACGGTGATCGCCCCTTTGGTGGAGTATTTGAAGCCCAAGGCTTTCATTTTATCCAACACTTCGGAAGTGGTTGCCGTGCCATGTGCTTTGATACACTTGTCGACAATCTGTCCAAGCTGTTTCTTTTTGACCAGGAAGGAAATTTCCAGATCAAACTGATTTTCACTGTTGGTGCGATCCACAAACCCAAGATCCTGTGGGATCGGCTCATTGAAGATCAAGCGACCAACGGTGGTGTCAATAATTTTGCTGATGCGTCTGCCGCCCACTTGACGGGAGACACGCACGCGAATTTTGGCATGCAAAGTGACTTCGCCGGTTTGGTATGCCATCAACGCTTCATCAAAGTCACGGAAGACTTTGCCTTCACCCAGCTCGCCTTCTTTTTCCATCGTCAGATAGTATGCCCCAAGCACCATATCCTGCGAAGGAACGGCAACCGGACGACCATCGGATGGTTTCAACAGGTTGTTTGCCGCAAGCATCAAGAATCTCGCTTCCGCTTGTGCCTCTGCCGACAGCGGTACGTGAACCGCCATTTGGTCCCCGTCAAAGTCCGCATTGTATGCGGTACAAACGAGTGGGTGCAGTTTGAGCGCACGCCCTTCCACCAACACCGGTTCAAACGCTTGGATACCCAAACGGTGAAGGGTCGGTGCACGGTTCAACAGTACCGGATGGGATTTGATGACGATTTCAAGCGCATCCCATACCTCTGTTTTGGTGCGTTCCACCATTTTTCTAGCAGATTTGATGTTGTTGGCAACACCGGTTTCCACCAGACGTTTCATGACAAATGGCTTAAACAGTTCCAAGGCCATTTCTTTTGGCAAACCACACTGCGACATTTTCAATTCAGGACCGACGACGATAACCGAACGACCGGAGTAGTCAACACGTTTCCCCAAAAGGTTTTGACGGAAACGACCCTGTTTCCCTTTGAGCATGTCGGAAAGCGATTTCAAGGCACGGTTGTTTGGCCCTGTGACCGGACGACCACGACGGCCGTTGTCGATGAGGGCATCGACCGCTTCTTGCAGCATTCTTTTTTCGTTGCGGATGATGATGTCCGGTGCCGCCAATTGCAACAGTCTTTTCAAACGGTTGTTGCGGTTGATGACACGGCGATACAAATCGTTGAGGTCAGAGGTTGCAAAGCGTCCCCCGTCCAATTGTACCATCGGGCGAATATCCGGTGGGATGACCGGTACCACATCCAAAATCATCCATTCCGGACGGTTGCCGGACAGACGGAAGGACTCAATGACTTCCAAACGTTTGAGCAAGCGGATGCGTTTTTGCCCTGCCGCTGTTTCCAACGCTTCTTTAATATCGACAGACAGTTGCTCCAAGTCCATTTCTTCGAGCAACGCTTTGACGGATTCTGCACCCATGCCGGCATCGAATCCCTCTTCCCCGTATTTTTCACGCATATCGCTGTGTTCTTTTTCGGTCAACAATTGACCCTTTTCCAAAACGGTTTCTTTGGGGTCGATGACGATGTATTTTGCAAAATACAACACCTCTTCCAAACGTCTTGGTGAAATATCCAGCACCAAGCCCATACGGGACGGGATGCCTTTAAAGTACCAAATATGGGAAACCGGTGCCGCCAATTGAATATGGCCCATGCGCTCACGGCGCACTTTTGCACGGGTGACTTCTACCCCACACTTGTCACAAATTTTACCTTTATAGCGCAAGCGCTTATACTTTCCGCAATGACATTCCCAGTCCTTTTGTGGCCCGAAAATACATTCACAGAAAAGACCCCCACGCTCCGGTTTCAAGGTACGGTAGTTGATCGTTTCCGGTTTCTCTACCTCACCGTGAGACCATTCCAACATTTGTTGTGGAGAAGCAAGGCCAATTTTCATTGACTCAAATACATTAAATTCCATGGTAATCTCCATTCCGCCGCTTTGCATCGGCACAAAATCAAATGACGTTACCCTTACCGTGCAAAGACAAAAGTGGTAAGTGTATCATTTTAAAATTTGATTCGTTTGAAACGTGTTTCAATCCAATCCTCGATGACACTTTCAAAAAAGAACCTGCCATGGCAGCTGCCACGGCACTCTTTTTTTCTAGGACACTAGAACAATTCTTCCTCGCTGTCTTCCCCATCATGGGTAGCAGCAAACAAGCTTGCAAGCAAGTCGTCTGCTTCGTCATCAGACTCGAGTTCCGGCTCTTCCACCGTAAATTCGTCTTCAATGTCATCGGTCTCAACATAAGTCTCTTCGAGAACCGGTTGCAATACCATTTCATCATCATCGTCAAACGACTGTTTTAAATCAATTTCTTCATTGTCTTTATCCAGTACACGGACATCCAAACACAGCGACTGTAGCTCTTTGACCAGTACTTTAAAGGATTCCGGAATGCCCGGTGTCGGCACGTTTTGCCCTTTGACAATCGCTTCGTAGGTCTTGACACGACCCACTACGTCATCCGACTTGACGGTCAAGATTTCCTGTAGGGTGTACGCTGCACCATATGCCTGCAACGCCCATACTTCCATCTCCCCGAAACGCTGACCACCAAACTGCGCTTTACCACCCAGTGGCTGCTGGGTAACGAGCGAGTAAGGACCGGTGGAACGGGCATGGATTTTATCATCAACCAAGTGATGCAATTTCAGATAGTACATGACCCCAACGGTGACAGGGTTGTCAAATTGTTCGCCGGTACGACCGTCATACAACACGGTTTTCCCGTCTTCACGAAGACCCGCTTTGGTCAAGCACATACGAATATCTTCCTCGTGCGCACCATCGAATACCGGTGTCATGACTTTCCAGCCGAGTGCTTTTGCAGCATACCCTAAGTGGACTTCCAACACCTGCCCGATGTTCATACGAGAAGGAACCCCCAATGGGTTCAATACGATATCAAGTGGGGTACCGTCCGGCAGGAACGGCATATCTTCTTGTGGAAGAATGCGGGAGACAACCCCCTTGTTCCCATGGCGGCCCGCCATTTTATCCCCAACGGAGATTTTGCGTTTTTGTGCAATGTAGCAACGGACAACCATGTTGACCCCTGCCGACAGCTCATCGGAGTTTTCACGGGTGTACACCTTGACATCCACAATGATGCCGGCTTCCCCATGTGGTACACGTAGCGAAGTGTCACGCACTTCACGCGCTTTTTCCCCGAAGATGGCACGCAACAAGCGCTCTTCCGCAGTCAGTTCGGTTTCCCCTTTTGGCGTAACTTTCCCGACCAGAATATCACCGGCACGCACTTCCGCACCGACACGGATGATCCCTGTTTCGTCCAAATCTTTGAGCGCATCTTCCCCGACGTTTGGAATGTCACGGGTGATTTCTTCCGGCCCCAATTTGGTGTCACGGGATTCCACTTCATATTCTTCAATGTGGATGGAGGTATAGACATCGTCACGGACGATATTTTCATTGATCAGTACCGCATCCTCGTAGTTGTAACCTTCCCAAGTCATAAACCCGATCAAGGCATTTTTACCGAGTGCGATTTCCCCTTGGCTGGTCGCCGGACCATCCGCCAATACCTGACCGACTTTCACTTCCTCGCCTTTGGAGACGATCGGACGTTGGTTGGTACAGGTCCCTGCATTGGAACGCAGGAATTTGATGACTTTGTAAGGGTGTTTGTCGCCGTTTTCTTCACGGATGACAATTTCATTTGCCGATACGCGATCGACCACCCCGTCGTGACGGCTGATGACCACCGCACCGGAGTCGAGGGCGGCTTTGTATTCCATCCCTGTCCCGACAATCGGGCTTTCGGTTTTCAACAGTGGCACTGCCTGACGCTGCATGTTCGCACCCATGAGCGCACGGTTGGTATCATCGTTTTCCAAGAACGGAATCATCGCGGTTGCGATGGATACCATCATACGTGGGCAAACGTCGATAAAGTCGATGTTTTCACGTTCTGTTTCCAAGATCTGGTCACGGTGACGGGCATTGACACGACGACGCACAAAGGTTCCCTCTGCGGTCAAGGCTTCATTTGCCTGTGCAACGATATATTCATCTTCCACGTCGGCGGTCATGTAAACCACTTCACTCGATACCTGTCCAGTCTTTTTGTCGACACGACGGTACGGTGCTTCAATAAAACCGTACTCGTTGATGCGTGCAAAGGACGCGAGGTAGGAAATCAGACCGATGTTCGGACCTTCCGGTGTTTCAATCGGGCACATACGGCCGTAGTGGCTATAGTGTACGTCACGTACCTCAAACCCTGCACGGTCACGGGAAAGACCACCAGGCCCCAACGCAGACAGACGACGTTTGTGGGTCAATTCTGCAAGCGGGTTGTTTTGGTCCATGAACTGCGACAACGGCGAGGAGCCGAAAAATTCTTTGATGGAGGCAACCACCGGACGGATGTTGATCAGCGCTTGCGGCGTGACATTTTCCATCTCTTGTGCTTGCAAGGTCATACGCTCACGGATGACACGTTCCATACGGGAGAACCCGATACGGAATTGGTTTTGGAGCAATTCCCCAACCGAACGAATACGACGGTTGCCCAAGTGGTCGATGTCGTCGACGACACCAATGCCTTGTGCGAGGTTGTTGATATAGTTGATGGACGCAAAAATGTCGTCCTTGATGATGTGTTTTGGCACAAGTTCGCCCATGCGTGCCACGATCATCTCTTCGATTTCTTCTTTAGAAGAAGCTTTTTCGAGGATATCTTTGAGCACTTTAAAACGGACGCGTTCGTTGATGCCGAGTGCTTTTTTGTCCACATCGATGAAGTGTGAGATTTCTACCATGCCATTGGAAATGACTTTGGCCACCCCTTCGCCCTCTTCGACGACCAAGTATGCTTGATCCACCCCTGCCGCTTCAATGCTTTCAGCAAGCTCACGATTGATCTTTTGTCCTTCTGCCGCCATCAACTCACCGGTCAACGGATTGATGACAGCCGCCGCTAGGGTGTGACCCACCAGACGGTTGGCAATCGCCAGTTTTTTATTGTATTTGTAACGCCCGACTTTGGATAGGTCGTAACGGTGATCGTCGAACAACAATGGAACCAAGTGTTTGACCGCAGATTCAATGGTCGGCGGTTCACCCGGACGGAGTTTTCTGTACACTTCAAGCAGTGCCTCTTCCCCGTTTTTCGCCCCATCTTTGTTGAGGATGGTCGCACTCAAGCGCTCATCTTCACCAAAAATATCAGCAATTTCCATGTCCGACCCCTGACTTGTGGTCAGCCCCAAAGTAAAGTCCGCTGCGATGTCTTCACTGGTGACATCGTCACGAATTTTCAACAGTGCACGCAGGAAAGTCGTGATCGGAATTTTGCGGTTTTTATCGATACGAACATAATAAAAATCGTTGGAGTCGGTTTCATATTCCAGCCATGCCCCACGGTTTGGGATGACGGTAGAAGCAAACAACTTTTTACCGGTCTTGTCATAGCTGTCACTATAATAGACGCCCGGGGAACGCACCAACTGCGATACGATAACCCGTTCAGCCCCATTGATGACAAAGGTCCCACTTTGCGTCATCAGCGGAAAATCTCCCATGAAGATTTCCTGCTCTTTGATTTCGCCGGTTTCCTTATTAAACAGTCTTGCTGTCACGCGCAATGGTGCCGCATATGTCACGTCACGATCCTTACATTCCTCTACCGAATATTTAGGCTTGTCCTCCAAGCGGTAGTCGGTAAAGTCCAACACCAAGTTACCGGTGTAATCGGTGATGGCTGCAATGTCTCGAAACACCTCTTTCAACCCTTGTTTGAGGAACCACTGATAGGAATTCACTTGAATTTCAATCAGGTTTGGCATGTCCAAAACCTCATCAATTTTGGCAAAGCTCATACGTGTCGTTGTTCCCAGTTGAACAGGCTTGACATTTACCATAGGCTTAATCACTCCATTCATATAATCGCGTTTCGCGCATTTTGCACAAAACTACTAGAAAAAAATACTAATTTTTCACGAACATCACGGTGAAAAACAGGTCGCAATGGATCCCAAAATCCGCATATGGGTACAAATATCCATTTTGATACAGTATATAATTATATAACAAATGAAACAGAATGTCAAGTGCTGGAAAGGAAATATTTTCAATGTATTTTTGCCCACTTTTTAAGCAAAATAATCAACAAATCGCTATTTTTTGGCAAGTTTTGGTCGAACAATGGTCAAACGCCTGTAAAACAATAAAAAAACACTTATCAGTTTTGATAAGTGTTTTTTCTTCTGGAGCAGATTACGAGGCTCGAACTCGCTACCTCCACCTTGGCAAGGTGGCGCTCTACCAGATGAGCTAAATCTGCATCTGCACCCACCCTATTGGATGAATGCAAGTTGGTGCCTCCGGTCGGAATCGAACCAACGACACGAGGATTTTCAGTCCTCTGCTCTACCGACTGAGCTACAGAGGCGGATACAGTTTTTTGAATCCGACCTGCGAACGGATTGTGGCGACCCATATCGGGCTCGAACCGACGACCTCTAGCGTGACAGGCTAGCGCTCTAACCAACTGAGCTAATGGGCCACAAATCTGTTGTCTTTCTAGCGACAAAATTTATTTTATCAGATTTGTCTTCATTTGTCAACAGTTTTTTCGTATTTTTTTCATTTCATGCGTTTATACCAGATTTTTCTCTTCTTTCGACAAAAAATAAGCAAATTTTATCATATCTTTTCCTCAGATTTTTCACCAATCCCACGTCACCCTCAATGGTCGCGATAAAAACCTTGCTTTTTTTCAAAAGCTATGCTATAATAAGAAAACATTTTGGGCTGTCGCCAAGCGGTAAGGCACTGGATTCTGACTCCAGCATCCGGGGGTTCAAATCCCTTCAGCCCAGCCAAA
>CAYJIM010000062.1:0-1528 GCA_964370215.1 uncultured Oscillospiraceae bacterium
GCGGACAGGCGTGGAAGCCTGTCCCTACAGAACAAACCTTTCATCAATATTGTAGGGGCGGATTTCCATATCCGCCCGCCTGTTTTCCATCAAATTTTCAATGGGCGGTGAATGAGGATAGCTTTGGTAGGGCACGCATTGTATGCGTGCCGAAATGCTGACATCTACCGACCGCAGGGAGATTTTTTATCGTAAAATCTCCCTCTTTCAAAACAATCCACCGGATTGTTTTGAAATTCACCCTCTTAATACTCTTTGACGCAGTAGAGACCTTGAGGCTTTGCCTCAAACTCCACCACTTTTGAAAAAGTGGGCAAAACTTTTATAACCACCCTCTTTTCATTGTGCTGTAGGGGCGACCTTTGGTCGTCCGAATGTGTGCGACCGCTGTGCCGTTCCGATTCCACCATGCCACGTCGTGGACGGGGTTCACGTGCGATGGGTGTTCGGTCGGAAACAACAGCGGGTTTCACCCACAATCGCCCGCCGTTTCGATCCCACCATGCCACGTCGTGGACGGGGTTCATGTGCGATGGGTGCCCGGTCGGAAACGCTAGCGGACGCTGTCCGCAATGCCAGCTGGTAGCTACCGACTATTGGTTTTGCTTGAGCTTTTCATTGATCTGTTTCATCTTGTGTCGTTCGACAAGCCCCATGATGACAAACATGATGATATAGGTGACGACAAAACCGATCAGGACACTCCCCAAATAAGGGCGATAGAACAAATATAAATTGACACTGGTGATGGACAGGCAAACCACAAAGTGGATCACCGCTGCCACCGCCGTGTGCAGTGCTTTGATGTCAAAGATGCGTGAGGACAACCCGTACAGTGCCGAGGCAATCATCCATGCCAAAAACTGTGCGCTAACCTCGTTCAACCCCATAAATAAAATTGAAAAACCGACGGTAAAAACAAACCCGATGGCCAGACCGAATCCCACTGCGTTACATGTTTTCATAACTTATCCCTCCATAATAGCCTCGCGAAATGTTTTCATATAAAAGCGCGAAGCGACGAGTGTATCGTCATTTTTTAAATTTGCTGTATAATTTCCACTGAATTCCGCCTCGAGTGACGTGACGTGTCGCACATTCACCAGTACACTTTTGGCAATTTGGGTAATGCCGTGTCGCTTGAATAGTGTGAGCAGTTCGGAAAGGGTATGCTTACATAAGAATTTGCCCTGTTGGGTGGTGGCGAATGTCTTGCGATCCAGCACCTCAAAATAATAAATGTCGGCAATATCCACCAAAATTTCGGTGTTCTCTTGAAAGAGAAAAATTTTTGAGGACACCTGACTGTCTTTTAGTAGCGACAGGATGTGTTGCACCTTGGGATCAGCGATGTTGCCACGAATGGTCACCTCCGTCACCGCAGTATCGACATCTTCTAGGATGATTTTCATACCGCACCTCCTTTCTGTGTCTCTATCTTAGCATAGTTTGACGCTGTTGTCTTGCCATATTGTCTATCCTGTTCAAATAGCGGGGTAAGCCGTAAAAAAAGGGCAACAAAAGATGT
>CAYJIM010000062.1:1628-13761 GCA_964370215.1 uncultured Oscillospiraceae bacterium
GTCTATCCTGTTCAAATAGCGGGGTAAGCCGTAAAAAAAGGGCAACAAAAGATGTTACCCCCAGACCGTCGAAAAACCCGCAATCGCAAAAACAATGAGACAGGTCGCCCCTATTTTCTACTCCATTTTAAAGGCTGATTTTTGACCATTTCCCCCCGAGAAAACGAATGAAATTGACCACAAATCGCATCCCTTGGTCAATGCCGATGGTAAACCAGGCCCCGAACAAGCCAAGACCCAACGGGAAACAAAATAGCCAAGTTAAGATCGGTCGCACCACTGCCACACTGATAAAGGACACAATGGCGGTAAAACGGGTGTCGCCGGCACCACGCAAACTCCCTGAAATGATGACCTGTGATGTCTGCACATGGGTGGTACATGCCATAATGATCATGAGGATCGATCCCGCCTCAATGATCGCAGGGTCGGTCGTGAACAATTCGATGAGGGTGTGGCGCAGGAAAAAGAAAATCAATGCCACAACGGTGGACGCAATGATTGCCAACCGCTGAATGACACTGGTGTAGAGTTTTGACAGGTCAGGACGACCTGCCCCGAGATTTCTCCCCATCAAAGCGGATGCGGCAATGCTGAACCCTTCGCCAACTGCAAAGGAAAGACCCCAAATCTGCATCCCAATTTGATGGGTGGCAAAGGCGGCGGTGCCAAGCTGTGCAATCATCCACGCATAGAGGAAAAAACCAATTCGCATAAACACCTGTTCCACAAAAGCTGACCCACCCACTTGAAACAGCCCCTTTAAGGTACGGCGATCAAACCGCCAAGAGGCACTGTCGGTGAGGGTGAGAAAGTGGGCTCGCTTGACCGAGAGTACCGAGAAAAGTGCAATGCCAAAGGAAGTGACATTGCCCATGACGGTTGCAATGGCGGCACCATCCACTCCAAGGGCAGGAAAAGGACCCACCCCATGAATCAAACAGTAGTTAAAGATCACGTTGACTACATTGGCGGCAATGTTTGTCACCATCGAAATACGAGTATTGCCCACCCCACGTTGTGCTGCGGTGATGGTCAGTCCTAAGGACAAAAAGGAAATGCCGATCATCGTCAAACGAAAGTAGGAAGCACTCATGTCCACAATGTCACCCCCTGCCCCAGCGAGGGTCATGATGGGGTGGGCAAAGATTGCCCCGATGGAGGAAAGAAGTACCGACAAGACCCCGTTGAGCAGCAAACACTGTTTGAGACAGCTGTTGGCACCCAACACGTCCCCCGCCCCTCGCCTGCGAGAGACCAAAGCCGTAATACCAATGTTGATGGAGGTGATAAGGGCAAGCAGAATAAAACGAGGTTGATTGGTCAACCCCACGGCGGCGATGGCAGCAGGGCTCAAAGTACCGACCATCATCGTATCAATGGAAGTCATCAAACAGACCAATACCGATTCGACAATAGACGGCCACGCAATGGCGAGCACCGTGCGGTAGGCCGCCTTGGTCGTCGGCAAATCCCCCTGCACCTCGGCAGGTTTCAACATAAACTGACAGGAGAACAAACGGAGAAACGGATTTCGTGCAGACAATGGGGTCACCCTCCTTGATCAAATGATCAAATAAATTTAAACAATTAGTATAATAGTGTCAAAATATACAAAACAAGATACGAATAGTATAAAAACGTGAAATTATACTGTTGGTGAAAAGTAAATATTGAGAGCGTAAAAGAATAAAATACAAATTGTATAAAATAAAAAATAGATACGTTTTGTATAATTTGATATATGCATTGTAAAATTGCAAATAGTATAATAGATTGAAATATTACAAAAAGGAGACTTAGGTGTTAAATTTATTCTACGCAAAGTATAATAAATTTAAATAATACAAAATATAGATAAACTGTTGAAAAGCTGAACGATAAAATAAGATAAAGTCATGATGGCAGCTGTAGTATCGTAAAAAACTTAAAAAGCAATACAAATAGTATAAAATTATAAAAAAATACATTAAGGTTTAATCTTTTCGAAAATAAAATACGAATAGTATAAATTTATTATTTTATACAAATGATCTCTTTGTGTGTTTACGAATAGGATAAAATTTAAAAATATTACGTATTGTGTAACAGCGTGTTGTGTAATAGGGATCCTCTTCCATTTTGGTGGAAGATTGTTTTTTGTAGGGACAGGGCGCTGCTCTGTCCTAGTGTGGATTCGCACCATTTTAGTTGCGGTGAACGGGGCGGACATGGCAAGCCATCTCCCTACGAAACATATTTTCATCAGCATCGTAGGGGAAGGCGTTCTCGACGTCCCATTTTTAGGGCATTCTTATGTTGCGGACAGGCATGGAAGCCTGTTTCCTACAGATATATCTTTCAATTGAGGTGTAGGGTCACGGTTTGCCGTGACCGCATGGTTTGACCTAAATTTTCATCGGGTGGTATATATCGGGCACCCACATAGAGGTGCCCCTACACCGCAAAGGAAGGTAGGATTTGTAGGGCACGCATTGTATGCCTTGCCGAAACGCTGACATCTGCCGCTCGCAGGGAGATTTTTTATCGTAAAATCTCCCTCTTTCAAAACAATTCACAGGATTGTTTTGAAATTCACCCTCTGAATACTCTTTGCTGTAATCAAGACCGTGGAACTCCGTCCCACACCCTGCAACTTTTTGACAAAAAGTTGATTAAAACTTTTATTTCGGACAGGCGTGGAAACCTGTCCCTACAGAGATATCTTTCCATTGAGGTGGTAGGGTCATAGCTTGCCATGACCGCATGGGTTCGCCCAAATTTTCAGTAGGAGGTAGGGGCGATTCACGAATCGCCCGAGGTTTTTAGCAATCTAACGGCCCGTTTGCTGTTTGCATAAAGGTCAACACATCAATTGGGGTGTTGGCGATGAAGGCAGTCGGGTAAGGGGCGAACTCCTCCCGTTCGCCAAAGCCATACAGCACTGCAATAAAATCAATGCCACAATGCGCGGCACCCTCTGCATCAAAATAGCGATCCCCGATCAATACGGTACGTGAGGGGTCGGCGTCGGTCAATGCCAACGCCAACCTGCAAACATCGGTTTTGGTGCGGTGGGTGCCTTTGAGATCACTGCCGACAATGTGATGAAAGTACCGAGAAAGCCCTGCTTCCTCCAAAATCTTTTGCACAAACACCTGTGGCTTTGAGGAGGCGGTGGAAAGGATGACCCCGCCATCATAAAGTGTTTGCAACAGTTCCTTGATCGCAGGATAGATGGTCACCTGTGTGACTCCTTTGTCGTGATAGTAATGGCGGTAGTGTGCCACCGCTTGATTCGCCTCGTCCTCGGTAAAACAACAAAATTCCTGAAAACTGTCCCAAAGGGTAGGACCGATAAATTTACGCAGGGTCGACTCGTCCGGAATAGGGGCATTCATCTGCCCCAGTGCATACCGCACCCCAGAAAAAATGCCAACGCTGTTGTCGGCAATGACACCGTCAAAGTCAAATAGTACCGTTTGATAACGCATGAAACCCCCTATTTGTCTGCAAGCATCCACAAGGCAGATACCCAGTCGTTTTCCTTGATGGTTTTGATATGCGTAAGACCTGCCGCTTCCAATGCCGCAAAGACATCGTCATGGCGATCCTCGATGATGCCCGACACCATCAGTTTTGTCTCGGCGTGCATGAAAGGCACGATTTCTCCTGCCAAACGGATGAGTACATCGGCCACAATGTTGGCACAAATCAAATCGTAACTGCCGCTGACTTGATCGGTCAGATCGCCACAGAGAAACTGCACCTGGCCTTCCACCCCGTTGAGTGCGGCATTTTCCCCGGCGATTTTGACCGCTAACGCATCGATGTCCACCCCGACAACCGATTCCGCTCCCAGCAGTAAGGCGGTGATGGCAAGAATACCGCTACCGGTGCCGACATCCAGCACCGATTTTTTGTCGCAGTCCTGTTCTTCCAACAAGGTCATGCAAAGACGAGTCGTTTCATGGGTACCGGTACCGAATGCCATGCCGGGATCAAGGAGCACTTTGACCTGCCCCGGTTGTAGGTCATACGATTCCCAAAATGGACAGACAACCAGACGTTTGCCGATGGTGATCGGGTGGTAGTACTTTTTCCACGCCGTTTCCCAGTCCTCCTGTTGAAGGACTTCACTTTCCAGTCGAAGCGACCCGAATTCAATTTCGGGTGCACGGGTAGGCAGGAAGGCGATGTCGGTGCGAATGGCCTGCAACTGCTCCATTCCCTGTGCATTTTCGGGCAGGTAAAAAATGACGGCAGTTTCACACTGCTTCATATCCAGTACCGTTTGGTCGATGTAATCCCAATGCTTGGAGGTTTCCTCCAAAAATTCAGCGACCTCTTGGGCATCCTCAATCATCAATCCACGCAGACCGTGCGCCAATAAAAATCCACTGACAGGCTCGATGGCGTCGTGGGTGGTAAACAGCTTAACTTGAAACCAATTCATATAAAGAACTCCTTTAAAAATAATCTATCCAGACCGTCGAAAAATCCGCAAACGCAAAAATGATGAACCATGTCGCCCACCATTTTTGCTTTCTGTGTCACTGCAACTCGGCTATTTCGTTCATATACCACCGTATTACTCTCTCATTTGCAAGTTTTGTTCCTTGACTTGCAGATTTTTGGATACTCTGGCAGGGTATCGAAGTAGAAAAGGGCTTTTTTGACAGTCTGATATAATCTATCTACCATTATAGCATGTTGGCAAAGGTAGAGCAACCGTAAATAACAGAACCGTAAATGACAAGGTCATTTACGGTTCTGTTTGAAAAAACTACTTTTGGAATTGTGCCATATACTCGCCGTGTGCATCCATCATTTCATCACACATCGAGATGATGTCTTCGATGGACAGTTCTGCAGCGGTGTGTGGGTCGAGCATCGCTGCACGGTAAACGTCTTCACGGTTGCCGGTGAGTGCTGCTTCAATGGTCATCAACTGCACATTGATGTTGGTCATGTTGAGGGCAGCGAGGTGCACAGGAAGTCTGCCAACATGGCAAGGGTTGACCCCCATTTTGTCGATCATGCAAGGCACTTCGACACAAGCGTCTGCCGGCAGGTTGTCGATCAAGCCATGGTTCATGACGTTGCCGCCAATTTTGTAAGGCACGCCGGTTTCGATCGCTTCCATGATGTAAGACGCATATTCTTTGGAACGGGTATGTTCTACTTTACCGTCGTTTAAGATGTTTGCTTTTTCATCTGCCCAACGGTCGATTTGGCGAATACAGCGACGCGGGTATTCATCGAGTGGGATGTTGAATTTTTCAATGAGTTCAGGATAGCGGTCTTTGATGTAGTAAGGGCCGTATTCTGCATTGTGTTCACTCGATTCGGTGCAATAGTAACCGAGATTTTTGATGTAGTCGTAACGCACCATATCTTTGTGTTTTTCGCCTGCATTTTTCTCAGCAGCTTTTTCTTTGATTTCAGGGTAGAGGTCGTTGCCGTCTTTGTCTTCAATTTTCAACAGCCATGCCATATGGTTGATACCGGCAATCAATTCGGTGTGCCCTTCCAGTTTTTCTTCCATGCCGAGTGGGGTCAACAGCTCTTTAGAACAAACCTGTACACTGTGGCAAAGACCAACGGTTTTGATTTTGGTGTAACGTTGCATATAACCTGTCAGCATCGCCATCGGATTGGTGTAGTTCAAGAACCAAGCGTCCGGACACACTTCTTCCATATCGTCGGCAAAACCTTTCATGACAGGAATGGTGCGCAACGCACGCATAATGCCGCCGATGCCCAAAGTATCGGAAATGGTTTGGCGCAGTCCGTATTTTTTTGGAATTTCAAAGTCGGTGATGGTGCAAGGGTCATACCCACCCACTTGAATGGCGTTGACAACGTATTTTGCGCCACGTAGCGCCTCTTTGCGATTTTCTACACCACAGTGGGTTGTGATGGTTGCACGCCCATCGTTGATGTTTTTATTGATGCCTTCCAAGATGATGGCGGATTCTTCCAAACGAACAGGGTCGATGTCATAAAGCGACAATTCTGCATCGCGCAGTACTTCGGTACACATGCAGTCACCCAGTACGTTGCGCACAAATACGGTGCTTCCTGCACCCATAAAAGTAATTTTCAACATAAAACGATCTCCTTTTTATACCAAATTATCTTTGGTTGATGCTATTTATTATACTAAAATCACAAAGCTGTGTCATGTCTTTTTGTTTCAAAAAATTGTCATCATGTTGCATTTTTGTGTGGGATATGCTATACTGACCACAGAGAAATGAGGTGTGAGGATGGATCAGGTAGTAGATTTACGGATCAAACAAACAAGGATGCGCGCGACACTTTCCATCTATCATTGCGGACATCAACGCTGTAGTGGGGGACATGCCTTCGGCCCTGCCATCCGCAACCATTATTTGTTGCATTATGTGCTATCGGGAACCGGACGTTATTATGTGGACGGGGTGTGTAACCACATCAAAGCCGGCGAGGGTTTTTTGATCTGCCCGGGAAAGTCTACCTATTATATCGCCGATACCGATGACCCGTGGGCGTATGTCTGGATCGGGTTTGACGGGTACGAGGTGCCAACCATTTTAAAGGACTGTGGTCTGTCAGAACAACAACTCCATTACCAAGGAGGAGACGCACACCTCGGGCAAGAGTTGATCGCCTTTGTGGAAACGATGACCGAACAGGCAGGCCATTACGAACGCCTTTCTAAATTTTACCACATCCTATCACTGCTACAAAAGAATGATACTGCAAGCAATCAAGAACAGGACTACTTTGATGCGGCGGTAGAATTCATCTACCACAATTATGGCTATGACATTAAAATTTCTGACATTGCCAGAAAAGTAGGCATTGATCGCACCTACCTGTACAAAATATTTATGAAAAAGATCGCACAATCTCCGCAACGATACTTGATTTTATTTCGTTTGCGTATGGGGTGTGAGATGTTACAGCAGACCAAACGAAACATCACCGAAATTGCTTACTCCTGTGGATTCAAAGACACGCCGTCCTTTTGTAAACAATTTCGCAAACAATACCAGCAAACACCGCTACAATACCGCCGTCAAGAGCGTTCCTTTCATTGACAGGGTACTGCTTTTCTGGTATACTTTGACAAGATTTATAGAAGGAGATTCTAATATGGCAAAGAAAAAACAAGCCTATAACAATGAGAGTATCACCTCCCTCAAAGGGGCGGATCGGGTGCGCAAACGCCCTGCTGTTATTTTTGGCTCGGATGGGTTGGAAGGCTGTCAGCATTCGGTGTTTGAAATTCTCTCAAACTCCATCGATGAAGCGAGAGAAGGGCATGGCTCTTCTATTATTATTACAAAATTTTTGGACGGTTCCATTGAAATACAAGACTTTGGTCGGGGGATTCCGGTCGACTTCAACCAAGCAGAGGATCGCTACAACTGGGAATTGGTGTTCTGTGAGCTGTATGCAGGCGGCAAATACCAAAACAACGGTGGTGGGGACTATGAATTTTCCCTCGGGCTCAATGGCTTGGGGTCCTGTGCCACCCAGTATTCCTCCGCTTATTTTGACGCGGAAATCTATCGTGATGGTTTTCGCTACCAACTCCACTTTGAAAAAGGGGAGAATGTTGGCGGTCTACAAAAGGAAGAGACCAACAAAAAGCAAACGGGGTCAAGGCAACGTTGGAAACCAGACCTTGAAGTGTTCACCGACATTGATATTCCCGTGACCTTTTTTGAGGAGATGCTATCTCGACAAGCGGTGGTCAACAAAGGCCTTGTCTTTACCTTTAAAAATGAGGTACAAAAAGGCAAATTTGAAACCAAAGAATTTTTGTACCAAGATGGGATTACCGACTATGTCAAGGAAGTGGTGGGCGATCAGGCAATGGGTGCCATCCAGTACTGGGAAACGGCAAGGGTTGGGCGTGACCGTGCCGACAAGGACGATTATAAAGTCAAACTGTCGGTGGCATGTACCTTTTCCAATCGGGTGAAGTTGACCGAATATTATCATAACTCCAGCTTTTTGGAGCATGGCGGATCGCCGGAGCGTGCCGTCAAACAGGCGTTTACCCGTCAAATTGATCTTTATTTGAAACAGAACAACCGTTACACCAAAAACGAAAAATCCATTTCTTACAACGATGTGGAGGACTGTTTGGTGCTGGTGTCCTCCTCCTTTTCCACCCAGACTTCCTATGAAAACCAAACCAAAAAGGCGATCACCAACAAGTTCATCTATGAAGCGATGACCGACTTTTTGAAACACCAACTGGAAGTTTATTTTTTGGAAAATCCGGACGAGGCGGCAAAAATCGGGGAGCAGGTGCTCATCAACAAGCGCAGTCGCGAGAGTGCGGAGAAAACAAGACTCAACTTGAAAACCAAACTGTCCGGCAACATCGACGTTGCCAATCGGGTGCAAAAATTTGTCGACTGCCGTACCAAGGATCTGCAAAAACGCGAGATCTACATCGTGGAAGGGGACTCGGCACTCGGGTCTGTCAAACTCGGTAGAGATGCAGAATTTCAAGCGGTCATGCCGGTGCGAGGAAAAATCCTCAACTGTTTGAAAGCAGATTTTGCAAAGATCTTCAAAAGCGAAATCATCACTGACCTCATTAAGGTATTGGGTTGTGGGGTGGAAGTCAAGAGTAAAGCGAATAAAGAACTTTATTCCTTTGATTTGAAAAATCTGCGTTGGAATAAAGTGATCATCTGTACCGATGCTGACGTCGACGGCTTTCAAATCCGCACCCTTATTTTAACGATGTTGTATCGTTTGATGCCGAGTTTGATTGAAGAGGGGTTTGTCTATATCGCAGAGTCGCCACTCTATGAAATTGGTACCAAAGACCGCACCTATTTTGCTTACACCGAGCAGGAAAAGCGCGAAGTGTTGCAAAAAGTCGGTGATCAGAAATTCACGTTACAGCGCTCCAAAGGGCTCGGGGAAAATGACCCTGAGATGATGTGGCTGACGACGATGAATCCAGAAACCCGTCGTCTCATTCGCGTATCGCCGGAAGATGCCGGCAAAACCGCTGCCATGTTTGACATGATGCTCGGGGACAACCTACAGGGACGCAAGGATTATATCGCCGAGTTCGGACAAGACTTTGTCGAGCTTGCTGACATCTCATAGCACTACATCGACAACGTTGAAAGGAGCCGTTTATGGCAAAGAAGAAAAAAGACCCCGCCACCAGACGGGTCAAGGTCAATGCCACCATCGAAGGTGGCGGTATCGTGGTGGATCAACCGATCACCCAGACCATTGAACAAAACTATATGCCCTATGCGATGAGTGTCATCATCTCCCGTGCATTGCCGGAGATTGATGGGTTCAAACCATCTCACCGCAAAATTTTATACACTATGTATAAAATGGGACTATTAAACGGAGCGAAAACGAAATCAGCAAACATTGTCGGGCAGACCATGCGTTTAAACCCCCACGGGGACAGCGCCATCTACGAAACGATGGTGCGCCTCTCCAAAGGGAACGAAAGTTTGTTGCACCCTTATGTCGATTCCAAAGGGAACTTTGGGAAAAGCTATTCCAGAGATATGGCGTATGCAGCGTCTCGTTATACCGAGGCAAAACTTGACCCACTTTGTCAGGAATTCTTCCGTGAAATCGACAAAGACACCGTCGACTTTGTCCCAAACTACGACAATACCACTACCGAACCGACGCTATTGCCCACCACCTTCCCCTCCATTTTGGTCAATTCCAATGTGGGGATTGCGGTGTCGATGGCAAGCAACATCTGTCCGTTTCACCTCAAAGAGCTGTGTGAAACCACTATCGCACTCATCCGAAACCCTGACCACGACCTGCACGAAACACTCTTAGGACCTGATTTTCCGGGTGGGGGGTACCTGCTTGCCGATCGTGAGGCACTCGATCAGGTGTATCGCACCGGAAGAGGTGGCCTCAAAGTGCGTGCACGATACCATTATGACAAGGGCGACAACTGCATCGAAGTCACTCAGATTCCATCGACCACCACCATTGAAGCGATTATGGATAAAATTGTCGAGCTCATCAAACAGGGCAAAATCAGAGAAATTTCTGACATGCGTGACGAGACCGACCTGTCGGGACTCAAAATCACCCTTGACCTTAAACGTGGGGTGGATCCGCAAAAGCTGATGCAGCGACTCTTTAAGATGACTGCATTGCAGGATAGCTTTTCCTGTAACTTCAATGTGCTGATCGGCGGTGCGCCACAGGTACTGGGGGTACGGGAAATTCTGACCCATTGGCTGGAGTTTCGCACCACCTGTGTGCGTCGTCGCACCCAATTTGATCTCAAAAAACAACAACAGAAACTGCACCTGTTGCGTGGGATGGAAAAAATCCTTTTAGACATCGACAAGGCGGTTGCCATTGTCCGTGAAACCCGTGAGGAAAAGGACGTTGTCGTCAACTTGATGATCGGGTTTGGCATCGATGAGATTCAAGCGGAATATGTGGCGGAAATTCGCTTGCGCCATCTGAACCGTGAGTATATCCTAAAACGCACCGAGGAAATTGCAGCACTCGAAAGCTCCATTGCCGATTTACAGGATATTTTGGATCATCCAAAGCGGGTGCAAAAAATCATCATTGCAGAGTTGAAAGACGTGATGAAAAAGCACGAACAGCCACGCAAAACCCAATTTTTGTTTGCTGAAGATTTGGGCGAAGAAGCGGTGGAAGAGGAAATTCCAAATTATCCGGTCAATCTGTTCCTTACCGAAGAAGGGTACTTCAAAAAGATCACACCGCAGTCGTTGCGCATGAGTGGGGAGCAAAAGCTCAAAGAAACCGACCGTGTAGCCACCCACATCGAGACGACAAACGATGTGGAATTGCTTTTCTTCACCGACCGTCAACAGGTTTACAAGGCACGTGCCTATGAGTTTGAAGACACCAAGGCGAGCGTGATGGGCGATTTCTTGCCGGCAAAACTCGGCTTTGACGAGGGGGAAAAACTGCTCTCGATGGTGGTGACCAAGGATTACAGCGGAAACCTGTTGTTCTTCTTCCAAAATGGGAAGGTGGCAAAGGTGCCGGTGAATGCCTATGAAACCAAAACCAAGCGTAAAAAACTCGGCAATGCCTATAGCGATAAATCACCGCTGGTCGGACTCTTCTTCACCCCGAGTGAGGGGGAATTTGCCATGACCTCTACAGCAAAACGCCGTTTGATTTTTGATTCGGCGATGATCGCCTTGAAGACAACACGCAGTACCTTAGGGGTACAGGTCATGACGGTGCGCAAAAATCACTATATCGATACGGTACAGCATTACGAGCAAGGGACAGTACAAAATGAACATCGCTTCCGCGCCAAAGCCATTCCGGCCGCCGGTGGAATTTTGCGTGAAGAGGATCTGGGCGAACAGCTGTCGTTATAAAAGCGGACAGCGTCCGCAGGCGTTTCAGTCGGGTCAAGACCCGACCCTACGAGGCCAGTTGAAATATGGTTCGGTAGGGATGGGTCTTGACCCATCCGCCATTCACCGCCCGATGAAAATTAGAGGAAATATGCAGGCGCATGCTATCGCTGTAGGGACAGGGCTCTGCTCTGTCCACTCCAAAAGTTTTGTCCACTTTTATAAAAGGGACAGGGTGTGGGACAGTGTCCCACGGTCTTACGTGCCGACAGGCATTTTCAGGCGTCAGCGATTTAAGGGATTTGGGTTTTGACCAAATCCCTTTTTTGTGGGTAAAACCCGCTGTTATTGCCGACCACGCCGCTATCGTGCATTCACCCCATCCACGATGTGGCATGGTGGGGTTGCAACCACCCGACATGATTTTTACAGGAACTGATCGCTTTTTATTGACAAAATGTGACGGTTGTGGTTTAATAATATTAACTGCAAAAATGAACAAATTCAAGGAGGAAACAACCATGAATCAAACCAAACAACAGGCAGGACTGCAATGGGTGCTGGCGGTAGGGTTACTGCTACTGGCATTGCTCTGCTTTCCACTGACAGCAGAAGCGGCGACAGAGGTTGCCACGGTAGCGGATTTGAAGGCAGCACAAACAGCCGGTGAAAAAGACTTTACCTTTAGCGGTACCGCAGAATGGAGGGGGGGGGTTACTATCGAAGCTGGACAAACCCTGACCATTCTGGAAGGTGCTTCCCTAACATACGCTGCATACGGT
>CAYJIM010000063.1:0-13637 GCA_964370215.1 uncultured Oscillospiraceae bacterium
TTCTCTTTGTTAAAAAAAAAGTTTTGTTTTTCTGTTTTTTTGAGGTAAGTATTGCTCTAAGTTCAAAGCCTTGCACAATAACATTCTTATAAATCACTTTAGATGTTCCACGCTTTACAAGCACGTCAAAACTCTTAGCATTGGCCAAGAGCTTAAAAAGAGAAGTAATAGTATTTTCAGTTAATAGTGTGGTTATAGTCCCTGTAATATCGTAGCCATTCTCTTGTGCTACATGGGTACTGTTAGATAAGGTATCTTGAAAGTCAAAACGGTTCGGCACACACCTAAGTGTTTCACTTACAAATGGTATTGCAGTATAAGTATTTTCTTGTAATATTGTTATGGTACATTCACGCCCACACACGTATCGTCTTTCGCTCATACAATAATTGTAAAGCTATACGTGTTCTTTCTACTGTAAAGAATTCTTCTATCTTGTAAAGATTATCTTTAAAACTTGTAAAGGTTTTCTTTACAGCTTGTAAAGGTTTTATTGTAAAAAAATTTTCTTAATTAAATAGCTATTTAAACTTTTTAAGAATGCTATCAAATTTTAAAATATAAAACATAATGAAAAATACTCATATTATATAATTTCTGAAAAAAACTAAATAAGGTTTGCATAAATTAAAAAGTATTTTGTCATAACTTTTTTTTATATAAACCTTAATAAAAAAATTAGAAAGTATTATTCTTTTATTAAAAGCATGGTATAATTAAAAGCATAAACTATATTAGAATTAAAATCTTTCGTAACAAGGAGTTTCTATGCAACCATTTAAAGTTTGGTTATTTTCAGATTTAATTGAAAAAAATAAAAGAGTTTTTAAAGTACCTGTATATCAAAGAAATTATGACTGGTCAAATTTACAATGCGAAAAACTTTACAAAGATATAATTAAGGCATTTGAGCGTGATCATAAGCATTTTATGGGCACAGTTGTATATATAGTAGGTCTTAATGCTAGTACTTTGAATGAAGTATTAATCATAGATGGACAACAACGGATCACAACCATGTATATTCTTTTAAAAGCATTATACGACTTATCTAAAGGTGTCTCTACTAGAATTGAAGCAGAAATAGAAGAAGTAATGTTTAATCGAAACTGTGATGAAAAATACAAATTGAAATTAAAGCCCGTAAAATCTGATAATGAACAATTAAATCTTTTAATTAAAGATAAAATTGATGAAATGGATAGAAACTCCAATATATACAAAAACTATATAACATTTAAAAATTTAATTATAAACACCAATTCTACAGGATTAGAATTAAGTGATATCCTGTATGGTATAAAAAAGCTAGAAATGGTTGAAATTGTATTAGATCATGCACAAGGCGATGAACCGCAGAAAATTTTTGAATCTATTAACTCCACTGGACTTGAATTAAGTTTAGCAGATCTAATTAGAAATTTTTTATTGATGGATGATATTAATCAAGAAGTTCTTTACGAGGATTACTGGTGTGAAGTCGAAAAAAATGTAGGGTATAATAATCTAGGTGACTTTGTTATAAATTTTTTAAATTCTGAAATTACAAAATCAGTCAATACACAAAATGCATATCGCTTATTTAAGGAACATTGCTATGAAAACAATTTTAGTCATGAAGATATATTACAAAAATTAAAGAAAACTTCTAAATATTATGGAGCCTTTGTAGGTTTGAATCATACTTATAGCAAAAAAATATTAAAATATCTAGAAGCATTTTCTAGTATCA
Source organism: uncultured Oscillospiraceae bacterium (assembly GCA_964370215.1). Lineage (GTDB taxonomy): Bacteria > Bacillota > Clostridia > Oscillospirales > Ruminococcaceae > Massiliimalia. Next base: position 1,733 of record CAYJIM010000063.1, read on the forward strand.
AACAAACTACAATTCTTCCTCTACTCTTTAGAGTTTTTAGTGACTTTGAAGATAAAATTATAGATGAAACAACTTTATGTAATGTACTGAATTATCTTCTGACATATTTAGTACGTATAACTAGCTGCGAAATAAATAAAAATCTCTCTAAGTTTATGAAGTCAATGTATGACAGAGTAATTAACGACAAGTACGATAAGTATTATGAGAAATTTGTAATTTTTCTAAACGATTTAAGAGCAAATAATCGTATGCCAACTGACAAGGAATTTGAAGAAGCTCTTATTTACAAACCATTATACAAAAAACCTATTTGTAAATTTATACTTTCAATTATTGAGAACTCCAGTAAAGAACATATTGATATTAGTAATTTAACAATTGAACACATTTTACCACAAAAAGAAAATGCTGCTTTGTGGAAAAAGGAAGTTGGTGAAGATTATGCTAGCGTATATGAAATATTTTTACATACTCTTGGTAATCTAACAATCACAGGTCATAACAGTGAATTGGGTACAAAACCATTTAATGAAAAAAAGAAAATAATAAGTGATAATTCAAAAGCGAACATATTGAACAAAGAAGTCTTATCTGCATCAAAATGGGATAAAAACTCGATAGTAAATAGAGCAAAAGCCCTTTCGACTATACTTGTAGAAGAGTTTAATTATGTTTTGATGCATTCAGATATTATAGAAACGAATGAAATAACTATTGATGTTAACAGTAGTGTTGACTTTAGCAATACAAAGCCAAATGGATTTTCTTTTGTAGGTGAGTTTACAAAAGTATCTAGTTGGGCTGATCTTCTCACAAAATTCATCAACCAAGCATATGAATTAGATTCATTAAAGTTTAATCAACTAGCAACAAATGATTTTACCATTCAAAATGCTACTAATATTTACTTAACTAATGATGAAAGAAAACTTAATAGACCCAGACAAATTGAAAATAGCAGTATTTTCTATGAAACAAAATTAGCTTCGAATACTATTATTTCATTTGTTAAGTCGATAATATATGAAATGAATCTAGACTCAGAAGATTTTAGTTTTTCACTTGCAGAAGTACCCTTTAATATAGATGACGAACAAACTTGGTTGGAAGGTATGATTCCTTTAGCAAAACTTTTTTACTTATTTCTTGAAGATTTAATTATTAAATCAAAAATTACAGTTGATGAAATAGAAAAATTAAAAACAAAAGACTATACTAAATCATTGTTCAATGACACGGACTATCCCGCCATAGCAAATCAAATAACTGACAATATGGGTAATTCGTCTCGAAAAAGATATCGCACAAAAGCCTTAGTCTTTAATAGCAAAGAAATTTTTATATCAACACAGTTTTTTGACTCTGACAGAGAAGCAGTAATAAATTGGTATAAAGAACATTGTTAAGTCTTTATCCATTATATAATTTAAATAACTTATTTATTAGTGACATCGACTATCTCAATAATCAAATTTATTAGTCTATTAATTTCAGTACAATTCTTAGAGTAATTTAAATCTATTAGATGCTTCATATCTAAAAATACGCCATGCACAGTTTCGTATGTAGCCGAATTATTTTTCCAATCTGCAGTAGCTGTACCAAAGTATTTATACTCACTGTCATTATTTTTTGATTTATTAAAAGGTAAAAGAAATATGTTATATACAGTTAAATCATCTTCATTTAAGTTTCTTTGCTTAAAATGATTGCAATTTATATATTCTCCATATGTAATCTGTTTATGTATTGAAGTTGTTGGTGGCAAGTGATTTTTATTATGTGTGACTCCATACTTGTAATATTTTGCATCAATTATATAAATTTTACCATCTTTCTTTATAATTGTGTCAGGTCGCAAAAATGAACTCTGAAGTTTTTGACCATCAATCAAAGACCAATTTGCTTGTGGATAATATTGTTCTTTGTCAATATCACCAAATACTTTATCTATCAATTGCTCCCAAATTATTTCAAAATGATAAGTTCCATATGTAAAACTATTCTTCAGATAATCTTTATTAATAATAGAATTTATTACATCAATCATTGAGTTAATTAAAAGAATTTTCTTGTCATCATACGTTTTTGATTTAATATCAATTAAAAAAGAAATAAATTTTTTTTTGTTAAACTGAATTCTTGGCTTTTGAGGGAGCATTTCAGTAAATAGCCAACCCAATTTAACAAAGCTTTCATACACACAAAATTCATGAATTTTTGTTAATACAGCATCATTACTTAAGATATTTCTTTTTACTATAAAATCTAAATATATAATATCTTTATTACATAAATGTGGTTTTTTTTTTTGAATTGTATGTTTCCAATTTATCTTACCTTTAGTTCCTGTATTATATAAAACTTCTTTCTCAGTTATATACCCATTTTTGAGATAATCCAGAATTATATGTTGATAAGATAAAATCGGAAAATTTGATAAACTAGAGTCTTTTACTTCTAAACTACTTGGTATAGTACCACTCTTTTCAACTTTTTGTAAAACAGTAATTAAAGATACTATATCTTTTCGTAATAAATCATCTTCACATACAGAACAATCATAACCTAATGGAAACGTAATGGAAATATCTTTTTCTTCTAACTTTATACCAACAAATAAATCATTCTCTTTATTTGTACTTATCCTACATCGTTCCCACAAAGTTTTTTTATTCATCAAGAGATTCCTCAGTAGTTTGTCTTGACTCTTTTGTTTCGTCAACATCAAAATCAATATTAAAAACCTTGAATCTAATGCGATCATCACTAAAATCTTCTAATACTTTTTCAAGGGTTTTATATTCAGAATTAAAAACTTTATCTTTATCAAACTTAAAAACATCATTCCAAAGGTACATAATTATTTTTTCGGAAAACTTCTCAACTGATTCAAACTCTTCATTTTTTAGAAAGTAAACGCCAAGTCTTTTATCTTCAGTTCCTAATCCATTTTCACTTAAGTCTATAATCTTATCATTTACCTTTGTTGCAAAATTTACCCATGTAACGTTTGTTGTACAAAGATTTTTATATGCATTTTTAGCAGTACTAAAATCATTTTTTATTGATTTCATTAGCCATCGTCTCTTAAAAGCGGTATCTAATGTAAACACACTTTGATCAGCTGTATTCATTGTTGCTAATATTGTTAAGTTACTAGGTATTTTAATCTTTTTATTTTTATCATTGTACAAAATATGTGCAACATCAGTATTATTTATACCGTACTCACTTACACCACTAATATCTCTATCTAACAACTGAAAAACTTCCCCAAAAATTGCTGGTGCATTTCCTCTATTTATCTCTTCAATAATTAAGTAATGCATTTCATGTGGTGTATTCTGACAAGCATCTAGTATTCTAGTAAATGGTCCCGGTACAAATTTATAGTCTAACATCGTTTCATTATTATTTATCTCTTTAAGAACAGGTAGTATTTGTCCAATAAAATCAGAATATGTATAATCAGGATGAAAAACAACTCTTTCAGAATTATTTTCTGTTAAAGGAAAATTTGTGTTAATAAAAAAACTCTTACCACACCCAGGCACACCATAAATAAGAATATTTTCACCTACAGTTCTATTATTTTTAACAATAATTGCTTCTCGATAAAAATCCCCTTCGTTAATATCCATATATTTTTTATAACTTCTTTTTACTTCATCAAAAATAGTTTCTTCTGTTTTCCAAAAATTATTATAATTAACTATATCAAATATTTCTGCTTTGTTTTCTATACTTAAAGCTTTATGTTTTATTTTATACTTATCACCGTCAAACATTGTTACACAATCTGTCCAAGTAAGTATATTCAACATTTCCCGTAATTGTCTATCTTCATGTTCCCAATTACGTTGCTCTTCAGTTTCTATACTGTTTGGTATTTTCTTACTTTTTCGATATTCTAATAGAGTAAAATATAGTTTCATATAATTAACTGTTTCATTTTTGCTAACATCAGTATTATAAAAAATAAAATTTAGTATTTCTTCTTTTGTTATATACCCATCAACACCTTCACAGATTGATATAATATATAGTAATTTTAATATTGCTTGCATTGGCGCTAAAGTTATATTATCACTTACTGCGTTATCATAAGATTCTTGTGTTCTTGGATTTGGAAATTGAAATTTTTTAACAAAGTTTAGCACAACACTTCTTGTATTATCTTCTGATGCTAATTTTAAGCAATTTGTTGAGTCTTGTAAATTGAAATAAAACTTTAAAGTATTAATATTATTGTTCATACTTTTGTTTTCAGTCGCATTAGGTACAGTATTTGTTAGTATGCGTTGAGCGGCATCTCTTAAAGATTCATCGAGAGTTGAAATACGTAAGTCATTTGTAAATTTATAATGGTGCATTTTCTTTCCTTCCTTTATTATTTTTATTATCACAATAATCTATAAAGTTATAAATTGCATTTCCTATTCTTTTTGCGAGTTGTGGCGGTACAGCATTACCAATCATCTGATATGCGCTACCACGACTTCCAATAAAATTAAAAGTATCATCAAAAGATTGCAACCTTGCAGCTTCTCGGACAGTAATCGTTCTTGCTTGTTGTGAGTCATAATGAATAAACCTATTACCATCTTTATATAAATGAGCAATTATTGTGGTACTAGGCTCATCTGGTCTTAAAACATGATAGCGATGTATTGGCGATTTACTTCCAATTTTTTCAGCATAAAGCTCGCTGATTTTTTTGCTATTAAAAATATTTCTACCTGATTCTAAATCTTCTGCTAACATCTTAAATGTTTCCATGTCCCGTAAATTAGTATAACGTGGTACTTGCCAACTTATATTTGAAGTTGGTGTTTGATGAGAAATCCGTAATTTATGTGACTCCATTTCATATATAGGCATACAAGGCTCTAAATCACTAATAGCATCTCTCACAGTTAGTTTATATGTAGTTTTTTCATCTTGTAAATATTTACTATAGAACAACTCTAATAATGTCTGCGAATTGTTATATTGCAAAGTATCAATTCCTAAAATCACAAGTCTATTTCTGTTTTGTGGTACACCATAGTCATTTGCATTCACCTTAGTATACTTCCTTAAATCATTTATTATCTCATAGCCAATTCTCTTAAAACCATCTTTCATTAACTCAGGTATGGGTGTACCATCAGGTATGGCACTTAACAATCCTGGTACATTTTCAAAAACGAACATTTTTGGTCTATAGTTGTTAACAACACTTAGATAATGTTCAAATAGATAATTTCTATAATCACCCTTCATCCCATTTTCATCTCTTACTCTTCCCGCTATCGAATAAGCTTGGCATGGTGGTCCCCCAATAATAATATCAATTCCACTTGCTTTATTTACAAAGTAATCAAGTCCTTTCCCATTCCCAAAAAGCGCATGATTTTTCCAACCCGTAAATAACTCCTTCTCATTCTGTATATCAAAATGCATTACTGTCTCATTTGAATCAGCTTTGTTCCATCTTGTTTTTAATCGATGTCGTAGTGTGTCAACTTGTGGTTTTAACCATTCAACAGCAGCAATCTCCTCAAATTTTCCTGTTTGTAAAAAACCATCAGTAAGTCCTCCACACCCAGAAAAAATATCTATCATTTTAATTTTTTTTAACATTTATTGTCCTTATCAAGATATTTTTTTAATTCTTCTGCTACATGTAGCCCTAACAATGGCGGTACAGCATTTCCAACTTGTCTGTATTGCTGAGTCTTATTTCCGAAAAAAATAAAATCATCTGGGAAACTCTGTAATCTTGCACTTTCTCGTACAGTTGGTATTCTATTATGCTTATAATGGAAGTGTGATCTATGTCCAGTATTTATCGTTAGAGAAGGCTTTTTGCTATGATATCGCGTAAGCGCTTCATGATATTTATATATTCCATTGTATTTTTCAGGTAACGAGCGATAATTTTTTCCTTCTGGTACCATTGCAATGAACTTTAATGTTTTTTTATCATGTATTGTTCCTATATGATTATAAATATATTTTGAATTCTTTCTCATTGTTTCTTGATATTTACTTTGTGCATCTATTGTGTATTCTTGTATATCAGTACCTAGTATTCCATCTATTGCTGGTAAGTCAGATATAGCCTCTTCACATGTAATATAATTATTACTATCACATATACTTTCGGGAAAACTAAACCTAGTTTCAGTATCTTTTAAAGCTACAAAAAAAACTCTTTTTCGTATTTGTGGAACTCCATAGTCAGGCGCAAATAATATTTTTGCATTGACTTTATATCCGATACTGGTAAAATCTTCAATTATTCTTTTTGCTCCCAAACCATCATTTAACTGTAACAAACCTGGTACATTTTCCAAAACTACAGCTTTTGGTTTAATTTTTTTTGCAACTTTAACCATAGCACTATATAAAGTATTTCTTTCATCATTAAAATTTCGTGGTCCAGCTAAAGAAAAACCTTGACAGGGCGGACCTCCAACAAGCACATCTATTTTAATATTTTTTTTATTTAAATATTTTTCAATTTCATCAATATTTTCATGATTAAATAAATCTAGCTGCATAATTTCGGATGTCCCATGATTAGCTTTAAATGTTTTTAAAGCCATTTCGTCAAAATCAACACCTAAAACTACATCATATCCTGCATCAAGAAAACCTCTCGAAAGACCTCCAGCACCTGAAAATAAATCTAAAACTTTATATATTTTCACCTATCCCCCTAGGTAACTTCACCATTATATTTTTTAACTAGGTGTATATTATTATAAATCTAAAATACATTTTAATCAACTGTATTTATACTCTGATTGTATAGGAATTCTATAATATTTTTCAAGAAAATATGTATTAATTTCTTATACATAATTACTCAAATACTCTATAACAGACCTTCTCTCACCTCACCATCCCCGTAGGCATGGTAACAATACACTCGCTATCTTTAGCAATCTTAATATCCTGTAACAAACACGCATTGCGTATAGAATGCTTACCAAACCTTTTACGTATTGTTTCCATAGTCTTATCAAGGTTCTCACGTTTCCTAACCATTGCTACATCGGTAAATAAATCATGTTGTATAGGCACATTTTCTTCTACAAGGGTAATAGCTCTAATAGTCAATGATCGTATATCATAGTACCAGTCATAGTTTTTTACAAAAAGCTCAAAGGCCTTTTGTGCAATTATGCTTGCACTTTGAGTTGGAAAGTCTAATCTACATTGCCATTCCCTAGTATATAATTGATTATTACGTACACTTATTGCAACACCACAAGCCTTCTTTCCATGAGTGTGTAGTCGGTGTCCTACATCTTGCACAAGCTCTAACAGCACCCGCCAAACTTCGGCAGAGTTCTCTAAATCTTGTATGGTGGTTATTCCGTGTCCTATGCTTTTTATGGGCGAAACAAAGTCTTGTCGTGCTACAATCGAATAATCAAGCCCGCTTGCATACATCTTTAATGCAACACCATTTTTACCCAGTTTTCGCCTAATAATGGTTTCAGAAGTATTTGCAAGCTGTCCTATAGTATAAACACTCATAAGGTGTAGCACTTTCTTTGTAGCACGACCAACGCCCAAAAGTTCTTCTACAGGTAATTCCCAAACCTTTTGCCTAAAGTCATCACTTCCAATACAGGTTACAGCATCGGGCTTTTTCATATCGCTACCAAGTTTTGCAAATATCTTATTAAAGCTAACCCCAATTGAAACACTTAAACCAAGCTCAAACTTTATTGTCTTTCTAATCTTTTCAGCAATATCAAAGCCACTTCCAAACATTTGACTTTTGGTAACATCAAGCCAACACTCATCCATTCCGTATGGCTCTATCTGGTCAGTATACCTTGAGTAAATCTCTCTTGCCAATTTTGAAAACTTTAAGTACTGCTCATAGTGGGGCGGTACAATAACCAAGTCAGGGCACTTCTGTTTAGCCTGCCAAATAACTTCCCCAGTACTAACCCCATACGCCTTAGCACCATAATTCTTAGCAAGCACAATACCGTTTCTATCCTCAGTCGAACCACACACCGCCACATTCTTGTCTCTCAAAGAAGGGTCTAACATACACTCAACCGAAGCATAAAAATTATTCATATCACTATGTAAAATCACACGTTCCATGCATTACATATAACACACCCACAGGGACATATATTGTCGTGCTAGAGAAAATATCTTAAAATATTTCTTAAACTAAATTGGATATTCTTAAATAATGCGTTATATTATATTTAAAGGAGTTTATATGAAAATAAGATTAGGTGACACTGATAGTAATAATTTTTATGCACAACCTCTTTGGAAAGAACTCGATGATTATCGAACCTTTATTAATAATAACGATCAAGTGTTTTATGCTCACGAGTATACGAAATTTAATGATTCTATCGACAAAAACACAGAACTAGGTAGAAGTGTAGATAATATTAGTAATTTTAAAATGGAGCTAAAATTTGAAAATATAAATAGATACTATTATAGAACAGTGGCAATAAAGAATTTTGTAAATGACTTACAGAAATTTGACATAATTAACCCTTGCATAGTAGTTCCAGACCCTACATCAAAAATGATTGGTAGTAAAGCATTTAATCCTCGTCTCAATGAGGTTGTTGAAGATTTCTCCAATAGAAAAAGATTATTTTATGAAAATCCAATAATTCGTACAATGGATACCCTCTCAATGCATGAGAGACCAGCTGCAGAACGAAATCCAAGTGTGCTACAAGAAACTTTTGAATATGTAGGCTTCTCTGAAGAAATAAATACAATGCTTGAATCTATGTCTATACACAATATAACTACAAATATTTACTTAATAGATGATGTAATCACAAAAGGAACAAGTTACCGCGCATATAAAGACTTTCTTTTGTTAAATTGCAAATACAATGTAAATTTAATTGGTTTATATTGGGGTAAATATATCGAGTACAATAAATGATGTAGTAAATATAAAAACTTGGAACAATTTAATATTATTGACACCATGACCTTTTATGTTTAAACTGTATCTAGGAGTTGTAGGCATGTATAACGAAAACTTTTTTCCTCTTAATAATGTAATATCCCCTTATGAAGAAATGATAGCTTACGAAACTTTATGGGCAGAACAAGGCGCATCTTTAAAAACTATTCATGAAAAGCTTAATCTAACAAATCTTTTACCAAGTCAAGCCTTATACGAAAAAAATGATTTCTTTTATACTCATGATAATTCGGAAATAAAAGATTATTTAACAACAAAAAAAGGATCTTTTTCTATAATGGTAAAAGGAAATGCAGAATACCCAAATTCCTTGTTAAAAGCAAAATATCCTCTAAACTTATTCTACTATAAAGGTGATATAGGTTTAGTTGACTCACCTTGTATATCTGTTGTTGGCGCAAGAAAATGCTCTTTAGAAGGTTCTAAGCGAGCGCAGAGGATTGCTTTTTTACTTGTTGAAAATGGTTATACGGTTGTTTCTGGCCTTGCTGAAGGCATTGATACTGAAGCTATGCGAACAGCATTGAAATATAATGGTCGCCTTATAGGTGTTATTGGAACACCTATTGATGAGTACTATCCAAAACCCAATAGAGATCTCCAAGAAATAGTTGCTAGTAAACACTTGCTAATTAGCCAAGTTCCTTTCTATCGCTATAAAGTTCAACCTTTTCAGTCTAAACGTATATACTTTACAGAACGTAATGTAACAATGGCAGCTCTATCACAAGCAACAATAATTGTAGAAGCATCTGATACAAGCGGTACTCTAATACAAGCACGTGCGTGCATTGACCAAGGTCGCAAACTTTTTATATTAAATTCATGTTTTGAAAATAAATCTTTAAAATGGCCTGAAAAATACCTTGAAAAAGGCGCCATTCGTGTTAAAAACATTGAAGAAATTATGTTAGAATTAGAGGGTTTATAGTATGAAATGGAATCGTTATAACCCTGAAATTGATAATTTCATTTACTATCTAAATGAAGATGACAAAGTGATTTATGCTCGTGAACAGACCGAAGGGGGGTATCTCAAATCAGAAACAAATCAATTAATTTTTAATATTAAAAAACCCTTACAGAACAATGGCCAAAAGTATAAAATAGAAGCTATTAATAGATTTGCAAGTGAGTTATCTGTTTTAAATTTTCCCGAAAATTGTATTTTTATACCTGACCCAACATCAAAAACAAAAAATGACATTAACTATGATAATCGGTTACTAAAAGTCTTATCTGAGCTGAAAAAAGATTATCCTCTATTAAAAATAGAAGAACCTATTAGCCTTAAAGAATCAGTTGTACCTTCTCACAGCGGAGGTTCAAGAGACCCAACATCAATTATGCAAAATTTTATTTGGAATGGATTTTCGTGGCAATGCAGTAGAAAATATTCAAACGATGACAAATTCTTAACAATAATCTATATTGATGATATGTTAACTTCAGGTGCTCATTATCGTGCATACACTGACTTCTTAATTCGTCACTACCCAAATTGTGAAATCTATGGTGTTTTTTGGGCTCGTCGTGTTCAGATTTAATTAATAAATAAAATCATTTGTATTAAATTAAACACAAGCTCCCATAAAGGAGCTCAATATAAAATACATCAAAACTGCTATAAATTATTTGCTAGTTTCAACAAATTAAATTTTTGTATATATCTAATATCTAAATATTATTTCGGCCTAAGCCAGTTTATAAAATATTATAACTAACATATTATTCATTTTTATTAGTATAATAAAATAAACCATTTAACCTCCTTTAGTTTTTTTTATACTTATAATATAATTAAATTTAAGGTTAAATCAAAGCAAAATTATGTATTTTAATATAATAATGCGTTTTTTTTAATAAGAATACATCCATCAGCTCCCATCCACCATCGTGTGTAGCAAACTTTTCCGCAAACACCTCAAAGGCTTCACCATACCTTGCTATCAGAATATCCTCGTCTTTGCTCTTCTGCAAAACAATCTCTAGTTCCACCTCATACACCGTGTTCTTAACAATCCTATCTTTTTCCGTATGTTCTGCACTTTTAATTCCTATCTTCACATACGGTAGTTGTAGCACTTCTCCATAGCTCACGCCTGATAGGGTTTCCATAAGTAGCCCATCATTGTGCTGCTTATTTTCTTCTTGTAGTATGTTTGGTAGCTCTGTTTCAATAAGTTCTTTTAGTGTGTTACGCACCGTTTCAAATTTGGTCATACATGCTTCCTTGTGTATGGGGCAATCATCTTCATAACCTCTGTGTAGGTTTCTTCTGTTTCACTATATGTATCTTCATTTGTTCTTCCTTGCATCTCAAGTTCAATGCCACGTTTTTTATGCAAAAAAAGATGAATACAAGCCTCGGTAAATATTGCGGGTAACTCATTTTCTTCATAGCCTGCACGGTATGTTATAGTTAATACTTGCCCATTAAAAGAGGTGTCAATTGTTACCGTATGTTTGGTATCAGACTTTACCGTACTGTATCTTGTTGCTATAGGTGTACCGCTTGCATCATCAATATTTATTACATCTTGTATTGGCCACTCATGTAATACTAACATACCATTTTCACAAAGAACTTCTTCTTTGTATTCTTGTGCAATTATGCCCCTATCACAAATCAATCGTAGCCATTCATTACAACTTTCAACAAGCAAGCTATCAATCTCTTTTTCTCTTTCATCAAGTTTTAATAGCCGTGCTATTTTTTCATAATTTACAATGTCATTTTTCATAATATATCTATATATTATAACATACTATTTAATGTTTTCGTAAGTATTTCCCCTGCAAAAAACAAGGACGATAGAATAGCGTTTATCGTAGATACAAAGGAGTTTCCGTATGATTTTTACTTTGATCCAAGTGGAGAAACAACTGATATCTTTTTACGACCATCAAGTT
>CAYJIM010000064.1:0-13443 GCA_964370215.1 uncultured Oscillospiraceae bacterium
CCTGTTGGCTGGACTGCATAAAGGTCGGTGTAACACCGCCGGTGCTTTCAAAGGTTACGGTAAAGAATGGGGTGGACAGTGCAGTGCCATTACGCCAGTTTGCCGGAATCAACTTCCCGTCAGCAAATTGACCCACGACATCGGTAAAAGCTTCACTATTTCCGGTCGGTGCAGGACAGCCATTGATGATCGACAATGCCGAACGGGATTGGTTGTCCGCCAACGTCGCACCCAAAAATATACGATCAAACATCCCCCATTGCCCCATTTGCTCTTCTGTCAACTTAGGGAAACGGAATTCAGTGCCAATGACCAAAGGATTTTCCGCACTTCCTGCACCGTAGAACATGTGGCTCGCAACCTCCCCAGCAGCCGTGATGTTTTGTGGGAGGTTAAGCGATCCCAAATCCGACAGGGAGATACATTCGGCGAACATGCCGCTTGCAAAGTAACGCCCGACGGTCGTGATGTTCTGTGGTAGGTTGAACGACCCCAAATCCGACAGGGAGCTACACTTAATAAACATGACCTGTGCAAAACCGTCTCCGACAGTGGGCACCGATTCCCAATCAACAAACCCAAGACCTAGTTCGGTGAGGTTAATACAATTGGAAAACGTCTCCATCCACTCAAGGTGGATTGTCGCCGTTGTTTCGGTCACTTGTTCCGCTGTTCGGGTCATCAACGGAGTGATACCGGAATTGATGGCGATGACCTTGTCTCTATTTTCCGCTTCATTAGCACCGGGAGAATAACTGTAACTAAACCCAAACGCCGCCAGCCACGCATCGGTCGAAGATCCTTCTGCCGGTGTGATGGTGATGCGGTAGTCTCCTTCAACATCGTAGGTATGTGGAATACCGACGGAATCGACTGTGTTTTGCGGTGCAGTGTCGTCGGTATTGCTGAGGGTTTCGGTGTACCCATCCCCCCAGTCAATGTCCCAATGGTAAGGTTTGTTGTCGTTTTCCCAACCATTTGTGCTACTACCGGATTGTCCCGACAGGGGGATGGAGAAGGTGTCGTCGGCTTCCACACGAACGGTAAAGGAAAATTCCTCCACAGGTTCCGCCGATACCGCAAAGGGCAGGATAAACGACAGGGTTAGGATGGCGAATAACGCCAACAGTTTTGATTTCATAATGTCCTCCTAAATGGTGTATTTTTATATAAATATCCATTTTTTATTGTACCAAATTCCCCCACCAAATGCAATGGTTTTTACAAATTTTGTCGGGTACGGTGGTGTTTTTATTGGGTGAGTGAATATACGGACGTGTCTTGCCATGTCCCTACGGAACCATATTTTAACTGGGCTTGCCGTGACCGAAACGCCTGCGGACGCTGTCCGCCCGCAAAAAAGGGATTTGGTTTTCACCAAATCCCTTGAACGCTGACGCTTGAAAAGGCCTGACGGCCAAGTAAGACCGTGGAACGCTGTCCCACACCCTGCAACTTTTTAAAAAAAGTTGATTAAAATTTTTATGTACCTTTGATTTTCATTGGGTGATGAATGGCGGATGGGTCAAGATCCATCCCTGCAGAACAAACCTTTCATCAACATCGTAGGGTCGGGTCTTGACCCGACCGAAACGCCTGCGGACGCTGTCCGCTAGGTGAGTTCTGCCGGTGAGATGAATTGAATCACCAATTGACAGAGTTCACCGCGTTCGTCATACCCAAAATAGCAAGGATACACCCCGTCACCAAAGCCTGCATTGAACATCATGACATTGTGTTTATCGTCCAGTTGAAAATTCAACCAATCCCCTTCTTCATGTTGAAACAAGGGATGGTCAGTGGCATTTTTCATGAACTTCTCTGCGAAAAAGTCGCTGTACATGTTTTTGGTTGGGTGCTCTTTTTTCCACTTTTCGCAAAGACGCTGATACTTTTTCTGGGTGTCCCCATCACAAAAGCTCGCCAAGCCGGAGCCCACCGGAAACCCGAAGATCTCCCCTGCCTGCAACTGCTCCAGCCATTCTCCCGGCTTCATCGCCAGTTGAAAGCGCACCGCTGTTGCTTGATTGAAGCTGACTTTTGCCGCCAGATACTTGATGTCGTACCCTTCCTCGGCGAACACCGAAACAGTGACCGGAAAAGCACCTTTCGGCACGCGTTTGCTAAAGGGGGCGATGTCACCAAACTCCAAATTACAAAGTGGATCGGCAACAATCAGCTTGCCCGAAGAAAGCGACAGTCTACCGAGCTCCAACACCCCAAACTCTTCACTTTCAAAATATTCGTTGAGATCCATGTCCGGATCCAAGCGTTTGCTATAGTTCATACCTTACTCCATTCTCTGCGGCAAAATATCCCTTTGCCGCCGCAATATCGCCATGGATCGCCGCCGAAAGGGTGGCAATCCCATCAAATTTTTGTTCCGGTCGCAAAAAGGACAGCAGTTGCACCGTCACCTGTTTGCCGTACAAATCCCCTTCCACCCCCAAAATATGGGTTTCCAGTAGTGGTTCTTGCCCTTCGACCGTGGGTTTCACCCCGAGGTTTGCGACCCCGCCATACCATTCCCCATCGAGGTACACCCGTGCAAGGTATACCCCGTAACGGGGCTGGCAAATCTCTTTTGGGAAGGCTTGGTTGATGGTGGGACAGTCGATGGTGCGTCCCAGTTGCCTGCCGTAAATCACAGGACCTGTCACGGTGTAAGGAACATCCAACAGCATATTTGCCGTTTCCATCTTCCCCTCTTTCAACGCTTGTCGAATCCTTGTGGAACTGACGCGCACGCCACCCTCTACCACATCTTCCAGTACCGTCACCGTCACGCCATACGCTTCTGTCAAACGACAAAGGGTGTGCACATCCCCTGCCGCCCCTTTGCCAAAGCGGTAATCCGCCCCACAAAAGAGTGCTGCGGCATTCATATGCTCGATGAGCACCGTTTTGAAAAACGCTTCTGCTGACAGATGGCGAAAGGTTTCAAATGCCGGCATTTGTACCTGCCGGATGCCACAGTCGAATAGTCGCTCAACGCGCATATCGTCGGTTAGAATGTTGCACCCCTCCTGTTTGGCAGTGGGGCGCACCCCATCGGTGGAAAAGGTAAAGACCGCCGGCAGATAGGGGGTTTTTACCACCTGTTGCAGCACTGCACGATGCCCTACATGTACGCCATCGAAAAGTCCCAACGCAACCGCTGTTTTCTGTGTATTCTTTTGAATGACTGTAAAGAATTCCATCGGTTACTCCTTTCCGCCACCCGTCTGCCAAAATGCCTTAACCAGACAAAGTCGTTGTGTTTCTTGATCCACCCGTGCCAACCCCAAAAAGCGCTGTGCCTCATCGACAACACGAAGCTGTGTCTCCTCGGTGATTGGCAATGCCAGTTGGTTGATCGACAGCTTGACCCCGTTGCAAAACAGTCGGGTCAGTCGCTCGTCCAAGGTCACGGTGGGCAGATGGTCAAACACCATCGATAGCGGTTTTAATACCGTTTCCAGTTTGCCGTCGGCGCTCAACTGCTGTAGCTCTTGTAAGGTGACACAGTCAGAGAGGGTGAACGGCTCGACAAAGTCACGTTCCAACTCCCACAATGTCGCCCCTGCACCCACGGCCTTTCCCAAATCATCGATGAGGGAGCGGATGTATGTCCCTTTGGAACAGCGCACCTGCAACTGCCCCATCCGACGATGTTCGTCATAATGTAACAGGGTCAATGCGTGAATAGTGACAGGGCGCGCTTTACGCTCCACTTCCTTCCCTGCACGTGCCAATTCATACAGCCGCTTACCATCGATCTGAATGGCGGAGTACATCGGTGGTATCTGTAAAATATCCCCGCGAAAGTCGGCCAATGCCCGTTCGAGCGTCTCTTTTGACACGGCTTTGTCCGACACCGATTGCACCACACCGGTGCGATCCAGCGTGTCGGTTGTCACCCCAAAGTGAAAGGTGGCAAGATACCCTTTTTTTGCATCCGGCATCATGTCACACAGTTTGGTGGCCGCACCAAAATAAAGCGGCAGCACCCCTGTTGCCATGGGATCTAAAGTTCCTGCATGACCGACCTTTCTCGTTTTGGCAATGCCTCTTGACTTCGCCACCACATCAAAGGAGGTCCACCCTTCCGGTTTGTTGATACAAATGATGCCGTCCATGTATTGTTGTCTCTCCTCTTGTTTACAAATAAGCGATGATTGCCGGTAGCAGTTTTGCCTTAACGTCCTCGATGGTCCCTTCTTTGAAGACACAACCTGCGGCACGCATATGTCCCCCACCGCCAAACAACGCACAAACGGCAGACGCATCCACCAGCTGTGCGGTGCGCAGCGATACCTTTAGTCCATCCGTCTTTTCACGGACCAGTACCCCTGCTTCCACCCCTTCAATCTGACGGGGCAGTCCTGCCACTCCATCCAAGTCCTGTTCCTTTAATCCTGACGCTGTCACCATATCAGGGGTGATCACCGCCACCGCCACACGGTCGTCATGGAAAAACTCCAATCCATCTAGCACCATGCGCTCCACTTGAATGCGTGTGCGTGTTTTGGTACCAAACAGATGTCGATTGATCTTTTCCGCTTCGGCACCCGCTTCCATCAAGGTTGCAGCGATGCGATGGGTGGTGGGTGTGGTATTGGAAAATTGAAAGCAACCGGTGTCGGTCAGAATGCCGGTGTAAATGGCATTTGCAATGGTCGTGTCCAGTGTGACACCCAGTTCACACAACAACTGATAAATCACCTCACAGGCAGCAGACGCGGTCATGTCAACGACACGATCCGGCAGATCCATACAGTTGGTGCGATGATGATCCAAGCAAAGATCAACACGCTCATATAGCGACTCAAGTGATCCCAATAATTGGGGGTCGGCAACGTCGACCGACACGATATAATCGGGATCAAAGGTATCAAAATCCAAGCCTGTCACCAAATCGCCCTCTTCGTTGACAGCGATCCCATCGGGGTTGCCATCAGGCTGATACAAATAAGCGGCAAAGCGTTTGGAAAGCGGATCGGCACACAAGAGGCGCACCTCTTTGCCAAGCTGCTTTAGGCAGTAATACAGACCAAAGCCACTGCCGGTGGTGTCGCCATCCGGACTTTTGTGGCAGAGGATTGCCACTCTTTTTTTATCCTGCAAGCCCTGTGCGGCTTGTGCAATGGTAATGTCCATCCTGTTCCCCCACTTTTAGTCGAGATCTTCTGTTGTTGTCGGCTCTTCCGGCAACAGATCTGCCAATTGTTTGCTGATTTTTGCCCCGTATGCGATGGAGTCATCCGCCACGAAATGCAGTTGGGGGCACTTTCTGAGTTTCAAGCGGTGCGAAAGTTCACGGCGCATAAAGCCTGCAGCACTTTCCAATCCCTTGATGGAGGATTTTGTAGCATCCTCCCCTTCCAGTGCACTGACATAAATTTTGCAGTGCGACAAATCATTTGTGACCTGTACTTTGACGACGCTCAGCATCGACGAAATGCGTGGATCTTTGAGCTCACGGATGATGGCCGACAATTCGCGGTGTACATCCTCGGTGATCCGTCCCAGTTTAAATCCTGCCATAATGTTTTCCTTTCTCCTTGCCAAAATGACCGCGTGGGTGCCCCTTTGACGGTGCACCCACGTTGTCTCTTTTGGGTGACCTGCCGCGATGTCACGGCAATCCGCTATTCTCCCGTTGGGGAATAGGGTTAGTCTTCCCGATATTCTTCTAAAATAAAGGATTCGAAAATGTCCCCATCCTTAATGTCGTTGAAGCGTTCCAGACCAATCCCACACTCGTACCCTTGTGCGACTTCCTTTTGGTCATCTTTGAAACGTTTGAGCGAATCGATCTTATCTTCCACCAATACAATCCCGTCACGTACCACACGGATGAGTGCGGAACGAACGACCTTGCCGTCCAAGACGTAACAACCGGCAACGGTACCGACGTTGGTGAGTTTGTACACTTGGCGCACTTCCGCACGACCGAGCTGTACTTCGCGAATTTTCGGTGCAAGCATCCCTTTCATCGCCTGTTTCACATCGTTGATGGCATCGTAAATGATGCGGTACAGACGGATTTCCACTTCGTCCCCATCCGACATGTCTCTGGCATTGTTGTCAGGACGCACGTTAAAGCCGATGATGATTGCCCCAGCAGTTTGTGCAAGCATGACGTCGGAACGGTTGATCGCCCCAACAGCGCCATGGATGACACGTACGCGCACTTCTTCATTGCTGAGTTTTTCAAGCGACTGGCGTACTGCTTCGACAGAACCGTTCACGTCTGCTTTGACAACGATCGGCAATTCCTTCACTTCGCCTTGTGCGATGTGGCTAAACAGGTTATCCAAGGTGACACGTTGATACTGTTTGAATTGTTCTTCTTTTTGTTCGTGTTTGCGTTTTTCTACTAATTCTCTTGCCAGACGTTCATTTTCAACCGCTGCAAAGTCGTCCCCTGCGGTCGGTACTTCAGCAAGCCCTGTGATTTCAACTGGCACACAAGGTCCTGCTTCGTGCACCTGCTCACCACGGTCATTGATCATCGCACGCACACGACCAACGGTAGTGCCTGCAATGAGGACATCGCCTGTGCGCAAAGTCCCGTTTTGCACCAACATCGTTGCAACAGGTCCGCGCCCCTTGTCAAGGTAGGATTCAACAACGGTCCCCTTCGCCAAACGGTTGGGATTTGCTTTCAATTCCAGCATATCAGCAGTCAACAGGATCATTTCCAACAACTGATCCATCCCTTCGCCGGTCAATGCCGATACCGGTACGCAGACAATGTCACCGCCCCACTCTTCCGGCACCAATTCATGCTCGGTCAATTCTTGCTTGACGCGCTCCGGATTTGCTGCAGGCTTATCCATTTTGTTGATGGCAACAATGACTTGCACCCCTGCCGCTTTGGCATGGTTGATGGATTCTACCGTTTGTGGCATGATCCCGTCGTCCGCTGCGACAACCAAGATCGCAATATCGGTTGCCAACGCACCACGTGCACGCATGGCGGTAAACGCTTCATGCCCCGGGGTGTCGAGGAAAGTGATGTTTTGGCCATTTGCCTTCACCTGATATGCCCCAATGTGTTGGGTGATCCCACCGGCTTCCCCATCGGTGACATTGGCGTTGCGGATACGGTCGAGGATGGAGGTTTTCCCATGGTCAACGTGTCCCATAACAACCACGATCGGGCTTCTCTGTTGCAGCGCTTCATCGTTGTCGTTGTCTTCTACAAACAGACGCTCTTCGATGGTGATGATGATTTCTTTTTCTACTTTTGCACCAAGTTCTTCGGCAACCAAAGAAGCGGTATCAAAGTCGATGATTTCATTTTGTCCTGCCATGGTACCGAGCATCATCAATTTTTTGATGACTTCGGTCACCGCCACTTTCAAGCGGGTAGCCAATTCCGATACAACAATTTCGTCCGGAATTTGTACCGTCAACTGTTGTTTTCTTGCACGTTGCAACGCCAAACGTTGCAGTTTTTCCGCTTCCGTTTCACGCTTGTTGGAGAATTTTTGTTGTTTTCTCTGTTGCGATTTTTGGTTGAGTTTTTGCTTTTTGGTCGCATTTTGGTAACGAGTCGCCGGTGCAATTTGCTCATAACGCTCGTTGTATTTATCCAGATTGACATCCACTTTACTGGTGTCTACGTGACGTTCTGTCTTTTTGAATTGTGCCGCATCACCCATCTGTCCCATGGTTTGGGTTGGTGCTGCTTGCCCTGCCGGACGGGTCGGTTTTTTATCTTTGATCGGTTTTTTGTCAAGCGATCCTGTTTTTGCTTGTTCAAAACGGGTATTGTCCGCTTTCGGTTTTGCTTTTTGTGGTGCCGGGGCCGGTTTTGCCGGTTGTTGTTTTTTCGCCATTTCCTGCTCTGCTCTCTGTTTTTTCAACGCTTCCGCTTTTTGTTGTTCTGCTGCGGCTTTTTGTTTTTCAGCTTCCGCTTTTTTCAAAGCCTCTGCTTGTTGTTTTTCTTCTTCGGCTTTCTTTACAGCATCCGCTTTCGCCGCTTGGGCACGGGCTTGTTTTTCTGCTTCCCCTGCTTTGAAATAGTCGTCGAAGTTTTTCACTTGATGTTGTTGGGTGTAATGTTCGAACACTACATTCAACTCTTTTTCAGTCAACGCTGTCATATGTTTTTTGGTTTCTCCAAAATAACGTTCCAACAGCTCAATGACTTCTTTATTGGACACATTCAAATCTTTTGCCACGTCGTGCAATCGATACTTTATGATCATGTAAGATCCTCCCTTTGTTCGTGTGGTAGCAACGCTTTGAGTTTCTCTGCAAATGCAGGGTGCGTTACGCCGATGACGCCGGCACGCTTGCCGACAAGGTACCATATTTCATCCAACTGTAAGTCCACAGCACAACATGGCACTTCCAATTGGTCTGCCAGATATTCTACTTCCTTTTTGGTTTTTGGGGAAAGGTCGACGGCGGTGAGTACCAACAACACCTCTCCTGTTTGCATGCCCATTTTCACCAAATCAAATCCGATGGTCAATCCGCCAACACGTTTTGCCATGGTGATGGTCGAGGTCAATTTATTCATCGATACTCTCCATCATCGTTTCCAGTCGGTCGTACACCTCGCTGTCAATGCGACAGGAAAAGGCACGTTCCAACCCACGGCTTTTGCGTGCTTGTTGCAGACAGCCAATCGAACGACAAACATACGCCCCACGCCCCGGTGCTTTGCCCGTCACGTCCAGCGAAATTTCGCCCTCTTTGTTTTTGACCACACGTACAAGCTCATATTTTGATTTCATTTGGTTGCATCCGGTACATTTCCGGAGCGGTTGTTTTCTTGCAGTCTGCTTTTTTGTTTGCATGGATACGCTCCTTACCGATCATATTGGTTAGATTTGGGTGTCTTCGCTCTCGTCGCCATCCAACAGCATTTGTTCTGCCACATCTTCCGCTTCTTGTTCAGCGGCTTCGATTTGTTCCATCTCTTCCAAAGAAACGTCGGCGTCGGAAAGCACTTCGTCTTCTTCTCGAATCGGCACCACTTTTTCCTCTTCTTCACCAAAGAAGCCGCTTTCCGGTTTGATGTCAATTTTAAATCCTGTCAAACGTGCTGCCAATTTTGCATTTTGCCCTTTGTTGCCGATGGCAAGTGACAGTTGGTTGTCCGGTACCGTTGCACGACAAACTTTGCCTTCTGCATCGAGAATATCGACACTGACAACCGTTGCCGGTGAAAGTGCTTGAGAAATAAACTCTGCCGGATCTTCACTGTATTTTACCACGTCAATCTTTTCGCCACACAACTCTGTGACAATGTTTGCCACACGCATCCCACGAGGACCGATGCAGGCACCGATCGGATCGACGTTTGGATCTTTGGACCATACTGCCATTTTAGTTCTCGACCCTGCTTCACGGGAAATGGATTTGACTTCCACCGTACCGTCAAAAATTTCCGGCACTTCGGTTTCAAACAGACGTTTGACCATGTCACGATGGGTACGGGACACTTTGATGGAGCAGCGACGGTCGTTGGAAACAACATCGTTGACATAGACTTTGATGATCTGTCCTTCTATCAATGATTCCCCTGGAATCTGTTCATTTTTAAAGAGGATCGCTTCATTTTTTTCTATTACAATGGTGGCATTGCCGGTGCGCGGTTCAATTTTTTGTACCATAGCAGGCAATACTTCATAAAGTTTGGATTGATACTGTTCCATCATTTGTGCTTTGACCGCATCGTTGATGGCCTGATGGATCAAGTTTTTACCGGACTGTGCCGCAATACGTCCGATTTGTTTGGTGTCTAATTTTGTGGTAAATTTGGAACCCACTTTCATGCGTTTGTTTTTCTCATACGCTTCTTCCAAGCTGATTTGACAGGAAGGGTCTTCCACTTCTTCCACCACATCCAATACGATGGATACCTTGAACTTGCCAACTTCCGGATCAATTTCCACCAAGACATTGTCATCGCCCACGTTGTAATACTTTTTCACTGCGACGGCAATCGCATTTTTAATGTTGTCTAAAATATGCTCGACACGGATACCCTTTTCGGTTTCCAACAATGTCAATGCCTCAAAAAACTCGTGATTCATTTTTCCAATTCATCCTTTCACGCAGACGCACCCTTTCGGTGCACGCTTCTCTTCTACCAATGATACGACTTAAAATTCAAACGCATCGTTTAGCTTGACAAAGGCACAATCCGCTACCGCAAATTGTTTTTCTTCCTCTGCTACACAAAGCCAAAAGGTACCGTTTTCATACTTTGTTAAGGTGCCGACAAACTCTCTGACCCCATCCACCGGGCGGATGGTTTTGACCAAAAGCTCATCGCCAATGCAGACTTCATAATGATCCGCTCTGCAAAGGGTGCGCATCTCTCCGGGAGATGAAACCTCTAGATAATAGCTTTGGCTGATGAAATCCAATTCATCTAACCGGTCGTTGAGCGGTCTGCTCACCGCCTCACAGTCCTCCATCGTGATGCCGTTGTCGCTGTCCAAAATGACACGCAAAAACCACGAAGCACCCTCCTTTTCAAACCGCACATCCCAAAGATACAGCCCCAACTCCTCTGTGATCGGCTGTGCCAGTTCAAATACTCTGGTGGCTGTGTTTTTCTTTTCCGCCATTCTTTTGGTCCCCTTTCCCTTACACCGACAGGTCATTGTCGGTCACAACATAAACGAAAGACTGAACAGATGTTGTTCAGCCTTTCCCTCTACGCTATTTAATTCTTTGATATTATACCACGTATCCGAGGTCTTGTCAAGTACTTTTACCCCTCGACCTGCTTTGCCAGCATCATGGCGGCAGCTTGTGCCAATTTGCGCTTTGGTTCGTCGCAAACCATATGATCCTGATCTGCCATAAAGAGTACTGCACCACAGACATCCGAAGCGGCAAGGATGGGGTAACAGATCATCGCAAAGCGATCCACCCCTTCAATTGGCCTGATGCGGTCGGCGTGCTCATCGCTACAATCCAACACCCTACGTGTCTTCATTGCATCCTCTAAAATGGGGGACACACGTCGTTCCAACACCTCACGCTTTGGCATTCCTGCCGCCGCCACCACATGATCCTTGTCACAGATGAGAACCGCACTCCCTGCCACTTTGTGCAGTACTTCGGCGTACTCACAGGCGTATTCTGTCATCTCTCCGACAGGGGAATACTTTTTAAAAACAACCTCCCCACTGTTTGACGTGAATATTTCAAGCGGGTCGCCTTCGCGAATGCGCATGGTACGACGAATTTCCTTCGGAATGACCACCCGACCAAGGTCGTCAATCCGTCTGACTATACCGGTAGCTTTCATAGATCGCAATCTCCTTTTCCCGTTGGTGTTGTTATTATTTGTTATCCACGGGAAATTTATACTGTGGTGTTTTAAATTTTGTCCGCAAAAAAACATCACAAAGAACGACCTTTGTGATGTTTTTTGTGTAGCAGTTTCTATTTTCGTCGCCAATACGTTTTGATCAGGATGATGGCAACAATGAGGATGGCAAGGACATAGCCAACAATACCGAGGGTGGATACGGCGGTGTTTGCTTGACCAAAATGGATCAAAAGTGACGACCCGATGATGAGTGCCGCAACAATGAATCCCATGATCAGGCGATTGACCATCGCCTCAACCCGTTTAAAAAGCCCCTCAAACCGATCCATATCCATGTTGAGTTTGATTTCCCCTTTGGTGATGGTATCGAGTGCGCGCGAGGTTTTGACCGGAATTTCCGGCATGGATTTTCCGGCGCGGTACAGGTCTTTCAAAATCAACAGCATTTCCTTTTGCGGATCAAACTGTTTTTTGATATAGGCTTTTGCATAGGGCTTTAACACCGACATGATGGAGCATTCAGGGTCAAGTGACAGCACAATCCCCTCGATGGTGCCGATCCCTTTGAGCAGTAAGGTCACACAGCTCGGCAGCTGCAGGCCGTGTTTTTCACAAACATCTTTGACATCTTGGAATACCGCACGCAGGCTCATTTCCCCAAGGGACATTTCACAATACTGATCCAAAATGCGCTCCACACCGATGGTAAAGGCATCCAGATCCACCGCTTTGGCGGTTTTACAGAGTGACAAAATTCCTTTGGCAGTTTTCCTACTATCCTGTTGATAAATGCCTGCTAAAATATTGTTGAATTTTTTGAGGGTCGGTTTATCGATGACACCCATCATGCCAAAGTCAATGTAAACGATGCGTTCCGAGCCATGATCCGATGGTGAGGCGGTTGCTTTGCCGGCAAACAGCCCTAACACATCTTGGTTGCGAAACATCGTCGAAAGACTCACCCCTGCGATCTTGACATCGATGTCAAGTGGCAATTCATCCAACAGGCCTTTTTCAACGGTTTCCACCGTTTTCGCCTGACCATCTTGTGCCACCTCTTTTTGCGGCACCGCCCCTTGATCCAAGGTGATCAAAATATTGCCGGGATGGGGATCTGCATGGAAAAACCCATCATCAAACACCTGTTTTAGGTAGTTGTTGATGATTTCTTTTGCCAGACGTTTTTTCGTTTCAATGACAGCGGTATTGCCGCTTGCCACTTCTTTGTCCGACTGGTCGATGTATTTTGCAATCTGCACCCCTTGCATGAAGTCCATGACAAGGATGCGTTTGCTGGAAAAGGAACGATACACTTTTGGTGCCAAAATATACGGTACATCGGCATTGCAGCTGCCAAATTGTTCAATGTTGTCCGCCTCTTTGGTAAAGTCCAATTCGTCCAACAGAGAATTTTTCAGCTCTCGGACAATTTCGCCGGGGTCTACCATCCCACCAATCGGAATATATTTTGTCAGCACCACCGCTTTTTCAAGCAGTTCCAAGTCCATCGACATTTTGTCGTAAATGCCGGGGTGTTGCACTTTGACAACGACACGTTGCCCCCCTTTGAGGGTCGCCGCATGTACCTGTGCCATACTTGCCGAAGCCAACGGCGTTTTGGAGAATGTTTCAAACACTTCCTCTACCGTATGCCCCGTTTCTTCCTGTATCGTCTGTTCGACACTTTCATAAGAGTCAGTTTTCACATTATCCTGCAACTTTTTCAATTCCATTGCAAATTCAGGAGTCAGGATGTCGGCACGGGTAGAGAGAATCTGCCCGATTTTGATAAAGGTAGGGCCCAGTTCTTCAAATGCCCCACGCACTTGCTCTGCATTTTTTTGCTCTGCCAGCGATTGGATGACGTGGTGTTTTGCAAATATTTTGAGAATATAGGACAAACGACTTTTCGCGTCTTCTTGCTTGGTGGGTTCTTTGGCCACCGCCTTGGTCTGCTCTTCCATGGGTAGTGCCTCCTTACACCTTCTCTTTTACTGTTTTTTATCACATCGTCTTGATCAACCTGTCAAATGGCGATGGATGGTGACGTCACCCGTCCCGTTGTAGGGGCGATTCACGAATCGCCCGCCGGTTTTATCCCACCATGCCACGTCGTGGACGAGGTTCCCGTGCGATGGGTGCTCAGTCGG
>CAYJIM010000065.1:0-13017 GCA_964370215.1 uncultured Oscillospiraceae bacterium
TCGGTGAGGTCGTGGTAAGGGGCGGACAGGAATTGGTGGAGGGTTTCGGGGTTTATGATAATTTGGGTGCCACGGACACCGGCGCTGATGGCAATTTGGTCGAATAGGACGGCTGTTTCGTTGAGGTAGGTTGGAAAGGATTTTTTCATGCCGATAGGAGAGCAGCCACCACGCAGGTAGCCGGTGAGTGGCAGCACCTCTTTCATTGGGACCAATTCAATTTTTTTGTTGCCACTGGCGGCTGCTGCTTTTTTGAGATTCAACTCCCCGCTGACCGGCACGCAAAAGACGCAAATACCGGTTTTGTCCCCACGGGTGACGAGTGTTTTAAAGACTTCATCCGGAGACAACCCCACTTCGGCCGCGGCGTGTCGCCCCGACAGGTGTTCCTCGTCGACGGTATACTGTTTGATGGTATAGGGAATCTTTGCCTGCTCGAGCAGGCGCATGGCATTGGTTTTTGCCACAACGGTCACCTCATTTCAGTTGTATGTTCTTTATTATAGGGAACTTTATTAGGAATTTCAAGTCATGGGATAAGAAATCAGCAAAACTGCCTTGTAATTTTCGATAAATTCCCCTATAATAAGAAAGAATATGAAAACAATATCGATCGGAGGAGACGAGATGGGTTTGTGGACGGAATTACAGCAGTTTTACCGTGGGAAAACCGTTTTTGTGACGGGGCACACCGGATTTAAGGGCAGTTGGCTTTGTGTCCTGCTGTCCGGTCTCGGAGCAACGGTGGTCGGTTATGCCCTGCCGCCACAGGCGGATAGTCTTTATACATTACTCCCCTTTGAGACAGCAATACAATCGCATGAGGGCGACATCAGGGATTTATCGGCACTCCAAAGGACGCTGCACGAAAGTGGCTGCCAGGTGGTGTTTCACCTTGCCGCACAGGCATTGGTGCGTGATTCTTATGAAAATCCCGTGTTGACCTACCAAACCAACCTGCTCGGCACAGTGAACCTGTTGGAAGCCGTGCGAACAAGCGAGACGGTGCGGTCGGTGGTCAATGTCACGACCGACAAGGTATATGAAAATACCACCCATGCGGTACCACACAGCGAAGCCGATCGACTGGATGGGTACGACCCTTACTCCAACAGCAAGTCCTGTAGTGAGTTGGCAACGGCGACCTATCGACGCAGTTTTTTGGATGAAAAAGGGATTGCAGTTTCAACAGCAAGAGCCGGCAACGTCATCGGTGGGGGGGACTTTGCAAAGGATCGCATCCTGCCCGACTGTGTGCGTCATGCCATCCAAAAAGAAGTGCTTATACTGCGCAACCCTCATGCGGTACGCCCCTTTCAACATGTGATTGAACCGTTGGTGGCGTATCTGGTGTTGGCGATGCGACAGGCAGATGACCCGACACTGTGTGGCGGATACAACGTCGGCCCTGACATCGCCGACTGCATCACCACCGGCGAGTTGGCAACGATTTTTTGTCGGTACTGGGGGCAGGGCGTTCGTTGGGCACACCAAGGGGACAACGGTGTGCATGAAGCAGGATTTTTGGCCTTGCAAAACGACAAAGTGAAAGAAGTGCTAGGGCTGTGCCCTCGATGGAACATCGAAAAGGCGGTGGAAAAAACGGTGGCATGGTATCAAGCGTGGGATCAAAAACAGGATCTGTACGCCTGTATGCAGCAACAGATCAGCACCTATTTTCAGCATGAGGAGTAACAACATGAATCAACAGCAACAGGATCGACAGGAGATTTTAACGTTGGTGCAGGCGTATGCAAAAAAGTACCACAAGCGCCCCGACTATCAGGCAGGGGATCGCATCGCTTATGGTGGTAGGGTGTACGACGACAAAGAAGTGGTCACACTGGTGGACAGTGCGCTCGACTTTTGGTTGACTGCCGGAAGTTACACCGATCGATTTGAACAGGGGCTTTGCGATTATTTGGGGGTGCGTTACACCTCGTTTGTCAACTCCGGATCGTCGGCAAACCTGTTGGCGTTGATGGCGTTGACTTCCCCCTTGTTGAAAGAGCGTCGTTTGTTGCCGGGTGATGAGGTGATCACCGTTGCGGCAGGGTTTCCGACCACGGTAGCCCCCATCTTACAATACGGGGCAGTGCCGGTATTTGTGGACATCACCATACCGGAATACAACATCGATTGTAGCAAATTACAAGAGGCGCTGTCGACACGCACCAAAGCGGTCATGGTTGCCCATACATTGGGCTACCCCTTTGATCTCAAAGCGGTCAAAGCGTTCTGTGACCGCCATGGGCTGTGGTTGATTGAGGACAATTGTGATGCCCTCGGCTCGCAGGTGACGTTAGACGGCAAGGACTATCTGACCGGCACGGTGGGGGATTTGGGGACGTCCAGTTTTTACCCACCCCACCATATGACCACCGGTGAGGGTGGAGCGGTTTACACAAACAATCCATTGCTCCACAAAATTGTGCGTTCGATGCGTGATTGGGGCAGAGACTGCGTTTGTGCTTCAGGGCAGGATGACCTGTGTGGACATCGCTTTGACGGACAGTATGGGCAGATGCCAAAGGGATATGACCACAAATACATCTACTCCCATTTTGGGTATAACCTCAAAGCCACCGATTTACAGGCGGCGATCGGGGTGGCACAGTTGGAGAAGTTGACCGCATTTACCGCGGCAAGACAAAAAAACTACGACCTGTTGTGGACTACCCTACAGGATTGTCAAAATACACTGATCCTGCCCCGACAACTGCCTGAGGCAACCCCCTCTCCCTTTGGGTTTATGATCACCTGTAAGCAGGAGGGCGTGCGTGATCGTTTGGTGCAACAACTCGAAAAAGCAAACATTCAAACACGGATGCTCTTTGCCGGCAACCTGATTCGCCAACCCTGTTTTGACAGTGTACGAGAGGATGAGACGGCCTATCGTGTGGTGGGCAGTCTCACACAGACCGATCGTGTGATGCAGGACAGTTTTTGGATCGGGGTCTATCCCGGTATGACCGAAGAGATGGTGTGTACCATGGCAGGCACCATCAAGAAGAGTTTAAAGGAGATTGCGGTAAGATGAAATTGTCGGATTATGTCGCACAGTTTGTGACGGCGTTGCAGGTAAAACAGGTGTTTTTGATTTCGGGTGGTGGGATGATGCACCTGCTCGATTCCTTTGGCAAACAGCCGTTGGAGCTGATTTGCAATTTGAACGAACAGGCAACCGCTATTTGTGCCGACAGTGTCGGACAGTATACCAAAAATATTGGGGTGTGTTTGGTGACAACGGGACCGGGGGGCACCAATGCCATGACAGGGGTGGCGGCCGCTTTTCTGGATTCGACCCCGGTATTGATGATCTCGGGACAGTGTAAAACGGCAGACAGTGCCAAACTGCGCGGGGTGCGCCAGTTCGGGGCACAGGAAGTGGACGTTGTCGCGATGGCGACACCGATCACCAAATATGCGGTGACCGTCACCGATCCGACCACCATTCGCTATGAATTGGAACAGGCGGTGTACCTTGCAAAGGAAGGGCGACAAGGCCCTGTTTGGGTGGATATTCCGCTGGACGTACAGGGTACCGACATTGATCCTGCCTCCTTGCAAGGGTTCACCCCATCGACCGATGCCCCCAAAGCACTGGCGCAAACGCTGCTGCAAACACAGGTGGCGGAAGTGTTTTCGCTGTTACAAGAGGCAAAGCGTCCGCTGTTTTTGATTGGCGGAGGGGCGGTCTGTGATGGCAGAGAGGCGTTGCAAGCGTTACTCCAAACACTACAGGTACCGGTGTTGACCACCTGGCGTGCCAAAGACCTACTCCACGAAACCCATCCGCTTTACGTTGGGATGCCGGGCGCACCCGCCTACCGCTACAGCAATAATATCCTACAAAACTGCGATTTGTTGGTGGTGCTGGGATCCCGCCTCAATGTCACGCTGACCATTTATGACGAGGCACACTTTGCAACACAGGCAAAGAAAGTGGTGGTCGACATCGACGAGCAGGAATTAGGGAAGCTGTCGATGAAAGATGCTTTGCTGATCAAGCAGGATGCCACTGCCTTTGTCGAGGCGCTGACAGCGATTGCCACGCCGATTGCGACCGATCCACGGTGGATGGCATACTGCAACGAGCAAAAGGCGAAGTACCCGCTTTGCAACGAAAGACAACCGCTTGACAATGAGGGGAAGGTAGACGGGTATTATTTGGCAGAGGTGCTTTCACACCATGCCAAAGAGAGCGACCAATACGTGGGATCCTCTTCGGGGAGAACCTGCGGCATTTCCCATATGGGGATTTTCTTAAAAGAGGGGCAACGGTTTGTCTCCTCGATGGGGTTGGGGTCGATGGGCTTTACCGTTCCGTCTGCCATTGCCTGCTGTCTTGCAGGGGGCAAACGCCGCACCATTGCGTTGGAAGGGGATGGATCGTTACAACACAACATCCAAGAATTGCAGTTGATACAAAACTACCATCTCCCCATCAAGTTGTTTGTGCTGTCCAATGAGGGGTATGCGTCGATCTATATGATGCAGAAAAACAATTTTGAAGAGCGTTATGTGGCAAGTCATTATCAAAATGGGGTTGCCTTTCCAAAGATGGCAGACGTTGCCAAAGCGTATGGACTGGATTACCACTGCATAGAGACCGACGACGAAGTCGAATCGGTGGTACAACAGGTGCTTTGTGACGATCGCCCGACGCTTTGTGAGGTGCGCTCCTCCATCTACTTTGATGAAATTCCAAAATCCATGACGGTGGCACACGCGAACGGCACCTTTTCCTCTTCGGCACTGGAAAATCTCTATCCGTTTTTGCCTGCCGAAGAGGTCTGTGAAAATATGATAAAGTGGGATTGACATGAAACTATTATTGACCGGTGGGAGCGGGTTTATCGGCCAAACGCTACAGGATCTGCTTCGAGAAGGCTATACGGTAAAAGCGCCGAGTAGCAGTGTGTTGGATGTGACGGATGAGTCTGCGGTGGCACAGTACATCAAAACCCACCACATCACCCATGTCATCCATGCCGCCACGGTACATGCGGCACGCCGTGCAGCAAGGGAAGATGAACTGTCCCAAAATCTTAAGATGTTTTATGCGTTGGCAAACTGTGCAGGGGATCTTGACCGCATTCTTTACTTTGGCTCGGGCGCGGAGTTTGACAAGCGCTTTGCCATCGATGGGGCAAAGGAAGAGGATTTCGGGCAGACAGTACCAACGTTAAACGACTATAGCCTGTCAAAGTTTGCGATGAACCAGCTCAAAGACCAGTACCAAAACATCTACAATCTGCGCTTGTTTGGCCTGTATGGAAAGTATGAAAACAAAGAAGCCTGTTTTGTTTCACACCTCTGTCGCTGTGTACAACAGCAGGTGGAAATGACCATCCGACAGGACTGTGTCTTTGACTTTTTGTATGCAGAGGATCTGTTGCAACCGCTGTTGTACCTGTTGCAGGGGACACCACGGTACCGTGACTACAACCTTTGCAGTGGAGCGCCTGTCCGTCTATCTCAGATTGCAATGACCTTGCAAGAGGTGACGGGATCCCAACTGCCGATCACCTGTTTGCAGGAGGGCGAAGGGCTTTGCTACACCGGAAGCAACCGACGCATCAAAGCGGAAGTGGATTGGCAGATCACCCCACACCGAGAGGGGCTGTTGAGATTTTATCGGGATTATTGCAAGGGAGAAATTCGTTGAGATGAAAAAAGTGTATCTGTTTACCGAAGGGTCACAAACCATCGGGATGGGGCATCTGTCTCGCTGTAGTGCGCTGTACGACCAAGTAGCGGCGATGGGACACAAGCCCTGTTTTGTCGTTGCAGGAGATGGGTCGGCAGAGGCGTTTTTGGCAGGGCGTCGCACCCTCCGCACCGACTGGTATGGACAGCTGGATCGCATCGATGACCTTTGCGAGGCGTATGCAATCGTCGACTCCTATCACGCCACGCCATCCGATTACCACCATTTGGCGGCGACGGCAAAGAGGTGTCTGTACATCGATGACACCGACCGATTTTGCTATCCCAAAGGGGTGGTGCTGTACGGCGCTTGTCCTCCCAAAAAAGCACGGGAGCAGGAGGCCATACCATTGTCGGGCAGCGATTATGTGATTTTGCGCCCACCATTTCGCACAACAGGGTCTCGTACCGCCAAACAAGCGGTGACCGACGTGCTGGTGCTGTTTGGTGCAACCGACGTGGCAGCGGCGACCGCTGCCGCCGTGCAAGTGGTGTTGTCGCAGTATGATGCCGTCACGGTACATGTGGTGACAGACGCGTCGCCATCGATCCCTATCGGGGACGGGCAGGTCGTGCACTGCTACAGTGGGCTGTCCGCCCAAGAGATGTGTGCACTGATGAACAGGTGCGACCTTGCCATTTCCGCCGCCGGACAGACGGTGTTTGAATTGGTGTCGCAAAGGCTACCCTTTGTGGTAGTGCAAGTGGCGGACAACCAACAACACAACCTCGACTGGCTCATGTCCCATCGGTTGGTGTCGGGGTATGCGTGGATAAAGGCGGAACAAAGTGAGCAAGAAAAACAGGCGATCATCAAAAAGCTACTGGCGGATTTGGACACGAAAGAGAAACGACAAACGGTGATGAAGACCATGGCGCAGTGTGACCTGCAACACGGGGTAGAGAACATCATGCAGGCATTGCTTGGGAAAGAGGATTAGGATGGTACTTTTGTTTTTATATGGCTACCAAAAACCGCCACTCTTGGATTGGCTACAAAACGAAGGAAACATCGTGATCCCCTATACCGAGCCGTTGACCGCAGAGGTATTGCAAAGATACAATCCCGACCTTGTCATCAGTTTTGGCTATCGGCACATCATCTCAAAGGAAGTGCTGGAAAGCTACCCCCATCAGATGATCAACCTGCACATCGCCTATCTGCCATGGAATCGTGGGTCTAAGCCGAACTTTTGGAGCATTTGGGACGGGACACCCAATGGGGTGACTGTTCACCTCATCGATGAGGGCATGGATACCGGCGATATTTTGTATCAAGAGCAGATGACCTTTGACGACACCATCACGCTACAACAGTCCTATGACAGTCTACAAACGGCGATACAAGCGCTGTTTAGGACACATTGGCAGGAGATTCGACAGGGCTGTGCGACAGCGACGGCGCAAGGTGGACAGGGTACGGTGCATTATGAGAGAGACTTTACCGCATTGTCAAACGAAGTGCC
This sequence comes from uncultured Oscillospiraceae bacterium, assembly GCA_964370215.1. GTDB lineage: Bacteria > Bacillota > Clostridia > Oscillospirales > Ruminococcaceae > Massiliimalia. Next base: position 7,179 of record CAYJIM010000065.1, read on the forward strand.
CATCCGTTGGGATTTGTCGATTGGTGAAGTGCGTGCACTGAAAACAACATTACAATGAGAAAAAAGGAGTGGACGGCCATGGCAGTGAAGATTGTAGCGGAACTTTCGGCAAATCACAATCACGACCTTGCGATCGCAAAGGAAAGTATTCGTGTGGCAAAAGCGTGTGGGGCGGATGCCATCAAACTGCAAACCTACACCCCCGACACCCTGACCATTGATTGTGACAACGAGCATTTTCGCCTCACCCAAGGGACGATCTGGGACGGGGTGACACTCTACCAGCTGTACCAAACGGCATACACGCCATGGGAATGGCATGAGGCGTTGTTTTGCTATGCAAAGGAAGTGGGCATTGAGCTGTTCTCCACCCCCTTTGACCCGACAGCGGTTGCACTGTTGGAAGACTTACAAAATCCCATTTACAAAATCGCCTCCTTTGAAATTGCCGACCTTGCCCTGATTCGCTGTGCGGCAGAGACGAAAAAACCGATGGTACTGTCGGTCGGGATTGCGACGCTCGAAGAAATTGACGATGCGGTACAGACTTGTCGTGCAGTCGGCAACCACGACATCACGCTGTTGCAGTGCACCTCTCAGTATCCGGCAAAAGTCGAGGATGCAAGGCTTGCCAATCTCCCCTTTTTGAAGGAGCGGTTTGGTGTGAAAGTCGGACTTTCCGACCACACCGCAGGGGATGAGGTTGCCTGTCTCGCCGTTGCCATGGGGGCGACCATGATTGAAAAGCACTTTATCATTGACCGCCAAATCGGGGGGCCGGATGCGGCCTTTTCCATGACGGCAGAGGAGTTTTCTGCTTTGGTGCAACGGGTGCGCCGCACCGAACAGATGGTAGCAACACCCGATTTTACCCAGACGGCGGAAAAGAAAAAGGCACGTGTCTTTGCACGGTCGCTGTTTGTGGTGGCGGATGTCAAACAAGGGGAGCCGTTCACAGCAGAGAACATTCGCTCCATTCGACCGGGCAATGGCATGGCACCCAAATACATCGACAAGGTCATCGGCAAAACCGCACGGGTGGACATTGCAAGGGGTACCCCCCTGTCCACCACATTGATTGCAGAAGACATAGGAGTAACACCATGAAATACATACCATACGGCAGACAAACCATTGATGAATCGGATGTACAAGCGGTGCTTTCGGTACTGCAATCTGACTGGCTGACCCAAGGGCCGGTCGGAAAGGAATTTGAAGAGGCGGTGGCGGCCTACCACGGCTGTCGCTATGCCGTTTCCTTTTGCAATGGCACGGCGGCACTGCATGGAGCATACCATGTCAGCAAAACTGCTTGCTTTGGCAAGGATCAGGCACCGCTGGCAGAGCAGGACAGCTTTTCCTTTATTACCACCCCGATTACCTTTGCGGCCTCCGCCAATGCAGGACTGTACTGTGGGGGGCAAGCTCGCTTTGTCGACATCGACCCGACGACCTTGAATTTGGATTTGACCCAAGTGGAAGCGGCGATTGACGACACGACACGGGTCATCACGCCGGTGTCCTACGGGGGGTATCCTGTCGACTTACAGCGGTTGCGAGCATTGCCAAAGGTGCAGGCGCAAAACCTCTGCATCATCCACGATGCCTGCCATGCCATTGGGGCAAAAGTTGGTGGCAACAGCATTGTTGACTTTGCGGATATGACAGTGCTCTCCTTTCATCCGGTCAAACATCTCTGCACCGCAGAGGGGGGCATGGTGTTGACCAACAACGTTGCATATTACGAAAAACTGATGCGTTTTCGCACCCATGGCATCACCAAAAATCCGTCGGAATTTATAGCGGACAGCCATGGCGACTGGTACCATGAGATGCAGGAACTGGGGCACAACTATCGGTTGACCGACTTGCAGGCAGGGTTGGGGCTCTCCCAGCTGCAAAAGCTGAACCAATCCATTTATCGTCGCAACGAAATTGCAGAAATGTACGATATCGCGTTGCAAGAACTCAGTTGGATCAAGCTACCCCCTCGATTCGATCGATCCTGGTTACAGGATACGGCATTTCAAGAGTTAAACCGTAGACCCGACAACCTACACAGTTACCACCTCTATCCCATTCAGGTGGAAAAAGGGGTGGATCGCAAAGCACTCTTTGATCATTTGCGACAACATGGCATAGGGGTACAGGTACACTACCTGCCGGTAACGATGCACCCTTACTACAACCAACCAACCCCACCACAGGCAAACGCCTATTACAACAGCACCATTTCCCTCCCCATGTACCACCACCTAACAACAGCAGAAGTGGCCTATGTCATCGACACCATAAAAGCATTTATGTAGAGGAGAATGAGCATGAAATGGACAAACAAAGGACATGAGTTTGATGATCTTGCAAAAGAAGTGTTGAAGAAAGGCCATGAATATTACATATGGGGTGCGAAACTTCGTGGGGCGAGCTTTTATGAAGCGTTTAAAGAAGAGATTCACATTGCAGGCTTTTTAGATGCAGATCCAGAGAGAAGAAAACAACCGTTTTATGGGTATGATGTGCTCGATCCAAACGAATTTTTGAAAGAAAAAAAGGAGAATGTACGGATTATAACAGCCTCTTTACACAAAAGAGAAATGTTTGCAAAGGCTGAAACAGTTGGATACTTACCGAACAAAGATATTTTTTATGCAGAAGAATTCAACTGTCTTTACAAGCTCTACCAATACAATCATCTGGAAATTCACTATATTGGATACCGTGTAACAGAACGGTGCACCTTGCGTTGCAAACAATGCGCAGGACTGATTCCTTACATTCAAGAACCGCGAAGTGTGTCATTGGAACTGATGAAAAAGGACCTTGCGCAGTTGTTTTCCTGCATCGACAAGTTGAATAGTTTGGGCATTATGGGTGGTGATCCGATGTTACTGCCCTATATCAATGATCTTTTGGTGCATGTCGGAGAAACTTATTTGGGAACAAAAATTTCCAATATTATTTTCTGCACCAATGCCGTAATATTGCCAACGGATGAAATGTTGCACTTGTGGAAAAAGTACGATGTTGATGTGCGATTTACCGACTACCGAGAATTTACAGGAAAGAAGCAAAAAATAGATGAAATGATTGCGCTTTTAACAGCACATGGTATTCGGTACATTTGCCAAAAGTCAGAATATTGGTTGGATTTTGGGTACCCGCAACAAAGCAATGGACTGACAACAGAAGAGCAGTTGGTGGCATTGGCTGAACGGTGCAGTGAAAGAAACCCGAACTTTATGAATGGGAGGATGTACTATTGTTCTCGTGCAGATTCTGTGGAGCGCAGTGGTTATTACCAAATTGCAGAAGGTGATTATTTTGAGTTGGATCACTTTACCTCGAAAAAAGAATTGATGGAATATATTTTAGGATATACCGATCGTGGTTATATTGAATTGTGTAAAAAATGTAACGGTACCTTTGGCGAAAATGATCGTAAAATTCCGGTAGGCGAACAGTTAAGTCGGAGCGTAACCTCATGAAATATGCGGTGATTGATGTAGAAACAATTGGTTTTCCGAATCGTTTGGAGCAAAATCATATCAATTTTGGCGATCATTTGCAAAACTTGATCATACAGGATTTGTACGGAGAAATGGGGATTGCGCCAGAGGATATTTATCGATTAGATTACAATGAAATCAGTCGTTATCGTGGTGAGTTTTTGATTTTGCCGATCAACCAAGCGATTACCAGAAGTTTTAAAAAACAGCTATCCCCGTATATCATTCCTGTGTTTTTGGGCATTAGTCGAGATGCACACGCGATTGGCGCAGAAGAGCTGGACTATTTTAAGCGGTTCTCCCCTGTTGGGTGTCGCGATCAAGCGGTGTTTGACCGATTGACAAGAGCTGGGGTGGATTGTTACTTTAGTGGATGTATCACCTTGACGCTGCCTCGTAGAAGCAGTGCACCGAGCAAAGGGAAGGTGTTTTTGGTCGAAGTTCCTGCGTTTGCAAAAAAGCATTTGCCAAAATACCTAAAAGACGTCGCTGTCGAGCTACAAAACATTGCATTCGGTACCTTTGAAGAGGTGACTGGTGGAAAAACAATGGAACAAACAGTAAAAGACCGTTATGCGCTGTTTGAAAAAGAAGCAGCTCTTGTCGTCACTTCAAGGCTACATGTTGCTTCCCCCTGTCTTGCAATGGGTATTCCTGTCATTGTGATCAAAGAGGAGATCGATTATCGTTTCTCTTGGCTTGACAAATACCTACCACTATATACAGAAGAAACGGTGGACCGTGTTGATTGGTCGCCGAAAGTAATTGACCTTGAATCGATCAAGCAATTGAAAAAGGATGTTGCCAAACGGCGCATTGCGGAGACTTACGAGGCGCACCTTGCTTATGCGACGCTGACGGAGTGGTACGACTTGCGTGCACAAAAAGTGCAGGTGCAAAAAAGTTATAGCGACGCAGTACTGTCCTTTGTTCGAGAAAAGTGGCAACCGGAGGAGCGGTTTCGCTATGCTGTATGGGGGGAAAATGATGCGTCAGAACGACTCATTCAATTTTTACAACAACAGTACCCCTATGCACAGTTGGAGCATTTTTATGACTCCTATAAAACGAGCACCTATCATGGGAAACCGGCGATCCATCCAAGAGAAATCAGACCGCACGACGATGAATTTATCTTTGTAACCGGATATACTGCCACTGATGTGGCAAGAAAATTATTTGAAACAATCGGAAAGTCACCCGACACGTACTATCTCTTTACCGAAACAATCAGAGGGGATATTTAAGGAGCAGGTATGATTAAAAACGAAAAAATTTGTGAGCAAATTCTGTCTAGTGTTGAAATACTAAAAGAAAGTGCCGTGGAGATTTACGAATTGTCTGCAAAAGGTGCCTTTCAAGAGGCGGCAAAGCTGACCGATCTGTTCAAAACACTGTTGTTACAGATAGGAGATTCGGTACTTGGCTTAGCAACAGAAGAACCGATGCTCAAAGAAGTGCATCAGGGTCTTATTTTAAATCTTGCGCACACGATCAAACTTGTTGAAAGATACCGCAAAACACGGTGTGACAAAATGTTTTCCAAAATGGAATATCAGGCAATTCCGTTGATTGACGAACTCTTTTCAGTGCTTTACTATATGCTACTGATCAAAGGGGACGAGGAAAAGACAAGAGAGTACAACCAAACAGAATGGAAGACGTTGCGAGCCAACCCGTATTTAGAGCAAAGTTATAAAAGTGGAGAGTATAAGTACGATGTGTCCATTTATGTGTGTGCGTACAACAAACTTGACTATACAAAAACGTGTGTCGAGGCGATCATGAAAAACACACCGGAACACATCAATTATGAATTGATTTTAATGAATCATGGTAGTGATGATGGGACGAAGGAATACTTTGAATCGATAGGTTGTACCAAGCAATTAGATTTTAAGTACAATAATTTGAAAGTGAGTCCGACAACAGTGGCTTATCGCATTGTAGAGGGTGAATATTACTGCATGATTTCCAATGATGTTTTAGTAGGGGCAAACTATTTGGAAAATATGTTGAACGTTATGCGTAGTGATCCGACTGTGCAACTGGTTGTTCCTACGACGACCAACATTGCAAATCTGCAAAGCATCCCCTGTGATTTTAAAACAATCCAAGAAATGTTTGTATTTGCTGAAAAGAATAATGTGAGCGATCCCTATCGATGGGAGGTGCGGACGCGGTTGATAAATCCCGTTGAAATGGGAAGATCTGCTGATGCATGGACAAGTGAAGGGGTTGGCAGAACACCGCCAAATTTATTAGGTGTTGGGTTTACCGACGATGTGCAGGGGATTTTGATTCGGCGCAGTGGTGGAAAGTCAGTGCTTGCA
>CAYJIM010000066.1:0-10557 GCA_964370215.1 uncultured Oscillospiraceae bacterium
CCGGCGACAACGGCATGACAGGGGTGCTCGTGTTGATTTCCACCCTTGCCCTCGGCGGTATTGTCCTCACCGTCCGCATGAGAAAAACAAAATAACAACCATAAAAAAGGATCTGCCATCATCGGCAGATCCTTTTTGTGCGGGCGGACAGCGTCCGCAGGCGTTTCGGTCGGGTCAAGACCCGACCCTACGGCACAATGAAAGGTTTGTTTGTAGGGATGGGTCTTGACCCATCCGCCATCCACCACCCAATGAAAATTTGGCGGGAAACTGGCGGGCGGATATTGAAATCCGCCCCTACCTCTTCACTATTCACTGTTCACTCTTCACTCAACCAATCCGCCCCTACAGCGGACAGCGTCCGCAGGCGTTTCGGTCGGGTCAAGACCCGACCCTACGGCAGAATGGAAGGTTTGTTTGGATGCACACCGCCAATTGACACAAAAAGCCCCCGTCAACAATCCTCGTTGACGGGGGCTTTTACCTTACAGCGTTTCGGCACGCAATTTGATGTTTTCTTTGAAGTTGATGACTTTGTGGTCATACTCGGCATTCATGTAGCTGGAGGTGATCAAAAAGTCTGCGGTGGCACGGTTGTTGGCGATCGGAATGTCGTACACCTGCGCGATACGCAAGAGCGCTTTGACGTCCGGATCGTGCGGTTGTGCACTCAACGGGTCAGAGAAGAAGATGACAAAGTCAATCGATCCTTCGGTGATTTTCGCCCCGATTTGCTGATCCCCACCCAGTGGGCCACTGTTGTAGCCACGAACAGGCAGGTTTGTGTTGTCGGCGATCATGCGTGCGGTGGTGCCGGTTCCACAGAGAAAGTGTTGTTTCAACGTCTCTTTATTTTTTTGACACCATTCGATCAGATCGGCTTTTTTGCCGTCATGTGCAATGAGTGCGATGTTTTTTTGTTTGCCGATGGTAAAGGTTACATAGGGAATGTTCATACAAAAGTTCCTCCTTTTGGTTGCTGTTATCAAAACAGAAAATAGTAAATCCGCTTTTATTATAGCACACTTTCCCTTCCCTGTCTTTGCCAATTTGTAAAGTTTAACAAAAATCTTTGCTTGTATTTGACATTCTGTTGCAAGTCAGGTTGCTGACATACTGTGCGCAAACCGCAAAAAAGAGGGGGAAAAGTTGTCAAAAAAACCATAAAAGACGTGAAAATACAAGAAAAACGTTGCAATTTTTAAAAATAGCGGTATAATAGATAGGTAATGAAATTTTACGATCGATAGCGATCGGGAAAGAGAGGATTTATGAAAAAGCAACAGACCTCGCAAAGAAAACAAGCTGCACCAAAAAAACGCATTGCCGTTTTTGATCAAGTATTATTATGGTTATTCGGGGTAGTGGCACTGGCATTTGTCGCTGTCATCCTATTATTGAATATGCTACCCATCCAATTCTTACTCGTGATTGTATTGGGGGTACTCATCGGATTTTTGATCCTGTTTTTGCTGTTTTTGGGCAAACGTGGAGCACGTGTCCTCGGACGGATCTTGACCCTCTTCATGGCAACGTTGTTGGGCTTTGTCAGCGTATACGGATTCCAAACCCAACAAAGTCTGTCGGACATTGCAGGGGCGACGGTGCGCATCAGCGACATGTCGGTCGTGGTGCTCTTAAACGATGCGGCAACCGACATTCAAGGCGCCAAAGACTACAGCTTTGGGGCACAAATTGCCACCGATGCTGAAACGGTCAACACCGTGGTCGGAAAAATTGAATCAGAAGTCGGACAGATGATCACCACCAGAGATTATGCCGTAGCAGATACTTTGGTCAACGCACTGTACAGTGGCGAAGTAGAGGCCATCCTGCTGAATGAAGCCTCCCGTAGCTTTATTGAAGAAACCCACCCTGCCTTTTCCACCGAAACCAAAGTCATTGCCAGCTATTCGGCAGAAGTCGAAGTGGAAATTGAACAGACGGTAGAGGACATTGCAACCGAGCCGTTTACTGTGTACATCAGTGGGATTGACGTGCGTGGTAGCATTTCCACCACCAGCCGTTGTGACGTCAACATCTTGGCGACCATCAACCCCAACACCCATCAAGTGCTGTTGACCACCACCCCACGTGACTACTATGTGGAATTGCCGTATGCTGATTACGCGTTAGATAAACTCACCCACACCGGTGTCCACGGGGTCGATGCTTCGATGGAAACACTGGAACACCTGTACGGCATTGACATTGACTACTATGCAAGAGTCAACTTTACCGGTATGGAAGACATCGTCGACGCCATGGGTGGCATCACCGTTTACTCCGAATTTACCTTCTCGGCGGCAGATGAATTTGGCACCTACTACTACACCGAAGGGGAAAACCAATTGAACGGGGCGGAAGCGCTGATGTTCTCGCGTGAGAGAGCCTCCTTCACCGATGGAGATCTGCAACGTGGTAGAAACCAAATGGCAGTCATTGAAGGGATGATCAACAAACTGCTGTCGCCGGCGATCATCACCAACTACTCCTCCTTGCTTGCAAGCGTATCCGATTCGATGGAAACGAGCATGAGCAATCAGGAAATCACCGATCTGGTACGTTCGCAGATCGACAGCCCGGCTTCTTGGGATATTTTGAGCCAAGAGGTAACTGGTTCCTTTGACAGCCGTTCGACCTATTCGATGTCACAACTGTTGTCGGTCATCATTCCGGATGAAGAAAGTGTCGCCACTGCAAGTGCGGCCATCCAACACATTCTAGACGGTGGCGTTGGGATGCCTCCTCTACCGACTGTCGCGGAAGAAGCAACCGACGATGACACAACCGAGGGCGACTCGGCAGAATAATCGTTGACAGCGATGGCAAAACTTGTTATAATAAGGACACAAATGCAACGATGGGGACAAGTAGTGGTTGTTTTGCACCTGTAGAGAGAAGATGGTTGGTGAAAATCTTCGGGCAGGCAACAGATGAAGTAACCCCGGAGCAGTCTGTGCAAACCAATGGAACCCATTGTAGTAGTACGGTCCGCCTACTCCCCGTTATCGGAGTGTGAAAGTGCAGGCTTTGCCTGAATTTAGGTGGTACCGCTGAATGTAAAACTCAGTCCTAAACGAGAAATTCACTCTCGTTTAGGACTTTTTTTATGCGCACACAAAAAGGAGAATGATTATGAAAGAACTTCAAAAAGTATACGCACCCAAAGATTTTGAATCTCGCATCTACAGTGAGTGGATGGACAAAGGCTATTTCAGAGCAGAGCCCGACCCGAAAAAGACCCCTTACACCATCGTCATTCCACCGCCCAACATCACCGGGCAATTGCACATGGGACACGCCCTTGACAACACCTTGCAGGATATTTTGATCCGTACCAAACGGATGCAGGGGTATGCAGCTCTCTGGCTTCCCGGCACCGACCATGCCTCCATCGCCACCGAAGCAAAAATTGTCGAGGCGATGAAAGCGGAAGGGGTCACCAAAGACGACATCGGTAGAGATGGCTTTTTGGCACGTGCATGGGACTGGAAAGCACAGTACGGCGGCCGCATCATCGAACAATTAAAACAACTCGGTTCTTCCTGTGACTGGTCGAGAGAGCGTTTTACCCTCGACGAAGGTTGTTCCAAAGCGGTCACCAAAGTGTTTTGTGATCTGTATGAAAAAGAACTGATCTACCGTGGGGAGCGGATGGTCAACTGGTGTCCAACCTGCCTGACCTCCATTTCCGATGCAGAAGTAGAACATGAGGAAAAAGCAGGCTTTTTCTGGCACCTGCGTTACCCGCTCACCGATGGGTCGGGAGAGCTGTTGCTTGCCACTACCCGTCCGGAAACGCTTTTGGGCGATACCGCAGTGGCGGTACACCCCGACGATCCACGTTACCAAGCGATGATTGGCAAAACGGTCACCCTGCCACTGGTGGGGCGTGAAATCCCTGTCGTTGCCGACGACTATGTTGAAATGGACTTCGGGACAGGGGTGGTCAAAATCACACCGGCACACGACCCGAACGACTTTGAAGTAGGCCTTCGTCACAACCTGCCGGTGCTCAACCGCATGACCGACGACGCAAAAATGACCGAAGAGTGTGGCAAATATGCCGGCATGGATCGCTATGAAGCAAGAAAAGCGATTGTTGCGGACCTCGAAGAGGGCGGCTTCTTGGTCAAGGTAGAGGATCACACCCACAACGTCGGTACCTGCTACCGCTGTGGCACCACCATTGAACCGAAGGTTTCAAAACAGTGGTTTGTCAAAATGGAGCCATTGGCAAAACCTGCCATTGATGCGGTCAAGGCGGGAGACACCACCTTTGTGCCACAACGCTTTGATAAAATTTATTTCCACTGGTTGGAAAACATTCGTGACTGGTGTATCTCTCGTCAACTCTGGTGGGGCCACCGCATTCCAGCCTATTACTGTGACGGTTGTGACCACATCACCGTGTCGGCAACCGCTGTGACCAACTGTCCGCACTGTAACGGTACCCTCACCCAAGATCCAGACACCCTCGATACCTGGTTCTCTTCGGCACTTTGGCCGTTTTCCACCCTCGGTTGGCCGGATCAAACAGAGGATCTTTCCTACTTCTACCCGACCAACACCCTTGTGACCGGTTATGACATCATTCCGTTCTGGGTCATGCGTATGATGTTCTCAGGGCTGTCGCAAACCGGACAGGTACCGTTTGACAAAGTGCTCATCCACGGCCTTGTCCGTGACGAGCAGGGACGCAAAATGTCCAAGTCGCTCGGCAATGGAATTGACCCATTGGAAGTCATCGACGAATTCGGTGCCGATGCCCTGCGCTTCATGCTCTCGTCGGGCAACTCTGCCGGCAACGATATGCGCTTTAGCACCGAAAAGGTGAAAGCGGCTAGAAACTTTGCCAATAAATTGTGGAACGCCTCCCGCTTTATCCTCATGAATCTGTCGGAGGAAGTGGACAGCATTGCCCTACCTGAAACGCTCCACGCCGAAGACCGTTGGATTTTAACCAAGTACAACAGCTTGGTAGAGGCGGTCACTGCACACATTGAAAGTTTTGACCTCGGCGTTGCCGCCGGCAAAATTTACGACTTCATCTGGGATGACTACTGTGACTGGTATATTGAGCTGACCAAAGCACGCATTGCCGAGGGTGGACAATCCGCCATCGATGCCGGCAAAGTTTTGGTGTATGTCATGGCAGGGGCATTGAAATTGTTGCACCCATTCATGCCGTTCATCACCGAAGAAATTTGGCAGGCGTTGCCAAACGACGGCAAGTCCATCATGGTGTCGGCGTGGCCGACAGCGAACTGCGCCCACAACTTTACTGCCGATGCGACCGCATTTGAAAAAGTCATGGACGCCATCAAAGGCATTCGTAACGCAAGAGCGGAGAAAAACATTCCGCCGTCCAAAAAAGCGGCCCTCTATATTGAAACCGACAAAGCGGAGCTGTTCACCGGTTCGGAAGCGTTCTTCACCCGTCTGGCCTCTGCTTCGACGGTGGAAATCGGGAACACCTTCACCATTGCCGATGCGATGATCGTCACCACCGACGTGGCACGCATGTTCATCCCGATGGGCGAGTTGATCGACAAAGACAAAGAGCGTGCAAGACTGCAAAAGGAACTGGAAAATTGTCAAAAGGAAATCGACCTGTTCACCAAAAAATTGCAAAATCCGCAGTTTGTCGATAAAGCACCGCAAAAGGTCGTCGACGCAGAACGTGAAAAACTAAACCGTGCACAGGAAAAACACGCAAACATTAGCGAAAGCATTGCAAAATTAGGCGCGTAGCACGCGCTGGCGTTTCCGAGCCGGTAGCACCGGCGGGCATTGCGGGCGATTCGTGAATCGCCCCTACCTATTCACTATTCACTATTCACTTTTCACTCATGCGGTCGCCCCTACTCTTCACTTTTCACTCAACCAATCCGCCCAACCAACAAGGAGGAACACATGAACTATCAACAGGCACTGGATTATCTGCATTCCTTTGAACGCTTTGGGTGGGATTTGGGGTTGGATCGGTTGGCGGTACTACTGCAAAATTTAGGTAATCCGCAGGAAAAATTGCGCTGTATTCACGTTGCCGGCACCAACGGCAAGGGGTCGGTCTGCACCATGACCGCCAATATCCTGAAAGGGGCAGGCTATAAAACAGGCCTTTACACCTCCCCTTTTGTCGTGGACTTTCGTGAACGCTTTCAAATTAACGGCGAGATGATTGAAAAACAAACTCTTGCCGATTACACTGCCAGACTCAAAACCGCCATTGAAGCGGTGGAGGCAACGGGCATTCACGTCACCGAATTTGAGGTCATCACCGCCCTTGCCTTTTTGTGGTTTTACGAACAAGGGTGCGCGGTGGTTGTCCTTGAAGTCGGCCTTGGTGGGCGCTTTGATGCCACCAATGTCATCACCCAACCCTTGCTTGCGGCTATCACCTCCATTTCCGAGGATCACATCGCCATTTTGGGCGACAGTTTGGAGAAAATTGCCTATGAAAAGGCCGGCATCATCAAACAAAACAGCACCGTTTGTGTTTGGCCGTCGATGCACCCCGATGCGTTGGGGGTACTGCTGTCGGTGGTGGCAGAGACCGGCAGTCGTCTGATCCAAGCAAGCCGTGGCAGTGTGACTGTCAATCGCTGTGACGACCGTGGCAGTGACATTTGTTACAACGGGGTGGACTACTCCCTGTCGCTTGTCGGGGCACATCAGATTGACAATGCGTTATTGGTACTGTCCATGGTCACAGAGCTGCGTCAAAAGGGCTTTGCCCTGCCCGATGAAGTCGTGCAACAGGCATTGCAGGACACCCACTTCGCCGCCCGTTTTGAGGTGCTGTCCACCGATCCTTACATTGTGGTGGACGGGGCACACAACGTAGAAGGGGTGACAGGTCTTGCCCATACCTTGGACGGCATCGACCGCCCCAAAGTGGTATTGATGGGGATGCTTGCCGACAAGGATTATGGCCAAGCGGTGTCGGTCATTGCCAGCCGTGCCACCCATTTCTTTGCGTTACCCGTGGACTCCCCCAGAGCATTGGAAAAGGAAAAAACCGCCGAGGCGGCGGCTGCCGTCTGCCCACAGGTACACTGTTTGGCGGACGGAAAAGTGTCACTTACGACCGCCCTTTCGCTTTTGCCACCGAATGGCATGTTGGTTGTTTGTGGGTCGCTGTTTGTTGCATCGACCATGAGACCGCTGATTTTGGACCATTTGGCATAAAAACTCCAAAAAATTCATCAAAAATTCAAAAACACCATTGACAGCGGCACTTATTTGAGATACTATATAGGTAGTAGTTCTTGTCGATTGGTGCAAGATATAGTAGAATTTTTAAAAAAGGGGGCAGACCTGTGAAAACAAAGTACATGATCGCCACAACCATCGCACTTGCAGTGGCATTGATTTCCGCCTGTTCCAGCAATGAGACAGCAACTGTCACATTGCAACAAGACCCCCATGCCCTTGCCAAGTGGCAATACACCATGCAGCCTGCAGGTGTATTAGAAATGACCGCCTGCCTGACTCAAGAAGGAAAAGACGGCGAACTCCCTTCGACAGCGTGGCAATTCAAAAGTGTATCGCCCGGTACCGTGACCGTTTCCTTTGAGTATACAGAGGATGGCCAAAATCCTGACGCCTATGTCGACTATCAATATCGGGTAGCAGATGACGGACAGGTGACATTGGTCGGTGTCAAAGGCAATGCCGTTCCGGGGATTTCAGCATAATGAGAGGCCTACTTCGGCTGTCAAAAACCAACAACCATAACACCGATGAACAATGTCTGTTCACCGGTGTTATTTTTTGCGATCACTTTTGTAGACATTTTTTGTCTAATTTTAAACCATTGCAAAATCCGTTATTTTGTGCTATAATTTAACATATTTCAACAAAAAAAAGGGGGGGTGGCACCGTGAAAACAAAGGTACAATCGGTGATGGAATGGGCGGTGTTATCCGTTTGCAGTGTGTTGTTTGTCACACTGGTGCTGATCATTGTCTCCTATCTACAACGGGTTCCGGACACCCTGATAAGTTATGACGACTATCTCTTACAACCGGCCGAAACACTCACCAAGGGGGCAGTCATCACCATCACTGCCCCGCATACTGTTTCGCTCGGTGATGCGGTGGGGATCAGTACGGTACATCAGGAATTGACGGTGTGGGAAAATGGCACCCTCATTTACGAATGCAAAAAAGAGTCTGGCAACGTGTTTGGCAAAAGTGCTGCAAGCCAGTGGCATATCATTCCCCTCAATCCCGACCTATCCGAAGCAATGTTGACCTTTCAATTGTCCTCTCCTTATGCGCACATTGCCGATTACCGCAACATCCTCTTTATCGGGGAAAGTACTGAAATTGTAGAATACATTGTCGTACGCAGTACCCCTGCCATTGTCATTAGCATGTTTTGTGTTGCTGCGGGACTCTTTGCCATCCTGCTCCCCTTTTTCAAAGATGTCGGTCAGTTGTCAAAAATGCTACTACCGGCAGGCATCGGCATGATCCTGCTAGGGATCTGGATTTTTTCAGAATCCCAGCGCATTTTCTTTCACCTCATCCCCTTTGAAATTGAACGACAAATTGCCTTATTCTCACTGACTATGCTCCCGATTTTTCTTTTTTTAACGGTGTCGGAACTATATCATGGATATGCCAAACGCATTCTGTTTTCGTTGGTGATACTCGCCATAAGCAATACCGTTTTGGTGGTGACGTTGCAGTTGTTTCAGCTGGCGGATCTCATTGAAACGATTTTTACTACCATTATCATCCTCACACTTGGCCTTGGGCTGTTGCTGTTTTTTAAGATCAAAAAAATGCGTCAGCAAAAAACAAAAAAGAGCAGGCGCTTTTTTGGACATCTACTGGTCATCATCTTGTTGTCGTGCTTGGAAATTCGTGCTTTTTGGATAGAGGACTTCAACAACACCTCCACCTATGTTCAGATTTTGGTCTTCACCTTTGCCATTTTATCCTTTTTCAATTATCTGGGACGGAACACCAAACGGGAACGGGAGCTCAAACGGGTGCGAAAGAACCTGCAAATCAGCCGTATCAATCTGTTTGCGGTGAGTATGAAGCCACACCTCATCAGCAACACCTTGTTGTCCATTCAGGAGCTGTGTTACAATGCACCCCTCGAAGCAGTCAAGGCAATTGGGGCATTTTCAAACTATCTGCATACCAGTTTTGACATTGCCTCCACCGAAAACCTCATTCCCTTTTCGCAGGAACTCAAATATATCCGCGCCTATATTGATGTGCAAAAAATTTGCTTTCGAGAGGATTTGGTGTATGAAGAGGAACTCAATACACTCAACTTTGTCGTGCCACCCCTGACCATTCAACCCCTTGTTGAAAATGCCATCAAGCACGGTGTGCGCAAACGAACCGGAAAAGGGACGGTCAAACTCAAAACCCGTATGGTAGGTGGGGATGTTTTCATCGAAGTACAGGACGACGGTGTGGGGTTTGAGGTCAAAACAAAACCCTCTATGACCAAACCAAGCAAAAAGGATGGCTACCGCAGTTCCGGTGGCAATGTTGCTTATCGTTTGCGCCTGCTTTGCAAAGGGCGTGTGACGGTGCAAAGTGTGTTGCAGCAAGGAACTGTCGTGACCGTGCACCTGCCTGAAGAAGGACAATCGAAAGAAGGAATATAGCATGAAAAAAGTAATTTTAATTGACGATATGAAAAGTGCACGGGTGGTACTGCAAATCCTGCTTTCGGAGTATCCGGAATTGGAGGTCATCGGCTCTTTCGGAGACCCCGAAGAGGCCCTGGAATTTTTAGATGAGCAGGAGGTGGATTTGGCGTTCATCGACATTGAAATGCCGGTTGTCAACGGATTGGATCTTGCCAAACACATTTGTGACAAGATGAGCACCCCACCGATTTTTGCCTTTGCTACCGCCTTTCCCAGCTATTCGCTGCAAGCATGGAGCACCGATGCCATCGGGTATCTGACAAAGCCGTACCAACCACAGGAATTGGACAAGATTGTTTCAAGATTTTTACAACTGTCCCCCGACGTAGAAAAGGTGAAAATCAAATGCTTTCCAACCTTTCAAGTAGAACTTGGCGATAAATCGATTGGGTTCAACCATGAAAAGGCAAAGGAAATTTTTGCTTACCTTGTCTTTCACCAGGGCGCTTGGGTGCGTGTGAGTGAACTGTGTGCCGAAGTGTTGGAAGATTTGGACGGTGAGCGCGCAAAAGACAGCTTTCGCTCTTACTTTTCTCGCTTGAAAAAAACACTCACACAGTACGGCATTGCCGATGTACTGGAGCATCAATACGGCCAGTACCGTGTACACCCCGAAAAACTGGATTGTGATTATTACCGCTACCTCGAGGGCGAAACCCGCCTGTTTTTGGGCGAATTTTTAAAATCCTACCCATGGGCAGAACCCACCCTTGCCATGATGATACGTCAGTCCGAACAATAATGTGCCATACAAAACCCCCGCAGATGTCGATCGTGACACCTGCGGGGGTTTTCGTATAGGTTCTGCATGTTGTAGGGGCGACCTTTGCTCGTCCGCAATTTGCACCACACCATGCCACATCGTG
>CAYJIM010000066.1:10657-12838 GCA_964370215.1 uncultured Oscillospiraceae bacterium
TTGTAGGGGCGACCTTTGCTCGTCCGCAATTTGCACCACACCATGCCACATCGTGGACGGGCATTCCGTGCGATGGGTGCTCAGTCGGCAACGCCTGCGGACGCTGTCCGCCCTTTGCTCGTCCACTTGTTTCCTCCCTATTTTTCCGTGCTTTATTTTGTGCCGTAGCGATCCATCAAGATCGGCATAAACACCCCACCCTGTACACTACGTGCAATGAAGTGATGGTAGCGCCCTGTTTCGGTGTCGTACCAGTCGCTAAACGGCACTCTGGTCGGGCTTTCTTGCAGGTAGCGGTACAGTGGTGCACTGAGCGCTTTTCGCTTTTCACGATCGTCGGTCATGGCGACACACCAGTAAATCCAGTCGCTCTTGGTATAGGGACAACGGCTATCCAACGGTACACCGTAGGGGTTGTTTTGTTTTAAATAGTAATCCACTTCCGCTTCTCTCCATGCCGTATCAAACAGATCGGTGGCAAAAAGGCGATCCCATACCGTGTTGTATTTCAAACTCCAAGAATCGGCATTGTCAAAGGTGAGTTTTGTGCTTTCGCTCCCTGTTGCACGGTCAAACCAGTCGGCGGTCATCTCACGCAGTTTTTCTCGATACAGCGCCGCTTTCTCCGCCTGTCCGTCCTGTTCTAGTAGCGAGGCAAAGGCGACAAGCCCCATCAAGGCTTTTGCCGACAGGTTGACGTTTTGGGACAAATGCCCTGCAAAGTCGTCGGTGCAGAGCTGTTCGCCCGGATTCGCACCGTGGGTGAGCAGATACCCTGCCCATTGGGTCAACACGTCAAAGTGCGGTTTTGCAAAGGCGGTGTCGCCATCCAGTTTGCAGACCACGGCGGTGAGAATCAGCATGTTGCCACATTCCTCTACCGGCATTTGCATTGAAAAGTCATAAACCTCTGCACCTTTCGGGTATTGATAAAAATAAGGGTACACCCCTTGTGGATGGGGACAATGGTCACGATCACGCAAGGATTTTGAAATGCCATACACCTGCCCTGTCGCATAGGGGTATCGACCGACGTCATGGGGGGCAAAGTCATAGTCCCACACATCACAGGCGGCAAAACGGAAGATGGGGCGCAACATCCCTTTGACGTATTCGGTTTGGTACAATAGGTAGAGGGGTACCGACGGGTAGGTGACATCCACCGTGCCGATACAACCGTTGGAGTCGTTTTCTTTGGACAGGAAAACGACCTCCCCGTATTCATCCACCAACAGTTTGTGCGCCGCAATGCTCTGTCGATAGGCCGCTGCACAGACAAGGGCATATTCCTCATCCACCGCTGCTACCGCCATGTCAAACAGTTCTTTGTCCCGTAGGGCACAGCGTGCCATCAAGTCGTCATGTTCGGTGACTGCGGCTGTGATCGCCTCCAGAATGGTTTTGTGGGTGGTTGTCCAGTAGCCTTTACAGAGGTTGCCAAAATAGTTGATGGAGCCGCCATCGTCATAGGCAACGACCAAAAAGCCCTCGTCTGTCGACCATTCTGCCTGTAAGGCCACATTGCCTCCATGTAGGTGTTGCAGGTATTGCACCTCACCTTGACCGGTGGGAACGGCCAAGTAAAGGTGCCCCCAGTCGATGGTGATGTTGTCTCCACTGTGGGACAGGGGTGCTTGCTGTTGTTTGCCCATATAGGCATACTGCATGGTAGGTGTTTCATAGACACTGCCCATCATCGCTTGTGGGTAAGCGTCGTCGTGGGTGAAGGTTTCGTCCAGTAAAAACTTCACCGTCACGTCCGCATCTCTTTTTTTGTCTACCTTGACATCGATGTATACACAGGGTCTTGATACCAACGACAGATCCTCCAACAACAGCGGTGAGGTGAAGGTGACCGTCAATTGGATCGCTTCGTTTTCAAACCGGTAGGTGGTGGACAGTGCCGACACCTGAAGGTCTGTTTGCGGGATGACTTTTCCGGCACCCATGCGACCGAGAAAGTGAAAATCTTTGCCATCGATTGTCACCACACCGATCATCGCCTTTTCTTTGCCACACCAATGGGTCGTCTGTGCCTCATACAAGCGATCCGCCGGCGACCAGATGGAAAAATAAGGGTCATTGACGAGCAGGGGTACACTGGGTAATCTAACGTTTTGCATGATAATCTTCTCCTTTATACGGTTGATGAAACAAAAATGGCGTGGGAAACCACGGGCG
>CAYJIM010000067.1:0-3598 GCA_964370215.1 uncultured Oscillospiraceae bacterium
TCCTTTATACATATATCATATATTTAAATTAGTTACTTGTCAAACTTTTTTACATATATATTGTCAATTAAAGTTTGAATAGTCCTAATATTTTACCTTTTTCTTCAGTTTCTTCTTTTTTTACAGTGATAACTCCTAGTTTACCTAGCAAATTTTTAAAGACTCCAGTTCTTTCTCTATCATTAACAGGTGGGACACTGTAAAATACTTTTGATTTTGATTCATATTCAAAGTTAGTGATATCTCCACTATTTAAAAGACTTTGATTTAAGATTATTTTCTTACCTGCTAGTTTTTCTAAACTACGACGATCTCGTTTCATTAATTTATTAAGTTTTATTGATGATGGTTCTAGTAGATATAGAATGTCATGACATACGCCTGATGAGTCATCATCGTCATTTAAATCAATTAAAATTACGTCCACTCCTGTGATTTTTAAAATTTCTGTTGCAATATTTTCAGGAGTTGCAGATACCATGTTTTTTTCATTAAAATATTGAAAGTCATGTCTATTAATTTCAATAGCTCCCACTGATAATCCATGCGACTGTTCTAAATCTTTCTTTAACATATAAATAAAACTAGTGCTTCCAGCATGGTCAGTTATATTTTTAACTCCTAATATTCTTGTTCCTCCGGATACTTTTTCGCTTACAGTATTAGATAACTCTGTAAACTGTTGTACATGAGCAACATCACGGTATGAATTAGGATGATCAAACAAATATTTTATTCCTTCTATATTAGTTGTAAAATTATATATCCCCATCGACACCAATTTAGATAAAAAAGATGTTGAAGATGTTTCTGGATCTTGATTAGGTAGAACTAATATTATTTTTTCTACATCAAGGTTTATAGATAATTTTTGTAATGTATTTACATTGCGGTAATCTTTAATAGCCGTAATATCCAAAATCATTCTTCCAAAGAAAAAGTCTTTGAAGATACTGATTAATTCATCTACTTCAAATTCTCCGTTCATTGTTTTTATTATATCAATATCAAGTGTCGACAACATTTGTTGTTGCGTATTAGATATAATTACATTCATTTATAATCACCTCTTTATAACAGATGTTATCGTCTTTCTCTAGTAACTCAATTCAGAATTAGTTCCAAAAGAATTCACTAATTTTGTTTCACCCTCTACTTGAAATATATTACTCGCTATTGCTGGTAATAATTGATTCAGTATTGGTATATCAATATTAACGAAGGTAATAACATGGTAGTATGTACCTCGATATTGAGCTGCTTCATCTTCTTCAACGGAAATAGATTTTACACAATATCCAAAAGTTGAATTGCAATAATATGTATTATCTGCACTAGTTACTGATGTTAAAAAACTAGTGTTAACGCTATAATTCATATCATTAATATAGTCTTCTATCGCTTCTTTGGCTTTACTTGTATGTCCTTCGTTTTGTTCTATTATACTTATTATTTGACTTTTAACCTTAAAAGCTTTGGTATAGTTAACGTTAAATGCTAAATATCCATTTACTAATAAAATAAAGAAAATAATAATTGTGATGGTTACTGTACCACCTATTGCATCACGCATTACCTATCACCTCTCTTAAGATAATGTTTAATAATTATAGTCTTCTACAATCATTCCTAGAGTTTGTGTATCTTTTGTACTATTATCCCATTGGTTATTAATATCATTAGCTATTGCAGGCCATATAACAGTTAAGAAAAATGTTAATACAACCCCAATTGCAATAATAGTAATTACTGTTAAGTTTAATTCTCCACTTGCTGCTTTCATTTAGATATATTCTCCTTTCATATTCTATAAATTCATTATAACAAACTTTTATTTTGATGGCAACTTTTTTAAAACATCATTAACATTGCTAATAGGATTACCATCATTACTCCAACACCTGTTACTACTAACATGATAAGTGTTTGATTTTCCATAAAATGTAGTCTTTCTTTATATTTTGTTTCTCTTGCTTTGTTTTGTAATGATGAAATCGTTTTAGAAAACATCAATAATCTCTCTTGTTTCTTTTCTTGAGTTCCTGCACCTAATCGATATAATAAACGCATCATACGCATTGAATCACGTACTGGATATGTGTTAGCAAAATCCATATATGGATTAATACTAGAGTCCCCTGCATTAATTTTTTCAATTAACTCAGTTAATCCTGGTTTGAAAATATCCGGTGCATCTTCCATTGATTTCCCTATGGCAACTGGTACAGTATAATGTTGAACCAATATTTCCAAACTCTTTAAATAGTATGGTAACATCAAATCAATTTCATGCAGATGAGCTTTATAATAACTTTTTAATGAGAAATATTGCATTTTAAAAATTACATATCCTATTACCAAAGCTGCCACTACATTCAGTAGGTTAAGTTGTGTTAAAAAGACAAATAGAAATAAGATTGCTACTAAAAATCCATTATTTAAGCGTTTTTGATATAATGCATTAGGATCTACTTTATCTCCGTATTTAGCAAATAATAAGAATTCGTAATCATCTTCTTTTAATGCGTTTAATGCTCTTGTGTTATCTGCTATGAATTTATTTTTATTAATTGTACCGTTATAGATCAGTACAAACATAACAATAACTGCAACTATTAGTACTTCCATTATTCACCACCTACATTTTCATTATAGTAACGTTCTCCTTTTAATAAGAAATATGAATTTCCTATTAAAATAAAGTGCAAAAGTACTTGAACATACCACATTTCTAACAATCCAATATATGTTTCACTACCTAGTAAATATTGAGTAAGCATAACCAATAAATATAGCATTATTCCATAACGGACAAAAGACTTATGGAAGCTTGTTCTATCAATACGATCACGATATACACTTTCGACTAGCATATCGATATCTAATTGCATATTATCTAAACTTTCTCCGGCATCTCTGGCACCTTCTTTAGTGATTTGTAAAAATAATTGATGCATATTCTTAACTATATAATACGGGTATTTATCAGTCATATACATAAGCGACTCATCAATACTTCCGTTTTGATATGCTAATTGTATCATATGATTTACATCATCCAATATTGGGTTTTCTAAAACTCCTGTTTTTACAACATTTTCAAGAGACCTAACGAAAGATTGAGTAGTAGCAAATTCCATAATAGTATTTGTTGTATATACTTGTACTTGTTCAAAAATATATTCACTATATATTCTCTTACATCTTAAAAAAGATAAATAAGGAACAAACCCTATGACAATTATAATATATATAAGTGATACAAATAAATTGTAAAAATATAAATAGGTTACAATTGCTGTGAATCCTGAAAACAGTAAAACTTGTGCTAAATATTGTCTTGATGTATATTCTTGTCCTAACTCCTTGGCTTTCTCTCGAACTACTTTAAAGGAATATGGAGCAAATTTATTATATACTACTTGAACACTCTCTGTAAAAAACTTAGAAACATTTTGGCCTTTATAACCTCTATATAGTAAAATAGCTATGGCTATGGCTAAAAGTATGAATAACTCCATTTATTTCACCTCACTTATTATATTGCATCAGGAACAAAGATACTAGGTATAGTTGCTGCTGGTTGATTCATTTGAAC
>CAYJIM010000067.1:3698-12751 GCA_964370215.1 uncultured Oscillospiraceae bacterium
AACTGGTTGCTCTATCGCTGTTACAACTGGTTCGTTCATTTGAACTGGTTGTTCTGTCGCTTTTGGTAGATCATGAATGTTAGTTTCATCTGATTTAACAGATTTAATTTCATTTACCGAAACACCTTGATTGGATAAATACTCACTTAAATGGGCACTAGGAGGATTTTGTAAAGGCGGTTTTTCAAACTGCTTTTGATATAACACTTTACTTTGAGGTTCATTATTTTCATCTACATAAAACTCTACTATTTCGTCGATTTCACGATGAAATTTTTGTAGTTTTTGGCTGTAATAAGCTTTTATATGAACTCCTATTTGAATATAACGATATATTGTATTTAAAAACTGATTAACATCCAAATCTGTTTCCATTAAACTGTATAAACGATATGGTATCGCACTAGCTTTATCAGCGTGAATTGTTGACAAAATATTATGACCCGAAGATATTGAGTTACGAACAGCAGAAACAGCTTCGGCACTACGAACTTCTGATAATAAAATCCATTTTGGATTTTGTCGCATACATGTTACTAAAACATCTGAATAATTAGCAATATTATTAGTTTTTAGAGCAACTATATCTCTTGTAGGAAATATTCGGTCCAAATGTAATTCTAATGTATCCTCTATTGTAATTATTTTTTCATTTTCTTTAGTGTGACTAGCTAAGTATTTAACAAACTCAGTTTTTCCTGACCCTGTTTCTCCACAAACAATAATATTACAATGCCCTTGTACACATTTTATTAGGAAATCATGAATATCGATAGATACATAATCTTCTTTTAATAGTTTTTCTTTTTCCAATCTAATCTTAGCAGGAGTTTTTCTGATAACTAAAGCTATTCCATTAGTTGCAATTGACTCATGTACAAAATTCATACGCAGTTCTAAACTCTCTGCATCTAACATTGGCTTTGCATTATTAAATGTGGTTCCCATAACGTTAGAACACTGGAAAGCTAACTTTTCAACAAATGTATCATCAATACCTGCTATTTCGATCCTTTTGGACCCTTGTGATAAAGAGCGGATCCATATTTGGCCATGATTAGTATAAGAGATATCTGTAATATCATCATCTTGTATTAACGGTAAAAATAGACCGAAGTCTAACTGATCAAAAATGTTTCCTCTCATAATATATCACCCTTTTTATTTTTCTTTTTATTGTTCTAGTGTTTCATCAAATACAGTTACACGATTAATGAAATCTCTAATTTCTGTTCCACTTAAATTTACTTCTCCTGGTTCTTCTTTTAGACTTTCAGCAGTAGGAACTGGAATAATTGTTGTTTCAAATGCTCTTAAATAACTAGCTTTTCTTAAAAGAATATTATATTCTTCTGGTATTGCAAAGATAATAAGTGCTGGTTGTTTTTTCTCTTCTAGATTTTCGAAAACAGGATCACCATTAGCATCTAATACTGCTAATACTTTAACGTTTTCTATTAATTTTCCAACCATGATTTTATCATATTCTACTTGCGCTACATCTTCGTCAATTGTATTGATTGCTTTTAAGTAAATATCGATGTAGTTACCCGGGAATACAGAGTTACCATAAGATGTTTCTGTATCTATTGGTAAATTATATAGTACATAGTTTTCTGGATAATCTAAAATTATATTGGCTGGTAATTGTTCTTTATCAACTACACTTCTTGTGTAGAATAAACTTCCTGCCGGTATAACACTGTCAGCATTTGAATATTTTCCAATTATATCTGCTTTACTAGCATAAGCTTCTCCTTTGATTGTAGAACGAGCCATCGATACTATTCCTATCATATCCTCTGTTATAGGTACACCCGGACTAATTGTCTCAATGGCATACGGAACTTCAATCGGCTCTAACTGACTACTAATTCTCATTTCATAACCAATGTACAAAACGACAAACGCAAGTAACACCCCAATTACAGTAACTGTATTTTTGTTAGTGAAAAAGTTTTTAATCCCTAAAGTAAAGTTGTTCATAATTTAATCTCCCCTCATTTATTAATTCTTCAACTATTCTATTTTCATTATATTTTGTTTCTAAAATAGCATCAATCTTAGTATTTATTCCTAAATCTTGGCTATTGAAGGTTACACTTGTAGTCGATATTATGTGAACACTCACTTTAGGTGGCGTTTCATTAACATCATACATTTTTATTTCATATTCTCGATCCATATTAACAGACTGAGCAAATCTTCTAGTAAAACTATCTACGAATCGCTCGCGATCCATTCTTATTTGCCCTGACGATCGATAAAAACCTAAGTCAATTGCATCTATCATTGCTGCTTCTGTTGTATCTTTAAGCAAGTAATAATCCAACTCACTACCCGTCGAGTAATTTTGAACTATGTTAAAAACAGCGAAGAATAATAATCCTACCATTACTATTCCTGCTCCTAATATTCCTCTATTCATCTCTAATTACCTCCTGTTATAATTTCACAGGTGGTTCTAGATAAAGAGTTGTTGCAACCTACTTTTGAATTGACTTCAACAACTGAAGAACTACCATAATTAAAATCACTTTCACATACTGTTCTTCCATCATCTTGTGGAACACAATTTGCATCATAATTTAAATAACTTCCCATTTCATCGTTATAAGCTCTTATCTCACTAATTGCTCTTTGGTCAAGTTTAATTGTGTAATCCAAATGTTCTGGACTATAGGCATTGTAATCAACACTTTCTATCTTTTCTGTGAGTGCGATAGGATCAACAATATAATCGTCTATAGTTCTCATTTTAGCGTCATCACTCCAATTCCACTGCGGAACGCGTCCTGTTACATCACTTCCATCACCTGCTGTTTCATCGTCTTCATTTGGGAATACGTTTCCTAAATCAATTGGTCTAAAGACATAATCAAGACCTCCTCCAATAACTGGATCATTAGGTCCGCCACTTCCATCTGTATTGTTTGTTTCAGTTTCTAAGTCTGGATTATGAAGTGCATAGAAACAATCCACATCCAACTCCCAGCCAAAGTATCCCACATCTCTTAATTCTGTTTCAATATTATAATCAATATTATCTACTTTATCACTAGGATATGGTAATATTTTTGGATCTGAGTAATACCATAACATCCATTCTTTATTAGTATCTAATGACTTTAAATTAGTTATATACTGTGGATTCAACGTTTGATTATACTGACTTAAATCTTGTTTACTAATATTAACTCTCTCTCCATCAGCGTTTACATACGTATCGTTGACAGTCTTATATAAAACATTACCATCAAAATCAACGTATGATTCAGGAAACTTATAAGTTAATATTTTAATATTAGGTATACTATCATCTTCTGTGCCAAAAGTTTTTATTAAACCACTTTGTGATAGATTAAGTGCTGCGTCTTCTTGTTCATCATTTCCAGTTTGATAATGATTTGTTATTTTTGTCGTATATGATGATTGTTCATACTCGCTTATATTGATACTACTACAGTTTCTAAGGGCATTTTCTACTTGTGCAAGAGCTTCTTTAAAATCATTCTCTTGTTCTGATGTGGTATAAGTATGTTCTTCTAGATATCCATTAACATTAGCACCTGATCCTGTGCAACTTTTCCAATAACAAGTTGATTGGCAATTTGTAGTTTGATCTCTTAAAATACCAAGGCTTCTAGTTGCTGTATCAACATAAAAGTTATAATATCCGCTACTTAATCTTTGGTTTGTTCTTCCTATTTGAGAAGGCGAACAATAGAAAGCATAAGACGCTTCTAACGCTTCTTGAATTTCAACATCATCTTTATTTGCAGTCATGTAATTCGTATAATCTGTACAACTATTAAGATAATAAACTGATCCTGCCGAATTTACAAAGGATGGATTAGTTAGGATTCTACTAGTTGTTGACGCAACGTAGGAATTATTACTTTCATATACTTCTTGATAGCATTGTTGGCTACAACTTGAAGTATACATCCCTCCGTCGCATGACATTATACAATCTTCAAAATCCTCAGTCGGACCTCCTGCTGTATTCCCATAGTCAGCTCCTCCAGTACAACTTGGTGTAGGTATACAAATAGGTTTTGGTGTTAATATTTCTCTTATAACATCCGTATTAACAGATGTTTTGCAATCAACTTCAGATGTTATATATATATCATAAGAAAAACCCATACCTGCTAGCAATGCAATTGGTGGTCCATAACTTATATATATTTTTTCAACGCAAGTAACTTCACAAATCCCTCCATTTGACACAGTCACCTGTTCCTCGTGATAATAAGTTTCGTTTTGAGGATCTTTGTCCGTACTTTCTGGATCACACATCAATTCATGACCTGTTAGATCACTGTCTGATATTGTTCCATTTAATTTCCCTTGTTCGTACTCAATGGCAAACTGTTCAGTATATCCTGTTCCAGAACCATATTCAGTCAACAATTTATTAATTTCATATTCAATATCTCCTGATGTAACTCCTCCATCATTATTAAATGATCGATATACTTCGAAATATTGAAACGGTCTTATATTATCGGCTTTTTGATCTACTAAAATATTGTCATCATTACAAGTATTATTTGCGATTGCTTCTTCTGACAACATATTATCATTGACATAAACATAAATAATATAATCTGTTGCTTTTTCCATTTCCTTTTCGGGGATCGTATATGTTGTACCACCTGCATCAGGTGTATAAGCTTCATATATTAAAGTTCCAGAAAAATTTCTAACTTTTATATAGTAGTTTTCATTTATATTTTGTACTACTAAGTTATTGTCAGAAACACTCACGTCTTCAAAAGGAAAAGCATTAGTTCTAGGTAAGCAGTCAATTCTTTCTACTGCATCTACATCTGCAATAATAAATATAGATAAAAAAGCAATTAATGTCAATATTACTCTATACTTCATTTGATATCACATCCTTATTTTCTACTTTCTCATCTATTATCTCATAGTTTTCTGTTTTTGTAATCTCTTTTTTTTGATTTTTTTCAGTTATTATTCTACCTTCGATACGAAATTGGTATTGAAGTGTAGGTCCAAAGAATCTAGTACATGTCGATAAAGTAATTAATTCCTCATCATTGCTTGGTATTATATTATAGTTATATATACTGTCCTCTATCGCTTTATTTATGTATGCCTCTTTTTCTTCACTAGTAAATTCTAGACTGTTATTAAAATTTCCTGCTTCATAGAAAGAAACGCTATATATTTCAAATAAATAATCTTTTTCATCATCACTATATTGAATATACTGATTTTCTTTTGCAAAATTGTAATTTAAAAAACTAAGTAACTGTTCAAATCTTGTATGATCAGGATTTGTCACTTCAGGCGTAGCTGAAAGATTCAATAAGTTATGTCCATACACGATGGTACGGTCATATAATTTACTTTCTTCCTCTGTCGGATTCATCCAAGCAAAATTTCCTGTTCTATCACTTATATCTTCAATATAGCTATCTACGATAGGAATATCAATATTAGTTCCTTGTACTCTAATCCAGCCATAAACTTCTTCTTCTTGAACTTTATTATACCTAGACTCAATCTGATAATAGTTTGAAGAAGAAAACAATAATTGTACTCCTACTCCCACTACTATTACAAATAATATTATAATAATAATTAAACTTCTTTTCTTCATTTATCTTATTTCATACGGACTATTAAACGTCCCTTTACCTTCTACAATTTTCACATTTTTATTTAACGTTGTTTCCACTTTTATTCCTGCTTCATAATCATTTGGTAATTCTATATCATAAATATCGCCTGCATTAGCAACTGTATATTTAATTAAATCAACTTTTGAGGTCTCCCTTAGCCAATATGTTTCGCCTCCCTTTGACGCTGAATACATTTCAAACATCGAAGGTGCGATGAACATTGTTTCATACTCTTTAGTTTCGCCATTTGTATATGAAGCATTATTTTGATATGTCGTAACTTTATAATTAGTTTTTACTAAATCATCTATTTCTAAATAATTATCTGTATCGTTTTTTATAATATAACCGATATTACCATTTTCTTCAGGATTATAAATTTTAGCATTATCTCCATTATTATAGTTTATCATAATATCATTTCCATCTACTGCAATTATACTATCCGTTATAATGTTGATTGTACCATTTGCATTTATGTCTTTAATACGGAATTTGTAATTAGAGTATTCTATATATTCTCCAACTAATCTAGT
Organism: uncultured Oscillospiraceae bacterium; assembly: GCA_964370215.1. Taxonomy (GTDB): domain Bacteria; phylum Bacillota; class Clostridia; order Oscillospirales; family Ruminococcaceae; genus Massiliimalia. The sequence goes on from CAYJIM010000067.1 coordinate 9,892, forward strand.
ATTTAAACTTTCTCCTGACTTGGCATATTCATAATCATCTAGTTTATACGGATCGTATATTGTACCATCACCATCTACTGTATACACATTTCTTTTAATGGTTATAACTGGTTTCACAGCCATTAAACGATCATTGGTGTCTGTCATAAAATTAGTGCCGAAAACACTATTAAATACTTCATCATTGAACAGCGCTAAATTATCACTAGTAAAATTAATAAGCCAAGTCATTGTTCTGTTTTGCAAATACGTTTCCTCATTATTAACAATTGACTTATTAAACTCATCTACCGATAATAAACCCACCTTATATTCTTCATCACTATACGTTGTACATTCAGTGGTACTATTATTTTCTACATTGATTTTATCTGTACAATATTTACTTTCCACTAAATATTTTTTAGAGTTTTCATCTAACTGATTGTAATAATAGTCATTTAGCCAATTTTTTAATTCACTATCAGCAAAAGTAGCGCTATCAGAAGTATAATCTACATAACTTATCGGATCCGTAGAAATCATTTTGATATATTCATCTTCTAACGATATTATTTGATATAAATTACCTGAAAATTGAACATAGTTATTTCCTACATACCCTTGATAATAATTACTACCATTTGTTTCTATTTCAATTAATGAACTTAAAAATTCTGCAACTTTTACATTTCTAGTAACTACAGTTTCATTGTTAAGACTGTCTTTGACACGATATCTAACTTCATATATTCCGATTTCATCTGTATTTACTTCTCCCGTTATCGTTACTTCTTTGATATCCATATTGCCATCAACATTGTCTACAACGCTTTTTACACCTAACTCCTCATAAGAACTCCCTTTATCGATAGTTATATCACTATCTCCATTCAAAGTAATGCTCGGCCCTTGATGATCAATATTTGATTTTAAATCTCCGCATTCTAAATAAACGTGATATTTATATTCATTATCTTGTTTTTCTACTTTTACCCAAGAATTTTCAATGTTGCACAGATTAGTAGTATGTGGAATATATAGTGATTCTTCTAACCAATCAGCATCATATAATTCTCTTAGCGAAACTGTCGTTAAATCTTTCTGAAAATCACTTGGTCTAACTTCAACATATCTTTCAGCAGCTTCTCTCATCATACTTTCATTTTTCATAAAACTAAATAGCACATCAATTACAAAATAGTACACTAACCCTAGAACTACTATTATTCCGATTGATACAAGCATTTTCTTTTGATTTTTTCTGATAAAATTCATATTCTATTCTCCTAACAAAATGTATTTATATTCTTTATTTCGTAATGCAAAAACTAAACTAATATCGGTTGCAGCGATAATATCTTCTGGTACTTGAACGTATAGATGTTCTCCATTATAATTTTCCTCTATGATATTTTCTATTTTATAATTAACAGTGTCGCCATTTTCTAATGTATATTCAACTCTTCCTGTTGATAAAGAGTACTCCTTTAATTCTTCGGTTGTTATAGTATCTGATAAATATGAGTAGTGTAAATAGATAAAACTTGATGGAGCTGTTATACTTTCACTAATTGTGCCACAATAGTCATCTTTGCATCCCTTTATATAATACATTGTCGTCTGATTTAAGTCATATCCATCTATAATAATAGATTCTTTGTTATTTTTAACCAATTCCAAATCCAATGTTTCATCCAGTTTTTTAGTATCTACTATCTCTACGGTTGTTAAATCTGTAACATTCAAAGCTATTTTCCTTATTTTTACATCCTGTGACGAAACAGCATCTTGGTAATAAATAACAAACCTTTCTGGATCCAAATCTTTTTTCACTTCATAGATTAAAATAAAAGTTTCACTTTCTCCTTGTTCAACTTCTTTTTGATCATATGTTCTTCCTAAATCTGTAAAACTATAATTATATTTAGATGTTGTTACATATCCTTCTGTTTCATTCATTAACCGAATAAATTCCGTATTTATTTTTCGACTACTATCATTATTTTTCATAGTTAAGTTGATTACTAAAAAAGTATTGTTAGAATCTTCATTTAGAATCAATTCACCTGTTTTTGATTGAGATGTCAAATAGCTTTCATTTATAACAATCTCATAATTATTAGCATTTATTACATCTCCTTGTTTATAAATTAGCGTTGCATTATATATATAAATAGTAGTAACTGTGGCAATAGCTAAAGTTGTTATTGTTATAACTAGATTAACAACAAATTTATATTCTAAATAAACATATTTGAATTCCCTGATTTTCTTTTTTAAATTTCTTTTGAATTTTTCTTTATCAAATTCTACTGCAAGTTCAAACTCTTCCCTATCTTCCTCGGCAATCGATAGATATTCTTCATCGTGCTGAAAACCAAATCTTTTCAAGTCTAATCCAATTGATCTTACTATTAACATAAGCATAATTGGGTACTGCGGTAGTGTAAAAATAAAAAGTAAATCGCTATAAGCAAGTGCTGTTTGAGACCCAGCTTGGTTAGCAATATCAAAAAAGTATCCTTGTACCATTATAAAGACAATTATAAGAGCTAAGTAATTTCCTATCAATAAAAAATAAAATAGTTTGGGTTTATCTTTAAATGCCAACATATAAATAAGAAAACCAGCTATTAAAATGAGAAGAACACTAATAAAAAAGAACAGTGGATTTACAAAAGTAGTAATAGATTCTATTTCGGGATCATAAGAAAAATATTTTAAATATTCACTAACAAAAGATGATAGTGTTGTTGTTTTATAAAATATATATATTGACATAACAAGTAATAAGATATGAAACTTTTTAAAGTGTTTTATAATAAAAGCATATGGTTTTCTTAATATCATAATCTAGTTCTCCCATCTTAATAAATTA
>CAYJIM010000068.1:0-12719 GCA_964370215.1 uncultured Oscillospiraceae bacterium
CCATCCTCTACACCATCCTCTACACCATCCTCAGTCGGTGCAGTATCTGCGTTGGTGTCGGTCGGCGTATCAGCCTCACCGGTGGTTGTCTCAGTAGTTGCTGTTCCGTCTGCCGGTGCCGCTTCCTCTGACTCTAACCCATAGACTTGACTGTAGTAGTTGTCAAGCGATTGCTCGATGGAACCACTCTTGGTGATCAAAATTTCAACACGTCGGTTTCTGGCACTCTCCTCCGGTGTTTCAAAGGAGGCGATGGGGCGAAACTGCCCGTATCCCAAACTGATGAGTTTATCACCCGATACCACACCGCGCTGTTGTAGATAGGAGGCAACCACTGCTGAACGATTGGCGGAAAGGACACGGTCCTTTTCAATGTCAATCGGTGCATGAATGCTCGCCTGTGTGGTGTGTCCTAAGATTTGCATTTCCTTGATGGAGTCCTGTGCCGGTGCAATGGCTGCCCCGAAAAGATCCAACATTTGCTGTCCTTCCGGCAGGAGTACCGCACTGTCCGGCTCAAAAAATACGCTATCATTAAAGGTAATGAACTGATATCCTTCTCCAGTGGCAATTTGTACATCCTCAAACCCCGGCGACGACTCTTTCAGCTCCAGTAGATTGTCATAAATCTCTTGAAACTCAATGTCAGCCTCGGTCTGATTACTGCCCGGTACGTCCTCGTCCCCTTCATTTGGGGTATCTACCGTAACAATCTGGGATGGCTCTTCAGCATCCGGATTTAAGCTTCGTACCAAGTTTTCCCATTTGACCTGGTCGACGGAGGATATGGAATAGAGCAAGACAAAAAAGCACAGTAATAGCGTCATCATGTCCCCATAGGTATCCATCCATGAGGCACCACCGCTCTCCGTTTTCTTTTTTGGCTTCATGTTACTCACCTCGCTTTGCGTTGTCTTTATCGTTACCTATTCGGTTGTTTGCTTTCATTATAATATGTATGCGCTTGGCTGAAAACAACACCAATGCCGCCGGTGTTATTTGTCTCCATCGGCGGTTTTGGTTTCAGCACTCAAAATTTTCGCTTGTCGTTTTTGGTGCAATTGTGCAACCAGTTTTTCTTTCAAGTTTTTCGGGTTTTCGCCCGCTTGGATCCCAATGACCCCTTCTACAATAATTTGTTTGTATAGGATTTCTTCTTCGTTTCTTACACGCAATTTTTTGGAAATCGGTGTCAGGAATAAGTTTGCGACGATACAACCATACAAGGTTGTAACGAGTGCAACCGACATGGAACTCCCCAATGAGGAGGAAGAGCCTGCCGACAGGTCCATGGAAGCCAGCATGTTGATCAACCCAACCAGTGTCCCGATCATCCCGAACGCCGGTGCAAACGCTGCCCCTTTGTCGTAAATGGCAATTTCATCTTCATGGCGCTTGTCCATCGCTGCAATTTGCAACTCCAACATTTCACGCACCTTGTCCGCTTCCATCGCATCGACTACCAGCATGATGCCCTGTTTGAAAAACGGATCGCTCAACTCATTTGCTTTTTCTTCCAATGCAAGTAGGCCGTTTTTACGCGCTAGTTGCGCAAATTCCACCACTTGGTCAATCATCGGCTCGACACGAAACGCCTTGTTGGAAATCAGTTTTGCCGGATGCTTGATGGTGTTTTTGAGTAAGCTGAACGGGAAGCTTGCCACAACAGCAGACAATGTCCCCCCAAGTACGATCAAGATCGATTGCAAGTCGTAGAAGGTCATGATGTCCCCACCGTTCATAATCGCAATGACAATGAACGCGACCCCACCGAGTAACCCTAAAATTGTTGTAATATCCACGATTTAGTCCTCCCAATTCCCCATGCCGTGAAAGCAGGCATATCGAAATTCAATGATCTTTTTGGTAATTTCATCTTTGCTCTCACTAACCAGATGATATTTGCCGTTGGTCATAATAATTTTGGATTCGGGAATGATTTCCACAAATTCTATCTGACCCGGATTGATTAAGATGATTTCTCCATTGAGCTTTGTCAATTCAATCACAACGATCCACCCCTTTTTTAGATGGTAGCGGCAGGGGACCTGCCGCCGTCATCCCTTCTCAACGATTCTATCGTTTCATGTTTACCAGTTCGGACAGCATTTCATCCGTTACGGTAATGATTTTGGTGTTTGCTTGGTAACCCCTTTGGGTTGTGATCATGTTTGCCATGTCTGTTGCCAAGTCAACGTTTGACATTTCAAGGTAGTTGCTGAGAATTTTACCGGTGGTTGCTGCAACGGTCGGGATTGCGGTGACAGTACCGGCGTTGTTGCCGATGTCATACAGATACCCTGCCGATTGCTCCAACCCACTCGGGTTTGTGACCAATGCAACTGCCAACTGCCCGATGGTGATTTTGATGTTGTCGGAGGTGACCCCACTGATCGTCCCGTCCTGTGCAATGCTGACCGAAGCCAATTTGTACGGTTCACCGGAACCCGCAACTCCCGCAGTTACTGTTGCAGGGTCGATCGGAATACGGATTGGCTGCATCGTACCCGTTGCAAAAGTGGTGGTATCGAGCGGATTGTCCGGTTCAAATCCAAAGACGTAGTTCCCTGTGTTGTCCACGATGTAGCCGTTCGGGTCGGTGTAGAAAATCCCAACTCTGGTGAGGGAGACGTTGGTCGATCCCAAATCGCCTACCGGCAGGGTTGGCTCTCCTGTTGTTGCATCCAGTGCAGGCATGGTGCCGACGATGAAAAAGCCTGTCCCGTCGATCATACAGTTCATCCCTTCACCGGTGAACCCCCAAGCCCCTGTGGAGTAGTTGGTGGAAACGGAACTCATGTTGACCCCGTAACCCAACTGCGAGCTGTTGACACCACCGGTGCCGCCTGCTTCGACATTACCAGTTGCCCCATTGATGAGGTTTTGGTAAACAGAGTCTTCAAAGTTTGCAGTTCTGGATTTGTAACCCCAAGTGTTGACATTCGCGATATTATTACTGATAACGTCCATTTTAGATTGGTGCGTACGCAAGCCGGCGATGCCTGCTGTCATTGATTTTACCATAAAAAATTTCTCCTTTATTGCCGTTTCTGATGACTGTCAGTCGGACAGCAATCAAAAGCCCCCTTATCGGTCCAGCTAGATGAAAACGGCACTGTCAATGTTTGTGAACACTTTTTCTTTCATTTCATGTGGTGTCATAGCGGTGACCACCGTGTTGTTTTTGACGTTGACAACAAAGATCCCTTCATTGCCGATGACGACAACATCGTTCGCCCCTTTTTGACGCGCTTTGTCCACTGCTTGGCTGACCCCTTCTGCCAACTGTCTGTCCCAATGTACCCCACGCTGTTGCAAGCGCTGTTCGGCATGTTTGGACAGTTGCACCGATTGGTCTGCCTGTAGTTCTTGTTGCAATACACCGGAAAACTCATTGTTTTGCGATGACGGTTGTTGAATTGCTACTTGGTGCTGTAATCGAAGTTTTCCGATGCTAGATAAGTTTTGAACACTCATCCAACACTCTCCTGTTCTGTCGGTTCGGTTGTGGTATCATCGGTTGTACTGTCCGGATTGGTGGCATCTTCCAACGCTTCTTCCGGTACGGTACCAACGGACATGATTTGCGAAAGGTCGTACGGTTCGCCATCCACAAAGATGATCGGTTGTTCTCCAAACATCACCCCTGTCACCATGCCTTTGAGGTTTTCGCCTTCGTAAACGCCTTCGTCATTGAGTTTTGCAACGGTAACTTCCTGTCCTACCATGGAAGACGCATAATTTGTGACGTTGATGCTGGTCAAAAGCGAAATCGCCTGCGACATTTCTCCCAATGTTTCGATCATGTCGGTCTGAACCATCTGTGACATCATCTCACTGGTGTCCATCGGATTGTCGGCATCTTGATATTTCAACTGTGCGGCAAGCAAGGCGTAAAAATCATCGGTGGTCAATTCACCGGATGGTGCGTCCGCTTGTGCACGGCTGTTGGATTGAATCAAAGCACTGTTGTAACTTCCTGTTACGCCGGGTACGCTCATCTGTTTTCCCCTTTTCTAAAAATTATTGTAGTTCCAGTCCCAGACGCAGATGTTGTAAAAAGTCCATCTGTTCTGCATGTTGCTTGTTTTGTCGCTCTTCTTCCTGCGATGGTTGTCCACCGTGATGCTCAGAGCCACTTTCCTGTTGCAGATAATCGGGCATCGGTTTGTCTACCACCACTTGGGTACTTACGCCGGAACGCGATTCCAAAATCGAGCCAAGCTCGGCGGCATTGCGTGCCACTGCCTGCATGGTGTCTCCGTCATTACAGATAATGGATACCATCACCTGTCCTGCCTCCATCGTCGCTTTGATGGTCAAAGTCCCAAGTGATTCCGGTGTCAGCTGAATGACAAATTCCTGTTGTCCTGCCATCACACGGTCGGCAATTTGTTGTTGCAACTGCTGCATGTAGTTTTCGGAAATGGTCGCCTCTGTCGGAGCGGCTTGACCGCTTGCAACGATCGGTGTTGTCGGCACATAATCCCTGATCGGTGTCGTGCTAGGTTGCAAGGTACTGCCTGTCACTTCCACGATGCGTGGCTCTTCCTGCTTGATCGGTGTCAGCGTAAATCCTTCCACTTCTGCCGATGACTCTGTCGCTACTGCGGTCTGGATCATGGCTGCCTGTTTGGTTGTGTCGGTAGTCGGCACTGCTGAATCGGTTGGCAATGCCGACATCGGCAATGTCAGATCTTGCTGTCCCTGTGGTACTGCTGCATCAACCGGTGTCGCTTGTGTCGTTTGTGTCGTTGGCACGGTGATCCCCGATCCCTCTCCTGTCATGGCTTGTGGTGTGGTCGTGACCATGGAAAAAGCAAACATACTCTGCATCCAAGAAAGTTCTTCGCCGTTGTCCTCGGTGGATGGTGTGCCGGCCGTTTCGGTCGTTTGCCCTGCCCCTTCCGATGGAACGGTGCTCTCGGTCGTCGTTTCTGTCTGTTGCTCGGTTTGCATCATATCCTCAAAGTTCTTGTCACCCGCCTTTTGATCGGTTGCAGACTGCTTTGTCGTCGATGTGGTGGTACTTTTTGGTGTTGTCATTTGTAAAAGCTGTGCTGTCATCTTCTGTTCTCCCTCCTTTCTAAAAAATGATCTATTCCAAACGCACATTGCTATGCGGTATGGACCGCCGTTTTTTTGGTGTTTGCTGTGGTATTGGAGACAAATTCTTCGATGAACGCCTCCTCCGCCTTTTGCACCTCGTGGTTGTATTCCTCTTGTCGCTTTTCCTTCATCTTATCAATGGAGGATTTTTCGGTCTTTGCTATCAGCACTTCCTGCAGTTTCTCCTGCTCCTTGACACGAAGTTCAGCTATAATCTGCTGGGTACGCTTGATGTTTGCCGCTTGGTTGCGAAAAAACCCTTCGTATAAATGTAGCGTTGAAATGTCACAGCCATCTGCCTTTTGTGCTTCAAGCTTGTCTGCAGCCTCTTTGTAGTCAGTTTCGTACTGGTCGAGACGCTGCTGTTGCAGGTCAATTCTATGTAAAATCTCTCGGTGCTCGGTTTTCAGGTTTTGTACCACCTGTTCTTTGTAGTCCAACACTTTATCGAGAGAAAATTGAAACTTTTTCATGGCAATCACCCTTTCGGCAACCTACGGTTACCCGACAATACTCGCCATCGCCGTCCACACGGCTTGATGGTCAAACGTTTCGTCCACCTGCTGTTTCAAAAAGTCATTCACCGCATTGATTTTGCGAATGGCATCGTCGAGTTTTGGATTGGTGCCCTCTTTGTAAGCACCGATGGAGATGAGATCCTCACTCTTTTCGTAGGTGCTGAGCACCTCGCGCATTTTAGCGGCAGTCTGTCGTTGCTCCGGTGTTGCGATGTCATTCATCAGACGGGAAATGCTACTGCTGACATCGATGGCCGGAAAGTGACCGCTGTTGGCAAGTTTTCTGGAAAGGACGATATGTCCGTCCAAAATCCCACGCACGGTATCGGCAATCGGCTCATTGGTGTCGTCCCCCTCCACCAGTACGGTATAGACACCGGTGATGGAGCCTTTTTCAAACTTGCCACTGCGTTCCAACAATTTCGGGAATTCAGTGTAGATGGAGGGGGTGTACCCCCTTGCCACCGGTGGTTCGCCGGTCGCCAACCCGATTTCACGCTGTGCCATGGCAAACCGTGTGAGCGAGTCCATCATCAACAGTACATCTTTTCCCTGATCCTTAAAATACTCCGCAATGGTGGTTGCCACCAACGGACATTTCATGCGCAGCATTGCCGGTTGGTCGGAGGTTGCCACGACCAATACCGATCGTTTCATCCCTTCGGGGCCTAAGTCACGTTCAACAAACTCACGCACCTCACGACCACGTTCTCCAACCAACGCAATGACGTTGATGTCCGCTTCGACATTGCGTGCAATCATACCCAAAAGGGTACTTTTGCCGACCCCACTCCCTGCAAAGATCCCGATTCTCTGTCCTTTGCCGATGGTGTTCAGTCCATCGATTGCCTTGATGCCAAAATGCAAACGGTCTTCAATGCGTGGACGATCCAGTGGATTGATCTTTGGGCTTTCTACATAATAGTAGCGTTCGGAGGGAAAATCCCCTTTGTCGTCGATGGGGTTGCCCAGCGCATCGATGATACGTCCCTTTAAAAACTGTCCCACCGGAATTTTCAAACGTTTTTTGGTGTTGCGGACAAAACTATCGGTCCCCACCCCCGGCACATCTTCATAGGCCATCAGTTGCACTTTGTCTTCCTGAAAACCCACCACTTCGGCAGGGATCTGCTTTTTTTGTTCCTCACTATAAATGAGGACGATGTCGCCCACATTGGCACTGCCACCGGAAGCCTGCATCGAAATACCGGTCACGTTTTCAATTTTGCCAATGTGACTGATCGTCTCGGCTTTTTTGATCATGCTCGGAATGTCTCGAAGCATCGAAGCTCCCCCTTTCTGTGGCATTATGCACGGGCGTTGTTTAGAATTTCCTTGATGTTTTCAAGCTGTGTCTTGACACTGATGTCCAAAATACCATCCGGTGTTTCGACAATACAAGTGCCTTGTTCCCCATCCTCCATCATGACCACTTTAACATGGTCGGCGAGTTTGGATAGCTCCTTTAAAAATTGGGCATCGGTTTGAATCTCAAAGGAAGCATCACTACCAATGTAAACTTTCGCCCACGCCACCTTTTTCATCTTCTCGGTGGCCGCCAAAATCATGCGTTCCACCACCTGCCCACTGGATTTCAAACTGATCTGGACAATTTTTTCGCCAATGGCAAGGGAGATGTTTTTGAGATCGTCGAGATACTGTTCCAGCATCTTTTCCTTTTCTTCGGTGATGCTGTAAAATGCTGTGGCAAGCTGTGTTTCTAAGGAGGTCACCGCCGCTTTATACTGTTCATCGGCCTTTTGATTTCCTTCTGCGACACCCTTTTCAAAGCCCTCTTCAAATCCCCGTACACGGCCCTCTTCCATGCCTTTTTGTACCGCTTCGTCCTGCAAAAACAACGCTTTTTTCTTTGCTTCTTTGAGGATTTCTTCAGCTTCCAGTAGTGCTTGTGCACGGATTTGATCCGCCATGGATTGTAGTTCTTCTTCTGTGGGTTCCGCCGCTTCAAGTGGCGCCATCCCCTCTTCCCATTCCTCCGTCAGTTGCACCTCTTCGGGTGCTACTTCCACATCAAATTGGTAGGGGGATCGAAACAGCACTGCGGTGTCGTTTGGGGCATTGCCCTTGATGATCCTAGACAATGACATCATCCTTTCCGCCACCCTTACCGATGATCAGCTCGCCTTTTTCCTCGAGACTACGGATGAGCCCAACAATGCGCTGTTGTGCCTCTTCGACATCACGCAGACGCACGTTGAAGGTGATTTCCAAGTCGGACTGGATGGACTCTGCCATTCTGGTCGACATGTTGGAGAAGAATGCCTGTAGAATTTCCGGACTTGCATTTTTGAGTGCGTATACCACATCTTTGGCGTCGCAATCTCTGATGAAACGCTGAATAGAGTGGTTGTCCATAAGTAAAATATCCTCGAAGACGAACATCTTTTTACGGATTTCTTCCGCCAAGACAGGGTTGTTTTTGCCCATTTCGTCGAAGATGAATTTTTCGTTGCTGCGGTCCATGTTGTTCATGACGTCCGCAATGTAATCAATACCGCCAACGGTGGTAAAGTCGGTCGTGAGAATGCTGTCGAATTTCTTCTGTAGCTGTGTCTCAATGAGACGTACTACTTCAGGTGAAGCACTTTCCATCTGTGCAATTGCTTCTACTACTTTGATGCGCTTTTGATCCGGTAGCTCTGCAATCAACCCTGCCGCTTGGCTCGGCTCTGCATAAGAGAGAATCAGCGCAATGGCCTGTGGACGTTCCCGTTGCAGGACAGAATACAAGTTTTTGGTATCCATCTTACTGATGAAGTCAAAGGAGCGATTTTTGAGGTATTTGGTCATTTTCTTGAGCAGTTCATTGGCAACCGATTCCCCGTAGGTGCGTTCCAATACCGCTCTTGCATATTCAATCCCACCATCGGTGACGACCTTTTGGGTCATGCAGGTTTGGTAGAATTCATCCAAAATTCCTTCGGTCGTCTCGGTGTCAACATGCCCGAGTCTAGCAACCTCCAGCGTCATCTTTTCTACTTCTTCCTCGGTGAGGTACTTGTAGACTCTGGCCGCATTGTCTGCCCCTAAAGCTGCTATGACCACTGCGGCCTTTTGACTTGGTGTATAGGATGGGATTTGGACACTAGCTTGGTTCTCTTCCATCATCTTCCCCTCCATTCAACCAGTTTCGGATCATTTGTGCGGAAATTTCCGGATTTTCATCCGAGAAGGACCGTAGTGCTTCGCGCAGTTCTCGACTGCGTTCGTTTTTCAAATTGAACACTTCCGGATTTTCCATTCCTTCTACCGACTCTGCGCCGGCTGCTGCCATAGCGGCCGCTGTTGCCAATCCTTCTGCCTCGGCAATTTTCGCCAGACGTTTTTTGCGACGTCGTTTGGTGGCAATGGCCAAAAGGATGATTGCAAGAATCAAAAGGATCAATAGAATACTGCCGGCAATGATGACCAACAAGGTATTTTGTTCAAAGAATTCGGTCAGATCTTCCATTGTTGCAAGGAAATCTTCGACCGGTTCTTCCACGTCACCGGTGTAGAACGGTGCAGTAACAACGGTAATTTGTTCTTCCTGTACCCCTAAATCAATCCCTGTTGCATTGCCGATCAGCGAAATGAGTTCCGCTTGAGAAGGACCCGATTGCCCATCACTATTGATGGAAACCGAAACAGACAGATCTTCCAACATTCCTGCCGGAATTTCACGTTGTTCTTTGATTTGGTCGACCAAATATTCACGGATGGCCGATTCGCTCAACGCACTGTCCACACCGTCGGTAGCCCCCACCGCTTCGTTCGGCTCGGCATTGGTCTCGGTACCAGCAACACCATCGGTATTGTCGCCACCAATTACCTCTTCCAAGGCGGTGTTTTCATTCGAGACAATCCCGGTTTTGTCATTTTCATCAATTTTTTCCGGTGTCATGTAGGTCGTTGTTTCGATGATCGCCTGTTCCATGTTGATTTCAGCACTCGCCGATACGCGGATATTTTCCGCCCCATAAAATGGACTCAACACGTTGATGACCTTGTTGCGCATATCTTGCTCGACCAGTTTTGCCAAATCGTCAGCAAGGTCGCCGGAGGACGCACTTTCTTCCATGACCGACACTTCCATCCCGTTGCCGTCAAACACAGCAACGTCTTCAATGGTCATGTTCGGCACCCCACTCATCGCCACCAAGCGTTGAATGGCCACCGCTTCTTCCGCACTCAAGGTGCCCCCATCCTTCATCGTCACGACAACCGAAGCGGTCGAATTTTGGGAGGCGCTATCGTCTAAGACATATTGTTGCTCTTCCGCCACCGTCAACAGCACCCTTGCATCGGCCACACCATCAAACAGACGGATGGTTGACGCAATGAGTTCCTGCAATTGGTAGAGCTGATATTGTCTCTTTTCAAAGTCAGTGGTCATCCCACCGGCATTGGTCGAGAAGATGTCGTAGGTAAACCCACTGCTGGGATATCCTTCAAATACCAACTGCGCTCTGGTGGCATCTGCCACAGCGCTATCCACCAAAATGTCCCCATTTTCTTGGTATTGATACGGAATGCCATCTTCCTGCAATTTGGCGACAATGGTCGACGCCTCCTCGCTATGAACACCCGAGAACAGCACCACATAATTTGTATAATTTAAGATTAACGCAAGGACAACGGCAACCACAACCACACCTGCACCACCGGCAATGATGCCAATGATGACTTTGCGGCTTAATTTCCCGAAGAACTCCTTAATTTTTCCCCACCACTTTTTAATCGTTTCCATAAGTTAACGGCCAGATCCCCTTCTTCTCAATCTTTTTCAAGCTGTCCCACCTTTGTCTTTGCCAACGGACAACACGCGAATGATGTGCCACCTTCCGTGACTACTGTGGGTTCTTTATTTTTTCAAAAAACAAAAATTTTAGAAGTTGATGCGCAATAATTCGTTGTACGCTTCCACTGCGTGGTTGCGAATCTGCACCATCATATCTACCGTCAATTGCGCCTGTGACGTCGCAATGGTCAGGTTGTGTGGGTCTTCCAATTGGCCGGTTGCCAATAAGTACTGTTGTTGTTCCACTTCGGCTTGCGTTACTTTGATGTCGTTGGCCGCCTGTTCGAAAATACTGGAAAACAACTCATACCCTTGTGCCTTGTCGGGTTGTGCCACCGCTGCTTGCTTTGCCTCGTCAATGGTGGTCATGCGTTGTATTGGTGTGATAAAATCCGTTGTCATCATCATTGTCATTCCCTCGATTCTATTTCTTCTATATGAAAGCAGGTTGTTTGTAACAACATCTATCATCGCTACCGCAAACTTCCCTTTTTACAGTTCTCTTTCACCGCTTGCTACTCTTGACCCGACAGTCTTTTACAACATGCGATGAAATGCGACAGGTTTTGCAGCAATAGACGCAAAAACATCCAACCATATCTGCAATCTGCCTATGAACCCTACTGTCCTTTGATCACAGCACTCAAACGTGACAATTCTCCGTTGAAGCTAGACAATGCGTATTGATACTGTAAAGCTGATCTGGTCAGCTCAATCATTTCCGCATCGACATTGACAGAGTTTTCGTCATTTCTTGTGCCGACCGCCTCCGCCACACCAAACTGCGGATCTCCGCTCACGATGGTCTGCTGGATATAGGACGTGTCGTTGGTACGTAGAGCCGCATCCAACTGTTGTTGGAAGGTCTCCTCAAACGTGACATACTGGGCTTGATACCCGGGGGTTTCTGCATTTGCGATATTGTTGGACGTTACTGTTTCTTTCATCCACAGATAGTCTAAGGATTTTTGTAGTAACGGCATGGAATTTCCATAAATAGATTGCATGGTGTACTCCTCTCTTTACGCTACTTTGGTTATTATGTAGAGTTGGCATGTGCTACCGCTTTAAGTATACGCTTTTTTTGAGGGAATTTCAACTATTTTTTTAGTTTTGACAGGATTTTCACACATCATGTGAATTTTATCAGAAACAATTCATTTTTACTGTGAATTTTATAAAATGTAATCCCTTCTTTTCCATTTTTTACATAAACATCATTTCCTAGCGAACAAGTATAATATTTATTGTTTATTTTTTTTACTTGCAAAAAGCGGTTTCATATGGTTTCATGAATTATTTTCTTTCTCTGCTCTTGCCTTTTTGGGGGGATTTTTGTATAATATAATTATCATAAGTGCGTTTGAGTCAGGTTTGAACCACCATAAAAACTGCCACCAATTTACGCTTAAAGGAGCTGCCCGATCATGAAAGCAAATTATAAAAAAGCGATTATTTTTGACCATCGAAAAGAGCCTGTTTGTGAGGCAAAAGTTACCCTCTCCGACGAAGAGGTCATTGTCCTATCCTTTGACCCTGATTATATGGACCATTTGACTTCTGAAATGGACATTACCTTTTACGATGAAGCAAAAGGTCTCATCACCTGCCGTTGTCTGCTCTCCAATCCCAAGCGCTATCTCGAACGCGACAATCTCTATGTACAAACACTTGATTGTGTCATCGGGGAAGAACTTTCGGTACTGCAACGTCGGGAAGATTTGAAGGTGCCGGTCAATCTTTCGGTGCAGGTTATGATTCCACAAGGGTTTGAACTGCCACCCGAGGCACAAACAGAACAGCGCTTTGGCAAGGCATTGTTGCCTGGTATTGCTAAGAATTTGAGTGCCGGTGGCATTTACTTTGAATGCGAGGTGGCCTTCCCCATCAATCAAGAGGTGCAGTTTTACCTCTCGATTCCCGGTAAGCAAACTTTGTTGTTGCACGCAATCATGTTGCGCATTGATGCCATTGAGGCGACAGAAGAGACGGCGGCCGGCTTTGGTTATGGCTGTCGCTTTATGAATCTGCCGGCAGCTTCGGAAACGATTTTGAGAAGTTATGTCTTCCAACAACAAATGCCCCGTCGCCACCGGTAGCGGGTGCGTAACACGCACAGGCGTTTCCGACCGAGCACCCATCGCACGAAATGCCCGTCCACGACGTGGCATGGTAAGATGTGCCCTTGTAGGGACAGGGCTCTGCTCTGTCCTTCGTTTATTGTCTCATGAAAATTAGGCGGTAAATAAAAGTTTTGTCCACTTTTTCAAAAGTGGTGGAGTTTGAGGCAA
>CAYJIM010000069.1:0-12680 GCA_964370215.1 uncultured Oscillospiraceae bacterium
GATGCTTGTTCACTTTGCAGTGCATAGCAATAGTTGCACCCATTCGCACAACAGTCATACGTCCCGATGTCGATGCTTTCAAGGCAGAGGCATTCGGGGCGTTGATTTTTATCTTTGTCGGCGCAGATCCGACACCCCAAAACCTGCTCGATGATGCGTTTATCAATGCAGGCGCCGTGCTGGATACCACACTGTTCAAGGTCAACTTGTTCGGCACAGGTATAAATTGCCAATCCGTTTTTCTTGGCAATACGCCCCAAAATTTCTGCAAGTTGATAGATATTCTGCGCGGTCATCAGGTAGGCAGGGTCTTTGCCCATTCTCGAGGTGACATTTTTATAGCTATCCACAAAGCTGATCACACAGCGCTCGGTACTGTTTTTTAAACGGTTTGCCATGTAAGAAAACCGCTCTTTGTGGTAGTCTATTGTGTAAACTTCATCGATGATGATGGGGTCGTATCGCCACACCATGCGGTGACGGCCAATTTTTTCGGAAAGGGTTACAAAAGTATCGAGCAGCAGTTCTTTGTCAGGCAAATTTCGCTCGGTTTCTTTGCCGTAGGGTGTGAGGGTAAACTCAAAATAATAGCGGTAACCCATGCGATCAATCTCTGGTAAGTAGTGCAAAAATGGGATGGGGTTTTTCGTCCAAAAAACGATGAGGTCAACGTCGTTCGGCGTGAGATATGCTTTGGAGTAGCGGTTATGATTGTAAGGGTTTTGAATGAGCACATACCCTTCCTTGAGGCGGTTTATAAACCATTCCCCATAAAAAGAGGGGATGTCGGTACGCCTTGTTGCACTGATGATCATAGAGATCCTCCTTTCACGGAGTGCTTTTCTGTAATCTTCTACTCAATTTAAAGTGAACAACCACTTGCAGCAACAAGAGCTGTCAGTGATGTCAGGATAACAACTGACACATTCGCATTGAAATCTACTGTCGATAACCTTTGCAAATTCACTGTACTCAATGATGCCGACACTTTTACACGGATGAAAAATCATGCCCTTTCGCTCTCTTGCCCGTTGAACTCTGCAATTGATGGCACTGTATGTCAAAGTATTGCCTTCGATCACTGTTTTGTCTTCGTTGATATTTGCATAAAATCGCAGAGATAGCGCTTTTTTAAGACCATCTAAGCCTGCGTTATCCGGTAATTTCAAGAATTTTTTAATGCGTCTTGCTTCAATGACGGTGAATCTTCGCCAAGCTTCTCCATCATGGTGCATGGCTTCGTCCATTCCGAGTTTATGCTCAATGGATTGAAACCAAACGCCGTCCATTGCCAACCAATTGACCGAGTATATCTCAATAAGTTCTATGAGCTGTTCCTTCGTGAATTCATTTAAGACGTCGAAATTTTTCATACTCTTTTTCTCCAAGCGATGTGTTTTAATATCTCCGTAAGGGGATACGTGGCAACGATGTCTGTTACCAGTACGCCTTGGGCACTGATGATCATCGCAAAAACTCATTGGAGTCTGACGGTGCTTGCACTCTGTCGGTGTCGCTATATTCACGCACCGCGTTGCAAACTGTGATTTTATAACGCTCAAAAAGTTTATTTTTGCCTTCGGCTTGGCTCATTCTGTGCTGTAAATTATTTCTCCATTTTTCTATCGCTTCTTCACTCTCCCACACATTCATCGAGAGCAATTTACCCTCCTCGTTAAGGCTTTGAAAGCGCTCGGCACTGACAAAACCCTCCGCACCGTTAAGCATTGGTTTTAGCATCGCTGCCAATTCTAAATATTTTTTCATTCCCTCTTTTGTGGGTGTTACTTCGAACAATACAATCACTTTACTCATGAAATTTCCTGCTTCCTCAATATTTTTTCCATCACTTTACCTTTAGCAAGTTCGTCAATCAGCTTATCAAGATAGCGGATTTCTTTCATCAACGGCTCGTCAATTAGTTCGATTTTTACACCACAGACAGAGCCTTTTATAAGCGTTCTGTTCGGGTTTGGTATTGGGGCATGTTCAAAAAATCTTGTCATATCGACATCATCATTGATTGCATCAAGTGTGTCCTGTGTGTAGCCTGTAAGCCAGCAGATGATCTCGTCAACCTCGTCCCCGGTTCTGCCTTTTCTCTCGGCTTTTGCGATATACAGCTTTCTCATCTCATTCCATTTGAAAGTGTAAATGCTATGTGTGCTCATTTTATGTTCCTCCAATTTTTTATTCAATTGGCAAGCCATTCAGTTTCAGAAAGCTCAGCTTGTCCATATAACCACGCTGGAAGACGATTTTGCCGTCGATGATATGAAAAAATCCACAACCACGAAAGCCTTTCGGGTCTTTCCATTCCATAATGGCAAAGTCTCCATCCATAAAGATTTGATCGGGGATACACACCATTTCGGCGGTGGCGAATTCAGCCTGGAACATTTCAAAAATCGCAGCTTTGCCAATTACAGGGTCAGTCACAACTTGATGGTTGATCGCATCATCGGCGTAAAATGCGCTGAGCGCTGTTGCGTCAGCGTTGTTAAAGACATCGATCCAATTTAAAAGAGTTTCTTTTGGCGTTAACTTGCCGGCGATATTTCGTTTGTAAAGCGTGCGATTGCCGCCTTCCCCTTCGACGACACCACAGTTTACAAACCCCATTTTTTGATAAAATCGGTTGGCACGGGGAGAGGTGACAAAGCATTCAAGCTGTATCTGATCATAACCTTTGAATAGGTGCTGTGATGCATAGGCAACTAGCTTTTGTGCAATCCCTTTGCCCCAGTAGAGCGGATCTACCGACAGGCCTTGGATCTCGTTTTCATGGGTGAACAAAAACCCGATCACCCTGTCATCGTCCAGTATGACGGTCGCATTGTCGTAGATAGCGGAGAGGGCTCTATCACAAGCACCGCTATGGATATAATTGTCTGCCATCTCGTCACCGAGGTGGGTACGCTCGTACACATCCACTGTGTTTCGCCCGAGGGCCAGTACGGCTGCCTTGTCGAAATCGGTCGCTTTTCTAATAGTATAGCTCATCTGACTTTTCCTCATTTCTTGAAAATATTGTTTTATTTATTTTAACAGATCACGTGATAAAAGTCGATAGAGAAGTTTGTTGTTATTCATCTGAATATGGATAACAACAAACTTTATAGTATGAATAAATTACCTCGCTTCAAAATAAAAGCACATGGTAAGTAGAAAAAACCATACACCCTTTATGAAAATAGTAAAGCTTATTGTAAAATGATGTGTGACATGGTATTATTATAGTTAATATTATCACTTTGAAGGTGTTTTTATTAAAAGAAAAGGGGGGCCATTATGAATTTGCCAAAACCTATTAGCATGAAGTATACTGAACTAATATCAAAAATAGAAACAGGTAAAATAAAAATACCACAATTTCAGCGTGATTTTGTTTGGGATTTAGCAAAAAGTGCGCAGTTGTTGGATAGTATTATAAAAGGTTATCCAATAGGAACCTTTATCATCTGGAAAACAACGGAACGGCTGAAAATGGTTGGACAGCTCGGGGAATTGGTTTTGAGAGAACCTGAGCCAAATGAAAAAGTAGAATATGTATTAGACGGACAACAAAGGATCACTTCCTTATATGTAGCGTTGCAAGGGGAAACCATTGGTAAAATTGATTATTCTAAAATATATATTGATTTGGAGGCAGCAGACGATGACGACATTATCGTTACAGATGTTTCTGAAATGAACGAAACTGAATATATTCCATTCCAAAAACTTTTGAAAAGTGAGATGTATGATTTTTTAAAATTATTTGGAGAAGATCAAGAAAAGATTAAACTAATTGATAAATATAGACACCACATTGCCGATTATGATTTTTCTGTGATTGAAGTTCCAGATGCTCCAATTGACGTAGCAACGGACATATTTACAAGAATAAATGTTGGAGGAAAGCCTTTGACCGTTTATGAAATCATGTGTGCGAAAATTTACGATAGAGCCTCCGAGTTTGATTTAGCCGAAAAATTTAATCAGTTTAGAGACGAGTTGCGAGAAGTAAGTTACGATACTATTCCAGAAAATTTGCCTTTGCAGTTATTGTCTTTGATCGCAAAGAAAAGTTGCAAAAGCAGTGTTATACTTGGATTGAAAAAAGAAGAGGTGATAGGTAATTGGGACATCGCTACTACAGCAATAAAAAGTGCTATTGATTTTGTAAGAGCATCTTTTGGCGCACATAACTCAAAGTTATTACCTTATGATGTTTTGCTCATTCCGATTGCGTACTATATCTACAAAACAAAATGCGTTTCTCCTACTGGATCGCATGGGCGATATATTTCTGATATGTTTTGGCGACATGCAATCATGCAACGATACAATAACGGGACAGAAGCAAAGCTTGCAACGGATATTACTATTATTGATAATATGATTGAGAACAATGAATATAAACCTGCTATTTCGGTCGATTTAAGTGAAAAATATTTAAGAGAAAATGGAAGGTTTAGAATTAGTAAAGGGTTGTCAAAAGCAATTATTTGTCTATTTCTCTTGCAAAGACCGCTTAGGCTTGATTGCGAGAACACAAAAATTTTGACAGACGATAAAGAACTTGTCAAAGGAAATGGTAAAAATTATCATCATTTTTTCCCCAAGGCCTATATGCGCAAAAAAGGATATGAAGATGAAGTTGTAGACAATATCGTGAATATCATTATAGTGGATGATTATACAAATAAATACAGAATCAAGGCGAAGGCACCTTCTGAATACATCCATCAATTTTCACAAGAGAATCATCGGATTGGTGTTTCGCTTTCATCTCATCTGATTGGTGATGTTGAAAATTTTGGCATAGCATCAGATAATTACCATCAATTTTTCTCTAAAAGGGCAGAGTGGATCAATCAGGAATTAGCAAAATTTTTGTGTCTCGAAAATGAAGTGATGGCGGATCTAGAAGATGATATTGAAAAAACAGACATATCAGCAAAAGAAGCATATGCTGCCCTTTGGTTAAAGTTGGATGAAGCGCTCAAAAAACAACACAATCCCATAAAGATCAATTTAGTTTCCTCTTCGAGGATTCAAACTTCAAATATCATTCCGTCAAAACTAGACCTACGATTTGTTGCTTCGGCACAGAACCAAACACTTTCTTGTGAACTTTTATTTAGAGATGATGCTATTTACAATCAAATTCTTACACAAAAAAAGGATTTTGAATCGTTGTGTGATACCAAAAATTTAGTATGGCCAGATCAAACGAATAAAAACAAAAAAATAGTTTTAGATTTTCCTAAAAGTGTCAATATCTTTGATCAATCTAGGTATGAAAGATACGTCGAGTGGCTCATAAAAAATGGAGCAGTCATAAAAGAAACAATAGAACTATTTGCAGAGGATATGAATATAGGAAAGGGCATTGCTCCTGATACAATTGACAATCCGGAATTGGTATTTTGCAAAGCAAGAACAATTATGGCATCGGCGTTATATTTTGGGAAACGTATAGGTTTTGAGGTACAAAGAGGAAGCACTGTCAAATTGTCTACTAAGGCATATGGTGCAGCACAGCGCAAAAGAGATGAATTGATTAGGAATGGGAAAATTAAAGTAATTGGTGATGGAAAGGGGGAGTTTATGGAGAGTTGTATATTTACAACACCTAGTCAGGCAGCGGATGTTGTCTTAGGAGGTTCGAACAATGGTTGGGTAATTTGGAAAAATGCAGCAGATAAAACACTTGATTTGATGTACAGAAGTGTGTTAAGAGATAGATGATGCAGCTGATATGATTGTTTTTGGCAATGCTTTTCAATACCGTGTATCGTTTGGCTATTATGCTAAAATAGGCCAACGGATACGGCAAGGAGCATGGTGGCGGTATAGTATAGTAATAGGTTGAAGAAGGGGAGGCGACGTTTGTCGACGGTGCTAAACATTTGGAACAGCAGGATAATGTCGGAGGCGGCAAAAAACACCGCACCGATGAGGACGGTCATGGAAAATGGAATGGCCCCAAATGTGATAAAAATGGACACTGCTTTCGACAGCAAAAGCCCCAAAAACAAGGCATAACAGAAGATCAGTGGTCGTTTGCCTGTCGCATCAATACACTGGAGAAAGGACAGTCCGTAAATGCCCGCTGTCACCAGTACGATGAGTAGGGCATCGACAAAGGAAAATGCCACAACGGCATTCATTGCCACGAAAAACATGCCGTGCGCTGCCATGAACGCCCCTGCACCACATAAAAACCACGGGAATTTCTTGTTTTCTGATTTTACGCTCAGACACACATCGCCCAAAAAACAACCGCACATACCAAGACTGAGGAATAGGGTGAAAGGCAGATTTCGTATGCCTTGATAGGTATAGACCTGAAATCCGGTCATGACCAAAAATAGAAAACTGGTCAAACTTTTGAGCAAAAGGTGATGTTTTTTCAGCGGTTGATGGTACTCAGAACCGATCAAAAGCGTCCACGAAACAACGTAAGCCCCGAATATTGCGATCATAAGCGTGTCTCCTTTGCGCAATAGAGTTTGTGACAGCCTCGCGTTTATTGGTGGTGTGATTTGTCAGGTAGGGTTTGAAGAAACGCGGCGATCAATCATCTCCGCCGTCATCGCTATCGCTACCACCCCAGTCACTACCGCCATCGCTATCGCCCCAGTCGCCGCCGTCGCTGTCGCCCCAACCACCATCGCTGTCACCCCAGCCGTCGTCGCTGTCGTCCCAGCCACTGTGTGGAGTGTCGCTGTCATCGGCGTCCGGATCGTTCCATCGGCGTGTTGGTTCACCGGCATTAACATAACCGTCGGTAGATGTACCAAAATTTTTGGCGGTATGGGCGCGATAGGTTTCTTTGTATTCCAGTCCCATCCGCTCATATTCACTCTTGAGTGCCGACAATTCAGTACGAATGCCGGCTTTTTTCTTGTTGAGCAGCGTGAGGGTTACGATGAGGGGGGAAAGTGCCAAGAAAAAAATGACCCCACCGATCATTGTCTGCATGAGTTGGGTGGATTCCTGCATATTACCAAGTATGATGATCACCCACGAGCCGAGGGCTGCAATCAGTGCTGCGGGAAGCATACCGACAAACAAACCTATTTTGGTGATGGCAATCCATCGCTTGACCGACTTTAAACGTTTTAAAAGGTTGTCTTTTTGTTGCAGTAATCGCTCTTTTTGCCCGAAGAGATCCTGTAATCTCGGTGATGGCGCAGGTGGAACCGATTGTCTTGTTTCGTACATCTCACAAACCTCCCTTTGCGGTAAGGTGTCCCTTGAGTGACACTGTTTTGTAGAACTATTGGGTAGTATTTTTATTATATCATATACAACGACTACCTGCAATTGCATCACGGGAAAGTGTGCCGAAAAAATTCCCTTGTAGCAAAAAGCTACAAGGGAATCGAAGTGTTATTTTTTGAAAATGCCGAACGGCTTGCCGAGCGGTAAAAATGTTCTGCCAAAGGTCGCGTTCATCACATTGGCACCACACGCATAGAAGGAAACAAGTGCAATGGCCAGTTCTGCGTATGCTGCAAGTTGATGGAAGAAATGTTCCATGACACCAAAGGTGCTGAGCGTTAATCCTAAGAACAACAAATCGATGAGCACAAAAATGATAAACAACACTTTATTGGTTTCCATTGATGCGATGGTCATCATCAATGTGAAGATGAGGTACCCCAAAAAGGCAAATCCCAGTTGACGACTGTCAGCGGTTGTTTGCATGGTTTCGCCCAATACGCCGTTTTGAATGAGCCACGTGGAGCCAACGCCACACCAGAACAACCCATATCCCCAAAATGCGGTAGCGCCGAATACATTTTTGAGCTTTGCATCCATCGCCCCTGCGTAGATTTGTGCAATGGCGCCCAAAAAGATGGCCCATGGGATGACAAGGGAAGTCCCCTCGGTGATGCCCAGTTTTTGAGAAGATGCGACGAGTGTAACCAATGCCAATCCCAAAAGTCCGATGGCGGATGGATTTGCGACTGCAACCGACACGGTGGTCGATTCATTTGAAGAATGTGCCATAAAAAGTCCCCCTAAAATTTCTAAACATGCTTGTTCATTATAGCATAGGTGGGATCACAATGCAACCACAATTCGACACCATGATACTTTTTACTTGTGCATGGTGTATTTTATGATAAGGGAAGCGTAGGAATCGGTGAGTATGAACATCGAACAAATAGATTATCTGGGCATTGGTGTTAGGGTAATTGGCGTATTTGCCCCTTCTTACATTTCGTATCGTTGCGACTGTTTGCGGTTGCAGTGTTGATGGGTATCGGCTTTTTTGTGTTGAACAAAGACCCTATTGCACCAAGCACTTACGCGGCATTTGGTTGCTTGGTCGGATTTGCGTTGTCCTTTTTAGGAAAACAAAAGAATAATTGTTGTACAATAAGTGGGGAAGGTAGGTGGCATACAACGGTATCATAGTGAAAAAACAGGGCGACATTGACTAAGGCTTTTGGAGCAGTAAAAATATGACGGAAATTGGAGTAATTTCTTGAATCATGCGCGACAATATGGTATAATTTGTTTGATCAATAAACTGGAAGAATAGTGGCTAAGTACTTTTGATTTTTGAGGGGTTGGCTGTGTGTTTCAGATTCACAGATTGGTACATTGAACCCGAAAAAGGAGTTTGACATCATGTCGCAAGAATTGTTTATATTGTTGTTTAATGCAGCATTCTTTTTGAATAATATTTTCTATCTGCGGTTTATTGACCGCATGTTTGATATCCAGAGCAGTAGGATTAAGCGTGTAGCATTTAGCGCTTTGACAGGGCTATGTGGTACTGCCATGTTACTGGCA
This sequence comes from uncultured Oscillospiraceae bacterium, assembly GCA_964370215.1. Classification (GTDB taxonomy): domain Bacteria; phylum Bacillota; class Clostridia; order Oscillospirales; family Ruminococcaceae; genus Massiliimalia. Next base: position 8,800 of record CAYJIM010000069.1, read on the forward strand.
TTTGGTAGTATGTCCGCATTGGGCTATGGGATCATGCTGCTGTTTTATACGGTCATTGTCATGCTCTTTTACAGCAGAAAGAGTGTAGCAGCACGAATGGCGTGTGTACTTTCCTTCAACTTACATATCATGTGTACCAGGGCAGTGGTAACCAGCATTGCTTCAATGATCACAGGAGAAAGTATTTACGCGTTGTCTGCCCATCCGGAAAGCTTTTGGACACTACTCATTTTGACAGCACTACTTTGCACGGTGACCTCACTGATGACCATGGTGCTGCTTCCACAAAAATACATCAGTATTCTGGTGCAAAATCCAACAGACCTTAAACTGTTCATTGCCATTGCGGTCATTGGGAATTTTTATATGATTGTCAACGGCAACATTTATATTCATGAGATCAGCTATACGGATCTGCCATTACACCAGATTTTAATTTCCCTTTGTTGGATGGCTGCAACCTATGTAGGGGTGTTCACGTTATTTGCCTTTAGAGGGGCAAAGGAGCAACGAAAACAATTGGAAAAAGACACCATCTACAAACAGGTGGTAGAAAGTCGCTCTTTGGCAGTGTTGAAAGTAAACTGCACCCAAGACAAATTGATGGACGCAACCCGTTATGGCAAACGTGAAGCCTACATCGGCATGCCTTATAGTCTGTATTCCAAGCAGATCTTGAAAGACATTGTTTATGAAGAAGATTATGAGGCGACGGTGGAACGCGAACATCCCGACACGCTGATCACCGAATTTGAAAACGGAAAAACAGAATTGTCCTATGATGGGCGGATTGTCCTAGACGGTCAAGTGCGCTGGATCCGTTCGCTCATCTCGCTGACACAGGATCCGGACAGCGAAGACATCATTGCAATCATCACCGTTTTGGATGATATTCATGAGCTCAGAACCGAGACGCGATCATTACAGGAAGCGGCACAGCGAGATTCCTTATTGGGCTTATACAACAAAAAAGCCACCAAAGATTACATCACCGAACATTTAAAGGAATCCAGTCAAGGGGCACTCTTTATGATTGACCTTGACAATTTCAAAAGTATCAATGACACCTTTGGGCATTCCTTTGGGGATGATGTATTGAAAGATGTCAGTGGAAAAATTGTCCGAAAGTTTCGTAGTGATGACATCATTGGTCGTATCGGGGGTGACGAGTTTGTTGTCTTTTTGAAAAACGATCTCTCTCATCAAGGGCTGGAACAGAAGGCAAGACAACTCTGTGAGAGCATTGCGTATACCTATAAAAAAGATGGAAAAGCGGTTGCCATTTCCTGCAGTATCGGAATAGCAGTGGCATCCAGCCAAGAACGTACCTTTGAATCGTTGTATCACCACGCAGATTTGGCGATGTACGACTGCAAGAAAAAACATAAAAACGGCTATGTATTTTACAAAAAGCATTTGATGTAGTATAATAAATGATACGATCTGAGGAATAGAAGAACTGTGAAATTGGAAAGGAGATCGAGATGAAACTATTGAATGTAACAGACCCTGCATTTTTGCCGTATGGGAAATTGGTGGACTTTTCGCCAAATCCTGAAAATGAACTGTTTGAAATTGTGGTGGAGGAACCCATCAAACCATGGCGCATTGCCATGCTCAAAGTAGTGCGTAAAGAAGCGACCAGACTGGAGCGCCACCCAAACTCTATGGAAACTTTTGAGCCGGTGAAAGGGGTAGGGGTACTGCTTGTCAGCGAGGACGACAGCATGACTGATGTCAAGGCGTTTTTGTTGGATGCACCCATCTGTTTACACAAGGGTGTTTGGCATGAGGTGATGACCCTGTCGACAGAATCTTTTTACAAACTTACCGAAAACCACGATGTTGTCTGCGAATACATCGACTTGCCAAAGTCCTATCATATGGAGATGGTGAGCGAATAAGATGAAATCAATCCCCATAGGCCATCCTATCGATGGTCTATGGGGATTTTCCTAAACTTTGTTATATTGTCAAACGCAGAGTGAAGTGGTATAATATAAGAAAAAGCAGAACAATCTAAAACAAATAAAATGAGCAAAGGACAACGGCGAAAAGGAGGTACGAGCATGAAAAAGACAGTGATAGCAATGGCTTTGACTGCTTTTTTGGCATGTGCGACACTGGGGTGCACCGTAGCACCGACAGTGCAGGAGGTTACAGAAGTGGCGGATACCCCGAATCAGCAGCCAGATACAGCGTCAGAAATGGTGGTAGAGGACACCGTCGATACCACAGTGGGAATGGACGTGCAGGTTGAAGAACCGATTGTGGAGGAGCCGGTGACAGAAGAAGCGGTAGCGACCCCTTTGAAATCGGGCACAATTGTGGACGGACAGCATGATGCTGCGGCGACGGTTGTACTTTATGACAATCAAACGATTGAAGTGAGCGATTTTACCTATGATGGGCGTGCCCCTGATACCTACATTGCATTGGGGCATTTCGATGAAAATGGTGTATTTGTTTACGAAGTGTGGGCAAGTGAAAAATTCACCGAAGCGGCAGTGGGAGAAACGTTTACACTGACAGTGGATGACAGTGTTGATTTGTCTCAGTACACCGCGGTATCGATTTGGTGCCATGCCTTTTCCGAAGATTTCGGGTCGGCACCATTGACATAAGAAAAAAGATCTACCTGCATTGTGGGTAGATCTTTTGCGATCAAGGAGTGTTAGTATGATTGGATCTGAACGATATATCTCCAAAGTGGTTTTGAAAAAAGAGGTGGATCCACATAGCTATTTGGCAAAAATTCCTGCCCTTGCTGTGCTAGCGGATCAAAAAAGCATCAATGTAGATCATGCGGTGACTTTTTTTGTGGGGGAAAATGGGACGGGCAAGTCTACGCTCATAGAAGCGATTGCAGTTGCCTATGGATTCAATCCGGAAGGGGGAACCCGCAATTTTCAGTTTTCTACTGTCGATGCACATTCGGATTTGCACGAACATTTGACCCTTGTCAAATCAAATTTTCCTAAGGACGGCTTTTTTCTGCGTGCGGAGAGTTACTTCAATGTTGCGTCTAATATAGACGCACTGGACGAAGGGGGAAGAGACCCTCGGGTCATTGATAGCTACGGTGGGGTGTCGTTGCACGAGCAGTCGCATGGAGAAAGTTTTTTGTCTTTGGTGCAGCATCGCTTCGGCGGTGAGGGATTATACATTTTGGATGAACCGGAAGCGGCATTGTCACCCATGCGCCTGCTGACCCTCATGATGGAAATGAAACGGTTGGTTGACAGCGGGTCACAATTTATCATCGCCACCCATTCCCCGATTTTGATGGCATATCCAGACGCGACGATACTAGAGTTCTCGGCGGAGGGGATTCGTGCAATGGGAGTTCAAGAGACGGAGCACTTCCAGTTGACATGCAGTATCCTGCGAGATCCATCGCGATTTTTTGCGCATTTTTTTGAAGAGGATATGGAATAGTTTATGGGGAAACGAAAGTACAGCTTTGCACCATTAGAAACGGTAGAAAGCCGTGTGTTGATTTTAGGGTCGTTGCCGGGTGAATTATCATTGCAGCAACAACAGTATTACGCCCATCCACGCAATGCGTTCTGGCATATTTTGTGTGATAGCTTGCAAGAGCCGTGGGTGGACGATTATGCGGTGCGGTGTCTGATGTTACAAAAACATCAGATTGCACTGTGGGATGTGGTGCAGTGTGCAGAGCGCGTGGGGTCACTTGATACAGCAATCAAACATCATCAGCCGAATGATTTGAAAGGGTTTATGGTGACCCATCCGAAACTTGAACTTATTTTACTCAATGGGGGAAAGGCGGCAACCTTGTTTGCTCGCCATGTTGGGGATATTGAAACATCGGTGATAGCACTCCCCTCGACAAGTCCGGCGTATGCGGCGATGTC
>CAYJIM010000070.1:0-11995 GCA_964370215.1 uncultured Oscillospiraceae bacterium
ACGAAAACGTCTCGACAAAGGTCGTCAAAATCATCCAAAGCTACACCGGCATCGTAGACAAAATGGTCTGGCGGAAAAACTGATGCGAGAATATCAAGTGTGCACCAACTGTATCATGGATACGACCGACTCGAAAAGTATCTTTGATGAAAAGGGCATGTGAGATCATTGCCAAAATTACTAGAACAATATTTTACCGGACTAGAATCCAGGAGAACCGAGCAAACAAAAACTGGATGCCATTGTACAAAAAATTAAACAAGAGGACAAAGACAAAGAATACGACAGCATCATTGGGTTGAGCACTGGAGTGGATAGCGCCTATTTGGCGTATTATGTGGTTGAAGTCCAAGTCCCTCTTGCTCTTTTGTGATATCGGGTGAAGTTTGAATGTCGCGATATGGTAAAGAGAAAGCTGCAATAATCACAATGTCCCCGGAAGAGTAACTGTACAAATGTGGCATTTATAGGAAGGATGATTGTACTTGAAAGTGGGCTACTATTTTAAAAGGCTGCTTGTAAAATTACACGGCAGCTACACGTTAAATTCTGTAATTGACAAAAGGGCAAAAGTGGGACCGATGAGTCAAGTGGTAAATAGCACTTTTGAAAAATACGCTTATTGTGGATATCGCTGCAAAATTATCAACACAACCATCGGTCGTTTCTGTTCCATTGCAGACAATGTCGTGATAGGAGGCGCAACACACCCACTGCATTGGGTATCGACATCCCCCGCTTTCTATTTTGGTCGCGATAGATTGGATAAACAGTTGGCAAAAAATACGTTCAACTACGAAGAGCATACCGTGATTGAACACGATGTTTGGATCGGAGACGGTGCAATGATCAAAGCCGGTGTGACAGTTGCAACAGGTGCTGTAATAGGTATGGGGGCGGTTGTCACGAAAAATATTGGTCCCTATGAAATTTGGGCAGGTAATCCTGCTAAAATCATCAAAAAAAGATTTGATGATGAGACGATTCAAAAATTGTTGCAGAGTGAGTGGTGGAACTACTCTCAAGAAAAATTATTGACAGTATCAAAATCGTTTGCAGACAGAGAAGCTTTTTTGAAGGAGATATCATGAAGATCTTACACCTGTGCCTGTCTTGCTTTTATATTGATGGATATAATTATCAAGAAAATGTGCTGCCACGGATCAATAAGGAACAGGGGCATGAAGTGCACATCATTGCCTCTTGCGAAACGTTTATCGACAATGCTTGTCTCGGATTTGTTGAGCCCCAAAGCTACACCAATGAATGGGGTATTCCGGTCGAGCGTATTCCCTTTGTCAAAGGGTTGTCGGCAGGCATTTGTAAAAAAGTAGGACTGTATCAAGACGTGTACGCCAAAATTGATCAAATAGAGCCAGACGTGATTCTGCATCACGGGTGTGCCGGAAAGTCATTACTGACAATAAAAAAATATAAACAAAGTCACCCCCATGTGAAAATTTATATTGATAGTCATGCAGACTTTAATAATAGTGGGCGCAATTTTATAAGCAAATATCTTTTGCATAAAATAATCAATAGATATTTTCTTCAAAAGGTGATGCCTTTTACGGAAAAAGTTCTTCCTATTACACCTGAAACAAAGGACTTTCTGGTGGAATGTGGTAAGATCCCTGAAGAAAAATTAGAGATATTCCCTCTAGGTGGAACGGTTTTAGCGGACGAGCAGTATGAGGCTAGCCGACAAAAGCGTCGGTCAGAACTCGGGTTACAACAGGATGACGTTTTGCTTCTGCACAGTGGGAAATTAGATGCCCTCAAAAAGACAAAGGACATTTTGTTGGCACTGCAACAAGTGCCTGATCTAAAAGCAACGCTTGTGATTATAGGGTCTATTCCGGAAGACATGCGAGATACCCTGTGCTCTTTGATAGAAAAAGATAAGAGAGTGGTATATCTGGGTTGGAAGTCGGGGGAAGAGTTACAAGAATACTTATGTGCATGTGACATTTATATACAACCCGGCAGCCAATCGGCAACGATGCAGAATGCAATGTGCTTAAACAATGCGTTGGTGCTGTATCCGCACAAGAGTCATACTGATTTTTTAGATTGTGACATTGCGTACGTTAAGGATGAAAAGGATATCGAATCGTTCTTTCGGGCGATTCAACAACAGCCACAGCGGGTACAGCAAATGAAAGAAAGTAATTTTGCGTTTGCAAAAGAGCGTTTAGATTACGAGAAAATCGCCAGTCGAATTTATAGGTAGGAGTGAAGTCAATGAATTACGCCCTAATTGGTTGTGGAAGAATTTCTACAAACCATATCAAAGCAGCCACTGAAAACAAGGTGAACATTGTTGCTGTCTGTGATATTGTTCCCGAACATATGGAGTCTGTGCTGGCAAAGCACGAATTGCAACATGCGGATATTAAACGGTATACAGACTACAAAGAATTGCTCGCAAATGAAGAGGTATCCTTTGTGTCGATTGCCACAGAGAGTGGAAGTCACGCTGAAATTGCACTCTATTGTATCGAAAAAGGCGTTCACGTAATCATTGAAAAACCGATGGCAATGAGCATCGAAGATTGCGATAAAATCATTGCGTTGTCCGAAGAAAAAAATGTCAAAGTCTGTGCTTGTCATCAAAATCGCTTCAATAAATCGGTGCAAAAAATGCGCAAAGCGCTTGAAAACGGGGATTTCGGTAGACTTTCTCACGGAACGATCCATGTGCGCTGGAACCGCAATCAAGACTATTATACTCAAGCGCCTTGGCGAGGGACATGGGCACAGGATGGTGGAGCGCTGATGAACCAGTGCATTCACGGGATTGACCTGCTCCGTTGGACAATGGGCGATGAAATTGAAGAAGTTTACGGTGTGACCAAGCAACAATTTCACGACTACTTGGAGTGCGAGGATTTGGGCACTGCAATTGTGAAGTTTAAAAATGGTGCAACCGGAATCATTGAGGGCACCACAAATGTCTACCCGAAAAACCTCGAGGAAACACTGTACATTTTCGGTGAAAAGGGGACAGTAAAACTCGGTGGAAAATCGGTGAATACCGTTGATGTTTGGGACTTTGCTAGCAGTAACGAAAATTTAGCCGGTTTTGAAGAAAAAACCGAAAATGTCTACGGGAACGGACATACCTCTGTGTGGGCAGACTTTATGGCAGCGATTGAAGAAGACCGATCCTCTTACATTGATGCCTATGCCGGCAAACGTGCAGTGGAATTGATTTTAGCCATTTATCAATCATCATTTACAGGAAAAGCAGTGCAGCTACCTCTGGGAAATGTGCAAAGCATAGATTTTAAAGGACGATTTAATGAGCAATCAAACAGCTAAAAAGTCGGTATCACTGATTGTGATTTTACTGGCATCCAGCGTGCTAGGATTTGTTCGTGAGATGATACTTGCTTATTTTTATGGGAGTAGTAATCTAACCGACGTATATGTCACTGCTATGGCAATATCAACGCTACTTTTTTCGGGGGTCACCTCATCTTTGGTGACAACCTATATTTCTGCATCCGCAAAGAAAAAAGATCGCTTGCTCCCCATTACAAATAAAATTTTAAATTTAGCAATTGGTGCTATTTTTATACTTTCGATGCTGTCAATCTTACTGGCAGATCCGTTGATACGGATTTTTGCTTCTGGATTTTCAGCGGAGAGTGTAGCGCTGTCCAAACAGATGCTTTACATTATTTTGCCATTTTCAGTCTGCTATCCGATTACTTATCTCTTGAACGGATACTTACAGGTGAAAAATGTATTTTGGTTTGTAGGTGGGCAAAATGTTATCAGCAACATTGTGCTCATTCTATCCATTGTATTCTCAAACCATAGTCTGGTCATTTTGTCGATTGGATTTGTGGCATCGTTAGTGCTCAATGCAGTCATTGCAGTGATCGCAAGTCGACGACGTGAATATCGTTATCAAGCGACTTTCAATATTAAGGAAGATAACATTAAGCCAATGCTTTTGTTGGCGGTTCCCATTTTCATTGGTCAGTTAGTTCAGCAGTTCAACTTGGCAATTGACAAAAACTTTGCGTCCTTAATCAGTGAGGGCATTATTACCTCCATGAATTATGCAACTAAAATCAACAATATTTTTATCACTATTTTCATTGTATCTACCATTGCCATTGTATTCCCTAAATTAAGTGCACTGGCCTATGAAGACCGCAAAAAGTTTTCGGATACATCGCAGACAATGATGAAATTGATTGTGACAATTTGTATTCCCATTGCAGCAATTTTGTCTATCCTTGCCTATCCAGTGGTGACATTTTTATTTATGCGCGGGGAGTTTCGTGCTGAAGATGCGCAGATTACCGCAGATATGCTGATGATTTATTCCTTGTCATTACCATTTTTGGGTATGAATGAATTGCTCAATAAAATGTTTTATTCTCTTGAGGATACAAAAACACCGATTGTGCTGAGTGTCTGTGCCATTGCGTTGAATGTCATCTTGAACTTTTTATGGATTGAACATCTTGGGTATTGGGGGCTAGCACTGGCAACCGTCCTCTCAGTTGGAATATTGACGACATCACTGTCTGTGGTATTGTTCAAAAAACACCGTGTGAAAGCAGTGACACCGGAACTGTTGAAAACAGTACTGGCCGGTGTGATGATGACGGTCGTTTTGTTATTCATTAAACCACATCTTCCCATTGTACAGGATTGGCTAATCGTTCTAAGTGTGGGCTTAATCGGACTGTTTGTTTACTTACTGTTGGTGTTTGGGGCAAAAATATATACCATAAGCGATTTGAAGAATTTAAGAAAGTGAAGAGGGTGTATATGAAGAATAGTGGCATAGCACAGATGAAAAAAATGTGGACCTTTTTATTAAATCACTTTTACTCATTTGAAGAAAATATTATCTTTTCAGAAAAAATTTGGATACAGACCCTCATAATAGGATTGTATAAATTGAGCTTGGATCTAGTTTATATTGGCATTGTCCAACCAACGTATGCGTATACCGGTTATGAGAATAATTTTGATTTTCTTAAATATATGACAGCTTGGCTTGTTTGTCTATTTGCGATTCCGTTTATGATTAAAATCTACAAGCAGAGTACTCCGTCATCTTTTGTAATTACGATTATTAATGTCTTGTACTTTATACCAATGCTCACTATCTATCCGTTTAATCATGTGAGTTTGTGGTTTTTTCTGGCATTTACATTATTCTGGTTTATATTGCTTGTGTTACAGGTTAAATTTCCAATAATAGTGCTCAAAAGACCTATGGTTAAGCCAAAGATAATATCCTATACAGTGAATATCATTGTGGTACTGTTATTGGCGTTTTTTATATATATATCTTATCGATATACTGGATTTCATATCCAACTCTCGCTGTTTGATGTGTATGATCAACGCTTGTTAGCTAGAGACTTTACTCTTTCAACATTAGAAGGATACATTATTGCGGTAGCACCAATGTTGGTTTGCATTTTGATGCCACTTGTTTTAGAGAGGAAAAAATACGTCTTATTTGGCATGCTGGTCGTTACTGCTGTTCTAAACTTTTCGTTTGCTGGATCAAAATTTGTGGTATTTTCGTATCTTGCTGCATTTCTTGGGTTTTTCTTATTCCGAAAAAACAGGGTGCAGTGGTTTGTTCCAGGAATGATTATTGTGAATGTAATTGTTACATTTGAGCGTTTTATACTGAACTCGTGGTATATAAGCTCTATCATGCACGATAGACTTTCTTTGGGGATGGCGAAGTTGTCTTTGGAATATTTTGAATTTTTCTCAGAGCAACCTTTGAACATATATCGAGAAGGTCTTTTGGGTAGGTTTGGTTTGGAGAATAATTATACCGCACCGCTGGGATACATTCTTGGGCAAAACAAAGATCCGGATTTGAATGTAAATCATGGCCTTTTTGGAGATGCCTTTGCGAATCTTGGGTATGCTGGCGTATTGGTGCTACCCATTATTTTGATTATTATACTAAGAATATTAGATAGCGCAGCCTATCATGTTGACAAAAAAGCGATGATTGCCCCTTCGTTGTTGATTGCGATGATGTATATCAATTCTACATGGTCAACGGTTTTCCTGACAGGTGGGTTGCTTCTAGCTTGTGTTTGCTTCTATCTTTATCCTACAAAAGCAAAACAAGAGTAATGTGAAATTGGCTGTAATTGACTTACTTACAGAGAATTAGAGAGGGGTATGGCACACACATGAACATTTACTCAATTGAGATTAAAGATTTGCTAATTGCAATCAAAAGCCATGTTGCAGTTATCCTTATTACGACGATAGGTCTTGCGATAATTGGGTTTGGAGTAGGCTTTTTATACGCTAGTACGACACAGTTTGTATCTCCGGTGGGGACAGATCAGGTACAGCGATTTAATCCGACGAGCATTATCGATAGTGAACACTATTATTTCGATTATATTGAACAGTTTGATACAGCAACCGAGCAGGTGGCTATTGTGCTGGAAACATTGCAAAAGAGCGATGATTATCTCGTTTATACTGATACAATTGATACGTTGCAAATAGATCTGCAAGAGCTGACAGTAGGTGCGTATAAAACAGTCAAACAACAAGTGGAAGCAGACTTTATAGTTCCAGTCACATATGTGGATGAGGTACGAGTTCAATATGAAGATAAACTTTTAGCATTGGCGGTTCAAAAGAAATCAGCAGAGGCCTCTTTGGCGTTACTCGACAGCATTCATGTCGATAGTTTGCAAAACTCAACGATTGATGGGACATATGAGGCTATACTAAATGCCGCTAATATACTTCCGACACTAATAGTTAGTGAAAGTGAATACAACAAAAGATTAGAAACTGTACAGGATCTTGAACAATTGACATTACGCGTCAAAGAGATCGATGAAGTCTTGATTCAGAGCCAAGAAAGTTTTGATGTAATTGCCAATAAATTGGATGCTCTTCTGTTGAAAATTGCCACGGAAAATCAAATTGTTATTGAAATTGGTATAGGCGCAAATCCAGATATGCCGACAGAATATGCACTCTACGATAAGGATACTTATGTAAATGAGAGTGACCAAGAGCAAGTGGTGGCCTTTACAGTTTTTTTCACACTGTTTGGGTTGGCGGTGGGTTATGTGATAGCGGTATATTTGACGGCCAAAAAGAAAGTCGGAGGATAAGTCATGCAATTTATTGATTTGAAGGCACAGTATCAAGCATTGAAAGAAGAGATCGATCAGGCGATCCAAGGGGTATTGGATCATGGACAGTATATTATGGGTAAAGATGTTGTGGAGTTTGAAGAGCAGCTGTCGGCGTATACCGGCATGAAACACGTCATCACATGCGGGAACGGCACCGATGCGTTACAGATGATTTTCATGGCATACGACATTGGAGACGGGGATGCGGTATTCTGCCCCGACGTTACCTTTATTGCAAGCATTGAACCTGCCTGCATGTTGGGGGCCACACCTGTGTTCTGTGACATTACGGCAGATACCTATAACCTTTGTCCTGTATCGTTAGAAAAACAAATTCAACAGGTACTGCAAAAAGGGCTGCATAAACCTAAGGCGGTTGTTGCGGTAGATATGCTCGGAAATCCTGCCGACTATGAAAAAATCTCACAGATCTGTAAAAAATATGACCTGCTTCTCATTGAAGATGCGGCGCAGTCGTTTGGGGCATGTTATCAAGGAGATCCGTGTACAACTTTGGGCGATGTTGCCATCACCTCCTTTTTTCCGGCAAAGCCACTGGGTTGCTACGGAGATGGTGGGGCAATCTTTACAAACAATGATGAAATTGCAGAAGTATTGCGTTCCATCCGCGTGCATGGCAAAGGATCATCCAAATATGACAATGTACGTATTGGCATGAACTCAAGACTGGATACGATGCAGGCAGCCATCTTGAAGGTGAAATTTAAAGCCTTCAAAGAATATGAAATTGAAGCAAGACAGCAGGTTGCAAATCGCTACAATGAGTCATTTGCAGAAAAATTTGTCACACCGTTTGTTGCCGAAAACTGCAAGTCTGTTTATGCACAATACGTGTTGCTTGCAAAAGACCGTGCGGCAAGAGATCATATGATCGAGCAATTGACAGAACAAGGAATTCCGAATATGGTGTATTATCCGAATCCGCAACATCGGTTGAAGGTGTTTGAAGGCAATCCTTATTTAGACGCAGACTTTACTAACGCAGAGCATTACTGCGATACGACATTTAGCCTGCCCATGCACCCCTATTTGACGGTGGCGGAGCAGGATGAAGTAATTGCAAAAGTACTGGAGGGATAAGTGTGAATTACTTTATTCATGAAAGCAGTTACGCAGATGAGGGTGCTGTGATTGGCGCTGGTACAAAAATCTGGCACTTTAGTCACATCATGAACGATAGTGTGGTTGGTGAAAATTGCAACATAGGGCAAAATGTTGTCATTTCTCCCGGCGTCACCATTGGCAATGGGGTGAAAATCCAAAATAATGTATCGGTTTACACAGGCGTCATTGTAGAGGAAGGTGCATTTATCGGGCCGTCTTGTGTGTTTACCAATGTAACCAACCCCCGTTCTTTTATTGAACGAAAAGAGGAATACTGTCAAACAGTGGTCAAAAAAGGCGCATCTATAGGGGCCAATGCAACGGTTGTTTGTGGACATGATATCGGACAATATGCGTTGGTTGGTGCCGGTGCTGTAGTGACAAAGGACATTCCAGATTATGCACTTGTGGTTGGAAATCCGGCTAGGGTGAAAGGGTATGTCTGTAAATGTGGTACGCAATTAACCTTTGAGAATCAGACAGCCATTTGTAAAGACTGTCAAACGCATTACTATAGTGAAAATAATATGGTCAAAGAGGGGTAGTTACAGATGAGAGAGACATTATTGAAAAAAATTCAGGATAAGAGTTTGGTAATTGGGGTCATCGGTCTGGGTTATGTTGGCTTGCCGCTGGCAGTAGAAAAAGCGAAAGCTGGATTTAAAACCATTGGGTTTGATGTACAGGCAAGCAAAGTAGAGCTTGTGAATAAAGGCGAAAACTACATTGGTGATGTCATTGCAGATGAATTGAGTGAAGTGGTGGATAGCGGCATGCTGTCGGCAACCAGAGACTTTTCGTTTGTTTCTGAGGTGGATTTTATCGCGATCTGTGTGCCGACCCCACTCGACAACTTCAAGCAACCAGACATTACATATGTACAAAGCAGTACACAAGAAGTGGCAAAATATCTGAAGAAAGAAACGATGGTCGTCTTGGAAAGCACTACCTACCCGGGTACCACTGAAGAACTCTTGTTGCCAATTTTGGAAACAAGTGGGCTCAAATGTGGTGAAGATTTTTATCTTGGATACTCCCCCGAGCGTGTTGATCCAGGCAATCTGATTTATAAAACAAAGAACACACCAAAGGTAGTCGGTGGTGTTGGCGAAGATGCAACAGATGTCATCGCAGAGGTTTACAAAGCAGTACTTTCTTCTGATGTACATAAAGTATCCTCTCCAAAAATAGCAGAGATGGAAAAGATTTTAGAAAATACTTATCGCAACATCAACATCGGCCTTGCCAATGAAATGGCGCTGATTTGTAATAGAATGGGCATCAATGTGTGGGAAGTCATCGATGCAGCAAAATCAAAACCATACGGTTTCCAAGCGTTTTACCCAGGCCCCGGTCTTGGCGGACATTGCATTCCATTGGATCCATTTTATCTTTCGTGGAAAGCGCGAGAATACAACTATCACATGAGACTGATTGAAATTTCGGGAGAAATCAACGATTACATGCCGGAGTATGTGGTAGAACGTTGCTCTAAGATCTTGAATCAAAACAAAAAACCATTGAACGGTGCAAAAGTGTTGATTTGTGGGGTCGCATACAAACAAGACATTGACGATTACAGAGAAAGTCCGGCGCTTGCTGTGATTGATAACTTCGAAAAAGAGTTGGCAGAAGTATCTTACTATGACCCATTTATTCCGTCGTATAAACACAACGGCATTCAGCGGGAGAGTATTGCGAATTTAGATGCGTTGAATGAGTATGACATTGTCGTTATTACAACGGCACATACCGATGTGGATTATGAAAAAATTGCAACTGCCGGTATCCCGGTATTTGATGCAAAAAATGTCATGAAAAATATTGAGAACAGAACGAATATTGAAGTGATGTAATCTCCCCAGTTAAACGCAATACGAAAGAATCCCCCCAGTTTTACTGGGGGGATTCTTAGATACAAAGGAAAGTGTCGCGTAAGCTTGTTGCTGGTTAATTTAGCAACATATCAACCAATCAACCAATCAATTATTCATCGTACCTAAAAGCTTTATAGGTTGGGGCGTTTTCATTTGAACCAGCAGAGAACAATACTTCATTTGTATTAAAATTAATCTCTTGGAAGGAATAATACGGCTCTAATGTTGAACCCAAAGAAATGACGAAGTGACCCTCTTTAATCTCTTGTGCACTTCCTTGAGAATAGGTGAATACGCCATCCAACTGATAAGATTTAAAATCAGTGATCGTTTTTGTGGTCTCATCCAAGTAGATTTTTAATATTCTGGTTTGACCAGAAGAATCGACATCATCACCGCCGTTGTCAAAAAGCATGATTGATCCATCGTCACTTACTTTAACATCATGTTGCTTTTCAAATTTTTGCGTATCGGTCAATCCAAATTGATCACCAACACCACCTAAAATCCAAATGATATCAGAGGATTGTCTATCCACTTTTAATACGGCATCCAAATTTTTAAGTGAAATTAGTATATTCTCATCTCGTGGATCAATCTTAGCACAATTGAAGTGCGTATAATCTGCATGGACTAAGGTTTCGTTAAAGTAATCATTTTCTCTGACACTATGCGCGTAGAGCTCCGGATGATCCGTACTGCTCCACTCGAACAACAGCTCACCATCTTTTATTTCTTGCACAACTGCGTTTACAACCATTGCGCCATTTGCACTGTACGCAACTCCGTCTGGAAAATTAGTGACACGTTCCGGTACATACGCAGAAAGCAAATAGTGGCCTTTACCCAAAATTTCAAGCTGATGTGAGTCAAGCGGTATGCCTTCGGGTGCATTTTCGCTGGCAACCAATTGATCAATTTCATCGATGATTCTATAATTTTCATCCATAATTACAGCCTTGACAGTACCGTAAGCGGCATCCTCTAGCTTAGGATGTTCGTCTACAGATATTGATTGAGCATAACTGTAATAAACATTTCCGTCAACTTCTGTTCTGTTAAAGTGCATTAGTCCGGAGCCGGACTTGTAGTACACCAAAGCACCATCGGTATCCAGTTTTAACAACCAACCTCGTGGTGAAAAGTAATAATACCCATCTGCATTAAGATTGTCTTCAATAGGCTCGATCTCTAAGGCTTGTGGGTAAGTATTGATGTAAGAAATCGTTTCTATGTTATTGGCGATATCTACAATCTTAAGCTCTAATTGATACTCTTGATCAATTTTCTCTACAGAAAAAACATTTTCGACATTATTTTTAAGTGCTACGTCATTGAGGTACAATTGATAATTGTCATCTATCGTTGCGTTAAAGTAATTGTCGGTTAAAGAGGACAAAGAGGCTACATCATACGTGGCAGGGGTATCTAAACTTAAAGTGAAAATACTTTCATTGATAGATATTTCAGCTGTTTTAGTTGTCGTTGTTGGTGATACCACGTATTGCTGCTCATCGTTACTTGCAACAGGGGACACTGCAGTTTCTTGATTACTATAGTTACACGCTACTATTAGTATGGTTAATGTTAGTAATAACGAGTAAATCAATATTTTTTTCATCATAGGTCATCCTCGCTTCGTATTTGAATTTTATAGGACTTGAGCAACTTCAGTATGATTGAAATGTTAAAGTGAAATCACAATTTTAAGTATACTCTATTTTGAGGATGTTGTAAACCATCAAAATACTGAAATGTTGGGTCAGTCGGTGAGGTCGTGGTAAGGGGCGGACAGGAATTGGTGGAGGGTTTCGGGGTTTA
>CAYJIM010000071.1:0-11806 GCA_964370215.1 uncultured Oscillospiraceae bacterium
CAATGAGAACATGGATCTGTAGGGATGGGTCTTGACCCATCCGTCATCAACAAAAGCCCCGACAGCTACTTTTGTAACTGTCGGGGCTTTTGTTGATGCTCCATCTATTCTGCTTTGTCGCGCAATTCCACTCGACGGATTTTACCGCTGATGGTTTTTGGCAGTTCAGGTAAAAATTCTACAATACGGGGGTATTTATAGGGGGCGGTACGGGTTTTGACATGCTCTTGGATTTCTTTTTTGAGGGCGTCAGACCCTTCTGTCCCTTTGGTCAAAACAATCGATGCTTGAATGACCTGACCACGTACCGGATCGGGCGCACCAATCACGGCGCATTCGAGGATGTACGGCAATTCCATCAAGACACTTTCAATCTCGAATGGCCCAATGCGGTAGCCGGAGGACTTGATGATGTCATCGGTACGGCCGACATACCAGAAGAAGCCGTCTTCATCGCACCACGCGGTATCGCCGGTATGGTACAAACCGTCGTGCCATGCTTGGTGGGTCAGCTCCTCACTACGATAATACTCTCTAAACATCCCACAAGGACGACCTTTGGAGGTGTCGAGCACCACTTCGCCCACTTCCCCTGCTTTGACGTCATTGCCGTCCGGATCGACCAAACGGACGTGGTATTGTGGGTTTGGTTTGCCCATGCTACCGGGATTTGGCACGGTGCCGATGAGGTTTGCCAACACCAAGGTGGTTTCTGTTTGGCCAAACCCCTCCATGATTTCAAGGCCTGTATGGCGCTTCCATTGATTGAACACCTCGGGGTTGAGCGCTTCCCCGGCGGTACAGCTGTACTGCAAGGAGGTCAGGTCATAATTTGCCAGATCCTCTTTGATGAACATGCGGTACATCGTCGGTGGGGCACAGAAGGTGGTGATGTGATGCTTTTTGAACATGTTCAGCATGTCGTCTGCCACAAAGCGATCATAGTCATAGGTGAAAATGGCCGCTTCACAGAGCCATTGCCCATAGAGTTTACCCCAAGCAGCTTTCCCCCAACCGCTGTCGGAAATGGCAAAGTGCAGTCCGTTCGGGTCGACGTTGTGCCACCATCTTGCTGTGACAATATGGCCGATCGGGTAGGTGAAGTCGTGGGCAGCAATTTTTGGATACCCTGTGGTACCGGAGGTGAAGTACATGAGCATCAAATCCTCTTTGACACTACCTTTGTCCCCTTGTGGACGTGGGAAAATGTCGGAAGCGGATTCTACACCCTGTGTGAAATCAAGCCAACCGTCACGTTTTTCCCCAACGAGCATCGCGTATTCGACGGTCGGGCTTTGTGAAAGAGAGCTTTCCACTGCATGGGAAACGTCACCGTCTGCAGTACAGATGATGGCACGCACCCCTGCCGCATTGAAACGGTAAACCAGATCTTTTTCGGTCAATTGGTTGGTGGCAGGAATGGCAACGGCACCGAGTTTGTGCAACGCAATCATCGCAAACCAAAATTCCGGATGGCGTTTCAAAATGAGCATGACACGGTCACCCTTTTTGATACCGAGTGATTTGAGGTAGTTTGCCACCTGCGAAGATTTTTTGGACATGTCGCCAAAGGTGAAGTGACGCACCTGATGATCCACCGATTCCCATACCATGGCAAGCTTGTTTGGCTTTTTCTGCGCCAATTTATCCACCACATCAAAGGCAAAGTTGAAGTGTTCCGGGATGTTGAAGTCGATGTCCTGCAAGAAACCCTGTTCGTCCAGTGTTTCGGTGACAAATTTTTGATAGAGCAGTTGATCCTTGGTGGTGTGCAGTTCCGGTGTCACAGCCTGTGCTACCGGTTGTGGCATGGTCGGCTCATCTGCTTTGGTTTTCATCACGATGGCAAGCATGGTGCAGTCAGCACCTTCCAGTGCTACTTCTCCGTGGGGACGGCTGGCATCAAAATAGATGCTGTCGCCTGCATGGAGCACTTCAATATGGTCACCCACCTGCAATTTCAACGCGCCGGAAATGACATAGTTGAATTCCTGTCCTGCATGGGTGGTCAGGGTAATGGGACCTGTTTCACGTTCTTTGTCATAGCGGATGGTGACCATACAAGGATCCGCCAAACGGTCTTTCATATGGTACGCCAAATGCTCGTGGTGAAATCCTTGGCGACGGTGAATCGGCAAGCCTTTGCCACCACGACAGACGGTGTAGGTGCTGAGGTGCGGTGCTTGACCACTGATCAACTCACTGACATCGACCGACAACAGATCGGCACAGGTGGCCAAAAACGCATAGGTAAAGTTTTTACCGGCGGCCTCATACTGCTGATACTCCTCGATGGAAAGCTGTAGGCGTTCGGCCATGGTGGCCTCGGTGATTTGAGAAAGCTCTCGCAATGTTTGTAGGCGGTGAGCCACCTCATTTGCAGAATAAGACATTGGGGTAGAATCATGTTGCGACATTGTTACATACCTCTCCTTCTTGAAAACTTTTTAATTGAGCATAAACCACATCGAGTAAGCGTCGTCTTGTCTGTGTCGGCGCCCAAGCGGTGTGTGGTGTCACAATGGTACGGGGGGCAAAAAGAATGGGATTGTCGGGCATGGGTGGTTCGGTGGACAGCACGTCGGTACAAAAGTAGAAGAGTTTCTCTTCCTGTAGTGCCGTTGCTGCCGCCGCTTCCTCGACAATGCCACCCCTTGCGGTATTGATCAGAATGGCAGACGACTTCATCAGCGAAAGCGCTGTGCGGTCAAACCGTCCGGTCGTTTCTGCGTTGAGTGGGGTGTGAATCGAAACCACGTCGGAGCTGGTGAGCAGCTCATCAAAGGCAACAAATTTCACAAAGTCAAAGGCCGCTTGATCGCAAGGCCGCACCGTTCTGGTGTGGACAAGCACCTTCATTTCAAAGGCATGTGCCAAACGTGCCACCTGCTTTGCGATGTCACCAAAACCAAACAGACCGATGGTTAGGTCACGCAGTTCAAACAGGCCTGCCTCATAAAAACAAAAGGTGGTACAGTTGACCCAGTCGCCCTTTTTGACACGAGCATCATGGAGATTGATTTTGTTGGCAATGGTGAGCAGGTAAGCAAATACCTGTTGCGCCACCGCCGAGGTGGAATAGGCGGGAACATTGCAAACCGGAATGCCACGGGACTTGCAGTAGTCGATGTCCACCGTGTTGTACCCTGTGGACAAAAGCCCGATGTAGCAAAGATTGGGGCAGGCGGACAGCACCTCTTTGGTGAGGAAACATTTGTTGTTGATGACCACCTCGGCATCCCCAATTCGTGTGATCAAGTCGGCCGCTTCGGTGTGGGGGTAAACGGTCAGATCTCCCAACTGATGAAACCGATCAAATGACAGGTCGGTTCCGGCGGTGCCGGCGCTGTCTAGTACAACGATTTTCAAAACAAACGCTCCTTTTTCTTTCTGTTAAAATGTACGACTGTCAAAGACAAGTGTATTTTTTGATTATAACATAACATGGCGTGCAATGCAACAAAAAGAATTGCAAAAGTGTAAATTTTGTGGATGGAAAATCCATTCTTTGTGCGGTAAGGGCGACCTTTGGTCGTCCGAAAAAAGGCATTCGGAATTGTCCGAATGCCTGAAACGCTGACGCGTGATTGTTATCTCACGGCAATGTAGATCGCAGGGAGATTTTTTATCGTAAAATCTCCCTCTTTTCAAACAATCCACCGGATTATTTGAAAATTCACCCTCTTAATACTCTTTGACGCATAAAAGACCGTGGGACACCGTTCCACACCCTGCAACTTTTTCAAAAAAGTTGATGAAAACTGTATCTTTGCAAAACGAAAGGTGCTTGCTTACGGTGTGACCCGTGCGGCAAACCTTTCGTGATTTTAAAAGACTCCGTCAGAAACGTCCGTCGGTGCTACCGGTTTTATACTCATCGAGGTGATCCCTTCCCCTGCATTGGGATGAATACCGGAATAAATGGCATCGGCAACAAAACAAACCACCAAGATTGCACAAATCGGCACGAGAATTTTATACTTCACTTTACTGATGTAACGGTCAAGCAAGGGGGCGAGCAGGTAAACCGCGGCAACACCACCCAATCCAAAGACCAGCAACCCCTCCCCACAGATTCTGCCGTGCAGATTGAGAAAATAACCGCTGTAGTCCCACCATTTTTGCCCATCGTGGGTGAGTTCCAAAAAATAGGCGGTAAAATATTCGATGATCCCACACAGCACCACCGCTGTACCAAATTGCACCAACGGCTTTTTACGGAATGGGTACAGCAAAATCAAAATGAGCAGGCCACCACTCCCATAAATGGGAAGCCACGGACCGTGCAACGTCCCACGGTTGATAAACTCTCCTCTTTCGACAAAGAACAATGCCACTTCCCACAGCCAACCGACAAAGGAAAAGAGAAAGAAAAAGGAAATAAATGTGGGGATGGTGTAACGCTTCATATAATTGTTCGTTTCACCCTTGTCCGCTTTAACACGTGCCGTGATGGTAAATAGACGGAAAGGGTATTCCTTGGCGGCGAGAATATCTTCATACCCTTTGGCATAGCTGTCGTCGATGACCTGACGCTCCAACCGATCGTCTAGCTTCGTGCGGTGCAGGGCGATGCCGAAAAAATTGAGCAGCGTTTCCACCTTGCCTTTTTGTGGTGGCGTGGTTTTTGGCGCCTCCAAAATGGTGACGATATCGGCGTAACGGGTTCTAAGCTCCGCCGTACTTGCCGTCTGGTAAAGGTAGGTATCCTGCAACAGATCGGCACCTGCAATATTTTTTTCCTTTGCCAACGCACGCAAAGCGACATAATATTCGGTGTAAGTACCGACAAGGTATGCGTTGGAGTAAAAAAGACCCGACAGGCCAAAGGTCACTATCCGCAAAACAGCCCAACCGAAAAAGGACAGATCCAACAAAAAACACTCCCATTTATGCCCGTCCATCATTTGACGAGACAGGGTAATCGCTTCCTTTGCAGTCAGGTTCGGATTTTCTGCAAGCAGATAGGGGACAAGGAAATAGGAATAGTGCTTGACCACCCCCATCACCCCAAACACCAAAAACCACAAGGCATTATAAAGATAGGTCACAAACATGACCGAGGCGACGTGGGGCCATTTTTTGATGTAGAACAAAAACAAAAAACGTTGTGGTGGCACCGTTTTATAGAGGCGACTTTCTAAAAAGATCCGACGGTTGACCACGGCAAAAAGGTTGCCGATAAAAAACCAACCGGCAAACAATAAAGCAAGGCTGAGGGAGATGAAAATGATGGTGCCAACCATTTCTGATCCAATGAAGGTGTTGACCGCTGACAGAATGGTATCATAAATGGTACCGGAAGCAAACCCGTTGACGAGGGTGGCAAACACCCCGTTGCTGAGGCCAAACACCCGCTCGCCGCCCTCTAAAATGGCGGAGGGCAGTTGGATGATGTTTTGCAGTACCGCCGTATCAACGTTGACAATCCCGACCGCATCGGTAAACTCACTACCGACAACAGCAGACAACAGACAAGTAAACAGCAACAACAAATAGTGCGACTTGACAACCTGTCGACTTTTGCGCTTAAACTCTTTTCGATTGAGATGAGATGGCATGAAAAAACCTCCTAAAATGTTGATCAATACCTGATTATTATACAATATTTGTATTGTAGTTGCAAGAAAAAGAGCGGTTGATAGAAACCAACCGCTCTTTTGTCATGTGCTGTTTTATGCCTGCATGATGCGTGGCATGTAAAGGCTTTCCTTTTTCAATTCCGCCCAAATGTATTTTAACAATAACTCCTGTTTGAGGGTGGCGTAGTTTGGATCTTCCCAACGGTTGTATACTTCATTGGGGTCCTCGGTGAGGTCATACAGCTCCCCAAAGGCATCGTCCTGATAGACGACCAATTTGTAGCGGTCATCTACATAAGCACGCAGATTCAAGGTATCACGATCGTGGTTCATTTCACAGATGATGTGATCTCTAGCCATTTGTTGTTTGCCCTCAAAGACGGCACGCTGGTTGACCCCTGTCCAATCATAAGGAATGTCCAGTCCCAAATAATCCAAAAAGGTGACGGGGAGATCCACGACACTCTGCAGGGCATGGCTGACGGTGTCACAGGGGACCGTACCTGGGCAGGAGACAATATACGGCACTTTGATGGCATCTTCATAAAGGAAAGGTCCTTTGGCGTGTAATCCGTGTTGACCAAAGTAATGACCGTGGTCGGTGGTGAAGACAATGAGGGTGTTTTCGGTCATACCGAGTGCATCGAGTTTGTCTAAAATTTTACCGATGTATTTGTCCATCAGGGTGGTCATTGCATAGTAGACCGCCATATTTTTACGCGCAGTTTCTTCGTCGATACCGGTGTGGGAATGACAGCCGTGATTGCCATACTCCGACGAGCTGAATTTGGAAAAATCAGGGTCATCGAGCTGGGTTAGGCGGTGCAGTTCGGTCGCTGTTGCCATTTCATCAGGGTGCAGGGTAGGGAGGGTGAGTTTGTCGGGGTCGTACATGTCTGCCCACTCTTTGGGGACATAATAGTCCGGATGCGGGTCGAAAAAGCTTGCCCACAGCAAAAACTGTTCCCCGGTTTTGTGGTAATGCTCCAGCTGGGCGTTCGTCTCATCGGCAATCCACGCATCGTAATGATATTCTTCGGGGATTTCCCAATAGTATTTATTTTGGTTGCTCATACTGCCGGTGGGGGCACGAAAATAGTCGCGCCAGTTGGTACAACCTTTTTCCTCCATCCACAAAGCATAATGCTGTCCGACATGTGCTTCGTTGGTGTGGTTGCGTGCTAATTTCACCGTGTCAAACCCATAAAAGTCATCTTTGAAATTGCGCCAAAAATCCAAATCCTGTAAGAGCGGGTAGGCTTCCAAAGAGGGGTATTCCGGTGTCGAAGCGAGCGGTTGGAAATGCGCTTTGCCGATGAGGGCCGTTTTCATGCCCTTTTGGTGCATGAGATCGCCGATGGTAGGGCAACTTTCCGGCAGTTTTGTCCCCAAGGTCCACGCCCCATGTTGCGAGGGGTATTTTCCGGTGATCATCGATGCACGGGTCGGAGTACAGGTGGGATTGACGGTGTATGCACGGTCAAAACAGGTGCCGTACTGACATAGCCTGTCAAGATTCGGTGTCTTGATTTCGGGATTGAACTTTCCGATGGTGTTAAAATGTTGCTGGTCAGAGGTGATGAATAAAATATTATACGGCTTTGACATGCAAAAACTCCCCTTCAATTGCAAAAAATATAAAAAATAGCGCATAAATCACAAAAGGAAATGTCCTTTTATTCCTTTTCAGTATAGCACTGACAATAAAAACAGTCAATATTTTATTGAGATTTTAGTGAAAAAATCAACAAATAAAAAAGGATAACAGCAAAATTACAGTGCGAGAATTGGAATGCGGCGATACAATTGAATACCACATCAAAGTGAAAAGAAATAAAAAGAAAAATCTTTGTGGAGAAAAGATGTCAACATCCACAAAAACAAAAAGGGGATTTCGTCACAACGACAGAACTCAAACTATTTTCAAAAATCTCTTTACATCTGTGTGGCAATCTATTATAATGAATTTGTTTCAAACCACAAAATGTAATCGTTTTAATACGATGCAACTGAGGGAATTAGAAAGGACGATGACGATGATTAACGTAGCATTGTTGGGCACTTGGCATGTACATGCAAAAGACTATACCAAAGATATTCTGGATGATCCACGCGCAAACTTAGCGGCTGTTTGGGATGCAGACGCTGAAAAGGGACAGGCGTTTGCGGATCAATACGGCGTACCATATGTCGCTGATTTGGATGCTGTTTTGGCAGATGAAAACATTGATGCCGTTTGTGTGACCGTTGCAACAAACGAACATGTGGAACTGATCAAAAAAGTAGCTGCGGCGAAAAAACACATCTTCACTGAAAAAGTATTGGCGTTTACTGTCAAAGAAGCGGAAGAACTGAAAGCTGCCATCGATGCGTCGGGCGTGAAATTTACCATTTCCTACCCACACCGCACTTGGGGTAAATTGCAATATGCGAAAAAAATGGTTGAAGACGGCGTATTCGGCCAAATCACCTATGCAAGAGTGAGAAACGTGCATGAGGGTGCAGTAGCAGGCTGGTTGCCTCCGCACTTTTATGACAAAAATCAATGTGGCGGCGGCGCAATGATGGACTTGGGCGCACACCCAATGTACACCTTGGCTTGGCTGTTGGGTGAGCCGGTGGCAATCAACTCCACCTTCACCACCGCAACCGGCAAACCGGTAGAAGACAATGCCGTTTCGGTCATTGAATTCAAAAACGGCACCATCGGGGTATCCGAAACAGGCTTTGTTTCCATTCGCGTTTATGCGTTGGAAATCAACGGCAGTGAAGCAGGACTCATGATTCACGACAATCTGGTGCGTTACTGGAGCAAAGAAACCGATGGCAAATGGGTGGAAGCCGACGTGCCGGAAAATCAAAAATTGCCGTTGCACCAATGGGTGGACGCTATTTGCGATGGCACCGATGCCCCATTCACCACCGAAGAAGCAGTCATGCTGACCAAATTGATGGAAGGCGCTTACATTGCAAGCGACAGCAACAGCACCTACCGCTTCTAAAATTTCAAATGATGAAAAGCCGATGTGAAGTTTTCACATCGGCTTTTTTGCGTTCGCATTGTATGCGTGCCGGTTTGCGGACAGGCGTGGAAACCTGTCCCTATAGAACTAACGTTCCATTAACAGGGTAGGGGACGGGTCACCCGTCCCGATTATCCATCGGTTGGTGGGCGGTTTTTGTAGGGGCGATTCATGAATCGCCCGCCTGTTTCCCATCAAATTTTTATTGGATGATGAATAGCGGACATGGATAGCCTGTTCCCTACAGGGTATAGTTCAATTGGGTGGTAGAGGCGACCTTTGGTCGTCCGTTGGTAATCGCAACAGATTCATTATGTTGTAGGGTTGGGTCTTGACCCGACCGCACTGCCGGCGGACACCGCCCGCCCAAAAAGGGGTTTGGTAAGATACCAAACCCCTTAAAACGCTAACGCTTGAAAATTGACTATCGGCAAATAAGACCTTGAGGCTTTGCCTCAAACTCCACCACTTTTGAAAAGTGGACAAAACTTTCAGTGTAGAACCCTGCCTTTATTGAGATGTAGGGGCGACCTGTGGTCGTCCGCAACGCCTGCCGGTGCTACCGGCTCGTGATATGGGTGTGTGGTCGAAAAGGCCATCTTCACATATACTAACACAAAGGAGTTGTGAATGATGGCAATTAAAATCTATGTGGATCAAGGACACAACCCTTCCGGCTTCAACGCAGGGGCGGAAGGGTTTGGATTACGAGAACAGGACATCAACTATTGGGTTGGGGTGTACCTTGCCGAACTGCTGCGTGCTGACCCCCGTTTTGAGGTAAAACTCTCCCGTACATCGCCCGATCAAATTTTGGGCACCAGCAATAGCACCAGTCTTTCCACCCGTGTGAATGAGGCAAACGCTTGGCCTGCCGATTACTTTTTGAGCATTCACTGCAATGCCAATCAGAACCCTGCCATCAACGGGACGGAAATGTATGTCTACCAGACCAACACGCAGGCCTATTGGCTCGGCCAGCATCTCATCAACGGCATCACCGCCGAAACGGGTACACGGGACAACGGCGTGCGGATCAATCAAAAATTTTACGTCGTCCGCCGCACCAAAATGCCCTCTGTTTTGGTGGAGCTCGCCTATTTAAGCAACGCAGAGGACGCCAAAAAACTCGACACCGACAAACGGGGATTTGCACAGGGTGTTTACAACGGATTGTTGAGCTATTTTGGGTTTTAAAAAGCACCGAATCAGCACAGGAGTTGTACCGCTGTGCTGATTCGGTGCTTTATGCGTTGAAATATCGATCCTCTTTCCATCGCAAGGGGTTCCCGTCGATATAACCCCAAATTTTTTCATATTCCGATTGATTGCGAATGACGTGGTCGTAAAATGATTTTTGCCAAATTGGGAAACCAATTTTTTTGGAAACTCCTGATTTATACAACCCGATGACAGTACTGACGGTAGGGAACGGTCTTGACCGTTCCGCAAACAAATCCTGGTTAATCAATAAAATCAAATGAACATGATTGGGCATGAAGACATAATGATCGATCTGAATTGATGCAAAGTGTTGGGGGATTTGATTTAACTCAGCTTCTGCAATCAAGGCGGCTGTTGTGGGTCGTAATTCGGAACGGTCAAGACCGTTCCCTACAATCTCCCCAAATAAATGTGCGTGATGATGGGTGCAAATCGTGATAAAATAGGCACCGTTTTTGGCATAATCATAGTGCTGTAAGCGTAAGGGTTTTCGTTGTGGTAAATTCATTTTCATGACCTCAAATAAAGCTACTCCTGCAAGGTGAAAATGCCATCGCCCATATCACCAAATCCGTAGGACAGGAACAACAGGGTGTGGTCCTCCTGCACCTGCACCAGAGCGGTGGTGCCGTCTGCCATATGCAGGGTGGCAAGCCACGCTTCGGTATCATAGGTATAGGTGAACGCCACTTCGGTTAAGGTGTCGCCATCCAAACGCATCAGCGTGCCGGCACTGTTGCTGCTAAAATAAAGGGTGGGGCTGTTTTCGGGTAAAACACCCTCGATGGCACAGCGATAAAGGCCTGTCTGCAACAGCCGTACTTCTTGGGGCACTTCATAATAGGGTGCTTCATACCCTGCTGCCCACAACAGATCCCTTGCAGTAAATTCCGCCCCGAAGATCCGCAGCAATGCGTCCAAGCTGCCGTCATTTGCCATCGACACAAGTGCATCGTCTAAGTTGACATCGGCCATCCATTCTAATGATTCGGTCAGTGTTCCTTGCTCCTCCATCGTGTCAGACAGCGACTGTATCCCGAAAAACAAAAAGGCAATACTGCCAAATAACAAAATGATGGCAAGCACCACCGAAGTGGCAAGCGCAAGGAGGATAGCGATAAAACAGCCGTTTCCTTTTTTCTTTTTTGAGGGTGTGGTAGACGTTGTAGCGGTCACGACAGGGTAGTGCTGAACAAAGGATTGCCCATTGACAGGGTGAATCCAAGTGATGACGCGCACGGCCTGCCCATTTGAATCAACCCCTGCTGTTTCCCTGTAGTAAAGTCCGCTGTTTTGGTCATATAAAAATCCTTGAGGTATATTCATGTCATTCTCCAGTGAAACATCAATAAGGTGATTAGTGGGTGAAATGAAGATCATCGCTTTCCAAAACACGGGATTGATGGGTGACACCGTCGTAATAGCTGAGAGTGATCTCTTCACTAGCATCAATGAGGTCACGATACCCATACGGCATGTGCATTTGGAAAAAAGAGTCACTCATATAGCCCTCAAGCAGGGTTTCAAGATAGAGATATTGATCTGCATGGGCATCGTAGTACCAGGTCGCCATCGTCTTTTCAAAGGTGGGGTTGCCGTCCTCGTCCGGTGCACCGGCAAAGACCGAAAAGGAAAGCATCGTCTGGTCATCGACAATGAGGGACAGGTCTTGCAGAACCGTTCCAACAGTCTGCCCCTCGGCAAGTGCGGTGTAGTCCTTCGTCCATAGATCTTCCGATAGACCATGGAATAGGAGGGTAGCGTACTCGCCGTCCACCCCTTCTTCCACGCCGACGTTGACGGTTATGGCAGAGATGTCAAGGTTGCTATCTAATACCTCGGTTGCCGGCAGTTGGCTCTGTTGTACAGCGACGATGTCCTCAGACTCCAGTAAGGAGGACAGTGTGCCTTGTACATCACCCATCATGCTATTCATACCACCGAACAACACTACAGCAACAAGGACGACCCCAATGA
>CAYJIM010000072.1:0-11649 GCA_964370215.1 uncultured Oscillospiraceae bacterium
GCGACGATGCCGGAAAGTGCGAGTAGTGCGATGATATTTGGTAGTGCCATCAGTCCGTTGAAGATGTCGGCGATGGTCCAAACAGCGGACACGGTGAGGTATGGGCCGACAAAAACTGCCAAAATGTAGATACAGCGGTACACCTTTACGACATTGAGGTTGCCGGTTACATACTCAATGCTGCGCTCGGCGTAATAATCCCAACCGAGGATGGTAGTGAACGCAAAGAAGATCAGACAGATCATCAGCAAAAAGGAGCTCACTACTTCGGGGAATGGCAATGCCTTGGTGAAGGCATACATGGTGATTTCCGCCCCTTCTAACCCGAGTTCTGGTTTCCATGCCCCTGTCATGACAATAGAAAGACCTGTGATGGTACAGATGATGATGGTATCAATGAAGGTCCCCGTCATGGTCACAAGTCCTTGACGCACCGGATCTTTTGTTTGTGCCGCAGCAACAGCAATCGGTGCCGAACCCAAACCTGCTTCGTTGGAAAAGATCCCACGTGCAACCCCTTTTTGAATGGCGGTACGAATGGTGATCCCAACGATCCCACCGGCAACCGCTTGTGGATTGAATGCACCCACCACAATTTCAGAAATTGCTTCCGGAATGAGGGAGAGGTTAAACACAATCATCAACAACCCACAAATCAGATAAGCCACTGCCATAAAGGGAACCACCAAAGCGGCGACTTGCGAGATGCGTTTGATTCCCCCAATGATGACCAATGCCACACAAAGAGTGACCACCGCACCTGCAATGATGGTCGACCATGTGATGACCGTTTCACTGCCTGTCCCTGCTCCGAGAGTAAAGACCGCTTGTGCTTTTTGCGGATCAAAAAAGTTTTGCACCGCCGAAGTGATGCCGTTGACTTGGGTGATGGTCCCAATTCCCAACAGTCCTGCCAATGCGGCAAAAATTGCAAAGGCCTTGGCAAGCCATTTCCATTTGTGCCCCATCCCCTCTTGAATGTACATGAACGGCCCACCGAGTGCACGTCCGTTTTCATCAATTTTCCGGTATTTGATCGCCAAAAAGCCTTCGGCATATTTGGTCGCCATACCAAAAAAGGCTGCCAGTTCCATCCAAAGCAACGCACCCGGCCCTCCTGTTGCGATGGCAGAAGCGACCCCCACGATGTTCCCTGTCCCAATGGTTGCCGACAATGAAGTACAGAGTGCGGCAAAGGAAGAAATCTCCCCTTTTCCACCAGTCTCATTGCGCACCATAAAATTCAGCGCCTTTGGGAGTCGTTTGATTTGCAATCCCTTTAATCGTATCGTCAACCAAACACCGCACCCGAGAATTAGTACAATCATCGGGATCCCCCAAACCAGATCATTCACACTTGTCAAAAAATTGTTCAACAGTTCCATGTCCTTTAACGTCTCCTTTTTTCTTTTCTTTTGCTGACACTTCCATACACAAAAAAGAGATCGGGACAAAACGCCCGATCTCTAAAAAGAAAAACGAAACAAAACCACGCAACGATCTACGCAGTTTTATCCATTACTTCTATAAGGGGGTTCTGTCCTTTTGCCTGAGAGATTCGCGAAACTATCCGCTTGCCCCTTCGGCCCCCACCTGCTTGCAGTGGGTGTCTCCAGAATGCCATCATTCTGCCGTCCCGATCTTAAAAAAGATCACCTGAGAGGTTTACTCCTTCGGTAAGTATTACTTTCTCCGGCAAAAATCATTTGGCGATATGCAATTGTCGAGGGTAAAGCGCACTGGCTTCACCGCTTCTAGTTAATTATATCACAAAGTTTAAAAATAGCAACCCCTTTTCAAAAAAGCGTTTTGATAAATCTAGTTTAACATCGTCACACCATCAATGGTACGTGTGTTTTTGAAAATTCGGCAACATCCTATGAGCGTGTTTTGGAAGGATGCCATTGTTCATTTTTTAACAATATTACACAAATTTTGCAAAAGACGCTTTACACACCACTACAATAGTGTTATAATGAATACCTACAAATAAACTGTGAAAAGGAAGGACGATTTTATCTCTTTTTACATTATGTTAGGAGGGTGTTTGTGCGTAATACAAAAGATACTTTTTTTGCCAGTATAATGGAAAAAGTAAGTTTATCAAACCAGCAACCCTTTTCCAAAACAGAATTTTTGGCAGAAACCTGCCAGCACTTTCATCTGTCACAGGGTTTTATTTATGAGGTTACCGCACAGGGCACCTTTACAAAGCAAACCTGTTTTGCTGAACCGTATGCTGCCCCCTTGGCGGATTGCCTTGACTTGACGTCACAATTAGGGATTGAATTGTTGAGTGAATTGTCCTCACAACAAATTGTCATCTACACCGGTGATACCCCACCTACACCTTTGACTGAAAAATTAAAGGTGCTTTTCCATGCCAGTACTGTCATTTTTATCCCAATCCTCAACCAATATTTTGAGCTTGCAGGGTTTGTGGGTCTTTGCGATCGCCGCAGTATGGTGCGTGACGAGGAAATTGATCTGGACACCTCCAGTGCGGTATTGTCCCTCTTGGCACACCAATTAAAATTAGAGCTGTTTCAAAAGGGCATTGCCAGTACCGAGCGTGTGCTCAACAACGTTTTGGATCATTTGGGCGTTGATGTTTATGTCAACGACTATTATACCCACGACATTCTCTATGTCAACAAATCCATGGCTGCCCCGTATGGTGGTATCGACAACATGATGGGCAAGAAATGTTGGCAGGCAATTTTCACTGACAAAGAGGGGCCTTGTGAGTTCTGTCCACAACCGAAGTTGTTGGATGAAACAATGCAGCCAAACAAAACCTATTCTTGGGACTATGAGCGTGCCATGGACGGTTCTTGGTTTCGTGTTCTCAGCTCCTCCATCCCATGGACGGATGGCAGAGTCGCCCATCTGGTTGCCAGTGTCGACATCACCGAGAATAAGCAAAATGAACTGCTCATCCAGCAATTGGCGCAATTTGACTATCTGACCGGACTGCCGAATCGCCGCAGTTTGGAAGATGACATGGCAAGTTTTACCCAAGAAAACCAATTGTTTGCCGAATCGTTTTATCTGCTGTTTTGTGATCTGGATGGATTCAAAAAAATCAACGACAGCATCGGTCACCATTGTGGGGATAAATTGTTGCAGGCCATTTCGGAAGCCTTGAAAGCCATGCCACGTGACTGTGTCCGTGCCTATCGTCACGGTGGGGATGAGTTTGTCATTCTGGTGAAGGATGATGGCACACTCCAAACATTGTCCGATACGTTGGATCAATTATTTGCCATTTTCTGCGACACCTATCGCTGTGAGGGACATACCATGCAGTGTGGTTGTAGCATCGGGGTGGCACATTTCCCCACCGCCACTACCACACCCAAAGAACTTTTCCATTTGGCGGATACGGCCATGTATGCTGCAAAAGATGCCGGCAAAGGGGTGGCGCGCTTCGCCTACGAAGATGAGTTTTTAACCTTAGAGGAATTTTTACAGGTCGCTTATCAAACCACCTCTTTCTAGTCCTTTGATAAAAGGCTTTTTCCCCTGACAGAGCATCCAAAAATTTGTAAGTCCAGTGATACAGCATGAAAAACCAGTGAGCAGCGTTACTCACTGGTTTTTCATTTGCGGTTTTTCCGACGGTTTGACAGCTTGCTCGTAAACAGAGATCTACTTTTTCGTCCGCCTTCACAAACGATTGCTGTTTTTTTATGGTATTTCACATTTTTTCAAATTCTATTTCATATTTTCTTTACAAATCACCCTCCGTACGTTAAAATAAATATATTCGCGCTTTTCCACTTTATTGTAGCAAAGAAAGGATTGTTTATGAAAGTACTATTCAAGAAAGAAAATTTATTTTTACGTGTGACTATTGGGTTCTTTTTGGGGATTCTTTTAGGAATTCTCTTTCAGGATTTCAGCATCCAAACCAAGTTTATTGGTGACCTGTACCTCAACTTAATCAAATTGATGATCATCCCGATTGTCAGTGTTGCTGTTTTCTGTGGCATCGCCAACATCAGCGATGGTGCGTTGCTCAAAAAAATCGGATTGCGCACCGTTTTACTTTATGTCGTGATGTTTGTCGCTTCCGCTATTGTGTCGCTGGGCATTGCCTCCCTCATCCGTCCGGGACTGAATGCGACCTTTGAAAACGCGCCTGTTTATGAGGGGGAAATCACCACTCCGACCATCTCCAGTTTCTTGACAAACATTGTTCCTGCCAATATCATTGAAGCTGCTGCCAGTGGCAACACCCTTTCGGTCATTCTCTTTATGATTGTGCTTGCAGTGGCTGTTTTGAGCATTGGTAAAGCCGGCAAACCGGTCATCGATGTTGCCAATAGCCTATCCAAAGCGCTCTTTAAAGTACTTGCCTACTTTATGGAGCTGTCGCCACTCGGTGTCATGTCGTTGATGGCTTACTCCGTTGCACAATATGGTACCGGCATTTTCGGGGTACTTGCCGTGTACATCCTCACCTGTTGGCTTGCTTGTATCGCTGTGTTTATTTTTGTCATGGTGATTCCAACCTGTGTGTACACCAAAATCAGCCCGTTGACCCTGCTCCGTGCTTGCGGTAAAGTGGCACTTGTCAGCATGGCAACCACCAGTTCTGCTGCAACATTGCCTACCACTATCGCCGTATCGGAAAAGGAACTCAAAGCACCAAGAGATATTTCGCAGTTCACCCTATCTCTGGGTAGCACCATCAACATGTGTGGCGGCGCTTGCTCCTTTTGCTGTCTTGCCATCTTTGTATCCGACTTTTACGGACTGCAATTGGGGCTTCCTACCCTTGCATTTTTGATCCTGACTGCAACCTTGCTCAACATGGCAGCACCCGGTATTCCAGGTGGCGGAATTGTACTCGGTGCGTCCTTCCTGTCCATCATTGGTCTACCATTCGATTTGATGGGCCCAATCAGCGGTTTCTACCGTCTGCTTGACATGGCCTTCACCACCATCAATGTCCAAGGTGACTTGGTTGCCAATGCCATCGTTGCCAAAAACATCGGCGTGCTCGGCAAAGTAGAGGTGACCGATGAGTAGCATTGGGTATCAAGGATCCTTTGGCAGCAACTCTTACCTTGCCGCTATGCAGTTGGCTGAACGTCAACAGTGGGACGACTGTCAATTGCTCCCCCTTGTTTCCTCGCAAAATGTCGTTGCTGCTTTACAAGCAGGTGAGGTCGATTTTGGGGTGCTTGCGGTACACAACAATGTTGCCGGTGAAGTGTTGGAAACGACAGCGGCACTCAAAGGGATCTCCTATGAGGTATTGGATCGCACCGAGCTATTGATTCGTCACTGTATCTTTGCAAAGGATGCCAATACCACGATTGAGGTGGTGGCTTCCCATGTACAGGCATTGATGCAGTGTCAAAAAACCATCAAAACGCTCTTTCCAAATGCAGTGCTCAAAGAATTAGAGGATACCGCCATCGGTGCCGTTTACCTTGCGGATGGGACACTTCCTGACAGTACCGCTGTCATCTGTCCACAACCTGCCGGTGATCACTTTCATTTGACATTATTAAAACAAGATGCACAAGACACCGTCGGCAATGCCACACAGTTCATCCTGTTAAAGCGTTCTTAGATCATATGGGGCGACCACCTAGGGTCGTCCCTATTTTTTGTGGAAAAGAAGCCCTTATTTTGAATTTGTTAGAAAAATCGACTGAAATTATCAATAAATCCTATAACTGAAATAGGTTTTCTTGACTTTCCCCTCTCTTTGTGGTATCTTTAGTCTTGTAGCATTTTATACATACTTTAGACATCAAAAAAGAGAGGGGCTTTTCAATGAGTGGAACTACTAGAGCCGGTTGGTCCTCCCGCAGTGCTTTTATTTTGGCAGCGGTCGGGTCGGCTGTTGGTCTTGGCAACGCATGGCGTTTTCCGGGACTGGTCGCAAAACACGGAGGCGGTACATTTTTGATTGTGTACTTGGTCGCCATGCTCGTCATTGGGGTACCGATGTTGATGATGGAAATCGGCATTGGACGCAAAACAAGAAATGGGGCACCGGGTGCATTACGGGTGCTCAACAAAAAATTCGAGCCCATCGGTTGGGCAGCAACGGCAAATGCCTTTGTCATCACCACCTACTATGCGGTGGTCTTTGCATGGGTATTGGTCATGGCAGTGTTCAGTTACCGATTTGCTGACATGACAGGCAATGCAGAGGCGGCGAGTAATCTATTCGCCACCATCACCGAAACGACTTGGACGACCGAAAACTACGGCATCCCCATCGCGATCCTCATTGGGTTGATTGTGGCGTGGGCACTCATCTACATCTGTATCAAAGACGGAGCGAAGAGTGTATCCAACATCGTCAAATACACGGTGTTCTTGCCGGTCATCTGTCTTGGTGTCATGGCAGTCAAAGGGATCACCATGCCGGGCGGTATGGATGGACTGTACCAATTGTTTGTTCCACAACTGGCTTCCTTTGCCAACCCAACATTGTGGATTGATGCCATCGGGCAGGTATTTTTCAGCCTATCCATCATGATGTGTATCATGTTTGCGTATGGTTCTTTCTTGGATCGCAATTCCAACATTGCGGTCGACGCATTGATCATCGCCTTTTCGGATATGGCGATCAGCGTGCTTGCAGGGATCGTGATGTTCTCCACCATGGGTGGTACCGGCATGTTGGATCAAATGACCGAATCCGGCATTGCAACTGCTTTCATCGTCTACCCACAAGCCATTGTCAACCTCACCGACATCGGTTGGTTGAATGCCGTCTTTGGCTTTATCTTCTACCTGTGTTTGGTCACCCTTGCCATCGACTCGGCTTTTTCCATCGTCGAAGGGGTTTCCACTGCGGTATCAGACAAATTCAAAATCTCCCACAAAAAAGCAACGATTGGTATTTGCGTTGCCGCCGGTGTCCTCTCGTTGTTATTCGCAACCAGAGCAGGTCTTGCATGGCTTGACATCGTCGACAACTGGACCAACCAATATCATATGATCCTCATTGGGATTGTCGAATGTGTTGCCGTCGGTTGGTTCTTCAAAACCAGCAAAGTACTGGATGAGATCAACAAAAATACCAAGCGTTTCAAAATGCCTGCTTGGTGGTTTATGACCTCCATCAAATTCATTGCACCGGCATTGCTGATCATCTTGATTGGGTTGAAATTTTACACCCTCTTCGCCGTTGATGGCGGGGTGTACGGCGGTTATCCGATGTATGCCATCATCCTTGGCGGATGGCTTGTCACAGTACTCTGTATTGCCAGTGGGTTTATTGTCAAACTCATCGTGGCACAGAAAAAGAAAAAAGGCTTTGTTGAAGACGATGTCCAATGGGACGATCTTGACTAAAGCAAACAACAATCAGTAAGTAGAAAACCCGATGAGCAACTTTTGCTCATCGGGTTTTCTCTTGTAGTTTTTCAATGGCCTGACTACCAGTCAAAGCCGCCGGTGGTTTCATTGTATTGATAAAAGTCCGCGTAGGAACAGTCAAAAATATTTTTCTTACATTGTCCAATCGGGACTTTGCGTTTGATGAGTTGTTGTAAAAAGCCCATGTTGGCAACCATCCCTTGACTGAGCACAAAGGTCAACAGCCCATCACGCACAATGTATTTTTGATAGCCCTTGGTGGAGGAGCGGACAACAATTTCATCCCCTGCATAACCTTCCTTTTCGGTATCAATACCGACAGAAAGGGTAGCAAGTCCATAAAAATTCATCGTGTTTTTGAAAGCATAACAGCCCTCATAACGGCGATCTACCGCCACCATGTTCATGCCTGCCACTTCGCCCTGCTCGACTGCCGCCGACCAGATACCGGCATAGCCTGTGATGTCACCGGCGGCATAGATGTCAGGGTCACTTGTCTGCAACCGATCATTGACCACAATCGTTCGGTCTACTGATAGGCCTGCCTCTTTTGCCAGTGTTACCGTGGGACGCACCCCAACTGCCAACACCACCAAATCACAGTCGAGCACCTTACCACTGTTGAGGGTGACCGAGACGACAAGACCTGTTTCGTCAACATTGCCGGCACGTACACCATCCCCTAAGTGAAAGGAAACGCCTGCTTGTTCAAAGCGTGTCTGGTAAGCGGCCGCACTTTTGGCATCCAACTGGAGCGGACAGATGTTGTCTGCAAGTTCGACCACCGAAACGGCAACTCCACGTTTGGCAAGACCGCTGATACAATCCAATCCCACCAATCCAGAGCCGACCACTACTGCTTTGGCTTGTGGCTTTTCTGCCAATATCGCAAGGATGTGATCGACGTCCGAAAGGTCGCGGAATACCGCTACATTGCTGCCCGACAACCCTTCAATGGGAGGTTTAAACGCCTCTGCGCCGGTGGCTAGCAACAGCCGATCATAGGGAACAGAAAACCCCTGTGCCACCTTCACCTCACGTGCCGTGCGGTCAATGCTAATCGCTTCGGTGTTTTTCAACAAGGTAAAATGCGGTCTTGTTTCAAATTGATCCGAAGTGAAATTCAACCGTTCTCTTGTGCGATGTCCGTCGAGATAATGATGCAGCATACAGCGAGAATGAATTTGATCCTCCTTACAGATCATGACAATCTCATCGGTCGGGTTGATTTTATGGATGATCTCAGCGGCACGTACCCCTGCCGCCGATGCACCGATAATGACATGTTTCATACAGCGATCACTCCTTTACCCAAATTGCTTTTTTCGGACAGGCTTTGACACAGTTCGGTTCTCCCCCTGCATCCTTGCAAAAGTCACATTTGACAATGTAACTTTGACTGACGCGGTCGGGGCGCAATACCCCAAACGGACAGTTCATGACACACATGTAACACTGTGCACAGCGCTCTTTGTCATAGGTAACAAACCCTGTCACAGGATCTTTTTTGAGTGCTCCACTCATACAGCTTTCAACACATTTCGGGGTATCACAGTGACGACAAAAAATCGGTTTATACTGTTTTTGCCCGTTGGTTTTGATAAAATTCCGACTTTCATGACTAGGATCGGTCAGATCCAGTGTGCGAATATCCTTATCTTCTGTGTCGGTGCGGTGGGCATTCATACAGGCGATGGAACAGTTTTTACAGCCGTCGCATTTGGCGGCATCAATCATGATTCTTTTCATGCCGTTCCTCCTTATAGACCCAACGCCGCACGTTTTTCAAGCACAATTTGCTCCAATGTGTTGGCAGCAGAGACCGCATCGTTGTCGACAATGAGACGACCACCGGTGATCTCTTGCAGGTCTTCGGTCAAAATTTTGGTGACGAGTTTGCTACCCGAAGTGAATGGCGCTTCGCCAAGATGCAAGGCAAGACCCAACGCCAAGCCAAACGCACCATCCGCCAATGCCTGTTCTTCCAACCATTGTGGCGCAGACAGTACCAACGGCAGTTGTGGTAGGTCGATGTTCAGCGCTTCTGCAAGCTCTGCCGCCACCAATTCCAAACGACCGATGGCAAGACATGGGCCAAAGTTCAAGACCGGTGGAATACCCAGTTTTTCACAGACTGCACGCAAGCGAGGGCCTGCATATTGTGCTGCATCCGGTGTCATCAAGCCACAGTTTTCAATCCCGCCCGACGAACAACCTGCCGTTAACACCAAAATATCCTTTTTGATCAGCTCTTTTGTAAGCTCTACCGACAGTACGTCATGTCCACCAAAGGTGAGGTTGGAACAGCCGACCACGCCGGCAATCCCTTTGATCTCGCCTGCGGCGATGAGGTCGATGAGTGGTTGATACGAGCCGCCCAAGAAGGCACGCAAAGAGCCTTCCGAAACACCGGTAAGGGTTTGGGTGTTGCCGTGATCCTCAAAAAGGTTCATTTCCACATGCGGACGACGTTTTTGGTAAGCGGCAATCATCTTGTCGATGATGTTGTCACTGTCCGCCTCTTTGGTGGCATAATCAAACGGCATATAAATGGCATTGGATTTTTTCGCCACATCATCCAGACAGATTTGTACAATGTCCAACTCATCACAAATCGGTTCAATCCCCGGTAAGGTACAGTTGAATTCCGACAGTACCGCATCGATCCCACCGGTCAGAAGGACGGCTTCGGAAATGTAGTTGTTGCCGGCATGACCGTCAAAAATCTCCTCGTAATGTGCCCCACGCAATTGCAGATCCTGCCCAACACAGGTACAACCGACCAGTTTAAAGCCTTTGGCACCCACGGCAGTCGCTTTTGCCACCACGTCAGCTTCGAGCAAACGATCTTGCAGATAGCCAAACAAGGAATGTTGATGCCCTGTGATCATAATGTTGATGTAATCGGGGTCGATGACACGAAGCCCAACCGGGGCCAGACGAATTTCAGGCTGGCCGAGCATCACGTCGTTCAACAGGTTTGTCAACGTCAAGCCGTAAAGACCGGTCGAGATCCCGAGTTTTAGGCAGGTGAGGAGCATATCCACCGGATCGGAACTCAAGTTGGTGGAACATTTGACGACCCCTTTGACGATCTCAGCGTTGGCACCACCCGGCAAAATCCCCAACTCTTTCCACTTTTCATAGCGCTTTGGAAAAGCGATTTTTTCGGTTAATTCCATCAATTCTTTCGGGGATTTGTAAAGGTCATCCAATACTTTTTGAGAAACTTGCAACGCCTTTTCGTGTACGTCAAGCGACTGGTCAATCCCCATTTTATGACATAGCAGGTCGAGTGCTGCTTCACATTTGATCGGATCTTTTGCAAGTGCAATATTTTTGAGATTTTCAGCGGTGTTTTCTACCACGTGAATGTAGCAACCCGAACCGCTGGCGATGGCACGCAAAAAGTTTCTGGCAACAATGACATCGGCAGTCGCCCCACAGATCCCTTTTGGCGCTTCCGGTGTGATGCGACATGGGCCATTGGAACATAGTCTACAGCAGACCCCTTGCAAGCCAAAACCGCATTTGACCGACTGCCCTTCCACACGGTGATGGGAGGTTTCCATCGGCAATTCTCGGATAAAATGTTCGATTGGTTTGTCTGCACTTTGGCAGGTGGTACATCCAAAACATTGATTCATAAAGCGTTCCTCCAATTTATACTTAATTAGTACATTTTAATTGCTCTTCTATCTTATAATATTATACTTAATTTGTCAAGTATTGTTTGTGAAAAAAGAAACAAAATTTTTGTACAAAAAAAGACTGCCGACAAGAAGTCAGCAGTCAGAATTGATTGATTACGCACGTACAACCACGTCAAATTGAAACATTCCTGTTTCGTAAAAACTATTGGTCGGCAACATTTGTTGGTTGAGGTAATGTGCCGTCTTGCCTTCGGCATATAAGCGATACCCCTGCTCCCATAATTGTTGTGCAATTTCCAATGTTTGAGACGGATTCCCAATGAGCAGTGCTTTCTTTTGCATCACGACACCCCTTTTCAAAGTTTGTTTGTGTTCCTCTGTGTTTATAGTATACACGTTTATAAATATTCATGCAATAGTTTCCGCGAAATATTTATAATTATTCGTTATGTTTGTATAAATAAACAATATCGCACCCTGTGATTTGGCTGCTTTTACAACACAAAACACAAAGATGGTCATCCAATGAATGAGCGGACAGGCATGGAAGCCTGTTCCTACAGATTCCTATTTCACCCTGCGGACGCTGTCCGCAAAAAAGCAGTTTGGCGTATACCAAACTGCTTAAACGCTGACGCTTGAA
>CAYJIM010000073.1:0-11536 GCA_964370215.1 uncultured Oscillospiraceae bacterium
ATCGTTAGACCCTGTTGCGATAGATCAAGCTTGTGTAGATTTAATTTATGCAGCCCCCGATGGAGCTTCAGTTGTTGAAAGAATAGAGTCTCGTGATGGTATTCATACGATAGAACATGCAGTAACTATCGGATTAGGTACAAGAGAATATAACCTAGTAATGATTGACTAGTCATATCTAGTATGATAAGCTAGAGATAGCACGTACTTATCTCTAGTTAGGGAAAAAAAATGTCAGAAGTTTTTGAAATTATAAAAAGAGAAGCAATATTCCTCAGGTATTATTCTTCTATTCAGTTTTACCAAATATTCCCCTATTATGTTATGGGGGTGTTTGTGGGATCCTTTATTTCTGTCTTTGGAAAAGAAAAAATACATGCTCTTTTTACAAAAGTTTGTACGAGCAAATTGGGTGTGCTAACACTAATTCCTGCGAGCATTCTGGGCCTTCTTTCACCTCTTTGCATGTATGGAACGATTCCTATAGCAGCATCATTTTCTGAAAAAGGAATACGTGATGATTTACTAGCCGCCTTTATGGTTAGTTCAATATTATTAAATCCTCAATTACTTATGTACACAACAATGCTCGGCACCGAACTTACCCTTGTGAGGCTTATCACGAGC
This sequence comes from uncultured Oscillospiraceae bacterium, assembly GCA_964370215.1. Taxonomy (GTDB): domain Bacteria; phylum Bacillota; class Clostridia; order Oscillospirales; family Ruminococcaceae; genus Massiliimalia. The sequence continues at coordinate 628 of CAYJIM010000073.1, forward strand.
TTATTATGTGGAGTTTTTGCAGGAGTGCTAGTAAAAATTTTTTTTAAGAATAAAAGCTTTTTTAATTTTTCAAATTTTACAAATGTCTCAAATAAAGACACAGACCCAAATCTTTTTTTGAGATTTTTAAAAAATCTTTGTCGAAATATTTTAGCTACAGCAAAATATTTTGTTGTAGGAATTATACTTACATCAGCCTTTACCCGTTATGTTCCCGTTTCACTTATTGAAATGCTTTTTGGAGAAAATAGGGGATTCGGAGTTTTATTTGCTGCAACAATTGGAGTTCCATTATATATGTGTGGTGGTGGAACAATTCCTCTTTTGTCAGAGTGGCTGTCTAGGGGAATGTCTTTTGGCTCTGCAACGTCATTTATGATTACGGGACCGTCCACAAAAATCACCAATATAAGTGCTTTAAAAATGGTTCTTGGTGGGAAACACTTTGCACTTTATTTTACATACATTTTTATATTTTCCCTTATTGCGGGTCTTATAGTAAATGTAGTATTATAAAAAATACGTATAAAGATGTGATTTTTGTAACTACTATTTGTATTGATTTTTAGTAAGGAGCTTGTATATCGAAAGGAAAAAAACGGCTCTAGAATACGTATTTGAGTTAAAAAGCCATAAAAACACTACAAATGTAACAAAGTTTGAAAAAAAACAATAAATAAGGTACATAAAGCAAAAAAAGACTTGACAAAGTATTAAAAGTTTGTTATAACTAACATATAAAAATTGCCATAATTTTTATACCTCCTTTGTACACCGTTGGTGTTACATATTTTTTGTCTTTACGTGGAGCTACTCTCGTCAGGTAGCTCCACTTTTTTTTGCACGTTTTAAAAATATATTTACTAAATAATAATTAAATGCTCATTTACATCCAAGTTAAATTAAAGTATAATGAAGAAGAGTACCGTTTCAATTTTTGGGTTGATTAATAATTTGGATGCTAGTAAAGGAGCCTTTATGGAAAATGATGTAAAGCGTTATGAGCTTACCGTTTTGGTAGAAAACCATGCAGGTGTATTAAGTAGGGTTGCAGGCTTGTTTAGTAGAAGGGGCTATAGTATTGATAGTATCAATGCAGGGGAAACTGAAAACCCAAAACAGTCAAGAATGATAATTGTTGTTCGAGGCGATAAATCAATTCTAGAACAAATAATAAAGCAGCTTTCAAAACTTATAGAAGTAATTTCAATTGAACACTGTGAAGTGGTATAGAATTTTCGACTACGTACAAGATGACACGCTTCGTGTATAGATCCTTCGACAAATTGCATCGTCATTTCGACCGAAGCGACGAAATCTCATTCGTAAAGATACCCTTCTAGAAAGTTCAAGTAATGACAGTTTAATAATTACTAAAAAAATTAAATATTTATAAAAATTTCAAAAAAATAGCATTTACAACAAAGGCTCTTTCAGCTATACTTATAGGGATATCTATAAGTAGATATTTTAGCAGACTCATACTAGTATGATGTTTAGCAATGTTTGAATATCATTAAAAAAGACAAGTTCAAAATCTAATGTTTTTTCCTTGCCTTTTTATAGGAGAATATATGCAAAATGATGTAAAACGCTATGTGCTTGCGGTATTAGTGGAAAATCATGCAGGTGTATTAAGTAGGGTTTCAGGCCTTTTTAGTCGTCGAGGATATAATATCGATAGCCTAACCGTAGGAGAAACCTTTGATACCAATACATCTCGTATGACTATTGTTGTTCGCGGTGATGAAGCTATTTTAGAGCAAATAATAAAACAACTTTCAAAACTTGTAGAAGTAATATCAATAGAACATTGTTTGTCTTCTGAAACCGTTATTAGAGATATGGCATTGATTAAGGTTAATGCAAAAGATGCACATAGGGCAAGCGTTATTGAGATTGCAAATATCTATCGTGCACGCATTGTAGACGTTGCCCCAGATTCGCTTGTATTGGAAGCAACTGGAAGCGAGGGCAAAATCGGAAGTATTATTAAACTCCTTGAACAATTCGGCATTATTGAATTGGTTAGAACAGGCCAAACCGCAATGTCTCGTGGGGACAAATTGCTATCAAAAAATTAAACTGGAAATAACTATGAAATATATAACTATACTAGATTCAACACTACGCGATGGGGCGCAAGGCGAGGGTATAAGCTTTTCGGTACAAGATAAACTTCATATTGTGCAAGCTTTGGACAATCTTGGTGTAGCATATATCGAAGCTGGAAACCCAGGTTCAAATCCAAAAGACTTGGAATTTTTTCAAGAAGTAAAAAAAATTAACCTTAAAAATTCAGAAATTTGTGCTTTTGGGGCTACAAGAAGAAAGGGTATTACGTGTAAAGAAGATGCAAACCTTCAAAGTCTTCTTGCTGCAAACACTGAAACAGTAGTCTTCTTTGGAAAAACATGGGACTTCCAAGTAACAGAAATATTAAGGGCAACATTAGAAGAAAACCTTGCAATGATAAAAGAAACGGCTCAGTTTTTATGCAGTAACGGCAAGAAAGTAATATATGATGCCGAACATTTTTTTGATGGTTTTCAATCAAACCCTAAGTATGCTTTAAAAACTCTTCAAGCAGCATTAGATGGTGGAGCGCATTGTGTCGTTTTGTGCGATACAAAAGGCGGGTTTGGACTTAGCCCTCTAGTGCACGCTGTGCAAACGGTAGCAAAAGAATTTGAAAATAAAAAAACACTTGATGGTCAAAAAATCGAAATTGGAATCCATGCACATAATGATTGTGGGTTGGCCGTAGCGCATTCGCTTTTAGCGGTGGAAAATGGGGCAACCCAAGTGCAAGGAACACTACTCGGATTTGGAGAAAGAACGGGAAACGCTGACCTTTCTTCAATAATGGCTAATCTAGAACTTAAGATGAATTACAGGTGTATGCCTGAAGATAATATTACAAAGCTTACTTCAACGTGTCGTCAAGTTGCAGAAATAGTTAATATCCCTCTTTCAGGTGGTGCACCGTTTGTTGGGTCAAGTTCGTTTGCACATAAAGCTGGAATGCATGTAGACGGTGTAACAAAAAATCCGCAGGCTTACGAGCACATTACACCTGAGTCAGTTGGAAATGAAAGGGTGTTCTTAATGAGTGAAGTTGCGGGGCGCTCAATGATGCTCGAAAAAATTAAACGGTTCGATCCAACAATAGAAAAAGATAATCCGATAATTTCAGAAATAACTAATAAAGTGAAAGAATTAGAACATGCAGGCTATCAGTTTGAAGGAGCCGAGGGAAGTTTTGAACTCATGGTTCGCAAGGTAATTGGAAAATACAACCCATTCTTTAAGCTTCATTATTACAAAACAAATGGTGAGCACCCAAGAATGAACGAACTTATTAGTTCTTTTGCACAACTAAAAGTGGAAGTAGATGGTCAAATTGAAATCACCGCAGGCGAGGGGGATGGCCCTGTTCATGCCCTAGACGTTGCCCTTAGAAGTGGGCTTGAAAGATTTTACCCAGGTGTTAAAACAATCAGACTTATAGACTATAAGGTTCGTGTGTTGGATTCAAAAACTGCAACAGCTTCTAAGGTTCGAGTTCTTATTGAAAGTACGGATGGAATAAATACATGGAAAACCGTTGGAGTTTCTACAGACATTGTAGAGGCCTCATGGCTGGCCTTAGTGGACTCGGTTGAGTATAAGCTCATTAAAGATGTAGAAAAGAAGTATAAGAACTTGGTGTAGTAATTGGGCGCATCCCATGCCCTGCCCGACGAGGGCGCCGAGCAGTACATGGGTCGGGCTCTTGCTTGTATCTTTTTAGCAAAGCTAAAAAGGATACCGCAACGATCCCTTGCGCTTTTTCGTAGTCGTGTTGACACATAGGTCAACACCAACAGGTAAACATAAATGCGTACCGATGTATTTGCACGAAAATATAAAAAAACATAAAACCTAGAGGAAGGAAAAGATGAAAAAAAACATAGCAGTAATCGAAGGCGACGGAATTGGCCCAGACATTGTAAAACAGGGTCTTTCAGTTTTAGATAAAGTCGCACAAAAATATAATCATGAGTTTGAATATACTCGCGTACTGGCTGGAGGAGCTGCAATTGATGCAACAGGAGCGCCTTTACCGAAAGAAACAATTGATATTTGCCAAAAGTCAGACTCTGTACTTTTAGGTGCTGTAGGTGGTGCAAAATGGGATACGCTTCCTGGTAACTTACGCCCAGAAATGGCACTACTGGGTCTTCGAAGTGCTTTAAAAGTGTTTGCAAATCTACGACCTGCATTAATGTTTAAACACCTTTCTGCTGCATGCCCTTTAAAAGAAGAAGTAATAGGAGATGGCTTAGATATATTAATTATTCGTGAACTTACAGGCGGCATTTACTTTGGCGAAAAGGGTAGAAGTGACGATAAAAAAACAGCATACGATACTATGAAATACTCATGGAACGAAATAGAAAGAATCTTAAAAGTTGGTTTTGAGTCTGCTCAAAAAAGAGGTAAAAAACTTTGTGTTGTTGATAAGGCAAATGTTCTTGAAAGTAGCCGCCTCTGGCGAGAAGTATCAGAGAGCATGAAATCTAACTATAGCGATGTAGAACTTTCCTACATGTACATAGATAATGCTGCGATGCAATTGGTACGTAACCCAAAACAATTCGACGTAATTGTAACAAGCAATATGTTTGGAGATATTTTATCTGATGAAGCAAGTCAAATCACAGGCTCTATAGGGATGCTTGCCTCTGCATCATTAGGTGACGGAACAGGACCAGGGCTTTATGAGCCTATTCATGGATCTGCTCCAGACATTGCAGGAAAAGATCTAGCAAACCCACTTGCAACCATTTTATCACTTGCAATGATGTTGCGTTACGATTTTGGAATGGAAACAGAAGCCCTAGACATAGAAAAAGCAGTTGAAAAAGTACTTGACGATGGTTTTAGAACGCAAGACATTGCAGGAACTGATGCAGAGAGTTTAAAGGCAAGTGGCAAACTTGTTGGTACGGTGAAAATGGGCGAGTTGGTGCTGGAGAGGTTGTAAAAATTATAACACACTTTGTGTAGCTCTCCAAAAATGGGGAGCTATTTTTTTGATATCTTAAATATCAAAAGTCAGAATTAACCTTCGAGCTTTTTTACTATGGCTTTACCAGTTGGATTTTTAAATGCATTAATGATGGACTTATAACTTCCACCCAAAGCAAAAACTCCAATCATAATAAGGTTTCTATTGTACTCACTTTGAAGTTCTACATATTCAATAATTTCTGGTAAGACTATAAAAGTATCTAAAAGATTTTCTCCTGTTTCGCGTACTATGGCAACTGCCCAATCGAGCCTGTTTCCTAAAATTACCATTATAACCATAATAATTATAGAGATACTTACACCTATCTTACTAAGTTTTCCTGCAAATTTTTCATACCCCTTAAGGGTGCACACTCCTAAAATAAGGCCAGAAATTGCAGCTACATATCCTAATTGTCCTATAAGAACAATTGCTGCAACACCTAGTATTGAGCCTAATAATGCCCCTACAATTCCAAAAACAGTGTTTTCATCTTTTTGCTGTACGCTGTGCTCTTGAGCTTTTAAATTTCCAGTGAGATTCGTATAGCATTCATCACAAAAGTTTGCTCCAACACCATTTACATGGTATGTTGAAAGAGGTTTGTTTTGCTCACACATAATACAAATATTTTTATAGCCATTGAGTTTTAAATAATCGGTTATTTGTAGGAGCTTATCACCCATTTTTGCATATCCGCCACCTAAGCCAAAGTTTAAACCGATAGTAAAGTGAACTTCTCCACCTTCTTTGACGGTAATATATGTTATTCCTTTTACTTCTTTCTTTATTGATTTAATGTCTTTTTTTGTTACAGGACCTTCAACACCTGCAAGCGATGTTGAAACAATAATTGCTCCTTGACTAGACTCGCTTATACAAATATCATAATCTTTACATTTTCCAAAAATTGCACCTGCATTTGCATCAAATCTCAAATTGTTTTCTTGTGCAAAATTTTGCATTTTTATTAGTTTTGCTTTAGTCACTTTTTACCCCGCCGATTTATTATTTAGCCTTATAATTATGTAAGAATGTATACTGAGTATAACAAAAGTAAGGTATTTTTTCAAGCATTGACACATATGGGGATGCTATATATACTTAACGTATGTTTGAAAATAAATATACGCCCTCAAAAGAGATTGCAAAAGATTATGCTTACGATATATTCTATAAGAAAAAAATAAAAAAATACATTATTATTGAAGTTATTTTTTTGGCTATACTAGCAGGTATATATTTTTTTGTTGGCTGGGAAAGTCTTTATTTTCTATTTCGTTGGCTTTTTATTGTGTACGCATGCTGTGTGCCTATTATATATTTTTTATTTTTATATACAATGTACAAGCAGTACCTTTCAAGACACTTCGTCACTTCTAAAAATACTGCAGACACTATTACTATTATTTTCGACGATAGTATTATGTACAGTAATGGAAGTGTTTCGGTTCAATACGAATATTCACAAATTCAAAAAATTGTTATTGGAAAAAAAATTGTTTTTTTATTTTTAACAAAGAATTTTGGCTTAGTTGTAAGCAAAATTGGTTTTGCAAATGGCACTAACGATGATTTTTTATTGTTTATGAGAGAAAGATGTAAAAACCTTAAAAAAAATGACTACATTGAAAACTTGTACATGCAAAAAAAATAGGTACACATAAAAGAGGAGGAACAATGTTTGAAAATAAGTTTTTTACGACTAAACAAATGGGAAAAGAGTATATTACAAAAATTGTTACTAAGAGTCGTAGAATACTCTATGCTGTTTTCTTTTTTTGTGGTTTAGTAATACTGGCTGGTATTCAGATTTTTAACGGATGGCATAATCATTCTTTTACTTTAATAGTGATTACGCTTTTCTTGCTGGTATATTCTCCTTTTATGTTTTTTTACATACCGACATATATGTATAAGTGGTATGAAAAACAGTCAAAAACATTGTTGCAAACAGAGGATGCTGAAGCACAGTATTTATTTGGTGACAACATTTCTTTTTCAGAAGGAAAAGTTTCAGGTACATTTGAATATTCTCAAATTATTAAGATTGATATTTTAAAATTAATAGATGTGTTACATATTAATAAGCACCAAAAGTTAATTGTAAGTAAAACTGGTTTTACCAATGGTACGAATGATGATTTTTTATTGTTTATGAGAGAAAAATGTGTAAATGCAAAAAAGAACAAATATATTGAAGCCTTATATAAAAAAACAATATGTATATAAAGCTTATTCAGCCAAAAATGTGCATGCGTCCTGTGGATACCCATTTGTATCTATATTAAAACAATAATCGATTGCTTTTTTTATTTCTTCTAAAGGAAACTCAATTGAATCTGGTATGTTTACACAGCCAACCCTTTCCTTTATTTTTGGACTTGCCTTCGCTACAATTGAAGTTGCATTGTATGCTCCAAAATGGATTGAGATGTGAGACTTCATGCTTGCAATAGTAACGTACACTTTGCCAATTTTAAAGGTTGGAAACTTCGTTTTTGGAGCGTAGTCTAGCGACTCTATAGCTTTCGGATATGTTACTCGAATGTATTCAACAACTGATGAGATTTTTTCTGTACGTGGTGTAACTAAAGAGTCTATGTAGCTGTTTACTGTAGACATATACTTTTCCTTTTTACGCAATGAGAAAAGATACGTCAACATCATTAACAGTAGCTTTTCCATTGCGCTTCAAAATAGTTTAAAAAAAGCTTTTTAAAATCTTCTTGGCCTGCCTCGTTCATTTCTTGGTCCAGTAGGATTTCCATTTTCATCTACAAGGGTTCCTCCTGTGTGGCTATACTCTCCACTTACATCAATGTCACCATCGCCTCTAGCGTAGAGGGCATCCACTTCAAGAACAATGTGGCCACCCGTAATGCGTAAATCTCCGTTAGAGTCGATACCATCACCAGAAGCACGCAAATGAATCGTGCCACCGTTTATTTCAACATAGCCATAATCTTCATTTGCATTCATAGCATCATCAAGAACGCTAACATCTATATTTCCACCATTAATAGTCACCGTTGCTCCTTCTATACCTTCATACGCATCTTCAACGGTAAGTTGTATGTCATTTATTACAAGATTTTCATCTGCATGAACGGCATCATCGCCCGATAAAATAGTAAAGGTACCACCATTTATGGTAAGGTCGTTGTTTGCATGAATTGCATCTTCGTACGTTGAAATAGTAAATATTCCATTATGGATAATCATGTCGTTAGATTTAAGACCTTTCATGCTATCTTCAAGTAAGCTACTTGGCTGCACAGTATTCCCAGGCCCTTCACCGATGGTAATGCTATCTAAGACTTTATAAAATCCACCACCAGTTGATAGATTAAAGCTTCCATTATCTATTTGTAAGAGACTTTCTGCACTTATTGCATCGTTATCTGCATGAATCTCAAAGGTACCATTTGTAATGAGTATTTTTCCCTTGTCTTCATCTTCATCATTCGATGCTTTTAAACCATCTTGACCTGAATGTACCGTAATATTTCCATTAATAATAGAAAGGAGGTCTTTTCCTATAATTCCGTGCCCTGGAGCCGTTACCGATATGGTAGTATTTTCTATTATAAGGTCATCTCTACTATTAATACCGTTATCAAATAGGGTTATAAGTTCCAAGCTTCCGTCTCCAGTAATTACGGTGTCGGCACTTGAATATAATGCAGCAGATGGAAAATCATCGTCTTCTGTAGTTATACTTCCTTGTTCAATAGTATTCTCGCCTTGTAATACTATAACTACTTCTTGTCCTTCAATAATGTGTATTGGTGTACCATCAATATTTTCTATGTTTACGTTATCGAGTACAAGGTAAATGATGCCTTCATCTATGTCCTTATTTACATCGACGCTTATGTTTGTATAGTTTCCACTGAAGGAATAAGTGCCGCTCTTTGTAATAGTTACTTCTGCATCGCTCATTTTGATAGCCTTGCTTGCACCTTCCATATACTTCGCATAGTATGTGCCGTTATCCATTTCTACAGAATCATGCATTGGTGCAGACATTCCTTCAGCTTTGCTGCAGCCTAAAAGGCTTACTATTGCTAAGAAAATACTTACTTTTTTCATCATTTTTTTTCTCCTTCAGATAAATCTAAGTCATTATAGTATATCATGCAAATACTTAAAAAAACTTAAAGATGCCTTAGAAAAGCATTAAAATTTTTTAAGAAAGTGATAAAAAATGCTTGCTCATGACGTAGCGTCATATAGTATACTTATTACTAGGAGTACTATATGAATAAAGATTTTCTAACCATCGGAGAAATAGCAAAAAAAATGGGTGTCTCTGTTCGAACTCTTCAATACTATGACAAAGAAGGTTTGCTCTGTCCGTCTGCTTTTTCAGAAGGAGGGAGGCGTTTGTATTCGAACAAAGACATAGTGAAACTACATCAAATTTTGTCTTTTAAGCATCTTGGATTTTCACTTGAAGAAATTAAAACAAAACTTTTCTTGCTCGACACACCTAAAGAAGTTCTTGATGTGTTGCATTTTCAAAAAGGGGTTATTGAAAGCCAAATAACAACATATCAAAAGGCACTTAAAACAATTATGGCGTTAGAAAAAGAGGTTGCACAAATGAATAAAGTAAACTTTTCAACATATGCCGATATCATTGAAATGATAAAAAGCGATAATGAAAATTATTGGGCATGGAAACACTTCGAGAATCCTCTAAAAGAACATATTAGAAAAAGATTTGGTGATGATGAAAAAGCAGGAATAAGAATATTTAATACGTATAAAAAAGTATTAGAAGAAGCGCTATCTTTAGTTGAACAAGACGAGAATCCAAATAGTGAAAAAAGCCAAACACTTGCAAAACGGTGGTGGAATATGATTATGGATTTTACTGGTGGCGATATGAGCCTTATTCCACTGCTAGAAAAATTTAATGATGATAAGGGCGATTGGCATAATGAGTATGCTGAAAAACAAAAAAAAGTTGATAAATTTTTAGAAAGTATCTTAAGAATATATTTTGAAAAACAGGAAGGTTAAATATGAGGGGAAATACATTTTTTATTGCGAGAGTTACAATTATTCACATGATAACGTATGTGGTGTGCGGAATTATTTTTATGAACATAATAAACTATGAAGAGCTTTTTAAACTTGGAAATGCTCAATATTTAATGCGTTCACTAGATAGTAATGCAGTTATTCTCGGTCCTCTAGTACAAGTTGTTCGGGGCGTATTGTTTGGTCTTGTTTTGCTTATTGTAAAAAATAATGTGATGCAAGAAAAATATGCATGGGTAAAAATTTGGGCTATAATTGTTGTTGTGGGAATGCTAAATACACCAGGAGTTGCATCTGGCTCTATTGAAGCATTTGTTTATACTCAACTTCCGTTGGAGTTTCAATTAAAAGGATACCCTGAAGTTCTTGTGCAAACGCTTTTATTTTCTGTGTGGGTAACAAGTCAAAAAAGAGTCAAAATATCTGACAATATTAAAATACCATTTACGGTAACTGCTTTTTCAGCACTGTTGTTTTCAATGTGCGGAATACTTTTATCGCTAATTCTAGGTTCTGATATATCTAAAAGTGCTAGTGATTCGGGGGCCTTTGTTGTTATGTTTATGTCATTGGCTTGTGTTTTTTTCCTAACATTATGTAAGAGAAAACAAAAAATCAACGTGATAATATACTATTTGGGATGTTATATAGCCTTAGCAGTGTTTCCTACTGTGTATAATTATGTTACTGGCTCTGTATTAGCATCCCCATTATCGTTACTTACGAGTGGTTTACCGGTAGTTGCAATTTGGGTGTATTTTAAGTATCAAAAATAAAGGATAAAAGAAAATATTCACCTCT
>CAYJIM010000074.1:0-11122 GCA_964370215.1 uncultured Oscillospiraceae bacterium
TGTAGGGTGTGCATTGAATGCACACCGTCATTCATCGGCCATTGAAAATTTGATGAGAAACAGGCGGGCGATTCGTGAATCGCCCCTACCGCAGGACATCGAGGACGCCGGCCCCTACCTCTTCACTTTCCGCTCAACCAACCGTCTCCTACAGCGTCAAAAAAAGACAGTACCCTTTCGGATACTGTCTTTTTGTCGTTTCGATTAACCAAACAGCGAGATCAAGATACCTGCTGCAACAGCAGAACCGATAACCCCTGCAACGTTCGGACCCATGGCGTGCATGAGAAGGAAGTTGGTTGGTTTTTCTTCTGCGCCGACACGTTGCGACACACGAGCCGCCATCGGCACCGCAGAAACCCCAGCCGAACCGATCAATGGGTTGATCGAGTTGCCGCCGGACAATGCGTTCATCAATTTTGCGAAAACAACGCCTGTTGCAGTACCAACGCAGAATGCAGCCAGACCCAACGCAATGATGCTGAGTGTTTGTACGGTGAGGAATTTTTCAGCGGAAGCGGTTGCCCCAACGGTAATCCCCAAGAAAATGGTAACGATGTTCATCAATTCGTTTTGTGCTGTTTTGACCAAACGATCGACAACGCCGGATTCTTTCATCAAGTTCCCGAGCATGAGCATCCCAACAAGTGGGGTTGCATCCGGAATGATCAAACAGACAACCAAAGTAACCATGACAGGGAATACAATTTTCTCTGTTCTGGAAACAGGGCGAAGCTGTGTCATGACAATGCCACGCTCTTTTTTGGTGGTCAGCGCCTTCATGATTGGCGGTTGGATGACCGGTACCAAAGCCATGTAGGAGTATGCCGCAACAGCGATCGGTCCCAACAGGTCAGGTGCCAATTTACCGGTGGTAAAGATCGCGGTAGGACCGTCTGCCCCACCGATAATTGCGATGGAAGCTGCTTCTTGATCGGTAAAGCCGAGTAGCACCGCACCGATGTAGGTCGCAAAGATCCCGAACTGTGCTGCCGCACCGAGCAGGAAGGATTTTGGGTTTGCGATCAACGGACCGAAGTCGGTCATTGCGCCAACACCCAAGAAGATGAGCGGTGGGTAAATGCCCAATTTAACCCCTTGATAGAGGTAGTACAAAAGCCCGCCATTGGCATGGCTACTGTGTTCTGTATTGACAAAGAATTGCATGGATTGACCGGCAAGGTTTGTCACCTGTCCGTCTGCCATCAAGGCAATTTCTTGGAAATGCGCGCCCTCTTTCATGTTCGCAAGCGGCTCTAATACCATCGTCGGATAGTCCATAACGCCACCAAGCGGAATATTGACAAGCAACATCCCAAATGCGATTGGCAACAACAAGAGTGGTTCGTACTTTTTGACAATTGCCAAGTAGAGTAGTGCACAGGCAATGACAATCATGATCGCGTTGCGCCAGTTATCTTCTTGGAAAAATGCAGCAAAGCCGGATCCGGTAATCAGATCTTGAATACTTTGAATAAATGTTTGTAGTATTTCCATACAGCGTGTCTCCTCCTCTATTTACTAAAACGGTCTGGTGTTGTCCAGCACACCTGCCATGTTCCACGCATTGCCATTGCCTTTGACACGACGAATGCTTTTGATGGTGAATCCGGACTGATTGCCTTCCGCTTCCATGACACAGGTGACCGCTGCCGCAATTGCCGCAACCACTTCATCATTCAAGCCGTTTTCGCTCTGTACCGTGACCGCTTCAACGATCGGTTCAGTTTTGACCGGTTCTGCTTTTGGTGCCGGTGTCTCCGTTTTTACTGCCGGTTTTGTGAAAGCACCCATGATTTTGCCCATTGCCCAGATTGCAATAATCAGTACAATAAGAATCAAAAATACAACGCTGATCCCGGTAAAGACTACTGATAACGCTTGTCCCCAATCCATACTTAACACTTCTCCTTTTCTGTACCAATTTGTTCATATCGTGGTCACAGCGACCTTTCAATATGTTCAATTTTATGCCAAATTTATTATACATGAATATCCTGTGTATTTCAATACCGTTTGTCAATTTTATCATATACACTAAAATTAGTTATTTTTTTAACAGTTTGTTGATCAATTTGTGCATATTCCACCGATCGACTGCAACAATCCTCTTGCTTTTTAGCGTTTTTCAAGAGGATTCTTCCTTTGCTTGTAGTACAAAGGCAATTTCCATCAAATTTGCACGATACCCTGTGCCAAAACTACAGAGCACTTTGATGAAGTATCGACCGTCCAATGCAGCGATTGGGGTGAGGTGCACGGTACCTTCTTCCACATGGTGGGAAAACACCGGTTTCTCCACCGCATAAACGGTTTTCATACATCCCCTGATATCCGCTTCCCAAAAAGATTCCGCCCCTGCCGAGGGCGTTGGTGAGAGCTGATATCCGGTGATGGCAATCGCCTCCGGTACAGCCGATTGAAATTGCAAAGTCAAAGGGGTTTTGCTCTTCACCACAGCGCCATAACGCTTATGATCCATCTCTCCCCCATTTTTTTCCTGCTGGTTGTTCCACAAAAGTAAGCGCACCTGGCAAGGAACCGCACGGTTATTTGTGCGCAACAGCACTTTCGGGTAACCCATACCAAACAACCGTTCGGAAAAGGGTTGTCCCGATCGACCGGGGTTCAACAGCAGTGTCATCAACAGTAGGTAGCAAACAGAAAACACAATGGCAATGGTGCGCAGCGTCTGCCGATACGCAAAGGTTTTCTGCCAAAAACTCAGTTCCTGTCCACTGGAAATAAAACCACAATAAAACAGGAACCCTGCAATGATCCCGCCCAAAATGATGAGTGCGGTGATCACCCTACGAAGCGTATGCAGCCGCTCAAAGTTACGATAAAAGAGCATATCGTTTTCCCGGACAATTTTCACCGCTCCCCCCTCCTATTCCGTCTTGTTGTCCCGTTTTGAAAAGGTGACAAACTGTTGATAGCGTTCTTTTGTCAGCATTGTTTGGTAGATTTGTTCTAGTGAAGCCAACACCTCTTCATCGGTCAATTGCCGGCGACAAGGGCGTTGTAAAATGGCAAAATCCACTCCAAATAGGCAATTTTCAATCTCGGTCATCTGACAACCATTTTGTAGATAAAAGCCAATGCGCCGCAATCGCGCGCGCTCATCGGTTGCATCCACCGCCCTTGCCGGCAATTCCGCTTCGATGAAAATACTTTCATGTGCCGACAGCGCCTCATAGAGCAGTGTCAAAAAGCGACTGCCAATCCCCTGCCCCCGCAAGGATTGATCCACTGCAAAGTAATCGAGTAGCAATGCCCCTGTCCCTGTCGGTGCACCGGCAAAAATGGCATAGCCCAGTGTTTGTTGCTCTACCGACTGCAACAGATACCCAAACGCAAATCCTTTTTCAAATTGTGTCTGTAACAACGCAAGCGGCTTCAATTCATCTTTTGGAAAGTCAACTGTCATCTGCTCTTTGTAGAGTGTTGTAAGTGTTTTATTTGTCATTACCAGTAGTTCCATTGCCAACCTCCCCGGTCGTTTTGTTTGTCCTATTTTTGTTTCTTTTATCATACCATGAATCGAGCAATGTGTAAAGATGTCCGCCCTTTGAAATCACCACACAAAAGCAAAATTTATGTCGAAAAATGATCTTGAAAAAACAGGTCAATTGGTGTATACTATATTTGGCGGATTATCGCATGCAAAGGCATCAGCGATCGTTACCGACAAACTGCTATTTTACTGTTTTCAGTAGCGAACAACATACCGCCATACTACGTAAGGGAAAACCCAAAGGAAACTACTATGAATATTATCATCATCGGTGCCGGTAAAGTCGGGCAAACCATTGCCCAGTATCTGTGTGAAGAAAATCACGACATTACTGTCATTGACAAACGAGAATCCGTTTTAGAACAACTCATTAACCAATGTGATGTGCAAGGGGTCTGTGGAGACGGTGCCATTTGCAGTGTCTTGACCGAAGCCGAGGTGGAGCGCGCTTATCTTGTGATCGCCACCACCGATTCCGACGAAATCAATCTACTCAGCTGTATGACCGCACGTAAAATGGGGGCCAGACACTGTATTGCACGTGTGCGAAACCCAAACTACGCCAAACAGTTGGCCTTTATGCGCAGCGAGTTGGGACTTTCTATGATCGTCAATCCTGACTTTCAAGCAGCACTTGAAATTTCCAGAATTCTACGTTTCCCCTCCGCCATCAAAATGGAGAGTTTTTCCAAAGGGCGTGTCGATCTGGTGGAGTTGCGCTTGACACAGGGCAGTAAATTGGTGGGTGTTCCGCTGTTTCGGATCCCTCGTCTCTTTGATGCACAGGTACTGATTTGTGCCGTAGAGCGGGATAAAAAAGTTTTTATCCCAAGTGGGGAGTTTGTACTCAAAGAAGGGGATAAAATCCACATCACCGCCTCCCACCGTGACCTACACCAATTTTTCAAAAACCTTGGCATCCTCAAAGAGACCATCAAAAGCGTGTTGATCGTGGGTGGGGGACGCATCGCCTTTTATCTTGCCACCCAACTTGCCGACACCGGCATGAAGGTCAAAATCATTGAACGGGATGCCGCACACTGTGAATACCTGTCAGAGCGCCTACCAAAGGCCACCATCATTTACGGTGACGGCAGTTCCCACGAAGTGTTACAGGAAGTGGGCATTGAAAACACCGATGCCTGCGTTTCCCTCACCGGTATCGATGAGGAAAATATGATTATTTCAATGTACGCCAACACCCAAGGGGTCAACAAGGTGGTCACCAAAATGAATCGTCCAGCACTCATTGAGCTGTTGAAGAGTTTTGGCAACGACTGCATCGTTTCCCCGAAAGCGACGACAGCGAACACCATTTTACAATATGTACGTGCCAAACAAAACCTCAAAGGCAACAACATCAAAACACTTTCCAAACTCATCAATGGTGAGGTGGAGGCACTGGAATTTTTCATCAACATTCCAACCAATCTGTTGGGGATCAAACTCAAAGACCTGCCGATCCGAGACGATGCCATCATCGCCAGCATTATGCGTGGCACCAAAACCATCATCCCCAACGGGGAGGATGCACTCAAACTCAACGACAGCGTTTTGATTGTCACCACCAACCGTCGCATTCGTGATCTTAGCGACATTTTAAAATAGTAGAGGGGATTTGCATGAATTATCGTCTAGTCGCCCGTGTCATGGGGCAGATTATGCTCATTGTCGCAGGGCTGTTGCTCATCCCACTTGCAGCATCGGTCTATTATGGGGAGGGACTTGCCTTTTCCTATCTCATCCCAATCGGGGCAATTTTACTACTCGCCATTCCGACCATCATCATCTTCAAGAAACGATCCAATCTCTATGCCAAAGAGGGTTATGTCATCGTGGCAGGGAGTTGGCTCTTGCTATCGCTGTTCGGATGCCTGCCCTTTGTTTTGAGTGGCGCCATCCCCTCCTTTGTCGATGCGTTTTTTGAAACGGTGTCAGGGTTCACCACAACGGGAAGCAGTATTTTGAGTGAAGTGGAATCGATGCCAAAAAGTCTGCTACTCTGGCGCAGCTTCACTCACTGGATTGGCGGAATGGGTGTTTTGATGTTTGTACTGGCCATTCTTCCCAATCAGGACAGTACCGCCGTACACCTCATGCGTGCAGAAGTGCCGGGACCGAAAGTCGGAAAATTGGTCAGCAAAACCAGACTGACCGCCCGTTACCTGTATGCCATCTACTTTTCACTGACCATCATCGAGATCATCTGTCTGCTCCTGGCAGGACAACCGTTTTTTGACAGTGTTGTCAACGCTTTTGCGACTGCCGGTACGGGTGGTTTCTCGGTCATGAATACCAGCATCGGCGCTTACGACAGTCCTGCTGTGGAGTACATCATCAGTATTTTCATGTTGCTGTTCGGCATCAATTTCAATCTGTTTTACTTTTTACTCATCAAAAAATGGATGCAGACCGTCAAGAACGAAGAACTGCGTTTTTACCTCATCATTGTGGTGGCGGCAGTGGTGGCAGTGACCATCAACATCCTGCCCCTGTATGAGAATTTTGAAGAAGCGTTCCGCCATGCCCTGTTTCAGGTATCGTCCATTATCACGACAACCGGGTTTGGGACCGCCGACTTCAATCATTGGCCGACCTTCTCTCAAGCAATCCTTGTCATTTTGATGTTTGTCGGTGCTTGCGCGGGTTCCACCGGTGGTGGGATCAAGGTGTCACGTATCGTCATCATGGTCAAGGAAACCTTCAAGGAAATCCGCCGTGCCCTCAACCCCCGTTCGGTTATTGCGGTCAAAATTGACGGCAAACCGGTCGGCAACGCGGTGCTCAGTGGCATCAGTATTTACATTGCCGCTTATCTTATGATCATCGTGGTATCGCTCTTGATTGTCTCACTGGACGGCTTTGATTTTACCACCACCTTTACCGCGGTCATCGCCTGTTTCAACAACATCGGTCCGGGACTTGGCGAAGTAGGTCCTTTGGGCAACTTCGGCGGCTTTAGCGATGTGGTAAAATTGGTGCTGAGTTTTGATATGCTCGCCGGCAGATTGGAAATTTTCCCGATGCTTATTCTCTTCTCTCCGTCTACTTGGCGACGCACCTAACGACAAAAACCTTCCGTTTCGATGCCCTGACAGAGCGTCCAAAAATCTGCAAGTCAAGGAACAAAACTTGCAAATGAGAGAGTAATACTTCAGGTTATGAACGACTTTTGTAAGTTGCAGTGACACAGAAAGAAAAACTGGTGAGCGACATGGCTCACCAGTTTTGCGATTGCGGGTTTTTCGACGGTCTGATTGTACAGGCTTAGAATAAGTCTAACAGTTCTTCGACCTGTGTCAACGGCATTTGTCCCGGTGCGGAGGCCGTTTCCCCCACAGCAAAGGTCATGACCGAACCGAAGATCCCGCCGCTCACACGACTAATTTTCCCGAGTTCTCCCATCGACATGGTGATACAGAGTGGATGTTCTGGCACGGAGGAAAAGCGCGCCGTTGCCAACAGCAATGTCGCCACATCCTCAGCATTCGTTGGCATGACTGCCAGTTTGACGATGTCCGGACGCAGCGCCGCCATCTGGCTCATCTGCTCTTCCAAATGATCGAGTGTTGGGGTCATGTCAAATCGATGCGCGGACAGCACGGTGCACACCCCATAGCTTTTGGCCATATCATTGATGACTTTGACCACCTCACTGCCGTGGGTATGTTCCACGTCTAACAGGTCTACATGTGCTTTGCAGAGTTGTTGGCAAAGGGCTAGATACTGGGGTGTTTCACACTCCTCCTGCCCCCCCTCTCGAACACTGCGAAAGGTGGCAAGGAGCAATTGTTTTCCCAGCACCCCTTGCAACTGTTTGACAACGTCAGCAACCGCCTTGACATCTTGATGTTGTTCAAAAAAGTCAATGCGCCATTCCACCACTGTGGCAGAAGTCTTTGCTAATTTGACAGCGACCTGCACAATCTCCTCTGCGGTTTTCTCTACGATTGGCAAACAAACCAACGGTTTTTCGCCCCCAAATGTATGCCCCTTGATGGTCAATGTCTTACTCATGATCCATTCCTCCTCTGTCGTCTTCCCTGCTCTTGTCTAGTTTATGTTAAAACTCTATTTTCTGCGCCTAACAAAATGAGATTTTTTGATGATTCTTCCATTAGTATAGCATAGAACCTTAAAAATAGAAAGGATTTTTTGTATGATACCCATTACCGGCAATACCAAAACCACCTGTCTTTTGGGGCACCCTGTCTCACACAGCATGTCTCCAGCCCTACACAACACCGCATTTGAAGCACTCGGGCTGGACATCCGATATCTCGCTTACGATGTCACGCCCGAGGGGCTTGTCGATGCAGTAGAGGGCTTACGCGCCCTTGGCGTGGTCGGTTTCAATATCACCATGCCCCACAAGGCGGCGATACTCCCCCTTTGCGACACCCTTTCCCCACAAGCCACACGCATCGGTGCGGTCAACACCGTCGTGCACCGTGATGGCAAACTACACGGACACAACACCGACGGCATCGGCTATCTGCGTGCAGCAGAAAACGCCGGTGTTGGTCTCCAAGGAGAAAAGATGACCATTTTAGGTGCCGGTGGTACCGCCGCTGCCATTCTCGTTGCCGCCGCTTACGAAGGGGTGGCCGCCATTGATGTCTTTACCACCCGTCCCGAAGTCGCCAACACCTTAACCGATACCCTTACCAAAGAGACAGGCTGTCGCATTCGCCTCTTTCAACAAGGAGATCGCCAAGCCCTCGCCCACAGCCTATCCGACAGCAAACTGCTGGTCAATGGCACCCCCGTCGGTATGGCCCCCAACGTAGAGGGCTGTTTGGTGCCCGCTGATTTTTCCTTTCCCTCACACCTTGTCGTGTCGGATGTCATCTATCATCCGCAAAAAACGGCACTGCTACAGTTGGCTGAGTCGCAAGGTCTTGCCACCTTTAACGGACTTTATATGCTCCTGTACCAAGCGGATGAGGCTTTCTTTTTATGGACGGGACAGCGGATGCCAATTGCCTTACTCAAAGAACGCTATTATACGCCCCAATGCCCACAACAGTGACAGAATCAGCAGATATTCATCCCTTGTTTTATTGTATTCTGTAGAATCTTTGAAAATCCCCTTGTCAAATGACGACAGGTGTTGTATACTAAAACATATCATTAAATCGACCCGGTTTATCAAGAGTGAGGGAGCGAGTTAGCGCGACGATCTCACACCAACCTGCAAGTCCTTTGTAAGGTGGTTCTGCTGACACCGATAAGGAGACGGTTGACGTGTAACTACGGACTCCTTTGAATAAGGGGTCCTTTTTGATTGCATTTTTTACGGTCAACTTTCCAATTGACCACAAGTTGAAAGGAGCATTTTGCTATGAACAAACGTCTGTTTACTTCTGAATCGGTGACCGAAGGACATCCCGATAAAATCTGTGACCAAGTTTCCGATGCGATTTTGGACGCACTACTGGCACAGGACCCGATGTCTCGCGTTGCCTGTGAAACCACCTGTACCACAGGGATCATCTCCATCATGGGGGAAATCACCACCAACTGCTATATCGACATTCCGCGCATTGCCAGAGAAACTGTGATGGAAATCGGGTATGATCGTGCAAAGTACGGCTTTGATGCCACCACCTGTGCGGTTGTCACCTCCATTGATGAGCAATCCAGTGACATCGCTATGGGTGTCGACCAAGGGTATGAAAACAAAGTTGGCGATGTCGATGCCGAAAATGAAACCGGTGCCGGCGACCAAGGGATGATGTTTGGCTACGCTTGTAACGAAACACCGGAACTGATGCCAATGCCGATCTCCCTTTCCCACAAACTGGCAAAACGTCTGACCGATGTTCGCAAAGATGGTACCCTTTCCTACCTCCGTCCGGATGGTAAAACACAGGTGACCGTGGAATATATCGACGGCAAGCCTGCACGCATCGACACCGTCGTGGTGTCCAGCCAACATGCGCCGGAAGTTTCTTTGGAGCAAATCCGCGCTGACGTCATCGAGTATGTCATCAAAGCGATCATCCCGGCTGATCTGTTGGATGAAAACACCAAATACTTTGTCAACCCGACCGGTCGTTTTGTCATCGGTGGACCGCAAGGGGATAGTGGTTTGACTGGCAGAAAAATCATCGTCGACACCTACGGCGGTTATGCACGTCACGGTGGTGGTGCGTTCTCCGGCAAAGACCCGACCAAAGTAGACCGTTCCGCCGCTTATGCTGCACGCTGGGTGGCAAAACACGTCGTTGCCGCAGGGCTTGCCGACAAATGTGAAGTACAGTTGGCATACGCCATTGGGGTGGCACACCCTGTTTCCATCATGGTGGACACCTTCGGTACAGGCACTGTCAGCGACGATGCCATCACCGACGGCATCCAAAAGGTATTTGATTTGCGCCCACATGCCATCATCCGTGACCTGAAGCTTAGAAACCCAATCTACAAACAATTGGCAGCATACGGTCACCTTGGCCGTGAAGACCTCGACGTCGCTTGGGAAACCCTCGACCGTGTCGATGCGTTAAAAACAGCAATGCAATAAAAAATAGACAAAATAACAGAGAGTAGTGTGATATCGCACTACTCTCTTTCTTTTTTTACTCTTTTACTTATCTATTTTGCTGATTACTTTTAAAGTATACCCAAAGAAAAACCATTGACTACCTTCTTTTAATTGTATACAATATAAGTAGGATATAAATTCAATCATCACACACCACACGAAATATTTTCGTGAATCACAAAGAGGAGGGCTTTTTATGCGTAGCATCACCACATTGGATCTGCAATATGCACATCGGTTTTATGGTTTTAAAGGCGAAGCACAGTACCTACATGGGCACACCGGCATCCTCACCATCGAAGTAGAAGACACCGTCAATCCAGGGGTCAATATGGTATTCCCCTGCAATGAGATTCAAAAAACCGCTTGGGCACTGCTGAAAAACTTTGACCACGCACTTGTCTTGCGCGAAGACGATCCCCTGCTCCCTGCCATTTTGAAGGTATATGAAGATACCAACATCAAAGACGGCACCCCACAAAACCAAATGAAGGGGCCGGCTTTCCAAACAGATCTTGCTACCGCTTACCCCGACTGCCGTCTGGTAGTCACCAAAGAGACGATGACCGTCGAAGGCATGATCAAAATTGTTTATGATCTGTTGAAAGACAAATTAAACATTGCAAAAATCACTTTTACCAGTGGTGTCAATGCAGCCTCTGCAGAATTTGAAACCAAAAATGACATCCACCGCTGTCCACTCTGTGGCATCGCGTTGAATGACGAAGGTTTTTGCCCAAAATGCGGTTATCGCAAATAGCACACCATAAACCATTTTGATAAAGATCGAAAACACTGCCCCTCAGACATGCCAAGACATGTCTGAGGGGCACAAAATTTTTATTCAAATGAATGTTGCGGACAGGCATAGAGGCCTGTCCCTACAGACCAAACCACCCATTACGCCGAGGGGTGACCTTTGGTCGTCCGCATAATTTTATCAAATTTTCATTACCTTACATCGTAGGGTACGCATTGTATGCGTACCGAAATGTTGACATCGACCGCCCACAGGGAGATTTTTTATCGTAAAATCTCCCTCTTTCCAAACAATTCAC
>CAYJIM010000075.1:0-11040 GCA_964370215.1 uncultured Oscillospiraceae bacterium
TATATTAGAAACCAAACCTTATATATCACAGGGTACATTAAGAAATGTAACACAAGGGAAATTAAATAAAACTATTGACAGTGATAATATTGAGCACACTTTTTCTGACTGTAAACTATGGGAAAGTTCAGAAACATATTATGTGTGCGCTGAATGTGCTAAGTATGTAAAACGTATTTTTAGTGAAGATGGAAACGACATTCGTTTTCCAAAACTTCCTAATTATTTTAAAAGCGATAGTGTAGAACATGAACACTGTGCTATATCTTTCAATGAACTTCCTTTTGATGACAGTGAGCCGTCTTGGGATTATGAGGGCGATTTAATAAAATATTGCAACAGACCTTTTATAGACCAACGCACCAACGAACAAAAAGAATATTTTGAAAATGAAGTGAAGAAACATAAACAAAATATAATCGATAAAGCTTTTTTTGATTTAATTTATGAAAAATGTCCTGAAATTGCACCAAAATCTTTAAGTGGATACAAAAGAATGAAGTCATTAAATTCTTCAAAATATAAAGAATTACTTGCAAAAGCTAAAGAACAGCTTGGATATGACTTTTATGAAAAAAACACTCTATAAATGTAATAAAAGGGCTTAACCAAACTTTATATAGAATGGTTAAGCCCTGCTTATTATTTTAGTGTAATCAGTTGACCATCTATCCAGCCATCAAGGTCGGTGCGATACCAGGTAACACCTTTGACCACCGAGCGTTCTAGCAGTTGCAACTCGGTGCCCTTTTCCTCTACCTTAAATGACCCGACAAATGGGGTCTCGAACACACAGGCGTCTACTAATAGAATGCCACTGTACGGTGGGTCAATCACTTCATTTTTAATATCCACCCATTGTGCGTCAATATATTCATCGTCATTAATCTCAAACCAGATAAGCCCATTGTTTTTGACCGAACGTCTGATGGCAATGGTAGCACCCTTTTTTTCTTCACGAAACACTCCTTGTTCCGGTGCGCGGAAGACAAACGCATCTGCGTGAAGCACCCCGACACAGGGTGGGGTGAATTCCTCGTAGCGCGACACGATCCATTGCCCATCAATCCAACCACCCACATTTGTGTTGTACCATCGCAACCCTTTGACGACCTGCACGGCTGTCATTTCAATTTCTGTCTTTTCTGAAATTTCAGAAAGTGGATTCCCAAACGGTTTGTCAAAAACGATACATTTTTGTGTTGTGATCCCATACTCCTTATCAGGCAACTGGATCCCTTCTTCGATTGGTGGTTGCGGAGAGGGCAGATCATACACGACCCCGAGATAATCGCAAAGGCCCTTGGCGTAGGCAATTCCCATGCGCTGCTGCTTTTCGACGGTATCGACAAATTGGATGTCAGAACTGTCAACAAAGGCACCCTCTAGCAGTAGGGAAGGCGCATTTACGCTGTTGCAAAACAGAAACCGAGCGCCGTTTTTAACCCCACGGCTATTTTGTCCAATGGCAAGCACTTGTGCCTGAATGCTTGCGGCAAGGTCGGTTGATCTAGTAGAACCGGGGTAGGCATACGCCTCCCAACCATCGCCACCGCCTGCATTATAGTGAATATCGACTGCACAGTCGGGGGCAAATCGATTGCACTGCAACACCCGATTGTTGATGGCATTTGTCGCATTGTCGACACGCGAAATCATGACAGATACCCCGACCAGTTCTAAGAATTCCTTACAGGCCAAAGCGGTGTTCAAATTCATATCCGATTCTTTCCAACCGCCACCGACTGCTCCCGGATCGGATCCACCGTGGCCTACCCCTAAATATACTTTTTTCATGTTGTCGCCTCCAAATTTACCTGCAAACGCTTTCCACAAATGGATGAGAAAAGTAATTTTGCCGATTGTCATTCTTTCTTACAGTATGCAGGTTGCGTCATTTTGGACACAACAACACGAGCCGGTAGCACCGGCGAGCATAGGGTGCTGTAGGGACAGGGCTCTGCGCCAAAAGTTTTGTCCACTTTTTCAAAAGTGATGGAGATTGAGGCAACGGATCCGACGGCAGGTGGGTAATTACGACAACTTTACCGCGCGGGTCACACAGTATAGGAGAAGCTTTTTGTTTGGTAAAGTCGAAGTTTTCATCAACTTTTTTCAAAAAGTTGCAGGGTATGGGACAGTGTCCCACGGTTTTGATTGCCGGCAGGCAATTTTCAAGCGTCAACATTCAATCCGTTTGGCATATGCCAAACGGATTTTTTGCGGTCTACCGGTGGCATCGGCGGGCATATGGATGACCACAGACCACATAGGGTCGCCCCCATATCCGTCACCAAATAAAAATACAATCCGACAATATTTTTACGTCAATTGCCCTCTTTTTGTTGACAAATTGGGTGATGATATGGTTTAATAAGTTTATCCATAAAAACAAAAAATTAGGAGGGCTTTTCATGATCAAAACACAGACAAGACTTGGGCTGTCTTTGCTCGCTGTAGTAGGGTTGATGCTGTTCGGCATCCTCTGGCTACCAACTTCGGCAAGTGCCAACCCAACCCCCACCACCGCAACCCCGACCGAAGTAACGGATTATCACGAACTTGATAGCGCTCTCATGGATTCTACCGTGACTGACATTTCCATCACGAGCAACATCGCCATTACTGCGGCAAGTGGGATTACCACTAAGGAAAACAAAACGATTACCCTACAATCACCAAATACATTGAGCATACACTCTATGAGTGCCCTAGATATAAAGTCAGATGGCACGTTCAACGTCACAGAAGGTGCTACGCTTCAAGTAGATGGAGCGCTTTTGCTCCGCAATGGAGGTACCCTCAACATTGCAGGTGGCTTTTCCTATGCAGGTTTTGTTCAGAACACCGGTGTCATCAACATCACTGTACGTAATGTTGATGCGCTACTTGCGGCATTGGCATTACAGGGCGCTGTCAACATTACCATCGACGGCGATATTGCGCTTGCCGCCGATCTCACCATCCCCGCCGGTAAGACGGTCACGATCCCGTCCGGCAGCACGCTGACCAATGCCGGCACGCTGACCAATACCGGCACCATCAGCACCGTCGTGACTGATGAAGCTACGCTGCTTGAGGCATTGGCATTACCGGGTACTGTCAATATCACCATCGACGGTACTGTCACGACCTATGCTTCTCGTGTCATTCCGGTGAATAAAACGGTGCACGTCCCTTCCGGCAGTACATTGACCAATAGGAATATTCTAACAAATAATGGCACGCTTCTCATTGAAGTCGGTGGAACCTTGGTGAACGATAGTGTGTTTAGCAGCTCCGGTACACTTTCCAATGCCGGTACATTGATGAGCGGCATGAAAACTCAACTTGAGATACAGAAAGATAGTACATTGATCAACACCGGAAAGTTGACGGTTGATTGGAATGGCACACTGGATATTGAAATCGGCGCTACACTGACCAATGAGATCAATGGTGCAATCGTACTTGAGACGCAAGCTATTGTTGGAAACGAAGGGACACTGTCCAATGCAGGCACAATCACAGCGAATGGCATACTGCGCAATGGGGGGGTCTTGAACAATTCCGGAGCCTTCTCCGTGCTCAATGGTGCGTCATTCGAGAATTACGCAACTGTGAACAATTCAGGTAGCATAATCAATGCGTCATTTAGTGAATTCCTCAACGGAATCACCGGTGTGTTCAACAATGAAAGTGGTGGTGTGTTGGAGAGTAAGGAAAAGATGGATCTTACAAATCAAGGGATGATTACCAATAAAGACGGTGGTACCATTATCAGTAGCGGGTCTTTTGATAATCGGGGCATACTCAACAATGATGGAGAATTGAACAGTAGGGGTAGTTTGTTCAATAGAGGTACACTGACCAACAATGGCAAACTAGACAATGAAGGAACCATTTCGACAACCGGTGTGTTTTCCAATGTTGGAGAGTTGATCAACAGTGGCGAAATAACAATTTTGAGCGATACCTTTACCTCTAGTGAATTCACCAACACCGCTAGCGGAGAGGTTTACTTCGGTGCCGCCACGCTAAACAACTGGGAACTAAACGGCGTGACGCCAACCGGCAATGCTGTGACAATTCCTTATCATGGTGCTGACCCTGCCGATTATAGCTTTAGTGGCACCTTGTCCAACCTACCTATTTGGTTCGGCAGTTCTTTTTCCTTTGATGCCACAACCCCTCAACTTGTCCAATTTGCAGATGAAAGCTATCAACCATCGACAACCATTGCTGCATCAGAGCGTGCATACCCCTGTGCAATGCAGGTGCGTGCGCCATATGGTGATGGCACATTATTTCTCCAACCGGATAGTGTCTTCTCCGTCACGGTAGAAAAAGCAACCTTGCAGTATGCGCTCCCTGACAGCATTACCGTGGATTACACCGGCATGGCTTCCCACCAACAAGCGTTCCCACTCACCATCACCGGCGGTGTTGCTGCAGGGGATGAAGTATTGTTGGAAGTATTCGGCACAGCGACCTTCCCAAATGCAAACTTTGGTAGCTATGACAATGTTGCGCTGACCTTGGATTCGACCCTGTCGCTGACAGGTGCTGCGGCACAAAACTATACCGTCTCTGCACCGACCCAAACCACATTTACTGTCAAGGGCACCATCAACACCCCGAAAGCCCTGCCAAACGACAGTGTCAACGGCTATGTGTTGGCACAACCGGAGGCCTCCGCTACCCTGCAACAGATTGCAGACAGTGGCGTACAAGCCTACTATGACAGCTTGGTGAGTAGCTTTGGGTCGACCTTTACAAGCATTTATCCGACCGCTGACAGCATGATCCAAACGATCAAGCAAAACCTCCCACAGGGGTATCTGTACAAACTCTTTGACCTGTCGACAGCGCAAGCCGAAGCGTTTGTGGATGAAAGCGGAAAGGCATACTACCGCTTGATGATGCCGGCAATGGGTGGCGTGACCGCCGACCTTTACGGCAACCTTGTGCACATCGACCCGACCACAGGCGAAGTGGATACTTACAAACAAGTGTCGGCAAATACGGTACCGCAACTCGGTGAATTCCGTGTCATCGATGGCATCGGGATGGAACTTGTGGTTTCCCACACCTCCCCACTCGCCATCTCTTACACTGTTCCGACAACACCATCCACCCCATCGACCAGTATGCCATCGACCAGCACCCCATCGGGATCGGTCAGTGGAAGTACGTCCACCCCAACCATCGGTCCTGACACCGGCGACAACGGCATGACAGGGATGCTTGTGTTGATTTCCACCCTTGCTCTTGGTGGTATTGTCCTGACTGTTCGCATGAGAAAAACAAAATAGCAACAATAAAAAGGATCTGCCGATGATGGCAGATCCTTTTTTGCGGGTAAAACCCGCTGTTATTGCCGACCGAGCACTCATCGCACGAAAACCTCGTCCACGACGTGGCATGGTGAGATGTGCAGGCTCCATGCCTGTCCGAGCCGACAGCGTCCGCAGGCGTTTCGGTCACGGCAAGCCGTGACCCTACAATCCCAGTTGAAGTATGGCGCTGTAGGGACATGGCTTGCCATGTCCGAACATTCACCACCCGATAAAAATTTGGCGAAAAACCGGCGGGCGGATATTGAAATCCGCCCCTACCTCTTCACTCTTCACTCAACCAACCCGCCCCATCTGTCGATCAGCTGTTGCTTTTGGGTACGGGTCATCTGTTTGATGGCGTATTCACGTTTGAGGGCGGTGGACTTGTCGGCACACTCTTCCACATAGACAAGGGTGACGGGCAGGCGACAGCGTGTGTACTTTGCCCCTTGCCCACGACTGTGCACAGCAAGTCGTCTGGCTGGGTCATTGCTCCAACCGGTATAATAGGTGTTGTCCGCACAACGCAGAATATAAACAAAACAGGCCATGGTTGAGATCTCCTCCGATCATATTAGCCTATTATAGCATAAGAATAGTCAAAAAACAAATGTGACAATCACAAGAGAAATTGTTATTACAGCGATACAATAATTGCAAATTACATAAAAATATGATAAAATGATAAAAGTGTTTTAGTTATAATACTTACCCCATTGAGTCGCTTTGCGTGGGGTAAGTATCCCTTCGTTTCGGGGCAATCGGTGCAAAGCGGCAGAATGGAGTGATTTTTATGCAAACCCGTCCAAACATTATTTTCTATTTTTCGGATCAGCAACGGTATGACACGATGGGCTGTTACGGGCAACCATTGGCGGTGACCCCGCATCTCGATGCGTTGGCGGCAACCGGTACGGTGTTTGAGCAGGCTTACAGCTGTCAACCGGTCTGTGGGCCGGCACGTGCTTGCCTGCAAAGTGGTCTTTACCCGACACAGGTCAATGGGCATCGCAATGGGTTGGCATTGCCACAGGACATTACCACCCTTGCGGATCATTTTGCAAACAACGGCTACCAAACTGCTTATGTCGGCAAATGGCATCTGGCAAGCACTATTGAACGTTATGGTTTACCGCCGACCGAAACGGAATACACCTACCGTGCCATTCCGCCGGAGCATCGTGGTGGGTATCGAGACTACTGGATGGCGTCCGACCTGTTGGAGTTCACCTCGCATGGATATGACGGGCACCTCTGGGACGGAGATGGGAAAAAACATGAATTCATCGGGTATCGTGCCGATGCCATCAACAATTATGCCATTCATTACCTGCAAAACAAACAGGGGGACGAGCCGTTTTTCATGTTCATTTCCCAGATTGAACCGCACCACCAAAATGACCGCAACTGTTACGAAGGGCCGGACGGCAGTCGTGAAGCATTCAAAGACTATGTTGCACCTGCCGATCTGCCGAAAGGACAGGGGGATTGGGAGAAAAATTACCCCGATTACCTTGGACAGTGCCACAGCCTTGACCAAAATGTCGGTCGATTGGTCGACACCCTTAAGGCAAAAGGAATGTGGGAAAACACCATTTTGATTTATACCTCTGATCATGGCTCGCATTTTTGTACCCGAAACGACGAATACAAACGAAGCTGTCACGACGCATCGACCCACATTCCGCTCCTTGCCATCGGTGGCCCATTCGAGGGTGGTAAACGCATAGAGCAGATCGTCAGCATGATGGATCTGCCACGCACCTTGTTGGATTGTGCCGGTATTGCCGCGCCGGATCACTGGCAAGGACGCTCTTTGAAATCGCTGGTAGAGGGCAATGAGCCGGATTGGGAGAACTGTGCTTACATCCAAATCAGTGAATCACAGGTGGGACGTGCCATTCGCACCGCCGACTGGAAATACGGTGTGGTAGCAACCGAAGCGGATGGGTGGGAGGATGCCACCGCAGACTGCTATACCGAAATGTATCTCTATGACCTCAAAGCAGATCCAACCGAGTGGAACAATTTGGTTGCCGATCCAAAGTACAAGGAAGTGCGTGCACAACTTTGTGAAACACTCAAAGCGTGTATGGCAAAAGCAAAAGAACCGATTCCTGAAATTTTACCGGTTGCTCTGACAAGATAACAAAAAAACACGGATGTGAAATTCACATCCGTGTTTTTTCATGCACATCATTCTAATAAAGGGCGATCGGACATACCTATAGAAAAAAGGACAAGCGAGGTTGAAAAAGTGCTTGACAAATTTCGACAATTGGCCTATAATAACAAAAAGAACAAATGTTCTTTTTGATCAAAAGGAATGTTTGTGTGAAAACAAGACAACGAAAAGGGGTATGGACGATGAATGAACGTTACATGGCATTTGTATTATTGGGATTCTTGCTATTACTAGGTGGTGTGGGGAGTATTGAGACCGGTAACGGCTCTGTCTGGCTCATTGCCTTGCAGTGTGTTGCCGGCATCGCTTGTATGTTGTTTGGTTATCTGCGTGGTCGCACGAGATAACCGTCGACGTTTTAAAATACTTGACAAGTGGAAATCGGTATGCTATAATACTGATAATTTAACAAGATAAACCGTTGAAGAGAGAGTAAAACCGTCAATCGGTCTAACAGAGAGTTCGGGTGGGTGGAAGCCGAATAGATGCGAGATGGTATAGTGGGTCTCTGAGGGCAATACGAAACCGTGGGGGAGTAGTTGCGACGCAAAGCCGGCGTTACGAGGTTACAGTATTATTGGATACTGATAGAGTGGGCGTGCTTTGTTGCGCCAAATAAGGTGGTACCGCAGATGTTGACATCTGTCCTTAACAGAAATGTTTTGGACGGGTGTTTTTTTATTGTAAAAAAGGAGCGATCAAATGAACGATCAATTTACATTATACGATTTGAAAGTCACCGTCGTGGCGACTGAAAAGCCGATGGTTTGCAGCCATCATGAGGGGGATTATTTTTTGGTGGAAGGGGAAAACTTGGTGTTTCCTGAAGGGGCGCGATTTTCCATGTATGCCCTTTCGGCACTGCTTCCCCTATTGCCGGCAAAGCAAAGACATCTGGCGCACAATGACTGGATGAGAACCGATGCACTCATCGCTTGTCCGGACCCCAATTGTGGAGCACAATTTCACATCACAAGAACAGGGCTACGCACCTTTCATCATGCCGACTGCACCGTGGTGCCGTTAGAAGGAGAATCCGAATGAATCAAAAATTGACACTGAAAAATGGATACCAAATCAACCGTGTCATCAACGGATGTTGGCAATTGTCGCAAGGGCATTCGTTGCAACACCCCCTCGATCTGTCTGATGTCAAAAAAGCCTTTTACCGATTATATGAGCAGGATTTCACCACTTTCGACTG
The DNA here is from genome assembly GCA_964370215.1 of uncultured Oscillospiraceae bacterium. GTDB lineage: Bacteria > Bacillota > Clostridia > Oscillospirales > Ruminococcaceae > Massiliimalia. The sequence continues at coordinate 8,708 of CAYJIM010000075.1, forward strand.
TGCCGATATTTACACAGGGGTGGAGGAGTTTATCGGGGAGTTTATCAGTGAACTCAAGGGCAGTGCAAGTTTTGACCCCCAAAAAGTTCAGGTGCATACCAAATATGTGCCGGATCTCAATCAACTGGGCAAGGTGGACTTTGCAATGACCGAATCGGTCATTGACCGCAGCTTGAAACGTCTGAACAAAGAGTCGTTGGAATTGGTGCAGTTTCACTGGTGGGACTATGACGCACCCGGTTGTCTGGAGGTTGCAGGACATTTGGTAGAACTGCAACGCAAAGGGAAAATTGGGCACATCGGGACGACCAATTTTGACACCGAACATCTCAAAGAATTGGTGGATGGGGGCATTCCCGTCGTCTCCATTCAAACACAATATTCGCTGTTTGACAGACGAGCTGAGAAAAAGCTACAGCAGTACTGCAAGGAGCAAGAGATTGCAATGCTGTGTTATGGCACACTTTCCGGTGGGTTTTTATCAGAGCGATGGCGTGGCAAAGAGATGAAAGAGCCACAAACTCGCTCTCAGGTCAAATACCTACAGGTGATTGAAGACACCTTAGGGTTTGCAGGGTATCAGCAGTTGTTGGAACTGTTACAATCGATTGCCGATCACCACGGTGTGAGCATTGCAAACGTTGCCACCAATTATATCTTGCATCAACAAAGTGTTGGGGCTGCCATCGTTGGGTTGCGAAACAGCAACCACGTCGATGCCAATCGAGCGATCTTTTCCTTTGATTTGACCCCGACAGAGCAGAGCACCATCAAACAATTTTTGGATCGGTTTGACACCGTTGACGGGGAACCGTTTGAACTGGAACGCACCGTGGGATCCAAATACCGCAACATCATGAAAATGAACATCAATGAGGAAGAACAATCCTAAGAAAGGTATGGTATCGTATGGAAAACAAACAAACCTTACAATTTTATGGAGGCAAGGGCTTGTCCTTGGTTCCGGTCGCAATCTACATTTTCTTTTGTGTCGTGCTATTCATCTTTTTCAAAGCATTTAATATGGAAGCGTTGGCAGTAGGCGGATTTTTAGCACTGCTGATCGGGGGAGTGTTTTGTAAAGACTACCGTGCTTTTTGGGACAGTGCCATCAAGGGGATCAGCTCCATCACCTCGGTTTCGGTCGTTGTGATTCTGTTGCTCGTCGGCATGTTCAGTGAACTGATTAAAATCGCAGGACTATCGGATGGGTTTGTATGGCTTGCAAATAACCTCGGGATTCAGGGGAGCTTATTTGTCGTATTCACCTTCCTTGCCGTCTGTGTTGTCTCCACCGCCACCGGTTCCTCTATCGGAACCATGTTCATTGCCTTTCCGATCTTCTATCCGGCTGGGGTACTGCTCGGTGGCAATGAGATGCTGATGGCAGGTGCCATTGTATCGGGGGCAATTTTTGGTGACAACCTTGCGCCGATTTCTGATACGACGATTGCCTCTTCTTCCACCCAGCTGTTCAAAACAGGCAAACCTGCCGACATCGGCGGTGTGGTGCGTAGCCGTTTGCGCTACTCCGCAGTGGCAGGGGTGATCAGCGTGATTTTCTTTGCCATCTTTGGTGGTGTTGGGGGACAATTTGCCGGTGGGGAAATTCAAGCGGCGTCCAACCCAATGTCACTTTTCATGCTCATTCCGGTGGTCGTCATGCTCATCGTTTCCACCAAGACAAAAAATATTTACGCCGGCATTCTGGTCGGTTTGGTGCTGGGCACCATTGTCGGTTTGGTGACAGGACTGTTTGACTTTAGTGCAGTATTTGCCAATGACGCGGCACACAATGCAGCCACCGGCTTTCTGGTCAGCGGGATCAACGGCATTTTGCCTACCTGTGCATTGGTACTCTCGGTATTTGGGATCATGGGGGTACTGACCGATGCCGGTATGTTGGATGCCATTGCACAAAAACTACTGCAAAGCAAAGCGGCAAAAAAACCTGCCGGTGCGGAACTGGTTTGTATTTTGGGAACCGCATTGACCACGATCCTGTTCGGTGGGGTCACCAGTGCCTCTATCCTCACCTTTGGCCCGATCTTCAATAAAATCGGTGCTGAAAAAAACATTCACCCCTACCGACGAGCCAACCTGTTGGATGGTACGGCCAACAGCCTACCTGCATTGGTGCCTTTTATGAGTGTCTTTGTCTTTATCGGTGCAGCACTTACCGGACTGTCTCCGGTGACGGTAGCATTGGGCTCTCTGTATGGATTCGCCCTCTTTGGTGTCATGATTGTTTCAGCCATTACAGGGTTTGGCAGAACATTTGAAGAAGAGGAAGTCGAAGAAGAATTGCCTACCGAACAGGTGGCAAGAACAAA
>CAYJIM010000076.1:0-10993 GCA_964370215.1 uncultured Oscillospiraceae bacterium
AGGAAGCGTGTTGACCGTAGTATAAAAGAAAAAACCAACCACGAAACAAAACGTTTCAAGGTTGGTTTTATTGGTGCGGACGAAGTGACTTGAACACTCACGGGGGTTGCCCACTAGAGCCTAAATCTAGCGCGTCTGCCAATTCCGCCACGTCCGCTCATTCAAAAAAGAATGCCTAACTATTATAGCACAATAAAACGGATTTTGTCAAGCGTTTTTTGAGCAGTGCAGTGTGGTGCTTGCTTTTTTTTCGATAATGGTTGCACTTTTATTCTATATATAGTAAAATAAAGATATCTGTAGCGCAATACGATTACAATGCGGAGAAAGGAGTTGGCGATGAAGAAAAAAATGAATGCGACTGTCACCATGGTGTTGGTAGTGGGCACCTTAATCCTATTGGTGGCACTGCCGTTTGTTGTCTATGGTCAGCCATTTTGGACCTTTTTACATGCATTGGTGAACGGCGATGCTGCAAAACTGCAAGCGCCAGCTTCCTCAGCGGTGACAGAACCGGAAGAAGGGGAACCCCCTTTGACCTTTGACATTCCAATTGTTTTAGAGGAGAAAGACGGACATGTGACAGCAACCTTGGAGCAATCCCACCTGACAAGTGCTGTCAATGCAACGATGGCGTTGCAGGAGCAGGGGCATGACCTGCCGGCGTTGCAATTGCGAGAGGAACCCACCCAACCGATGACCTCTTTTTCGATCACCTTTCCCACGGTGGACTTGTTGGCGTATGCCCAGCAAGACGACGCGGCGATGACGATACATTTGGGCGATTATGCCTTTTTCCTTGACGAGGAGGCGCTGCACGCACTGGCGAGCACAGATAAGCGTATCACCATCGCCTTTACCCCCCATGCCGACCAAGCGGAGGTCTTTTCCCTTTCCTTTTTGGATAGTGTTGGACAAGAGATTCCCTCCTTTGGTAAGCCGTTGACCGTCTGTTTGCCGGCAGCTGTCACGACAACGTCCGGTAGTTACGTGACCGTATATGACAGATTGGCAGAGGGTCAATTGGTTGCATTACAGACAGACTATCCCGAGGTGGGGCTGGTTTCCTTTGATGTTTCCGGCTCGATGGAGGGTGTGATCGTCATCGATTCGGCACAACCGACCATTACGTTGACCTCACAACAACCACCACTTGCCGCTACTACAACGGAGCAACAGCTGGATTTCATGTCCTTTGTACTGTTTGGCTTTTTGCTCGGTAGTGGCATTTTGGGTTACGTTGTCTTTTCCGGCGATAAAAAATAAGGATTTAGTGATAAGGAGCATATTGGATGAACCCCACACGCAAAAAAAACACGTTCCCACGCATATGGGGTTTGATTGGCAGCAGTCTGTTTTTGTTGGTGCTCCTGTTCTTTATTTGGATGGCCGGCTACTACCCTGCTGAGGAAACGGCAACGACATTGCTGTCAGAAGGGGAGCAGGTGACTGAAAGTGATGGGGTGATCACCATCACACCCGACCGTCCGACCGACACCGCCGTGATTTTTTACCCCGGTGCGCAGGTGGACTATGTGGCCTATCTGCCGTTGCTCACAAGCCTTGCCAACACGGCAAATGTGACTTGTTACTTAATAGAAATGCCCTTTAACATAGCCTTTTTTACTCCCGACGCTGCACAAGCGGTGATGGATGATCACCCCGAGGTAGCACATTGGTACCTTGCCGGACATTCGCTCGGTGGTAGCATGGCAAGTGCCTTTGCCTCCGACCATGAGGAACAGGTGTCAGGGTTGATCCTGTTGGGGTCTTACGTTTATGGCGATTATCCAACCGCAGACTCGCTCACCATTTACGGCACCTTCAACGATTCGCTGGTGTCCTCCATCGACTATACCGACAACATCGTGGTCATTGAAGGGGGCAACCATGCCCAGTTTGGCAATTATGGCAGGCAGTTCGGCGACCCGGATGCCACCATCACCGCGGCGGAACAACAGCGGATTGCTGTGGAAGCGATCACAGCATTCATCGACAAAAGCACATAAAAGAATATATTGAAAAAGGCAGTAAAATAAAACCTTCAAATTTGAGTCTTGTATATCACCCAATGCTATCGCACAATAAGCCCATTCACGAAGGAATCCTTTTCTAATAGCATACTCATTATGAGCATTCACTTGATACAAGTCATTTCGGTATGACCAAAGAAAATCTAACGAATAAATCACAAGGCTATATCTCGCTTCAATGCTTGATATAGCCTTGTTTTTATAAATTCGTATTGATGCGCGTATCTCTCAAATGTTCAATGGGGCGGAAAATGGCGTGGTTGGTAGGGGGTGGCGGTCTCAACAATCCGTATTGTGGAAAGAAATACCGTGGCAGGAGTGTTTTTAAAGGAAGGAAAGAATGTGAAAAAATGTATACTATATGCATAAAACCTCTTGTATATGCAAGAGGTTTTTACTTTAACGCAGTGAAATCATAGTAAAAAAGTATGATAAAATAGAAAGAAAAAACCTAAATTCCTACTGACATAGTAGTTATTGACAAAAAAGCCTATTTAATTCCCATTAAATTGATATGTTTTGAGAATAGAAATCACAATCTTTATATGTTAAAATAACTAAGTATTAAAAGACACACAATCTGTATACAATACAAATTTAAAGGCATAAAACCCCCGTTCGGGGAGTGGCGCTTCTTTTATAGAAAGAGCCACCGCGCAAACGGTTGACTGACGGGACGCTGGGGTCAGCAGGACGGTCGCAGGCAATGGCGCAACACACCAAAAAACAGCAAATGTAATGGAGGAAACAAGATTGAACACAGCAAAAAGTCGTGAAACAAGCGCAAAACCTTTGCGCAAAACCACCCTCTTTCAACGAGTGGTGTCGCTCTTCATGGTCTTTACGTTGGTACTGTTTCAGACACACCCAACGGTATGGGCTTCCATTCCGGTAGACAACGGGACGACAGAGGTCGTGACCGGTACCGGAACAGGGGATCCACAAACACCACAGGAGCCTCAACAAGGATTAGAAGATTTACCACCCCCACAGGGTGACAACACAAGCTCGACCACTTCCAATGAAGTAACAAGCACTGCGACCTCTTCGACAGCCACCTCGGCGGTTACAAGCACGGCCACCTCTTCGGAGGCGACCTCGGCAGTGACCAGTACTGACACTTCTTCGCAAGTGACAAGCCAAACAACATCTACCACACAGGAAGAGATTCGTCCGGCGAGTTTGGTGCAGCACCCGCTGACCCATTACTCCAACTATCCGGCAGGTGTCGGCATGACGAATACCACTCACGTGGTCATGATTGATGAAGGCGGAGATGCCATTGCGGCTGAAAATCCATTTACCGTACCGGCGAATCACTTTTTTGCCGGTTGGGGATTGCGAAGCGATGCCGTTGGGACAGCACTTTATGATCCGGGTGATTTGGTAAGTGGGAAAGTTGCTAAAGAACAAGCACTTTATGCCATTTGGGTTACATTGAGCGCAGAACCAAACAACCGTGTCTATGACGGCACTGCACAGGATGCACTCTTGAATCTCGAGGCAGCTTACCCGACAACAGGTCAAGCAGCGTATCCGACCTACACAGTAGACGGCGGAGCGACACAATGGAGCATGCCAAAATTGACCAATGCAGGTACCTATCAGGTAACCGTTTCAGTTAAGGGTGCTTCTATTACCATTCCGGTGACCATCGATAAAGCGACCTTGGATGTCGTTGCCGATCCGATCGATGTCAACTATGGCGATCCGATCGACCTGACTTACAGCTTTGGCGCAAATGCACCGAAAGGCGATGAAGCGACAGTACGCACCCAACTGGGTGCGGCAAGCAATCTCTTTGAAATCGTTGACTTGACCGATGGCGCTGTGGGCGCATATGACATTGTCAAAAAATCCACTGCACCTTCTTCTATTCAAAACTACAACGTCAACTATCAAGGCAACACCTTAACCATTCAATCGCTTGGCGAATTGGTGGTGACAGGGGCACAAGGTTACTACGGTACCTATGATGCTACTGTACACGATGCAGTGACAGGCTACACCGCACAGGTGGGCAGCACCGTCATCGACGGCGTGACCTTTGAGTTTAGCACCGAAGGTCCTGACACAGGCTTTAGCCAAACCATGCCAACCGTCACAGACGCCAGCGACAGCACCACCGTTTGGGTGCGTGCTTCCAAAGTGGGCTACACCAACTCTGATGTGGTTGCAGTTTCTGCAACCGTCTTGCGTGCAAACTTGATTGTCACCGCAGACGCACAAGGCCCTCTCTCTTATAATGAAGCGATTCCAACCTTGACGTATCAATTTGGCGATGCTTCCGACAACGGTGTTCCGCAAAACAGCGACAGCGTTTATGTGGCAGCAGTCACAAAAGAACTGGTAGACGGTGGGATGCAAATCACCACTTCTGCAACCAAAGGTTCAGAGCCAAACAGCTATCCGATTACCTTGGTAGGCCCTGCAACGATTGCAAACTACAATGTCAGCTATCAAGATGCCGCCCTCACCATCGTGGCACTGGACGGCCTGGGGTTACAAGTGACCGGCTACAACGGTCAATACGATGCAGCATCTCACGATGCGGTCAGCTACCAAGTGACAGTAGACGGCGAAGAGATGACAGCAGATGACAACGTGGTCATTACCTACAGCACCACAGGTGAAGACACAGGGTTCTCCGCTACCATGCCAACCGTCACCGATGTGACAAACGGCACCGACGTTTGGGTGAAGGTGACCAAAAAAGGTTACACATCGGTCGTCATGAAAGGCGTTGCCGTTGTGACACCTGCACCGCTCACCATTCATGCGGATGACCACACCATTGACTTTGGTGCGAACATCCCGACCTTGACCTACAGCTTTACCACTGCCGATGGCGACAGCACCCTGCCGTCCAACCTGACAGGGGATGCCCTCACCGCAGAACAAGCAGCGATCCGTGCGGCACTACAGGCACACACCTTGTTTGAAACCGATGCAGTTATGGGCTCTTTGCCAAGTGTTTATGACATCACTGCCATCGACAACAGCGTACAACCGCTCTCCAACTATACCGTGACCTACCTTTCCGGTAGCTTGACCATCCGTGCGTTGACAGGTCTTTCTGTCACAGCACAGGAATACAACGGCGTTTATGATGCAACCGCACACAACGCAGTCAAAAGTAGTAGCGTACAAATTGGTGGGGTAACACCACCGAGCTTAGACGGCATCACCATCACCTACAGCACCACCAGTGCAGAGGCAGGCTTCACCGCCACCATGCCAACTGTGACCGATGTCACAAACGGCACTGAGGTTTGGGTGAAAGTATCCAAAGCGGGATACACCTCGGCAGTCACCAAAGTGACCGCTGTTGTGACACCGGCACCATTGGTGATTCACGCTGATGATTACACCATCTCTTACGGAGATGCAATTCCGACTTTGACCTACTCCTTCTCGGATACCTTAGGCAAAGACACCCTGCCGACAGCGGCAGACGAAGCGGCAGTCCGTGCAGCACTTGCAACCAATGGCTTGGCACTCAGCACCACAGCGACTGACAGCGCCGTACCGGCAAGCTATCCGATCACTGTGACAGCACCCACCGTGGACTTGCAAAACTACACCGTTTCGCTGATTGATGGCACGTTGACCATCAACCCATTGGACGGCCTTTCCCTTACTGCAAACGGCTACAACGGCACTTATGATGGTGTAGCACACGATGCAGTCATCGACTTGGCACCAACAGTAAATGGCACTGCCACCACCGGTGTGACTTACACCTATAGCTTGACCGAAGATGGCGTTTACAGCGATGTGATGCCGACCGTGACCAATGTGGCGGACAGCAAAACTATCTGGGTGAAAGTTTCCAAAACCGGTTACGTGGACGCAACCATTTCGGTAGAAGCGGTTGTCACCCGTGCGGCCATCACCGTACTTGCCGAAGACAAAACCATGACTTACGGCGAAGCGGTACCGCAATTGACCTTTGGCTTTGACGCATTCCCGTCTGCACTGGCAGGCGATGCGTTGACCGCAGAGGAAGCGGCAGTACGTGCGGCTCTGGGTGCAGACCTGTTTGAAACCACTGCAACCAGTAGCTCGACACCGAACAGCTATCCGATTACTGCAAAGGTCAGCAATCCAAGCACCATTGCAAACTACCATGTCAGCTACAACAATGCAACCTTGACCATCAATTCCAAAGGTGGGCTGAACATCCTTAATTTGGATGCCCTCCTTTATAGCGGTACCTACGATGCGCTTTATTACAACATCTTGACCGCAACCCCTGACGTGGTGGACGCGGCAGGCAACGCTGTGACCGATGCAACCATCACTTACAGTGTGAACGGTAGTGCGCCGAGCACCACCATGCCACAAATCAAAAATGCAGGCGACTACACCTTGACCATCGTGTTGAGCAAAGCCGGTTATGACGATGTGACTTTGGTCAAAAACACCGCCATCCAAAAAGCGGGCTTGGTCGTCAGCGCAGAGGAAAAAACCATCGATTATCTCGAGGCGATTCCAACCTTGACCTTTACTTTGGCAGGGATGCCTGCGGCAGAAGTGGAAGCGGATGTCCGTGCAGAGCTCGGTAGCGACCTTTACAACACCGATGCCACCGACACTTCCTTGCCAAACGTCTATGACATTACAGCAAACACCGACAACAAAGCGACCTTGCAAAATTACAACGTCAGCTACAACAACAGCACCTTGACCATTCGTCCGCTGACTTCCTTGCAACTCACCACAGCACAGGGCTACAACGGCACTTATGATGCAGTGGCACACGAGGCGGTGACTGCATACCAAGCGACCATTGATGGCACACCTGCCACCGATGTGACCTACACCTTTAGTTTGACAGAAGATGGCGTTTACAGCGAAACCATGCCGACCGTGACCGATGTTGCGGACAGCGGTACCGTTTGGATCAAAGCATCTAAAGCAGGCTATGTAGACACCACCGTCAGCGTAACCGCAACCGTGAGCCGTGCAAACATCATTGTTTCTGCGAATACACCGGCGGCGACGGCGTTTGAACAAGCAATTCCTGTATTGACCTACAGCTTTGGCGATGCAACCGGCAACGGTATTTTGCCAACCGCTGAAGTGGAAAGCGATGTCCGCACCGAATTGGAAGCGGATGCAGCCTTCAACATTTCCACCACCGCAGTGGTAGGGTCGCTGCCAAACAGCTATCCGATCACTGTGACAGGGCCTGACCAGTTGGCAAACTACAATGTCAGCTACCAAAATGCGACCCTGTCCATCATCTCGCTGGACGGCCTTTCCGTCACAGCAACCGCCCTGCAAGGCACCTACAATGGTACTGCACAGGATGCACTCACTGCATACCAAGTATCGATCAACGGTACGCTTGCAACTGCGGCAGACGACGTGACCATCTGGGCACGTACCGAAGATTCTAACGGATTCTTTGAATTGACTGCCGACACCATGCCGACCATCACAAACGTGGCGGAAAGTGGCATGACCATCTGGTTGAAAGCAACCAAAACAGGGTACGAAACTTCCGACATCATCTCTGTACAAGCAAACTTGCAACGTGCGACCGTTGCTGTTCAAGCAACACCGCAATTTGAGACTGTACAACATGATACCTCCATACCGACTTTGAGCTTTACAAACACCCCGCTACAGGGGGCCGACACCTTAGAAGGCATTGGAGCAGACATCGAAGTCACCACCACTGCAACGACCGCTTCCCTGCCAAATGGCGGAGAACTGCTAAACGGCAACTATGCTGTTACTGCAACCGGTCCTTTGCAAACCGCAAACTACACCTTCACCTATACACCGGGTGAAATCGACATCATTGAAAACACAAGCCTTTCCTTGGGTGCAACTGCAACCCCTTACACCGACACCTATGATGCAAACCCACACGATGCAGTCACAGGGGCAACCGCTTCCACCAACGGAAGTGTCGATGCCGATGTGACCATCGAGTACAGCTTGGATGGTGGCGCATTCAGCCAAACTGTCCCAACCATCACCGATGCAGGCAACTACACTGTCGTTGTCAAAGCCTCCAAAACAGGCTATACCTCGACCACTGTGACCGTTTATCCTGTCATCAAACAAGCAACTGTCATCGTACAGGCAACCCCTGTGTTGCAAACCGTGGTGTTCAACACCGCATTGCCGACCTTGGGCTTTACCAACACCGCACTACAAGGGTCTGACACTTTGGAAAGCATTGGTGCAGACATCCGTGTTTCCACCACTGCTTCGGTCGGCTCCTTGCCAAACGGCGGAGAATTGTCCAATGGCAACTATGCAGTCACTGCAACAGGACCGTCGGCGACCAAGAACTACACCTTTAGTTACAAAGCAGGTGAGTTGGACATCGTGAACAATGATGGTCTTGCCATCAGCGCAGGTGCCACGGCTTACACCGGCACTTACGATGCCGTCGCTCATCCGGCCGCTTCTGCTGTCTCTGCAACCGTTTCGGGTGCAACCATCGAGTACAGCTTGGATGGTGGCGCATTTAGCGAAACCATGCCACAAATCACCGATGCAGGGGAATACACCCTGGTCATCCGTGCAAGCAAAAAGGGTTATGACGATGCCACCTTGACCTTGAAACCTGTCATCGAACAGGCTCAGATCACCGTGACCGCTGACCCGAAAGACCCAACCCATGTATTTGGTACCACCTTCCCAACCCTTGGCTACAGCCACACCGCACTACAAGGCAGTGACCTTTTGGCAGATTTGGCGCTTGACATCAAAGTTGAGACCACGGCTGATGACACTTCTTTGCCAAGTAAAGGCGAACTGCTAGACGGCAGATACGAAATTACCGTGACAGGGAAAGAGACAAGTGTCGATCAAAACTACCGTGTGACCTATGTAAACGGCGCATTGGATGTATTGATCAACGAGACCTTGACCTTGGACGCAGGTGCAACGGCGTACGAAGGCAGTTATGACGATCGCTTCCACGATGCAGTGACCGGCGTTTCAGCGTCGACCAATGGGGAAAGCGACAGCGATGTCACCATCACCTATACCGTCAATGGCGGCGAACCGACCACCACCCTGCCAACACTCAAAGATGCTGGCGAGTACACCGTGGTTATCACCGTGACCAAAGATGGATATGCACCGTATGAAATGACCGTCTACCCGACGATCGAAAAAGCGGCGTTGACCATCTATGCAGATCCGCAACAAGACACCATCGAGCACAACACCGCACTGCCGACCTTGGGTTACACCCACAGCGACATGCAGGGTGACGACACCTTGGAAAGTGCAGGACTGCTTGTCTCGGTTGCAACCCTTGCAACCATCGATTCTCTGCCAAATAGCGGAGAGTTGCTAAACGGCGACTATGCCATCACCGCAAGTGGTGCGGCTGTCACTGCCGACGGCAACTATGCAGTTACTTATGTTGCAGGTGCCTTGACCATCGTGGACAACACTTCCCTGTCCTTTGTAGGGGAAGCGACTCCATACAACGGCATTTATGATGCGGTTGCGCACGATGCAGTCACAAACGTTGCAACTTCGGTAGAAGACGTGACTTTGACCTACACCGTAAACGGTGTTGCTGCAGGGACGACCCTACCGCAAATCACCGACGCAGAAGGCTATGAAATCGGTATTACTGCAAGTAAAGCAGGTTACGTTGCGGCAGACATGACCGTTACTGCAACCATCACACCGGCGGCGTTGACCGTCACTGCACAAAATGCATTGATGATCTACAACACCACCATGCCGACCTTACAGGCAATTGTGGGCGGCTTGCAAGGCGACGACACTGCAACAACTGCAGGTCTTTCCTACGCACTTTCTACCACCGCAACACCGGAATCTCTGCCAAGCGCCGGCTCTTTGGCAAACGGCAACTATCCGATTACCGTGACAGGCAATGAGTTGACCGACGACGGCAACTATACCGTATCCTATCTGGATGCAGTGTTGACGATTGTGGACAACAACACCCTTGCCGTTACCGGCACAAGCTACAGCGGCGTGTACGACGCTTTGGCACACGACACCTTGACAAACATTCAAACAACAGAAGAAGGTGTCACCTTGAGCTACAGCTTAAACGGTGGCGCGTTCGTAGACACCTTGCCGACGGTGACCGACGCTGGGAGCTACACCATTACTGTACGTGCACAAAAAGCCGGTTATGAAACGGCAACCTTTACCCAAAACGGCACCATCACTGCGAAAGCGGTGACCGTGACTGTGGGAAGCACTGCAAAAACAGTTGGCACTGCTGACCCTGCCTTTACCGCTTCGGTAGACGGCTTGGTAGGCGCTGACAGCTTGACCTACAGCATCGTCCGTGCAGACGGCGAAACCGTTGGCGTGTATGCACTTTCTGCCGATGTGACAAACGATCCGAACTACATTATTACCGTAGTACCGGGGACCTTGACCATCACCGCAGTACCGGTGGCACCGGTCGCACCTGTTGCACCGACCACACCGCCAACCACACCGGTTGATCCTGTTGATCCAACAGCACCAACAGCACCAACCACACCGGACACCACCATTGAAGACGGCGAAGCGCCGCTTGATGGCGGCGACACCACCTTGGACGACACCACCATTGAAGACAACTTGTCGCCATTGGCAGGTTTGAGATCGGATAGCTGGGCATTGCTCAACTTGATCTTGACCGTCGTGACCTCCATTGTCAGTGTCATCCTGCTTGTCGGCTACTTTGCAGGCAAACGCAGAACCGAAGAGACCCGTGACGCAAAACTCAAACGCAAAGGCTTTGCCCGCGTTTTGAGCTTGGTACCGGCACTGCTCTCCATCATCTTGTTCCTATTGACCCAAGACATGACCTTGCCAATGGTCTTTGTTGATAGCTGGACCTTGTTGACTGCTGTATTTGCAGTGGTACAATTGGCGATCGTCTTGTTGGCAATCAAAAAATTCAACAAAGAAGATGAAGACCAAGATACAGATGTTGACGGCGAAACCGT
>CAYJIM010000077.1:0-10919 GCA_964370215.1 uncultured Oscillospiraceae bacterium
GATATTGCAAGGAACAACGCACCGTTACATCCGCTATTTTAGCATATTTTTGTAAGGGCTGCAACTGCTTTTGTGCGGATGGTGCATTCGTAAGGTAAAGTTTTTGTGAAAAACTCTACAATGCACATTTACAGTTGAGGCAAAATGTGCTACAATAAGAGCGTATTGTGAAGAAAACAACAAAACTGCAAAGGATCGATTTTTGCAGCAACGCAAACAGGGGGAACTCGTATGGGACTTACATTAACTGAAAAGATTTTGAAAAGCCACCTTGTGGATGGCGAAATGATCAAAGGGCAGGAAATTGGCCTGCGCATTGACCAGACTTTAACACAGGACGCAACCGGCACCATGGCTTACCTTGAATTCGAAGCGATGGGGGTAGACCGTGTCAAAACAGAGCGTTCGGTGGCATACATCGACCATAATACCCTACAATCCGGTTTTGAGAATGCGGACGATCACCGCTTCATCGGCTCTATTGCCAAAAAACACGGCATTTATTTTTCCAGACCCGGCAACGGGATCTGTCATCAGGTACACCTAGAGCGCTTTGGCGCACCGGGTAAAACCCTCATTGGTTCGGACAGCCATACCCCAACCGGCGGTGGGATCGGGATGATCGCCATGGGTGCCGGTGGGCTGGACGTTGCCGTTGCCATGGGTGGCGGTGCCTACTACATCACCTGTCCGCAGGTGGTTAAAATCAATCTGACCGGCAAACTCCGTCCGTGGGTGTCGGCAAAAGATGTGATTTTGGAAGTGTTGCGTGTCCTCTCCGTCAAAGGTGGGGTTGGCAAAGTGATGGAATACGTCGGCGAAGGGGTACAAACCCTGTCGGTACCGGAACGTGCAACCATCACCAACATGGGTGCGGAATTGGGTGCAACCACCTCGATTTTCCCGTCCGATGACATCACAAAATCCTTCTTGGAAGCACAGGGCAGAGCGGATGTCTGGGTGCCGCTTGCAGCAGATGAAGATGCCGTGTACGACCAAGAAGTAGAAATCAACTTGAGTGCAGTGGTGCCGGCGGCTGCCTGCCCACACTCCCCTGACAACATCAAACCGATTGCAGAACTTGCTGGCAAAAAAGTCGATCAAGTATGTATCGGTTCCTGCACCAACTCCTCCTACCTCGATTTGATGAAGGTAGCGACCATTTTGAAAGGCAAAACCTGTCATCCTGACGTGAGTTTGTCCATCGCACCTGGTTCCAAACAGGTGTTCAACATGTTGGCGCAAAACGGCGCATTGGCAGACCTCATTGCCTGTGGTGCACGTATTTTGGAATGTGCTTGTGGTCCATGTATCGGGATGGGGCAATCGCCAAACTCCAACGGGGTTTCGCTGCGTACCTTCAACCGTAACTTTGAAGGGCGTTCGGGTACCGCTGACGGACAAGTCTATCTGGTCAGTCCGGAAACCGCTGCCATTGCAGCGATCACCGGTGTGTTTACCGATCCGACCAGCATGGGCGACATGCCGCAAATTGACATGCCGACCACCTTTTTACAAGACGACAACATGATCACCCTGCCTGCAACCGAAGCGGAAGCGGCAGCGGTTGAAATTCTCAGAGGGCCGAACATCAAACCGTTCCCAACCACCGCACCGATTGCCGACAGCATTCAAGCGGCGGCAGTGCTCAAAGTGGGTGACAACATCACCACCGACCACATCATGCCGGCTGGGGCAAAAATTCTGCCTTACCGTTCCAACATTCCGCACCTGTCGCAGTACTGCTTTGCAGTTTGTGATGAAACCTTCCCAACACGCGCCAAAGAAGCTGGCGAGAGCATCGTGGTGGGTGGTGCAAACTACGGTCAAGGGTCGTCGCGTGAACATGCCGCCCTCGTACCGCTCTACCTCGGTGTCAAAGCAGTCATCGTGAAAAGCTTTGCAAGAATTCACCGTCAAAACCTTGTCAATGCAGGGATTCTGCCGCTGACCTTCAAAAATGAAGCGGATTACGACCTCATCGACCAAGGCGATGAATTGCAATTGCCGGATGTCAAAGCGTGCATCGTGGAAAACCGTCCGGTCGTGTTGAAAAACCTGACCAAAGGGTGCGACATCCAAGTGGACAGCGACCTGTCCGGTCGTGCAAAAGACATCTTGCTGGCAGGTGGCCTGCTCGGCTACACCAAAGCACAAAACGACTAAGCGGACGGTGTGCATTCGGGCGGTAAATAAAGTTTTGTTCCCTTTTTCAAAAGGGACAAGGTGTGGGACAGCGTCCCACGGTCTTGAATGCGTCAAAGAGTATTAAGAGGGTGGATTGTCTTACAAGAGGTAGATTTTACGATAAAAAATCTACCTGTGATCGGGATATGCCGAAATTTCGGCACGCATTTTATGCGTGCCCTACAACATCTACCCTTACCCGTAGGGTGTGCATTGCATGCACACCGACAAACAAAGACCATCGATTAGCAATCGGACGACCAAAGGTCGCCCTACATGATAGAAAACACCTCAGAAAAAGGAGCGCAATAACATGATTGAAAAAGTACAAATGACAACCCCATTGGTTGAAATGGACGGGGACGAAATGACCCGCATCATCTGGCAGATGATCAAAGACACCCTCATTACCCCTTATGTTGATTTGAAATCGGAATACTATGATTTGGGACTGGACTACCGTGAAAAAACCAAAGACCAAGTCACCATCGATGCGGCTGAAGCGACCAAAAAATACGGCGTTGCGGTCAAATGTGCAACCATCACCCCGAATGCGGAACGTATGCCGGAATACAACCTTTCCGAAATGTGGAAATCGCCAAACGGTACCATCCGTGCCATCCTAGACGGCACCGTGTTCCGTGCACCGATCATTGTCAAAGGCATTGAGCCTTACCTGCCGGGTTGGACCAAACCAATCACCATCGCACGTCACGCTTACGGCGACATCTACAAAAACACCGAAACACAGGTGGATGCAGGGGCGACCGTGGAATTGGTCATCACCGATAAAGACGGCAACGAAACCAGAAAACTGGTACATGAGTTCAAAACTGCCGGTATTGCACAAGGGGTACACAACATCGACGAATCGATTGCTTCCTTTGCAAAAGCATGCTTCAACTATGGGTTGGACACAAACCAAGATGTTTGGTTTGGCACCAAAGACACCATCTCCAAACAGTATGACCACCGCTTTAAAGACATTTTCCAAGAAGTATTCGATGCAGAATACAAAGAGAAATTTGAAAAAGCAGGCATTGAATATTTTTACACCCTCATTGACGATGCAGTGTCCCGTGTGGTGCGCTCCAACGGCGGCTACATCTGGGCTTGTAAAAACTACGACGGCGATGTCATGAGTGACATGGTTGCCACCGCATACGGTAGCCTTGGCATGATGACCTCGGTACTCGTTTCTCCGGATGGCATTTATGAGTACGAAGCTGCACACGGTACGGTACAACGCCATTACTACAAACACCTCAAAGGGGAAGCAACCTCCACAAACTCAGTGGCAACCCTCTTTGCATGGACAGGGGCGATGAGAAAACGTGGGGAGCTTGACAACCTGCCAAAACTGCAAGCATTTGCAGACAAATTGGAACAGGCGATCATCCAAACCATCGAAGAAGGGGTCATGACAGGGGATCTGTTGTCGCTGTCGACTTTGCCGAACAAACGTCATGCGTCGACCGAAGAATTCTTGAACGAAATCAACACTCGTTTGGTGGCATTGCTTGGTTAAGCGATCCAACAAGCGGAAAAAGGAGGGACTGATATGGCGATGAAATCGACCGTTTCTATCTCAGTCATTCGCCGTTTACCACGGTATTACCGTTTTTTGGGCGAACTTAAAAATGAGGGAGTCAGTCGGATTTCCTCCAAAGAATTGTCTCAAAAAATGGGGTTGACTGCCTCGCAAATCAGGCAGGACTTGAACTGCTTTGGTGGCTTTGGTCAACAGGGATATGGCTATAATGTCACGTCTTTGTATGATGAAATTGCGCACATTTTAGGCCTTGATGTGGATCGTCCTACCGTACTGATCGGTGCGGGGAATTTGGGCAAAGCGGTGGCGACCTTGAATTTTGTGCAATCTGGTTTTCGCCTATGTGGCATTTTTGACAATTCGCCACAGGTTGTAGGCTCGTGGATTGCAAACCTGTCGGTACAGCATGTCGACACCTTAGAAGCATTTTGCAAGGTGCGCAAGCCCGTCACAGCGCTCTTGTGCGTACCACGTACCGAGGCAGACAGCATCAGCAAGCGCTTGATCGCCTGTGGGGTCAAAGGATTTTTGAACTTTAGTCATTACGACATCGGACTGGACAACGATGAGGTCGTGGTGGAAAATGTCCACTTGATGGACAGCCTGCGGACATTGAGCTATCGTATGCACGAAAAACTCGACGCACCCTCCGACAAAACAGAAGTGTAACCACAAAGGGACTTCCCAACCCGACCGCGTTTTGGTTGGCAAGGGCAAGTCCCTTTTTGAGTGAAAAGGTAGGGGACAGCGTCCTCGACGTCCCGTGGTAGGGGCGACCTTTGGTCGTCCGCATGATTCCCCTGTCGTTTTTATTGTACGGTAGGGGCGACCCTGTGTGGTTGCCCGCAATGCCCATAAAATATGATTCATATGGAAATGAGGAAACACAGCATGAACAACACACGCAGAACCGTTACCGTGACACAACAGATGAAACAAAAAGGGATACAAACACTGTTGGTGACCGACCCTGTAGCAATTTTTTACCTCACCGGCAAACAGGTTGACCCCGGTGAGCGGTTTTTGGGATTGCTTTTACAAGAGGATGGGCAGGTAACGCTGTTTTTAAACCACCTCTTCACCGTTGAGGCAGAGGATCTGCCGATGGTCCGCTTTGCCGACACCGATGATGTCATGGCGATGGTGGCAAGTCGGATCGGCAAGGTGGAGACCTTAGGGGTGGACAAGGCGATGGCGGCACGATTTTTACTGCCGTTGTTGCAGGCAGGGGTGGCAGACGACGTGGTGGTCGCTTCCGATTGTGTCGATTTGGCAAGACAGCAAAAGGACCTTTTCGAACAACAACTGATGCGTGAGGCCTCTGCCGCCAACGACATCGCGATGGATCTGGTCGTGGCACAAATCAAAGAGGGGATGACCGAACGGGACTTGGAAGCGGTTATCCACCAAACCTTTGCCCGATTGCAGACAGAAGGGGTATCCTTTTCACCATCGGTCTGCTTTGGTGCACATGGTGCCATCGGCCACCATGAACCGACGACACGGGCGCTACAGCAAGGGGACATGGTGCTCATCGATATGGGTTGTCGCCTCCATGGGTATTGTGCCGACATGACCCGCACCTTTTGTTTTGGTACGGCAACCGACAAACAAAAGACGGTGTACCAGTTGGTCAAAGAAGCCAACGAAGCCGCCATTGCCGCTGTGCGTCCCGGTGTGTCCTTTCAAACGTTGGATGGTATTGCGAGAGCGGTCATCACAAAGGCTGGGTATGGTGACCAGTTTACCCACCGTCTGGGGCATTCCATCGGCCTTGAGGTGCACGAAGCAGGCGACGTGTCGGAGACAAATGCACAGCAGTTGGCAGCCGGCATGGTCTTCTCCATTGAACCGGGCATTTACCTGCAAGGGGAATTCGGGGTGCGCATTGAGGATTTGGTGCTGGTGACCGAAACGGGGCACGAGGTACTCAACCGTTACCGCAAAGATCTACAGGAGCTTGTATAACAAGAAAAGAGGAGCAGTATGAAAGGATTGATCAGAGGGGGTTCGGTGTTGCTGGCAGGGGCGTTGACCGTCTGCTTGGTAGGCTGTGAAGGGGTGGATCTATTCCCCAACAGCGCCACGCTGTACACCGATATGGAATTGGACATTGGCAGTACCTTTGTCACCCACGAATTCAGTTATACAGGGCCGCTGACAGCCACCAAGCTCGCCGAGGGGTTGGGGGATCTGACAGGCCTTGACTACATCGTCACCGAATCGGGGGTGGAGGGCGGTGTCGTCATTGACTGGAGTCCTGAGGCCACCCTCATCAAAAACTTTGGGGATGAAGCACAAGACGAGGACTTCTATTTTGAAGACAGTGCCTCGATGCAGTGGTTTATGCTCGAAAGTTTGTGGAAAAGCATCATCGAAAACTTCCCCGACAAAGAGGTGTATTACACGATGAATGGGGGCAATGATCTGTATTTGGCAGAGCTGTATCCTGTCAGCCAATTTGCAGGGGAGTATCCCTATTTGGGACTTTCCTATTATCTGGAGCAGAGTGTGTCGGAGGGGATTGAAGCCCCCGCCACCGACGCGGCAAGCGGTATGAGTCAAGAGGAGGCCGAATCCCTCATTACATTTGCGATGATCCTACGCGGACAGGTGTTTTCCTCGATGCAGGGAAACGGTAGCACCACCCTAGACGGCATCAACGCCACCATTTACAAGGTGGAAGGCAGTGACGAAAACGGCGAGGCGACCTTTGATTATGCCGTTGCAGACAATGGATTTGTCTACTACAAAGAAGGGGACAACTGGCACCATTACGACATCGGCAGTGTTGGCTAACGAGCCGGTAGGCATTGCGGTCACGGCTTGCCGTGACCCTACCACGTCGATGGCAATATGGATCTGTAGGGATGGGTCTTGACCCATCCGCCATTCATCGGACACAAAACGGGGTGGAAAACACGGGCGACCACACAGGGTCGCCCCTACCGCTTCACATTTCATTTAACCAATCGGGACGGGCAACCCGTCCCCTACACGCCATCCCTCGCAAAACAAAAAAGGATCCCATGTGAAACACATGGGATCCTTTTTAAACATCTATTCAATTTTGGTATGACCTTATTCCGCACTCGCTTCGGTTAGGCAGGAACGGCGATAAGCGGTAGGGGTGGTTTGGTTGATCTTTAAAAATACCTTTGCAAAATAGTTTTGGTTTGCAAACCCGCAGGTTTCAGCGATTTCTTGAATTGGACGGTCGGT
This sequence comes from uncultured Oscillospiraceae bacterium, assembly GCA_964370215.1. GTDB lineage: Bacteria > Bacillota > Clostridia > Oscillospirales > Ruminococcaceae > Massiliimalia. The sequence continues at coordinate 6,962 of CAYJIM010000077.1, forward strand.
ATGCGCCAGCAAACTTTTGGCATGTTCAATGCGCACTTCAGTCAAATAATCGTTGATGGTTGTCCCAAAACGAGATTTAAAGCCGTGCATCAAGGTCGACTTACTGGTCAAGAAGCGGCGTGACAGCAAATCAATGCTGATTTTTTCGGCATAGTTTTTGCCAATGTAGCGCTTGACCTCATCCGCAAGGTTGCGACTGCCGAAGTTCATGCGGTTGGTGAGGGTGATGTATTCGGCACAGATACGCATGATGCGCACATAGGAAATAATTTTTTCTTTGGTGGCAGTCGGGATCTGATCCAACAGATCGGGCAGCGCTTGTTCCGGCACAAAGCGGGAGGAGAGATGGCTGACCTTCATACGGGTATCGTCGTAGGTATCGATCATCTGCCCCATCATCAAATAGCCGGACAGCACACCAAAGTCATACAGCGGAGAAACCGCCTCATATAGTCCACAGTGACAGTGGTAGATATACAGCTCTTGGGTGCGTTGGGTGGTGGCAAATGCTGCGGCATCACATTGGCGACAAGCATCCATGCCGGTCGGTGTTCGTTGCACGGCCTGACATAGTTTCGACGCCTCCGGGGGATAGCAGACAATTTCTTTAAAATCAGTATCGTGTAGCGAAACGCGGAAGCCGGAAATGTTATAGAGATCGCGCAAAAGTTCTACGAGTTCTTGTTTTTCTTTCATGATGAGTTCCTCCGTTTTTCAGTCGACAAATGTAAAATAAGAAAATTTCAGACATATTACTAATTTATTATACTATTTTTTCTGGAAAAAGCAACCCCTTGAACCTATAATAAAGATAATAGTAACAGAAAATTTAACTTTAGACATAAAAATAGTAATAAAATCAACTTAAAGATGGTAATTTTGTCCAACCCAAAAAGGACAAATAGAATAAAAAAGGAGTGTTCGCAAATGAAAAAACCGGTATTGGTCATCATGGCAGCAGGAATGGGGAGTCGTTACGGCGGCTTAAAGCAGATCGACCCCATCGATCCACAGGGGCATTTGATTTTGGACTTTTCGATTTACGATGCATATCAAGCGGGTTTTCGTGACGTTATTTTCATTATCAAAGAGGAATTGCGTCCACAGTTTGACGAACGCATGAAAGACATTGCAAGACACCTAAACCTGCAATATGCCTATCAACAATTGACCGACCTGCCGGACGGCTTTACCGTGCCGGAAGGCCGTCAAAAACCATTCGGTACAGGACAGGCGGTTTTGAGCTGTGCATCGATGATTGACGGCCCGTTTGCCGTCATCAATGCCGATGACTACTACGGCAAAGAAGGCTTTTCAAAGATCTACAATTTCTTGACCGAAACGACCGATGACGTCGGCCGTTATGCGATGGTCGGCTATCGCTTAGACAACACCTTAACCGACAACGGCCATGTAGCACGTGGCGTTTGCGTGGTGGGCGAAGATGGCAAGTTGCAAACCATCAACGAACGCACCCGCATTGAAAAACAAGACGGCGGGGTCGCTTACACCGAAGACGACGGGAAAAGTTGGGTACAACTGCCACCCGACAGCGTGGTGTCGATGAATCTGTGGGGCTTTAGTAAGAGCTTTATGGAGCGCCTGCAACAGGGCTTTGGCCCGTTCCTTTCGGAAAATCTGCCGAAAAACCCATTGAAATGTGAATATTTTCTCCCCTTTGTCGTGGACGAGCAACTGCAAGAGGGTACTGCCACCGCCATGGTACTGACCAGCGCCGATCGCTGGTACGGGGTCACCTATCCGGGTGACAAACAAATGGTCATGGATGCCATTGCAAAGATGAAACAAGAGGGTTTATACCCTGAAAAATTGTGGGATTAACCCCAAAGAGTAGGAGAAACAATCATGACAAGAGATCAACTATGTGAACGTGTGACGGAAGCCATTTCCGCCTTTGCGTTTGAGGGCACTTTAAATTCCTACAAAAGTTATGGCAACGGCCACATCAACGACACCTTTTTGGTGGAGTTCGACCTGCCAATCGGCGATTCTCGCCGTTACATCCTGCAACGAATGAACCACGAAATTTTCCAAAAACCGACCAAGTTGATGGCAAACATTGCGGCAGTCACCAAATTTGTCCGCAAAAAAGTCAAGGAGCGTGGGGGCGACCCGTTGCGTGAAGGGATGACCATTGTCCGCACCAAAACCGGCTCTTTTTGCTATGTCGACAGCATTGGCAGCTACTGGCGCTGTTATGTCTTCATCGAAAATGGCTTGAGTTTGGAACAGGTGGAAACCCCACACGACTTTTACCAAAGCGGGTTGGCGTTTGGGCAATTCCAAGCGCTGTTGCACGACTTTGAGGCCGACACCCTCGATGAAACGATTGAAAAATTTCATGACACACCGGATCGTCTGCGTAAATTTGAAGCGGCGGTTCAAGCGGACACCCACGGCAGAGTGGCGTTGGTGCAGGAAGAAATTGCCTTTGTCCGTGCCCGTGCCGACTTTGCCAATACCTTGATGAATGCCTACAAAGACGGCAGTTTACCGCTACGTGTCACCCACAACGACACCAAACTCAACAACGTCATGCTGGATACCGACACGAGAGAACCTCTCTGTGTCATCGATTTGGACACTGTTATGCCGGGCTTCTCGGTCAATGACTTTGGCGACTCGATCCGCTTCGGCGCTTCCACCGCGGTGGAGGATGAGCAGGATCTTTCCAAAGTAAACCTTGATTTGGATCTGTTTGACTGCTACACCGACGGCTTTTTGACCGGCTGTGGTGGCAACCTGACCGACACCGAACTGGATCTGTTGCCAACCGGTGCCAAGATGATGACCTTTGAGTGTGGCACCCGATTCCTGACCGACTATCTGGAAGGGGATCACTACTTCCGCACCCACCGTGAAGGACACAACCTTGACCGGGCACGCACCCAGTTTAAACTGGTCGCCGATATGGAAGCCAAATGGGACGACATGCAGACCATCATTCAAAAATACCGCTAACTGTCACGTTAGAAAGAGGGATTACCCATGAAAATTATTCGTGCGACCGATTATCACGACCTCAGCCGCAAAGCGGCAAACATCATTTCCGCACAGGTCATCCTGCACCCACAAAGTGTATTGGGGCTTGCCACCGGTTCTACACCGATCGGCACCTATGCACAATTGGTGGAGTGGTACGGCAAAGGGGACATTGACTTCTCCCAAGTCACCACCATCAATCTGGACGAGTACTGCGGACTGGACGGCACAAACGACCAAAGCTATCGTTACTTTATGAATCATCACCTGTTTTCCAAGGTGAATGTGAACCTTGAAAAAACCCATGTACCAAACGGACTTGCAGCGGACCCCCAAGCGGAGTGCGCACGTTACGACGCCCTCATTGAATCGGTGGGCGGCATTGACTTGCAGGTGTTGGGACTGGGACACAATGGGCACATCGGCTTCAACGAGCCTAGCGGTGCATTTGAAAAAACCACCCACTGTGTCGCATTGGGTGAGACTACCATCAAGGCGAATGCCAGATTTTTTGAAAGCATGGACGAAGTGCCAAAACAGGCCATCACGATGGGCATCAAGTCGATCATGCTTGCCAAAAGCATTCTGCTTGTCGTCAATGGGGAAGACAAAGCCGACATTTTGCAACAAGCATTGTACGGCCCTGTCACCCCACAAATTCCGGCGTCTATTTTGCAACTGCACCCCAACCTCACCATCATCGCCGCCGGCGCATTATAAAAACCAAAACCCGCAACCGTGCCATCGGTTGCGGGTTTGCTGTTGTAGGGGACGGGTCACCCGTCCCGATTGGTTCATTGATTGGTGTAGGGGCGATTCACGAATCGCCCGTGGTTTCCCGTGTCGTTTTGGTTGTGCGGTAGGGGCGACCTTTGGTCGTCCGTAATGCCTGCCGGTGCTATCGACTCGTGGATGGGCTTTTCGAGATATGGGTGCTTGGTCGGAAACGCCTGCG
>CAYJIM010000078.1:0-10864 GCA_964370215.1 uncultured Oscillospiraceae bacterium
TTCACTCTTCACTATTCACTTTTCACTGACCCGCCCCTACAAAAAACGATCACATCCCCTACCAAACCCCAAGGAGACTTTATGATTAAAATGATCGCCACCGATATGGATGGCAGCTTATTGGACGAACAAAAGCATTTTCCGCCCCACTTTTTTGAAACGATGGAGGCGCTACAACAACACGGCATTGCCTTTGTGGCGGCCACCGGCAGAAGCTACCCAAAACAGCGGGAGGAGTTTGCCCCTGCCATCACAAAACCCTATTTTCTCTGCGATAACGGCGCATTCTTATTGCACGACGGAGAGGTGCTCTTTGCCGACGTGCTTGACCGTACCTTTCTGTTAGAAATTGAGGCAGCCCTTGGCACCGTTTCGGGTGCACACGCCGTTTATTGTGGGGAGGAACACGCATGGCAACACCCCATTGAAGGCCCGTTCACCCCTTATTTGCGCTCCTATTACGCCACTTATCAGGCCATCCAATCGGTGGACGACATTCAAGATGACATCTTAAAGGTCGCTGTCTGTGATGTCCAAGGGGCGGCGACCAACAGCTACCCTGTACTCCACGGTGTGTTGGGGGATCGCTTGCACTGCGTCGTCTCGGGCGAGGTGTGGGTGGACATCATGAACAACGGCATCAACAAAGGAAAAACACTGGCGTTTTTGCAGGAAAAACTGAACATTACACCAGATGAAACGGTGTGTTTTGGTGACTACTACAACGACATTGAATTGCTCGGGCAGGCCACCCACAGCTTTGTCATGCAAAATGCCAATGAGGATATGAAACAGCATGGGCGGTATGTTGCACCGCCAAACACCACCTTCGGGGTGCAGCAGATTCTTTCGGAAATACTCGATTATCTCGAGGGAAAACCAGTCAAACAGCTGCCGGCACCGCTTTGTGTGGCGTTGGAAGAAAATAAAAAAGCATTCAAGGAGGCAAACCGATGAACTTACTGATGGGCAATCAAGCGATGGCCTTTGGCGCCATTCATGCAGGGGTCGGTGTGGTCACAGGCTACCCCGGCACCCCTTCCACCGAGGTGTTGGAAACGGTGGCAAAACAAAACACAGGTGATATTTACGTGGAATGGTCGATCAATGAAAAGGCGGCGATGGAGGTTGCAGCGGCGGCTTCGATGTGTGGCAAACGTGCCCTTGTGACGATGAAACAGGTCGGCCTCAATGTGGCGGCAGATCCGCTCATGAGTTTGGCGTATCTTGGCATCAACGGGGGACTGGTCGTGCTGGTGGCAGACGATCCCGGCCCCATCTCCTCCCAAACAGAGCAGGACACCCGCACCTTTGCGGCGTTTTCTAAATTGCCGATTTTTGATCCGCAATCTCCGGAACAAGCCTACCGCATGATGATGGATGCCTTTGCCTATTCCGAACAGTACCACACACCGGTATTGTTTCGCCCAACAACCAGAGTATGTCATGCCTGTGCAAGCATTTCTTTTGCAGAACCGATCAAACCGACCAAGGAAATCGATTTTGTCAAAGATCCGAAGTGGGTTATTTTCCCCCGTCTTTCCCATGCGGCACACAAGCACATTGAAGCACGCAACCCACAAATCGGCAAGGACTTTTCGGGTTATGCGGAAAATACCGTCGTCGGTGATGGATCTATCGGCATTGCGACCGGTGGGATCAGTGCTGCCTACACCAAAGAAGCGCTTTCACTTCTGGAACAACAATCCCCTGCCCTTGCTGACCGCTACAAACTGTTGACGGTCGCCACCCCATTCCCCTTCCCCGACGACCTTGCAAGCGACTTTTTAACAGGGCTTACTAAGGTGCTGGTGGTGGAAGAACTGGATCCTGTCATCGAACGTGCCCTTGTCACACTCTGTGGCAAGCTCCACATTGCGGTGGAAATTTTAGGCAAACAGACAGGACACATCCAAACGGCAGGGGAAAACAGCACCGAGTCGGTGAAAGCGGCCCTTGCCACACTGTTTGACATGGCCGTCACAGAAGAGGTCTCCACCCCACCCACCTTGCCGATTCGCCCACCGGTACTCTGTGCCGGATGTCCACACCGTGCCTCTTTCCTTGCCGTCAAAAAAGCAATGGCAGGCAAAAAAGCGGTCTTTTGTGGGGATATTGGCTGTTATACCCTCGGCAATGCCATGCCACTCAACATGGTGGACACCTGCCTTTGCATGGGTGCCGGCATCACGATGGCACAGGGTATCGGGCACAGCTGTCCCGACACCATTCCCTTTGCCTTTGTCGGTGACTCGACCTTCTTCGCCTCCGGCTTGACGGGGGTTGCCAACGCCATTTACAACAAATCACGGATGGTGTTGGTGGTGCTCGACAACTCCACCACCGCCATGACAGGACACCAACCGCATCCCGGCACCGGCAAAACAATGATGGGAGAGGTGACCCATGCCATCGACATTCCAAAAGTGTTGGAAGGACTCGGGGTCTCCTCCATTCAAATTGTCGATCCGTTGCAATTCGACCAAGCAGTCGAAGCGGCGAAAGTCGCAGCGGCAGGGGAAGGGGTCACGGCCATCATCTACAAGTCCCCTTGTATCGCTGTCACCAAACCGCAGAAGCGCCTTGTTATCAATGACGCCTGTATCAACTGTGGCAAATGCTTGAAAAAAGTGGGCTGTCCTGCCATTTCCAAACAGGAGGGTGCCATTGTCATTGATGGCGGTCTCTGTTACGGCTGTCAACTGTGCAGTCAGGTTTGTCCTGTCGGCGCCATTGTCGAGGAATAGAAAGGGAGTGTCATCATGACTGAAAATAGAAACTTTTTGCTTGCCGGTGTGGGTGGACAAGGAACCGTTCTTGCCTCCAAACTGCTGGCACAGGTCGGCATGAATCAGGGGCAGTTTGCCCGCACTGCCGAAACCATCGGAATGGCACAGCGTGGCGGTTCGGTGGTCAGCCATGTGCGCATTGGGGAAGGAACTGCCTCCCCCCTCATTCCAAAGGGGTGTGCTGATGTCATCATCGGGTTTGAGCCGGCGGAAGCGGTACGGGTACTGGATTACCTGAAACCGAACGGCACGGTGATTGTCAATGTGCGTGCCATCAAACCGACGACCGACGCGATGGCGGCAGAGCCCTACACCGCCGAACCGATGCTCGCTTACCTAAAGGAAAAAGCAAAACAGGTCATTTTGGTGGAAGGGGATGCAGCTTGTACTGCCTGCGGATCGCCCAAAGTGCTGAATTTGGTACTACTGGGCGTGGCAGCCAAAGCGGAGGTATTGGGCATGACCGTCGCCGAATTGGAAAGCGCCATGAAAGCGACCCTACCCGAAAAATTCCATGCCTTAAATCGACAGGCCTTGCATAGTGCCACATCACTGTAATCGAAAAGCCGACAACCACCATGGTGGTTGCCGACTTCAGACCGTCGAAAAACCCGCAATCGCAAGACTGGTGAGCTAAGTTGCTCACCAGTCTTGCTTTCTATGTCACTTCAACTTGCAAATTTCGTTCATATACCATCGTATGACTCTCTCATTTGCAAGTTTTGTTCCTTGACTTGCAGATTTTTGGACGGTCTAACAGGGTGTCGAGATGGAAAAAACTTTAACCGGTGAGCAAAAAATTTGCTCACCGGTTTTGCGTTCTTTTGTTATTCTGCGGTTAAGGTTCTTTCTGCACGTTCTTTGGCGACCTCTTCCGGTGTTTTGATGCGCAGGCGTACCGCACCACGATAGCCGTCGTTGGTTTGGATCAGATCGTCACGTTTCATATTTTCCTTTGCCACAGCAATCCCTTCGCTGTATTGTGGCAACCACTGTTCCTGTGCGACGAGCATTTCGTCAACCATTTGCCAGATTTCCGGCGGGTTGCAAACAGCCCCTGTCAGCGGATCCATCATGGCGGCTTGTTTGAGCAAGGTGACATTGCCGGATACAGCGGCTTCCACCGCCAGTTTTTGTACCCAAGTGGATTGTGCACAGACAGCGGCAGGACCCCAAGGCAAGTCGCCGACTTGTGGTACCGAAATGCCGTTGCCATCGACATAGCAAGGCACTTCAACGACGCATTCATCCGAAAGATTGGTGATACAGCCGTTGTTCATCATATTGAAGTGACCACGGTAGATACGGCCGGTTTCGAGCGATTCCATGATGTAAGAGCAGTGTTCTTTCCCACGATCGGTCCCGTCGTATTTTTTGGGATCTTCCAGTAAGAGTTTCGGATAATCGGTGGTGAACCAGTCGCGGCTTTCACGGGTCACACGCAGGTAACCGCCGGTTTCGCCGTGGATCCAGTTGCTGGTATCAATCCAAGACTCGATTTCGTCAGGGCGTTTTCTATACCAAGAAACATATTCCGACAGATGTCCGTTGGATTCGGTGGAGTAGTACCCGAAGCGTTTGAGCATGTCGATGCGCACTTTTTCCTGTTCGCTGTAAACAGGGTGTGCCAAAAAGCCCGGTAGGATTTTATCGAGCATACACTTGCCGTTGTGTTTGACCGAGATGTACCATGTTTGGTGGTTGAGGCCGGCACAGATGAAGTCCAATTCCTCACGAGGGATGTCTAAGACTTTTGCAATCTGTTGTTCGCCGTGAATTTCGCCGTGGCACAGACCGATGGTCGGCACCCCGCCGTATTTGTTGCAGGCCCAAGTGGCCATGGCATTGGGGTTGGAGTAGTTGAGCATCATTGCACCGGGAGCACCCACTTCACGAATGTCTTTACAGAAGTCGAGCATGGCGGCAATGACACGTTGCCCATACATGATCCCACCGATGCAAAGGGTATCGCCGACACATTGGTCGACGCCATATTTCAGCGGAATGTCGATGTCGGTTTCAAACGCTTCCAAACCGCCGATCCGCACACAGTTGATGATGTATTTGGCATCGGTGAATGCCGCACGACGGTCGGTGGTGGATTGGATTTTGGTGGTGATGCCGTTGGCTTCGAGGTCTCTTTGGCAAAGATCGGTTACCTTTTCAAGGTTTTCGGCGTTGATGTCGGTGAAGGCAATGTCGATGTCGCGAAATTCCGGTACAGACATAATATCTGTGAATAATGTTCTTGCGAACACCAGACTTCCTGCGCCAATAAATGCTACTTTAAAACTCATAAAAAACACCCTTTCAAATTTGTTTTCCGTGTAATACGTTATTGTTATTATAGCGATATTTTTTGCCCCATGCGATAGATTTCCACGCTTGTCTCTTGTAAAATGCAATAAATTGTTGTATTTCTTGTAGCAGTGTGGTAGAATAAAAATAGTGAAGAATGAAGAGGTAGGGGTCGGGTCTTGACCCGACCGCAATGCCTGCGGACAGGCGTGGAAGCCTGTCCCTACAACACAACTTAAAAGGAGGGTCATTTTGAGCATTTATCCATCTTCCCACCGCTACCTGCATTCGGTGGCTTATTATGCCATGTTCCTGCCCTCCTTTTCGATGCAGGCACATCGGCATGATCACTGTGAAATCATGTATCTGGTCAACGGCAGTTGCACCATTGACATCGGCGTCAAGCAGTTGACGTTAAAACCAAAACAGTTTGTCTTTTTGGACAGTGGGGTGCCCCACTGCCTGACCGTCTCTCCCGACAGTGGCGGTTGCACCCTCTTAAATTATGAGTTTCGCTGTTCGGCCGATCAAACCGGCATTGACTTTACTACGTTTGCGAAAAGTGCCATCTTTTTGCAATTTGTAACAGCAAATGCGCCCTTTGTCTACTGGGAGGATCGTGCCAATTTGGGGTACGCCCTCAAGGATCTCATTGCCGAACTGGAAACACCAAAACCCGACGACTTTTTGCTGTCGCTTCTCTGTAACCGTGTGCTGTTTGAGCTCTGTCGTGCCCAGCAAAAGCAGGGCAATGCGACCGGCATCACCTATCTCAAAAAGGCAAAGCAGTACATCGACGAGCATTTTTGTGAGGAACTGGACGTGGGGCAGATTGCCGACCATGTCGGGCTCAATCACTCCTACCTGCAAACGCTCTTTGCCAAGGAATTCGGTTGTGGGTTGATGCGCTACGTCAACCATCAACGAATGGAGCGTGCCACCTTTTTGCTCAAGAACACCGACCTATCGATCATCGACATCGCCTTTCACGTTGGGTTCAACAGCCGTCAACACTTTGGCTACACCTTTGAAAAGCGGTTTGGCATGAGTCCCAAGCAGTACCGCAACCGCTTTGCCAAAGCCCCCTTTGCCGACACCAAAAATTATCAACAAATCCTATCCGACGGGGAAAAATACCCCTTGATTTTCCCCTCTTAAACAATAGAAACGGAGCACCCTTATGGTTTTGTCTACCCACCAATTATACAAAAGTTTTGCCGATCAGGTCATTTTTGAAAACATCTCGCTCACCATTCAGGAGCGTGACCGCATCGGCTTTATCGGTGCCAACGGTGCCGGTAAAACCACCCTCTTGAACTGTATACTAGACCCCACCCTTGCCGACACCGGTGAGGTGTTTGTCGAGCGCGGTCAGACCATTGGTTACTTAAAACAAAATGCCGGCTTGAATCGAGAAGGCTGTATTTACGACGAGATGTTGTCGGTCTTTGCCGAGTTGTTGGCGGTGAAAGAGCAGATGACCACACTGGAGCACATCCTTGCGACTATGGCGGATCACGACACCGAAGAATATCACCACACCACCTCGCAGTATGCAAAACTTGCCAGTTTTTTTGAGGCACGTGAGGGGTATGGGATTGATGTGAAAATCAAAACGATTCTCACCGGTATGGGATTTTCCACCGCACAGTATGGCACGGCCATCGGCACGCTGTCGGGGGGTGAAAAAATGCGCCTTGCCATGGCGAAGTTGTTGCTGGAAGAGCCGTCGTTACTCATCCTCGACGAACCGACCAATCACCTCGATTTTCGTACCCTTGCATGGCTGGAGGATTACCTGCAAGACTACAAAGGTGCGATTTTGGTGGTGTCGCATGACCGTTATTTTTTGGACAAGATGGTCTCAAAAATTTGGGAAATTGCCAGAGGTGGGGTCACCGTTTACCCCGGCAACTACACCAAGTTTAAGCTGTTAAAGCAAGAAAAGCTCGAGAGAGATTTGAAGGAATACGAGCAACAACAGCTGAAAATATCGTCGATGCAGACTTATGCTGAAAAGAATATTGCCAGAGCGTCTACCTCCAGTAGCGCCAAATCAAGACTGGCACAATTGGCACAAATGGAGGTGCTGGAAAAACCACACCTCTTTGACAAGACCCCTTATTTTCGCTTCGACTACCAGACTACACCGGTCAAAGATGTGCTCACCGTCGAGCATTTGGATCTGGTGGTGGGAGAAGGGGCTGCGAAAAAAACACTCTGCACCGACCTCAATTTTGAGGTCAAACGAGGGGATCGCATCGCCCTGATTGGCCCGAATGGGATCGGTAAATCGACGATGCTGCGTGCCGTTTTGAACCAAACCGAAACGGCGACGGGGGATATTTTCTGGGGGCGCAATGTGCAGATTGCCTTTTACGAACAGGAGAATCAAAACCTCAACTTTGAACAGACACTCCTCGAAGAGCTGTGGGGCAGACACCCCTCGATGCTGGAATTTCAGGTGCGCTCGATTTTGGGGCAGATGCTCATTTCCGACGATCAGATCTACAAAAAGGTGGCGAGTGTTTCAGGTGGGGAGCGTGCAAGGCTGGGGTTTGCTGTCATGATGACCGAAGGGGCAAACTTTTTGTTTTTTGATGAACCCACCAACCACCTCGATTTGGCGAGCAAGGAAGCACTGGAACAGGCGTTACAAGCATTTGACGGCACGCTTTTATTTGTCTCACATGACCGTTACTTTTTAAACAACATCCCGAATAAAATTTGGGCACTGTCGGCTGAGGGGCTTTGTCAATTTGTCGGCAACTATGACGAGTACCTCGAGCAGTTGAAGCGTGCACCGAAGCCTGTTGAAACGGTAAGCGAAACGGCAAAGAGCGGGGAAAACGCCAGCCAGTACAACCGCTCCAAGCAACAGCGTGCCGCCGACGCGCGCCGCCGCAACCGCTTGAACGAATTGGAAAAATTGGTGGCGGCATTGGATGAAGAGATTGCCTTTTTGGAGGAACAAATCGCCGACCCTGCCGTCGGTGCAGACTACGAAAAGCTGCAATCCCTCTGCGCCCGTCTGGAAGAAGCGAAAGCGGAAAACGACGATGCCTCGGAAGAATGGTTGACATTGCTGTAAACACATCGCCCATCAGGTAGGGGTGATTCACGAATCGCCCGCCGTTTGCCCACATTGTTTTCGTTGTGCGGTAGGGGCGATCTTTGGTCGTCCGTGTGTTTTTCACACCATGACAAACCCCCATCCAACAATCATTGGATGGGGGTTTGTCGACGATTCGGTTAATTGCGGACATCTCGTGTCCGAAACAGCAGACAGGAGAGTAGTAGGGCGATTGCCGTAAAGATGACCGACAGGACAAGGTAGGCGACCGTCATCGTCGGGTCCAGTAGGTCACTGCCATTGGATTGTAGACCGACGGCAATGAGGGTGTAGGGGGTGAAAAACCACAGATCCACCGTGATGAGCATCAGTCCTGCAATGCCAAGCAAAAGGGCAAGGCCGACCGGTAGGGCAAAATTTCTCAGCCACAGTGACAGGAGCACCTGTACGGCAACCACCGAGACGATACCGAGACTGCCCTGCAAGATCCAAGAAAGGATTTGAAGGGGAAATCCCTCTAACCCGAGTGCTAGCCCACACCCCAAAAACAGTACCGCCGTCAACGCCATAGCAAGGAGGGCAAATCCACTGCAAACGGTGAATTTTGCGGCGATGAGTGCCCCTCGTTTGACAGGGGTGGCGGCAAAGTTGTTCCAATTGCCTTCTTCCAATCGAAAGCTGTAGGAAACGATTAAGCCGATGAGGACCGGCAGGAAAAAGTAACTCAAAAAGAGGGTGTGCTGTGTCCACAAGCTGTACCAACCATCTTTGAGTACCCCTAAATTTTGGGCATAGTTGAAGGTGCCAAACACCGCCGACAGTACCGGCAGGACAAAAAAGGACAACAGCACCTTTGATTTTCTCAATTTCAAAAATTCCGCTTTGAGCAATTTCATCTCACACCTCTTTTCTGTTGAAAAACAAAAGCGACAGGGCAAACAACAGCGCTGTCACCGCACAAATACCGCCAAAGGAACCCCACTTGAAGGGTTCGACGTAGTAGGTGACCACCCGTGTGTCCACCTGCCAATCCATGCCCACCGTCGACAGGTACATAAAGTAAGCACTGGGGATGAGGCGCATGATGACCGGTGGGAAGAAGGCGGATAAAAAGCCCAAAAACCCAACAACAATACCGACGATAAAGGGGATGAACTGATTTTTAAAGGACAGGGCGAGTACCAAAAAAAGCACCACAAGCAAACTGCCCGTCGCTGTTTGCGACAGAAAGAAGGACAGCATATCTGTCCACAAAAGGGCATCCTCAAAAGCCGCCAGCTGTCCCAGCAGGACGACAAATCCAATTTGTACCGCAACAAGCAGTGCCGAAAACAGCACACAGAGAGCACCCTTTGCCGACAACAGGGCGGTCTTTTTTTGCATGGTGAATAAACTTTTGAAATGACTGCCCTTGTGTTCGATGTCGCAGATACGTGACACCATCACCCCAATCATCACCGGAAAAAACAGGCTGTTGAGCAACGGCAGTTGATAAAACATCGTTTGAAAGCCCTGTGTTGCGAACGTATCGCCATTCCAAAAGAGTGCGAAAGAAAGCCAAAACAGCTCGACCAAGAGCATGACAAGGGCGATGAGAAGGGTGTGTTTTCGCCGCAGTTTCAAGCATTCTACCTGCCATGCACGCATCATACCGTCACCTCACTTGTGGTCATCTCCAAGAACAATTCCTCTAAACTTTTGCGGTGCTCGACAATGCGTGTCATGTAAATGTGGTGATGGCGCAATGCCTCCTGCATGGCGATCAACCCGTCAGTATCAACCGCCGGCAACGTCAACCCCTCTGCCGTTACCGTCACATCCGGCAAACAGCAGACCGCTCTTTGGTCGTCGGTGGTGGCAACCGACAGGTGGGGCTTGCTTTTTTCACGCAGACTGTCAAGCGTGCCCTCAAACAAAATCTTACCGTGATCGATGATGGAAACCACGTCGGCGATCTGCTCGATTTCGGAAAGTAGATGACTGGAGATGAGCACGGTGGTGTCGAGCAAGGCAGGCAGGCGCTTGATCAGGGCGCGAATCTCGGCAATCCCTGCCGGATCGAGTCCGTTGGTGGGCTCGTCCAACAGCAACAATTTGGGTTTGCCGAGTAGGGCATTTGCAATGCCCAGTCGCTGTTTCATCCCCAGGGAAAATTTTGACACCTGCTTTTTGCCGGTATCTGTCAGCCCGACAATTTGTAGCACCTCAAAAATTTGACGTTTGTCGATGCCACGTAGCACACAAGTGATCTCCAAATTTTCATAGGCGGTAAGGTGTGCGTAATAGCTGGGGGTTTCGATGAGTGACCCGATCTGCGAGAGCAGATCCAAGCGGTTTTTCTCGCAAAGGGGGGAACCGAACAGTAAAATTTCCCCTTTTGTTTTCTTTGCAAGCCCTAGCATCATTTTCATTGTGGTGGTTTTGCCGGCACCGTTGGGGCCCAAAAACCCATACACACATCCCTTCGGAATGTGTAAGTCTACCCCATTGACCGAAGTTTCTTTGCCGTACCGTTTGGTTAACTTTTTCGTTTCGATGATATACTCCATACTGCATCCTCCTTTTTTCTTTATGTTACCAGTGCAACCTTACACCTTGCTGACATGCCCTTTAAGATTACCTTAATGTTTTTTGATGGGACTTTCTTGTATTGCAATTTTATGGTACACTAAATAGTGAAGAGTGAAGAGTGAAGAGTGAAGAG
>CAYJIM010000079.1:0-10648 GCA_964370215.1 uncultured Oscillospiraceae bacterium
GTTAATGCTTTAATTGATGTTTCAGCAACATATGATTCATGACTACAGATTATCTTTCAAATGTTATCTCTAATTTTTCTAATACAGTTTATTGTTTGATTTTAAAGCTTGGAATTTTTAGTTAAACTAATTGAATTGACTGAATACATTTTCTAAAAATCGCACAAATTCAAATTTATCTTCAAGTTAGGAAAAATTACTATCAGTTTTATAAAACTCCCTATGTACAGGTATTCAAAAGTTATGTTAAACTAAATTCGCAATTAAAGCTTTGCATTTATGTTCATATAATATAAATACAAAATAAATAAAAATTACTAAATTATAATCAAGTAACCAAAAATAATCTTGTATGTTTCACCAAAGCAGAGAAACAATAGTTGGTATTTTTACCTATTTACGAAACATTGTTACTCAATTAAAGTTAGTTGAAAGAGAGGTTATATATTTTGAAAATTACGGTGGAAGAGATAGCACGTTTAGCGGGAGTTTCGAAAGCTACTGTTTCAAGAGTTCTTAATAATTCGCCCACAGGTGTTGGCAAGAAAACTCGGGAGCGTGTAGAAAAAATAATAAGAGATACAAACTATTCTACAAATAATAATGTTAAAGAAAAGTCAGAAATGAAGAGCAAGAGCATTGCGCTTGTGCTCCCAGATTTGACAAATCCTTTCTTTTCTGAGATAGCAAAAGCAATTGAGAGTCGAGCAAAAAAAGACGACTATATAGTATTTATTGTCAATACAGATTTTTCAGAAGAGAACGAAGTTAAAGCAATAACCAGTCTTTTAACAAAAAAGCTCGATGGAATTATTCTTATATCTTCATGTTCAGTTGCACAAGATGTTCACTTTTTACCAAAAAAATACAATATTCCACTTATACTGCTCGACCGCAAACTTGAGGGTTTGTCAGATCATATCGGTGTTTACTCCGACAACGAATATGCAGCTTTTACAAGTTGCGAAGCGCTTATAAAAAATGGGTCAAATAGAATTGCTTTCATATCGGGTCCTCTTGGAGCGTCGACATCAAAAGAGAGGCTTGAGGGATACAAAGTTGCATTAAAGCAGTATAACATCGAGGGTAATGATGAGCTTATAAAATTTGGCAACTACACTGTCGAGAGCGGATATGAAGCTGTTTTATCGCTTGAGCGATATGGTGTTCGATATTCAGCAATATTAGCAGCGAATGACATGATGGCACTCGGAGCTATAAGGGCGCTAACAGAGCTCTCATATAATATTCCAAATGATATAGAGGTTATAGGTTTTGATAATATAAGTTTTTCACAGTATTGTGAACCACCGCTTTCTACAATCCAACAACCTACCGTTGAAATGGGTGTTAAAGCAACAGAAACACTCCTCCGTATAATAATTGGTGAAACAGGGATTGAAAGCACAAGATTATATCCAAAACTATTGCTAAGAAGAACGACAAAAAGAGGTGTTGAATGAAAAAAATATTGGTAATCGGAAGCTCAAATATCGACTTTGTACTTGAAGTTGATAATATGCCAAAGACAGGCGAAACATTAAGAAGTAAAAATTTCTCGAAAATCCCGGGGGGCAAGGGAGCAAATCAAGCGTGTGCTTGTGGGAGGCTTTCTGGAGATACAACATTTCTCTCAGCAGTGGGCGATGATGGACTTGGCAGTATCGTTTTAGATGAACTTCAAAATGCAAATGTTGATACAAGCAGAGTTTTAAAGGTTAAAAACACCCCGAGTGGTATGGCGATAATAACAGTTAATTCTTCGGGCGATAACAGTATAGTTATAGTTGCAGGGGCAAATGAACACTGTGATTACGACTACTTTATGAAAAGTGAAGAGTTACTTAAAAGCTCTGATATATTTGTCCTTCAACTTGAAACGCCAATAGAGGATATCTATAAAATAGCTGAATATGCAAAAAAAGAGGGCAAGACCGTTATACTAGACCCAGCTCCAGCACCTGATAGTCTGCCGGACAACCTACTAAATGGACTGGACTATATAACTCCAAATGAAACTGAACTTCAAAAACTCACTTCCCTACCGGTTTCATCGGTAGATGAGATAGAAAAAGCTGCAAAAGTTCTTTATCAAAAAGGCGTTAAAAACATATTGGTTACAATGGGCGCTCGGGGAGCTATGCTCTACAACGAGAGCGGGTGCAGTATTCATGAAACTCCTGATACTAAAAGGGTTGACTCAACTGCCGCAGGGGACACATTTAATGCTGGATTTGCAGTTGGATTATCCGAGGGAATGTCAGTTGAAGGGGCAATAGAGCTTGCAAATAAAGCGGCTGCCATTTCTATAACAAAAAAAGGAGCACAGACTTCCATTCCTACACGAGATGAACTTATAGATTTTTACAAATAGCGTAATCTGATACGTAATTTTGAGGAAGGAGGTCCAGATGAAAGCAGATAGGCTTTTAAATGTAGAAGTAATAGCAGAAATAGCGGCTCTCGGGCATACAGAGTACATATGTATTGCCGACTGTGGGTTACCAATACCAAAAGGTGTGAAGTCGATTGATTTATCTATTGTAGCAGGTAAGCCAACACTTATGGAAGTTGTTGAAGCTGTTAAGAGTGAGCTTGTTATAGAGTCACTTATTATCGCAAGTGAGATGAACGAAAAAAACAAAGAACTTCGCACAGATATTTCTTCAATTTTTGCAAATTTACCAATTGAAGAGGTAGAGCATACAGAGTTTAAGAAACTCTGTGAAAACGCCAAGTGCATAATACGCACAGGCGAAAACAAGCCATTTGCCAACATAATATTTGTTGGTGGAGTAAATTTTTAAAAAAGAAAAGGAGAAAAGTTATGAAAAAGTTACTAGCATTATTACTAATCTTAGCACTTTCACTTTCAATGGTAGCGTGTGGCGGAGGAGATGCAGGCGGCGACTCATCATCTTCAGTAGAATCAGGCGACACATCGAGTTCAGGCGGCGACGAGGGCGAAGACGATAAAGTTACAATCGGACTTAGCATCGCAGGACTTACAATGCCATACTTTGTTCGTATGTACGATGGATTTATAGCAGCGGCAGAAGAAAAAGGTTATGAAGTTGTATTCGCTGACGGCGGCGCAGATGCAGAGAGCACAGTTCGCGCAGTTGAAGATCTTATCACAAGTGATATAGATGCACTTGCAGTTAGCACAAACTACAGTGAATCATTAGTTGATAGCTTTGCAAAATGTGAAGAGCTTGGAATACCAGTATTCTATATCGGTAACTTAAACCTTATCCCTGAAGTTCAAGAATATATGACATTCTGGGAAGGCACAAGAAGCGACTCAGCTGGTTATCTCGGCGGAACATGGGTTGCAAGCTACCTTGATGAGATCGGATATGAGAAAGAGCTTAACATAATCGAAGTTTCGCTTATACACGATTCTCTACACCAAAGATACACTGGATTTGTTGAAGCACTTGAAGATAATGGCTACACTGTAACCACATTAAATACAGTTGGTGACTTAACTCGTGCAAACTCAATGACAGCAGCGGAAGATATGCTAACAGCATACGATGATATCGATATCTTCTATGGAACAGCGGCAACATCTGCACTTGGAGCATTTGACGCTACACAGAATGCAGGAAGAACAGAAGTTATGGTTGTTGGATTTGACGGTGAAGACGAAGAGCTTCAAAGAGTTGACGAGGATACAAACTACATTGCATCTATATGTCAGGACCCAGTTGAAGAGTCACGTGTTACTGTTGATGCGATAGAAACAGTTCTTGGTGGCGGTTCAGTTGAAGGTGGACACGAAACACCTGCAAAAATATACGGAAAAGGCGTTGGATATTTAACAGAAGCAGACATAATGGGCGAATAATAAACCTGTGTATAAAAGGGGCTTTTATGCCCCTTTTACACAAATTAATAAGTATGTCGAATAGGAGACCGTAAATGGAAGATATTTTAAGGCTTAGAGGGATAAACAAATCTTTTCCCGGTGTTAAAGCGCTTACCGATGTCGATTTAACTATAAAAAAAGGTGAAGTTCACGCATTGGTTGGTGAGAATGGTGCTGGTAAATCAACACTTATGAAAACAATTTCCGGTGCATATAAAAAAGACAGTGGTACTATATGGTTTGACGGGAATGAGGTAGAAGTTACTTCTCCAAAGCAAAGTGAGCTTATGGGAATTTCAATTATCTATCAGGAGCTCAATTTAATAGAGCGTATATCTGTAGCGGAAAATGTTTTTATAGGGAGATACCCTTTAAAAAACACATTTGTCAACTGGACAAAAATGTATAAAGATGCTCAGGCACTGTTTGATGAGTTTGATCTTAAAATTGATGTACACAAGTTGGTTCGTCAACTGACTATGGCACAAAAACAGATGGTTGAGATAATAAAAGCTGTTAGCATAAATGCGAAAGTTATAATTATGGATGAGCCAACATCTTCACTGTCTGCAAAAGAAACAGAATCGCTATTTAAAATTATAACTAAATTGAAATCAAATGGTGTTGCTGTTGTTTTTATAACACACAGATTAGATGAGATATTTGCAATATGTGATAGGGCTACAGTTCTTCGGGATGGTCAATATATCGGAGATGAGAACATATCAGATATAACAAAACCAGAGCTAATAACAATGATGATAGGCAGAGAGCTAAAGCAACAATATCCAGAGCGGCAGCTAGAAGTAGGGGATGTTGTTTTTGAAGCGAGAAATTTAAGTGATGCAAACGAAAATGTTATAGATGTTTCGTTTTGTGTTAAAAAAGGTGAAGTTTTAGGGTTTTACGGACTTGTTGGAGCTGGAAGAACAGAAACCATGAGGTTACTTTTCGGCGTTGACAAAAAAACATCCGGTATGCTTCTTTTGAATAACAGCGAAATTGAGATTAAAAATCCTCGAGATGCTATAAAAAATGGAATGGCATTTATAACAGAGAACAGACGAGATGAAGGGTTGTTTTTGAAATCATCAGTTAGCGTTAATACAGTAATGGTGGCCCTCGATAAAATTTTGAAATATGGTCTTATTAACTATAAAGAGCAAAATAAGGTTTCAAAAGAATATGTAGAGCGCCTTCGTACGGTGACGCCATCTGTTAATCAGAATGCAGTTTTCTTAAGTGGAGGTAATCAACAGAAGGTTGTTCTTTCAAAATGGCTTTTCTCTGATGCTGAGTTTATTATTTTTGATGAGCCAACTCGTGGTATAGATGTTGGAGCGCGCAGGGAAATTTATCAAATTATTAATGATTTAGCAACTTCGGGCAAAACGATTATTGTTGTTTCCTCTGACATGGAAGAAATTATGGGTGTCAGTGATAGGATAATGGTTATGCACGAGGGCAAAATTGCCGGCGAGATAAAAAAAGCCGACTTTACCCAAACTTTAATAACTGAATATGCTGTCGGAGAAAGGACTTAAAATTTATGAATACAAAAAAATTAGGCAATACTGCAGCGGTCGTAGCTGATAAACTCGGTGCATGGATGCTAATTATTATAATGTCAGTGCTTATGCTACTTGTTAGTGATAAATTTCTAACAGTGGACAACATGATAAATGTTTTTAGACAAATTTCAGTTGTCGGTATTGGTGCAGTTGGTGTTTCCTTTGTTATTTTAGGAGGCGGATTCGATCTTAGTACTGGTATGATTGCAACATTTGCGGGATGTAATGCCGCGATATTTATGAAAAGCTTTGGTTGGAATATGTATATTGCAATTTTAGCTGCAGTTTTAATAGGTGTTGCCATTGGAACAGTCAATGGTCTGCTTATAACATACTTAAACATACCCCCATTTATAGGTACTCTTGGAATGCAGTATGTAGTTCAAGGACTTATATTCGTAACGACAAGAAGTGCACCTATTACAGGGCTTCCAGATTCGTTTTTAGTGCTTGGAAGAGGATTTGTTTTTGGTGTTATCCCTGTATCTGCTGTTATAATGTTTCTCTTTGTAATAGGAGGACAGATACTGCTCAAGTATACTGTGTTTGGTCGCAGCGTTGTAGCAATCGGTGAGAATGAAACTGCGGCAAAACTCTCGGGACTTAATGTTAAAAAGATTAAAGTTTTGATGTATAGTCTTTGCGGACTTTGTGTTTCTTGTGCAGGTATTGTTTTAACTGCTCGTCTATCTTCAGGACAGCCAAGTTCAGGTGCAGACCTATCTCTTCAGGCCATTGCTGCGGTTTATATCGGCGGAACATTTAAGGGTAGCGTTGTAAACACACTGGCAGGTGCTTTAGTTTGGGGATTTATGAACAATGCGCTAAACCTATTATATGTCGATACATATTGGCAGGATGTTGCACTTGGCGTTATTATAGTTTGTGCGGTACTATTTGATATAATACGTGCAAAACTTGCAACAAGACAAAGCTAAAATTAGAAAGGTGGATATTATGAGTAAGAAGAAAGCTTTTATTTTCTATGGTGGTTGGGAAGGTCATGAGCCAGAGCTTGAGAGCGCTCGCTTTGAGCGTTGGCTCACAGAGGACAATTTTGATGTCACAAGAGTTGACAATATGGATAGATGCAGTGATACCGAATATATGAGATCATTTGATTTAATTGTTCCGTGTTGGACACAAGGCGACCTTGAAGACCCCGCTTGTTTTGCGATGTCTGACGCGATAGCAGAAGGCACTGGAATAGCTGGTGTTCACGGCGGCATGTGCGATTCATTCAGATGGAGCGTTGAGTGGCAGTTTATAACAGGTAGCCAGTGGGTTTCACACCCGGGGGATCACTATCTGCACCATATGTCAAAGCTCTCACCTGAGAATATAAAATTTATGGAGGACAACTATCCACAAAACATGGATCCTAACGCTTTTCAGCGTGAGTATCTTGTTGAATTCAATAAAACATCATCCTCACCCATAATTGAAGGAATTGAAGACTTTAAAGTTTTTACCGAACAATATTACCTACATGTTGATCCATGCATAGATGTTCTTGCTACTACAAGAGTAGATTCACTCGGTCAACACGCTTCAAACGGACAAGTTAATATGCCGGTTGTTTACACAAAGCGTTGGGGCAAAGGCAGAGTTTTCTACAGCTCGCTTGGACATGTAGATAATATTTTAGCGATGAAACAAGTTGAAACACTAACCCGCAGAGGTTTCTTGTGGGCAAGTAGATAATAGGAGGAAATTAAAATGAAAGCTAAAGGCGTTTTTGTAAAAGACTACATGAAACTCACAATATCAGAGCAGAATGTTCCAGAACCAAAAGCTGATGAAGTTATGATTAAAACTATGGCTTGTGGGCTTTGCTGTTGGGACTCATGGCTTGTTCGAGGTGTAAATGCACCTGGTAACTACCCATATATCATCGGACACGAAGGTGCAGGCATTGTTGAAAAAGTTGGCAGTATGGTTACTGACTTAAAGCCCGGTGACAAAGTGTTCTGCGGAAGTGGAAACAATGAGATGATGTGCGAATATGCAACAGTTCCAGCGGCAGGCCTTGTTAAACTTCCAGATGATGTTGAGGATTGGGAAAAGGTTATCTATGAGCCTACCTGTTGTGTTGTCAATCTTATCAATATAACTGATATAAAGATGGGTGACCACGTGGTTCTTGTCGGTGCAGGATATATGGGACAACTCACTCTCCAAGCAATAACAGGCGCTTCACAGGCAGCTCGTATAACTGTTTTTGAGCTTCGCGCTGACAGACGCAAAATGATTGAGAAGTATCCTGGAATTGAGATTTTTGATCCAGAAAGTGTTGAGGGCAAAAAAGCAATTGCTGATATTCAGGCAGCTGGTGGCGCTGATATCTGTATTGATTTTGGAGCAAGTGACAGTGGACTTGCTCTCGCTGATAGTATGACAAAACAGGCAGGTAAATTAATTATAGGATCTTTCCACAGAGGTGATATAACATTCAATGGTACAAAATGGCACCTTGGTGGACTATATGTTTACAACTTAGCGCCGATGAGCAACCCACATTTTAAAGAGATAGTTCCTCGCACATATGGCATGATAAACAGAGGTATACTAAATCCAGGGGAGTTTGTAACACATACAGCGTACTATGAAGATATGGATGCTATGCATGATATTTTTGATAAGTCGATAAGCAAAGAAGACGGTTATATTAAAGGCGTAATACTATTTTACAATAAATAAATCTGTATGGCGGTGCTTTGCACCGCCTACAAAGTTTTAAAGCGGAGGAATTTAAGATGAAATTTCCAAGAACATTAGTAGGTGGAGTATCGCTACCCCGCCTTATTATAGGTTGTAACTGGATATCAGGATTTAGCCATAGAAGTGCAAGTCAGGATAATGTTATAAAAGAAACACATAAAAACATAGACAATACTGCAAGGATTTTTAAAACATTTCTAAAACACGATATAGATGCGGTTTTGGGTCTTTTTGATGTGGATAAAAATTTAGAAAAGGCTGTTGAATTAGCACAAAATCAAACAGGCAAGAAGATGATAATCATAGATGAGCCTATACTCAATATGGACGATACAAAAGAAGCACGCGCCGAAGCAAAAGCAGCAATAAAGCGCTGCGCAGATAGAGGTGCAAAATTCTGTCTTCCGCTTCATTCATGTGTTGAGCAACTTGTAAATAAAAATACAAAGACAATCGACAGACTGCCAGATTACCTATATATGATAAGAGAAGCAGGCATGATTCCAGGTCTATCAGCTCATATGCCTGAAATTATTCAGTATGCAGATGCGAATGAATATGATGTTGAAACATATATACAGATATTCAATAGTGCTGGTTTTTTAATGCAGGTTGAAATAGAGAGTGTTGCAAAGATAATCCACAATGCAAAAAAACCGGTTATTACGATAAAGCCTTGTGCGGCAGGAAGACTTACACCATATGTAGGACTCAATTTTGTCTACAATACAATAAGAGAAAAAGATATGGTTTGTATCGGTTGTTTTAACGACAAAGAAGCGGCAGAGGATATAGAGTTTTCATTAGCTGCAATTGAACGCAGATTGCCACAAATTGAAACCCGTGACAGCCCTTTAAAAACTGATTTGATTAAAGGTAAATAATATTTTTAAAGGGGGGAAATTTTGAAAAAACAAAAGATGCACTATGCATGGTGGGTCGTCATAAGCTGTGTGCTTCTCAAAATTGGGCTTGGTGGCGCCGTGATGAGCATTGGTGGAAACTTTGTAACGCCTGTTGTGAATGAACTGTCCACCACTGTAAGCCAATTCACAATGCTTATAAGCGTTGAGGCGGCGGCAATGGCATTTATGTATACCACAGCTGCAAAGATAATTTCGCTCAAAAACACAGGCTTTGTTATGGGAATAGCCGCTATCGCTCAGGTTATAGGTATTGCGGCAATGGCTACATACAACAATGTTTTTCTATTCTACATATCAGGGGCAGTTATAGGTGTTGGTGTTGCATTTACAGGATTTGTTGCAATACCTATCGTTGTAAATATGTGGTTTAAGAAGAAGGCAGGCACTGTTCTCGGTATTATTATTGCAGCTGAGAATATATCGATGGTATTATTTACTGTTATTTCAGCTCAGTTCATAACCGAGTTTGGGTGGAGAAATGCATACTTAATTTTAGCTCTAATAAGCCTTGTTGTGTCGGTGCCTTGTTTGTTTTTATTTGTAAAGACACCAAAACAAGCAGGGGTTTTACCATATGGATATGATGAGGGAGAAGAAGAGGTAGCACACAGCGAAATTGGAATCACAAAAAAACAGGCATTTAAGACACCTGTTTTCTATATCATTTGGTTTACCTGTATGCTTTTCAGTGTCGGAAGTGGTGTTCAGCAGTATATCGCGAACTACTCAACAATGGAGATGGGTTTTAGCATTAGTGAGGGCTCGCTTGCCGCAATGATACTCAGTATTGGTTGTATAATCAGCAGTTTAGCTTTAGGGAAAATAAACGATAAATTTGGAGCAAAGGCAGGGCTTGCATTCGGCGCTTTGTTTGTTACACTTGGGTACGGAACTATCTTGCTACTTGATTTAAATTATCCAATTTTACTTACAGCTTCACTTCTTATAGGAATAGGCGGAAGTATGTACACTGTACAATGCCCACTAATCGTAAAGTCCACACTTGGAACTCGAGATTACTCGTCAATCTGGTCAGTTATGATGATGGGAAATAGCCTTGTCGGTGCACTCAGCTTCTCCTCAATAGGCCTGTTCTACGATGTAGGCGGTAGCTACAACGGTGCATTTATAATGGTAATCGTACTATATATCAGCGCATTTGTTATCGGCAGCTTTGCTATTAATAAAAGCAGAAAGCTAGTAATATAGGAAAACACAGCTCACCACTTCGCACTCAAGAATATCAAGCGTTTATGAGCAGTTTTAGAGAATGTTCGAGAAGGCAAAACACGATACGAAGCAAACTCCTAAACTTCGTTGTGAGTTCGATTGACGCCGGGGTTCCACAAAAAAGCCGCTTAAACAGCGGCTTTTTTTATTTTGGGCAATCAACTATTAGAGATAAAAAATTGCTGTTTGCAAACATTTTTGAGCAGGATTTTGGAGAAAACTATGGGTTTCAAATATAGGTGGTAGTTACTGGTTCAAATTTCCCTAGGGGATTTCTCATGCTATATCTTTTATATCATTTTAGTCAAAAAAAAGTCGCTTAAATA
>CAYJIM010000080.1:0-10216 GCA_964370215.1 uncultured Oscillospiraceae bacterium
CTTGGCGCCGTGCATCAGGACTTAGGAAAGCTCACCATGTACGACAAAGAGGGCACCCGCATGGAATTTTTGTTCGACACCCCCGTGCAGGTGGAACACCTCTACGCCATGCTACAATCCACCTTTGCCGAAGAGTTTCAGATCATCGCCGGTGTCTCCGCTCCATTGCAACGTGCACTGGAAGAAGGCGGCGTTGAAGGATTTCACGCCTACATCCAAGCCCAACGCAACAAAAACCCATAAATGTAAGATATTTCCAAAAAGAAGAAGGAATGTTTCGTGTGAAACATTCCTTCTTTTTGCTTTTTGGTCGTTGCTTTTAATGGTGCCGTTGGTGGGGGATCTGTTTTTGTAGGGACAGGGCTCTGCTCTGTCCTCCTACGGTTTTCGCCCATTTTTGTTTAGCGATGAACGGCGGGCGGATATGTAATCCGCCCTACAGCCAGGCGGTTCTATCCCACCATCCCACGTCGTGGACGGGCTTTTCGTGATATGGATGCTCGGTCGGCAAAAACTGCGGGTTTCACCCGCCGGAAATGCCCGCCGGTGCTACCGGATGTGTTCCTTTGCGGTCAATTCATCGAAGCTCACACGGATAATCGCTGTTCTTTTCAACAATCCTTCAGGGTAATTGTGGACAACTTCCCTTTTATAATATTGTCGCATAATCGCACCAATACCAACCAATTTATCCTCATTTTCCTCAAGTAACTCCGCAGTTCCTCGTCCAATCAAAGAACGATAGGCATAGGTACACTCACTGGGATCTTCTGGACTTTTCAACAATTGATGATGGCCATCCCACTCGACACAGACTTTCGGATTTTTCGCCAGCAAATCCAGCTTATAACCGGTCGCCGCACAGTGCAGGTACACCACCAAGCTCTGACCCTCCCACACTGCACCGAAATTCATCGGAACAATATAGGGAAGATCGCCGTCGACCAATCCCAGCCGACAGACCTCAAACCCTTCCATCCAACTCTGCATGACAGCAATATCCGTCACTTCACGATCTTTTCTCCGCATAATTTCTTCCTATCCCCCGATTTTATCGTGGAATCCCATGTATGGACGCAACGCTTCCGGAATCTTCACACTGCCATCCTCATTGAGATTATTCTCCAAAAAGGCAATCAGCATACGTGGAGGCGCCACAACAGTGTTGTTGAGGGTGTGTGCAAAGTAGTTCCCTTTTTCTTTGCTACGCACACGAATGCCCAAACGGCGCGCCTGTGCATCACCAAGATTGGAACAACTCCCCACTTCAAAGTATTTCTGCTGTCTCGGGCTCCACGCTTCAACGTCGATGCTCTTGACTTTCAAATCTGCAAGGTCGCCCGAGCAACATTCCAATGTTCTCACCGGAATGTCTAGCGAACGGAAGAAATCAACCGAATTTTGATAGAGTTTTTCAAACCAATCCATGCTTTCTTCCGGCTCACAAACGACGATCATTTCCTGCTTTTCAAATTGATGAATGCGGTACACCCCACGTTCTTCAATGCCGTGTGCGCCCACTTCTTTTCTAAAGCAAGGGGAATAACTGGTAAAACGTTGTGGCAATGTTGCAGGATCCAACATGGTATCGATGAATTTCCCAATCATCGAGTGCTCACTTGTCCCGATCAGGTAAAGATCCTCCCCTTCGATCTTATACATCATATTTTCCATCTCTGCAAAGCTCATAACACCGGTCACGACGTTGCTACGAATCATGTACGGTGGAATGCAGTAGGTAAAGCCGCGATCAATCATAAAGTCGCGTGCATAGGAAAGAATCGCCGAGTGCAGACGTGCAATGTCCCCCATGAGGTAGTAAAAGCCGTTCCCGCTCGTTTTTCTGGCACTATCGAGGTCAATTCCGTTCAATTTTTCCATGATTTCAACATGATAGGGCACTTCAAAGTCCGGCACAATCGGTTCACCAATTCTGGCAACCTCTACATTTTCGCTGTCGTCCTTGCCAATCGGCACCGAATCGTCAATGATATTCGGGATGACGAGCAGGCATTCCTTCATTTCTGCTTCGTATTTCACTTCATCCTGCTCAACCTGCGCCAATTCTGTCGCAATTTCAGCCACCTGTGCCTTGGTCGCTTCCGCTTCCTCTTTTTTGCCTTGCGCCATCAAACCACCAATTTGCTTGCTGATTTTGTTACGCTGACTGCGTAGTTCGTCTGCACGGGTTTTTGCTCCACGGTAAAGGCTGTCCAACTCGATGACTTTGTCAACGAGCGGCAATTTATCCTCTTGGAATTTCTTTTTTATATTTTCCTTTACGACTTCCGGATTTTCTCTGATAAATTTCATTTCTAACATAATTCTTTCTCCCTTATTTCGTTGTTAATTGCCAAATACTTCGCTTACACGCTTTGCAAGTGCCTGTAAATCCTCTTGTCCGTAAAATTCAATGCTCAAGATTCCTTTTTTCTTACCGGCAGTGACGGTAACCGTTCTGCCGAATTCTTCGGAAAGTGCCAACTCCACTTCGCTGTAAAAACTATTGCGCGTAAAGTCATTCGCCGTGTTGGAAAGTTCGACCTGAGGTTCCTTGCTTGCCGAAACCATTTTTTCAACATCACGCACCGTTAATCCGTTGTTCATCACCTTTTCCATCGTGGAAAGTGCCTTTTGATCGTCCCCAAACCCGAGCAATGCTCTGGCATGCCCCACTGTAATGGCACCCAAACGCAGCTGTGTGCGGATTTCCTCCGGCAAATTCAACAATCGAAGGGCATTTGCAATGACCGGTCTGGATTTCCCCACCCGTTTTGCCACTTCTTCCTGCGTCATATGATAGACATCAATCAATTCACGATAACCAAGTGCCTCCTCAATCGGATTGAGGTCCTCACGCTGTAGATTTTCAATGAGTGCTACTTCCATTGTCTCTGCATCAGAAAACTCTCGAATCATCGCCGGCACTTCGGTCAGTCCAATCATGCGACAAGCACGATAACGGCGCTCCCCAGCAACAATTTGATACCCACCAAATGGCATCGGACGAATAATCAGCGGTTGCAGTACCCCATGCTCTCGAATAGAGTCTGCCAATTGCTCTAGCGCCTCCTGTGCAAAATCCTTTCTCGGCTGATCCTTGTTGGGGGTGATTTCGCTGATCTTGATCAGTTGCGCACCGGCAACGTCCATGGCATTGTTATCTTCAAATAGGGCATCCAACCCTTTGCCAAGTCCTGTCTTTTTCATAACTCTCCATCCTTTTCCTTAAAATACAGTGTCATTGGTGTATAAGGGCTTCCATTTACCACTGTTTTTGGCCCTGTCGCTCGGAATCCCAAACGTTGATAAAACCCCACCGCCGACGGTGCCGCCTGCACTGTCATCTGATGGGATGTCTTTTCTTGAATTTTGATGAGCGATTGTAAGAGTGTTCGCCCATATCCCTGTCGAATTGTTTCATGTGAAACAAACAATAGACTCAAGTGTTCTTTCCTCATTGCCGCTACAGCAACTAGACTTTTTTCGACAAAAAGACCGTAAAAAATAAGTTTTTTGGCTTTCACCTGCAAAACAAGCTGTCCAGAATCTAAAAATCGTTGAAATGCTTGTATTGCAGGCTGCTCATACTCTTCTTTTCCATACATCGTAAAGCTATGCCAAATCAAGGTAGATGCCTGTTGTAATTCTTTCTTGCTCTTAAGAATCTTTAATTTCATGCGTTCTTATTCTTTTTGATAAACTCTGCGGCCAATTGCATATAAGCTCTTGCACCCTTAGAGAATCCTTCATAATAAATAACCGGTTTTCCAAAGCTAGGCGCCTCTGATAAGCGAATATTGCGCGGAATTGTTGTTTTGTAAACTTTGTTTGGAAAATGTGCTTCTACATCTTGTACCACCTGTTTTGTGAGGTTTAAGCGCTTATCGTACATCGTCAGCAAGATTCCTTCAAAATCCAGTCGCTGATTGTATTGTCGCTGCACCTGACGTACGGTGCTCATCATCTGTGACAAGCCCTCCAATGCATAATATTCACACTGAATCGGCACCAATACCGTATCACAAGCGGTCAATGCGTTGAGGGTAATCAGTCCTAGAGAAGGCGGTGAATCAATGATAATGTAATCATACTGCTCTTTTAATATGACAATTGCCTTTTTCATCATATGGATGCGGTCTTCCATCTGTGCAATCTCAATTTCTGCCCCAGCCAACTGCATGTTTGCAGGAATCAACCACAGATTTTTAAATGGGGTCTCTAAGGTAACCTCTTCTGCTTTGGCTTCCCCAATCAACAATTGATAGGAGGAACGCTCAATTTCTCTTTTATTGACACCGAGACCGCTCGTTGCATTCCCCTGCGGGTCAATGTCGATCAACAATGTTTTTTTCTTGCTTTTTCCCAACGCAGCCGCCAAATTGACTGCGGTGGTTGTTTTTCCGACGCCACCTTTTTGGTTGGCAATGGCAACTATTTTACCCATTACGTTACTCCTCACATCCGCTTTGTAATGTACTTAGTATACCATATTTTTACGCAAGAAATCAAGCGCTTTCGACAATTGACCCATCTTTTACAGGAATGCGCACCGTATATTCAATGAATCCCTCTTGTTGTACCTTTTTCGCCGATGCCGGAATACCTGCTTGCTTCATCACAAGCAAAGCTTTGTTGATGGTATTGATAAACACACGCACATCTTTGATGATCGGCGGATTTTTCTTTCTCTTTTCCACAATAAATTGCTTTCTTCTATGTATTAAATCCTCTGTCTGTGCGACATTCAAGTTTCTTTTTACAATTTCCTTGAGCAATTGCAAGCGTTTGTTCTCATCTGCAATACATAGTAATGCCCTTGCATGACGTTCTGTCAATTGATTGCGTAAAATAATATCCTGCTCTGGTTCAGTCAAACGCAACAATCGGAGCTTATTTGCCACAGTAGACTGCGCCATACCCAATTGATGTGCTGCCTGTTCCTGGGTAAAATTCCATTCAAGAAGTAATTTTTTTAGCGCCTGTGCCTGTTCAAATACGTTTAAATCTTCTCGTTGAATGTTTTCCACCAATGCCAAAATAGTTGCTTCTCGTTCCGACTTTTCCACAACAATACAGGGAACCTGCTTTTTCCCAATAGAAATGCAGGCACGTAACCGCCGTTCTCCCGAAATGAGCTCATATCGTTCAAAATCATTTTTTCGTACGATCAAGGGTTGTAATAGCCCGTTTTGCTGAATTGATCGTGCTAATGCACGCAGTTGCTCCTCTTGGAATACCTTGCGTGGTTGTGCTGGATTTTTCAAAATTTTTGTTGCCTCTATGAGAATTACTTTGCCAACCATTGGTTCCTTTTTTTGTAACAACATGTTTCATTTCCCCTATTATTAGAATATGCTTTCAGTATAGACCATGGGAAATAAAAATGCCAGCATTTTCGTTCCCGATAAAGGGTGTAAAAATGCTGGCATTCGACGTTTTACAACGATTGTTTCTTTATTTTAGCAGAGTTTCTCGGGTATTTTGTCGGTGTATGCGAAATCTTTTTGATAACAACAACTGCACGTTTCTGATCATCCGTTAGTTGATATTTCAACACTTCTTCAACCTTTCCACCAAGAAGTGTGATTGCATTCTTTGCTTCTTCTAATTCCGTTTCAATTTCATAGCCTTTCAATGCTACAAAAGCACCACCAACTTTTACAAACGGTAGACAATATTCTGATAACTCACGAAGATGTGCCACTGCCCTTGCTGTAGCAAAATCAAATTGTTCTCGCAATTTGACATTTTTCCCACCGTCCTCTGCCCTGGCATGGACACAAGTGACTTCCAAATCCAATTCTTCGGCAACGGTGCTGAGAAAGTTGATGCGCTTATTTAAGCTGTCAAGCATAGTGACTTGCAAGGTGGGATCTAAAATTTTTAACGGCATCGATGGAAATCCTGCACCCGTTCCCACATCAATGATGGTTGCACCTTGTGGCAATTGCACCTTGGTGGACAGCAGTACACTATCTAAAAAATGCTTTTTGCAAATTTCTGACGGCTCTGTAATGGCGGTGAGGTTCATTTTTTCATTCCACTCCACCAACAAGTCTGCATAACGATCAAACTGTTGCAGTTGTAACTGGGTGACAGTGAGGTCGTGTTCCTCTAATAATTGTTTGAGATAGCCTTGATCAATCATGCCTGTCTCCCCCTTTGCTGCTCCAACCAAATGAGCAGTACCGAAATATCTGCCGGACTGACACCGGAAATGCGAGATGCCTGCCCAATATTTTGCGGTTGAATTTTATTGAGCTTTTCAATGGCCTCTAAACGCAAACTACCCACTGTATTGTAATCAAAATTGGCAGGTAGATTCTTGGATTCCATTTTTCTCATTTCTTCGACCTGTGCCAATTGCTTTTTGATGTATCCCTCATATTTAATCTCCACTTCAACTTGTTCAATAAGCTCTCTCGTTAACACAGGCGCTTCCGGATCAAACGGCATCAGATCCTGATAATGAAGTTGTGGGCGGCGAAGCAATTCTGTTGCACGCTGTGCCTGCACCATCGGTGATGTTTCACGTGAAACAAGCAACGCATCCAATTCATCACTCTTATAAATGGTGGTTTTTTGCAGTCGCTCAATTTCACTTTCCACCATCGCCACCTTTTCCAAAAAGGTTTGATAGCGTTCTTCAGAAATCAGCCCAAGCTGGTATCCCATTGGAGTCAATCGCTTATCCGCATTGTCCTGCCGCAACAACAAACGATATTCACTGCGCGAGGTCATCATACGATAAGGATCCATACAGCCTTTGACTACCAAATCATCAATGAGTGTGCCAATATAAGAGGACGCACGATCTAACACAAAAGGAGCTTTCTCCTGCACCATCAACGCCGCATTCACCCCAGCCACAAAGCCTTGTGCCGCCGCTTCCTCATAGCCGGAGGTACCATTGAATTGCCCTGCACCATACAATCCCTTGACCTTTTTAAATGCCAAGGTCGGCAACAATTCGGTCGGGTCACAGCAGTCATACTCAATGGCGTAGGCATGACGCATCACTTCAATATTTTCAAATCCATCAATGGTTTTCAAAAAGGCAATCTGTACATCCTCTGGCAAAGAGGAGGACATGCCTTGTAGATACAGCTCCTCATTATTCAATCCCATCGGTTCTACAAAGAGTTGGTGGCGTGGTTTTTCCGAAAAGCGCACCACTTTGTCTTCAATGCTAGGGCAATATCGTGGCCCTACCCCTTCAATTTTACCACTGTACAACGGCGAGCGATGCAGATTGTCAAGAATCACTTGATGGGTTTTTTCGTTGGTATAGGCAATATAACAGTCGATTTGATTCTGCAATTCTTCTTTGGTCGTGAAGGAAAATGGGGTGATCACCTCATCCCCAGACTGACGCTCCAGTTTGGAAAAATCAATGCTACGACGGTGCACCCTTGCCGGTGTGCCTGTCTTGAATCGGCGAATGGTAATCCCCTGTTCCTGCAAGCGGTCGGTCAATCCGATCGACGGCAAAGAGGCATCGGGGCCACTGTCGTACGACGCTTCCCCAACATGAATGACCCCACGCTGGTAGGTGCCGCAGCAAATGACCGCCGCTTTTACCTCATAAATCATGCCCAGTTTTGTCTTCACAGCGCACAAAGTGCCGTCATTCGACAGCTCAAAATCGACAATTTCCCCTTGTTTCATCTCCAAATTTTCCTGATGCTCCAGCACCTGCTTCATGTAGCGGTGGTAGCTTGCACGGTCGGCCTGCACCCGCAACGAGTGCACAGCAGGGCCTTTCCCACGGTTGAGCATTCGACTTTGCAAAAAGGTTTTGTCGGCGGCGATGCCCATTTCGCCTCCCAACGCATCTATCTCCTTCACCAAATGCCCTTTTGCAGTGCCCCCAATGGAGGGGTTGCAGGGCATGTTCGCGATAAAATCCAAACTCAATGTAAACAACACCGTCTTGACACCCAATCTTGCCGATGCCAATGCTGCTTCCACGCCGGCATGTCCGGCGCCAATGATCGCAACATCAAATCCTTTTACTCGATTCATAGCCTGTTATCCTCTCTGTAGAATCTGTAGAGTTTTCAACAATTGTTTAACAAGTTGTTGAAAACTCCCTTATTTTCCTACGCAAAAATGATGAAATACCTGATCAACCACCTGTTCGGTGACCTTTTCGCCTGACAGCGACAGCAGTGCATCCAACGCAGTATCAATGGAAATGGAGGTGGCATCCAGTGTCATTCCCATAGCAATGCCGTCCAGCGCTTCCTGTAAATTGCGCACCACCTCGACGGCGCAGGCGTGTTGTCTCTCATTGGTGAGTAATCCTTCTGATAGTGAAATACTGCCAAAATGCAGAATTTTTTCTAATTCTTCTGCCAATTGATCAATACTTTCTGTATTATCTTTTGAAGTATATACAATGTGTTGAAAATATTGTTCTATGACACTTTCGTCGATTTGCTTTTCCAAATCGGTCTTGTGAAGCAAAGCAATGGCTGGTGTTTGTTGTGCGGCGATTAGTTCCATCAGTTCCACATCGCTGTCCTCGAGGGGAATGGAACTATCAAACACTGCCAAAATGAGCTCTGCCGTTTCGATGCGCTGTTTTGCACGTTGTACCCCAAAGTTTTCCACAATGTCCTCTGTCTGTCGAATCCCTGCGGTGTCTGCCAGTCGGAGGAGCACATCCCCTACCTGCACCGTTTCCTCGACAATGTCTCGTGTCGTGCCGGCGATGTCGGTGACGATCGATTTTTCCTCTCCAGACAGCAGATTCATGAGGGTGGACTTGCCGACATTGGGTCGGCCGACAATGGCGGTTTGCACACCGGCACTCAAAAGCTTTCCGGTGTCGTAGCTTTGCAGCAGTGTTTCTACCTGCCCTTTGACCGCTTGTAGACCGGCCGAAAGGGTGGTCATTTCCACCGCTTCCAGATCCTCTTCCGGGTAATCTGCCCAGACGGCAAGGTGAGCGGCGGTGGTCAACAGCGATTGTTTGATGACTTGAATTTTTTGATAGAGAGCGCCATCCATCTGTGCTTTGGCCACGCGCGATGCTTGTGCCGACCGTGCGTGAATGAGGTCAATGACCGCTTCCGCCTGTGTAAGGCTCATTTTGCCATTGAGGAAGGCACGCTTACTGAATTCCCCTGCTTCGGCAGCAGTCGCCCCTGCGGACAGCACGGCGCGCAACAGCTGTCTTGTGGTGTAGAGACCGCCGTGGCAGTACAGTTCCACCACCTCTTCACCGGTGTAGCTTTTGGGTGCACGGAAAACAAGGGCAATGCCATTGTCAAACGGGGTGTCTTCCCCTGCTTGATGAAATCCGCCAAAGCAAGCGGTGTAGCCTTTGAGGGTCTGCAAGGAGGCGCCATTCGCTGCACGAAAGACGCGGTCGGCAATGACGATCGATTGATCCCCCGACAATCGTATCATCGATACACCACCAATGGCCAAAGGGGTGGCGATTGCAGCAATTGTTTTCATGGTATTTCTCCTTTTTTGAGAGGTTGTCCTCGGTTACATTTTTACAAAAAGGCATTTGGTTTCCCAAATGCCTTAATATGTTGGTGTGTCGTGGCGGGTGATTCATGAATCGCCCAAGGTTACCCTGTCGTTTTCATTGGCGATGGGTGGCGGACATGGCAAGCCATGTCCCTACAGTGCATAGCATGCACCTGCATATTTTCCCCAATTTTTCATTGGGCCATGAATGGCGGATGGGTCAAGACCCATCCCTACAGACAAACCTTTCATCAACATCGTAGGGTCGGGTCTTGACCCGACCGAAACGCCTGCGGACACTGTCCGCTGTAGGGGCGACCTTTGGTCGTCCATGTTTCACACCCCGTTTTTGTTTTGTGGTGAACGGCGGGCGGATATGGAATCCGCCCCTACCCTCATAAAACAAAGGTTTTACTCAATTTTTTTCAAAAAATTGCTGGGTGTGGGACAGCGTTCCACGACCGTTTTGCCGATAGGCAATTTCCAAGCGTCAGCGTGCAAGAGATTTTGATGTGCCAAAATCTCTTTTCGGACGACCACACAATGAAAATATTGTTGGCGCTGGGTGGCTGACATGGCAATTGGTTGAGTGAAAAGTGAATAGTGAATAGGTAGGGGCGATTCACGAATCGCCCGAGGTTGCCCTGTCGTTTTCATTGGCGATGGGTGGCGGACATGGCAAGCCTGTCCTTACAGCGCAAATTTTACTCTACAATTCGATTTTGGA
>CAYJIM010000081.1:0-4864 GCA_964370215.1 uncultured Oscillospiraceae bacterium
CTTCTGTGACACGTGCTTCAAAAATGCTCGGCACAATAAATTCCGGATTCAATTCTGCGTCTGATACCACCGAGGCGATGGCATATGCTGCCGCCACTTTCATTTTCGGGGTAATGTCTCGCGCTCTGGCACGCAACGCCCCTTTGAAAATCCCTGGGAACGCCAACACATTGTTGATCTGGTTTGGAAAGTCGGAGCGCCCCGTCCCCATGACAAAAACGCCTGCCGCTTTGGCTTCGTCATACATGATTTCCGGTGTCGGGTTTGCCATTGCAAAAATGATCGGTTTGTCGTTCATCTTTTGAATCCATTCTGCTTTGAGTGCCCCTGCAACCGAAACACCAATGAATACATCTGCCCCTTCCAACGCATCGGAAAGGTCACCACGAAGATCGGTGAGATTGGTGACTGCACAAAGGTCTTTTTTATGGAATTCGATCCCTTGTTCACGAGACGCATACAGGATCCCAAATTCATCACAAGCGATGATATTTTTCGCCCCAGCTTCCAGTAACATATAGATAATGGCAGTACCGGCAGCACCTGGTCCATTGAGGACAATTTTGACATCCTCAATGTTTTTGTTTGCCAATTTCAACGCATTGATGAGCCCAGCAGTGACAACGACAGCCGTCCCATGTTGGTCATCGTGGAACACCGGAATGTCGAGTGCTTCTTCCAAGCGACGTTCCACCTCAAAGCACTTTGGCGATGCAATGTCTTCGAGGTTGATGCCACCAAAGCAAGGCGCCAAACGTTTGACCGTTTCCACCAACTCGTCGGTGTCTTGGGTGTCTAGGCAAATCGGTACCGCATCGATGTTGCCAAAGCGTTTGAAGAGTACCGCTTTGCCTTCCATGACAGGGATGGAGGCAGTCGCACCAATATTACCGAGCCCCAGTACGGCACTTCCATCCGAAACAACGGCGACCAAATGCCCTTTTGCGGTGTATTTATAAGCGTTGTCGATGTCGGCGTGAATTTCACGACAGGGTTCTGCAACACCGGGAGTGTAGGCAACACTCAAGTCTTCCTTGCTGTCGAGCGGTGCGGTGCATACCACTTCAATTTTCCCACGATACTGTTCGTGCATTTCCAACGCTTTTTCAAAATAATTCATCTTTTTTCTCCTATCTCTTGACCTCAACCGTTCTGTGCGCTTGGGAATACGTGTGTTTCAAAAATCTCATTTGTTTCGGACGTTTGTACATGCACCACAACTTCAGGCGGGATCAACCCTGCATAGGAAAAGGTTTGGTAAAGCGCCGCTGCAACCCCCAGCCCCTCAATGCGGTAAAAGTCATCCCCACTCTCATAAGCCGTTTGATCCACCGAGACCACCATTTGTGTCAATGCTTCATCATACTCAATTGCACGAATAGAGGATTCGGTATCCGCTTGCATTTCTGTCAAAATAGAGGTTGTCGCCGCTTTGAGTGCTTCGACATATCCGTCATAAAGGGCGACATCCATGATGTACACCATGGTGCCGTCCGCAAGTTCTTTGGACTCCAAGAAGCCATTTTCCACCTGTGTTGCGGTCAAGCCACCATCTTCATCAGGGGCAAGTAGTGCCAATGGTACCTGCACCTGCACCCCTTCACTCTGCATCTCCACCAACTCTTGTGGGGTACCCACGGCATTCTCATCCACCGGCTCTTCAGGTGGTTCGGAGGTGGTTTGCTCGCTGACCACTTCCGAGGTGGTTTCCAACGCCTCTTGTGGAGCTTCAATTTCGCTACAAGCAACCAATGCTATACTGCAAAGGCAAAGGGTTGCCATCATCAAAAACTTTTTCATCTGTTCTCCTATTTCCCATTGATGTAACCATCATACGGTCGATAAAAAACCTCCTGCTTCATACGGTAAAAAGCAGGAGGTTTTGTTATTTACACTTATTCCGATGCCTGCTCGTCTTCTGTGAGCTCCAATTCAAACTCCAACAGTTCCTCACAGTTTGGACAATTCATAGAGCCTTCTTCTAGCATTCCTTCATCCAAATAGATGCTGTCACCACATTTTGGGCAAACAACTTCATACAACTCATCGTCTGAGAAATCGTCGAAATCATCTTCGTCGTCTTCCTCGTCCTCATCGTCGTCAAAATCACCCTCAAAATCGGCGTCAAACTCTTCATCCAAAAACTCTTCAACAGCTGCCAAATCTTCATCCAGCACTTCGATGACTTCGTCCAATTCACCGACGGCTTCTTCCAATTCTTCAATGGCGCTGTCCATTTCATCAACCGAGTCTTCTAAATCAGCGATCGCATCTGACATTTCGCTGACGACATCCAACAGTGCCAGCAACAATTTCCCCTCTTTGGTGGAATTGTCAATTTCCAGTCCGTGTGCCAACCCTTGCAGGTATGCAGCTTTTTGTGTAATTCCCATCAAAAACACCTCTGCCTTTCTTCAAATGACTCTAAATGTTGATATGCAAACGACCCGCTTACACGCGGTCGAAATTGCTATTGTTGTGCACGTGCCATATAGTCGCCGGTTCTGGTGTCGATACGGATCACTTCGCCCTCTTCAATGAAGAGTGGTACTTTGATTTCTGCACCGGTTTCTACAATTGCAGGTTTGGTCGCATTGGTTGCGGTGTTGCCTTTGAACCCAGGGTCGGTTTGGGTGATTTTCAATTCCACAAAGTTCGGCGGTTCTACCCCGAATACAACCCCTTTGTAGGAGAGTACTTTACATTCCATGTTTTCCAACACGAATTTGAACGCATCGCCCAAATGTTCTTTGGAAACAGGTTCTTGTTCAAAAGTTTCCATATCCATGAAGTAGAACAGACCACTGTCTTCATACAAGTACTGCATGTCTCTGCGTTCTACAAATGCTTTTTCAAATTTTTCAGTCGGGTTAAAGGTTCTTTCAACCACCGCACCGGTGATGACATTTTTTACTTTTGTACGAACAAACGCAGCACCTTTGCCCGGTTTTACATGTTGAAACTCAATAATCTGCAACACTTGACCTTCCATTTCAAATGTTACACCATTTCTAAATTCGCCTGCTGAAATCATAATGTACCTCCAAATATTCTATCTCGAAAAAGTCAAGCTTGTTCGACTTTTCCTATTACTACCTATTGTACCCGAAAGGGCGTATTTTTTCAAGTCCTAATTCTAAATTCTTTTAGGATTGTTCTGCTTTTTTGAGTGTGCGGTAATGCTCCTGCATGGCCTTTGCATCCTCACTCTGTGTGCCACTCGATTCACAAATGATGGTAGGGGTCAAATCTCGTTCGCACAAAAGCTCCATCAACGGCTCAAAGTTTGGCCCATACGTGGTATCTTCAAAGGTCAAATGGCGCTTTTCGCCACCCTTTTCAGTATACTCAATTTTGGAAAAATGAGCGTGAAAAGAGGTTGCACGTTCTTTACCCAGTTTGTTTTCCAAAAGATCCAAAACCTTTTGAAAATCTACTTTGCTGTTCATGCCCCCAAAGGTGCGTGCATTGAGATGACCAAAATCGATACAGGGCAAAAAGCGTTCATCCACCGTGCACATTTCCAATACCTCTTCCAATGTGCCCAATTGATTGATCTTGCCCATCGTTTCCGGACAGATCCGCATGTTTTGATAGCCCTGTTCGTCCAACGCTTGTTGTGCCAACTGCAAGGTGGCTTTGGCAAGAGAAAGTGCTTCCTCCCGGGTCATTTTAGAACAGGAGCCGGCATGGACAATCAAACGATCCGCTCCCATCAGCGAAGCGGCTCTTGCCGACTCTAAGATGTAGCGCACCGAATTGAGGCGTTTTTCTTCCTCAACACTAGACAGCGAAATAAAATAAGGAGCATGGAGCGACAATTTGATGTCAAGTTCCTTACACTGAACCCCCAAAGAGGTGACCGCCTCGTCGTTGACACGTACGCCACGTCCACACTGATATTCAAATGCCGTCAAATCAAATGTTTTGAGATATTCCGGTAGTTGAATCGTCTTTTTGTAGCCCATCGTTTTAAAACTCTCGGCAGTGCCTGCCGGTCCAAATCGTGCAAACATCCTATTCCTCACCTCGAAGTCTGTAGTATCGGTTGATGTGAACCCGTTCTGCACGCCGTTTTGCGCGCACAAAGATGTTTTGTTCCACCGCTAAGGGTGCAGTCAATATCGTGTACATGCCGTTGAGGTTCCCCCCAAGAATATCGGTATAAACCTGATCCCCTACCACCGCAATTGTCTCTTTCGGCAGCTGCAAGCGACGTACCGCTTTACGAAACCCTAAAGACATTGGCTTACAACCTTCTGCCACGTGCAACAACCCCAGACGCTTTGCAAAGGGTGCTACACGTCGTTCGATATTATTTGACAAAATCACAAGTTTGATACCATGCGCACGCATGAGTTGCAACCATTCCTCAATCGAGGCAATGATTTCTTGGCTGTTGTGTAATGCCAATGTGTTATCCACATCCAAAATCAAACCACGGATTCCTTGCTGTTGCAACAGCTCCGGCGTGATTTCAGTGACATGTTTGAGGTATAAGCTGGGGATAAAAACGGACATGTTATTCTCCTTTAAAATCTCAAATAAAAAAGCGAGCAAATTTTAATCTGCTCGCTTCTTTTACTTAAGTAATACACGAGATAAATTCACTATCTGAATTTACGTTTACGTGCAGCTTCGGATTTCTTTTTACGTTTCACAGAAGGCTTCTCGTAGTGCTCTCTTTTACGGACTTCTGCTAAAACGCCGGATTTCGCGCAAGATCTTTTAAATCTTCTCAAAGCGCTATCCAAAGATTCGTTATCTTTTACTCTTACTTCTGACACATTATTCCCTCCCTTTGCCCTATCGGCAGAGGTTTACAAATTTAGTTTGCAACAGCAATATTATACAACAAATCGAG
>CAYJIM010000081.1:4964-9613 GCA_964370215.1 uncultured Oscillospiraceae bacterium
TCGGCAGAGGTTTACAAATTTAGTTTGCAACAGCAATATTATACAACAAATCGAGACGATTGTCAAGTGTTAATTTCACATTTGTTGCAACTATATTTTCATCGCGAAAAATTGCTATTTTGCAACGATGTTGACAAGTTTCCCCGGCACATAAATTTCTTTGACAATGGTTTTGCCCTCCAACAGCGATGCGATTTCGGCTTTTGCCAATGCCAACACTTCTTCTTTGACTGCATCGGTCGGGATGGTGAGCTTGGCTTTGATTTTGCCTGCCATCTGTACGACAATCTCCACGGTGCTGTCGACGCATTTTTTCTCATCATAGCGCACCCAAGCCGTTTTTGCAACTTGACCGCCAAAGCCCATTTTTTCAAACAGCTCTTCGGTGATGTGTGGCGCAAACGGATTCAACAGGATCAACAGATCACGGTACTCTTTGCGGTTGATGTTGCCGGTGTTGTAAATGTCGTTGATGAGTGCCATCATCGCCGCAATGGCGGTGTTGAATTTCAAACTCTCGGCATCGTCCGATACCTTTTTGATGGTTTTGTGGAACGCTGTTTCCACAGCCGGACGGTAGCTGTCGCCACCAATTAAGATGTCCTGTAAATTCCAGATACGATCCAAGAAACGCTTACAGCCTTTGATGCTGTCGGTGTTCCAAGGTGCGGATTTTTCAAAGTCCCCGATGAACATTTCATACAGGCGCATGGTATCTGCACCAAATTTTTCAACAATGTCGTCCGGATTGACAACGTTGCCGCGAGATTTACTCATTTTCTCCCCATTTTCACCGAGGATCATACCGTGGCTTGTCCGTTTGGTGTACGGTTCCGGCGTTGCTACCACGCCAATGTCGTAGAGGAATTTATGCCAGAAACGGGAGTACAACAGATGCAGGGTGGTATGCTCCATCCCGCCGTTGTACCAGTCTACCGGCATCCAATAGTCGAGTGCTTCTTTGGAAGCGGGCGCATCGTCACAAGTCGGATCGCAGTAGCGCAGGAAATACCAAGACGACCCTGCCCATTGTGGCATGGTATCGGTTTCTCT
Source organism: uncultured Oscillospiraceae bacterium (assembly GCA_964370215.1). GTDB lineage: Bacteria > Bacillota > Clostridia > Oscillospirales > Ruminococcaceae > Massiliimalia. The sequence continues at coordinate 6,018 of CAYJIM010000081.1, forward strand.
GGTGGCTTTCCCACCACAGCAAGGACAGGTGGTGTTGACAAAGGAGTCGAGTTTTGCAAGCGGCGATTTGCCATCTTCGGTCGGTTCAAAGTCTTCAATGTCCGGCAGGGTCAGCGGCAATTCGCTTTCCGGCAACGGCACATAGCCACAGCTTTCACAATGGACGATCGGGATCGGTTCACCCCAATAACGCTGTCTCGAGAAGACCCAGTCACGCAATTTGAAGTTGACCTTCGGTTCCCCTTTGCCTTCTTGTGCAAGCCACGCAATGATTTTCACTTTGGCGTCTTCCACCGAAAGACCGTCCAGTAAGCCGGAATTGACCATCGTACCGGTCGCACAGTCGGTGAAGGCTTCAGTCGCGATGTCGCCACCGGCAACCACTTCAATGATCGGCAGATCAAATGCTTTTGCAAAGTCATAGTCACGGGTGTCATGTGCAGGAACTGCCATGATCGCACCGGTGCCATACCCCATCAAAACATAGTCGGAGATAAAAATCGGAATGATTTGATCGTTGACCGGATTGATCCCCGAAACCCCTTCCAATTTGACCCCTGTTTTTTCCTTGACCAATTCGGTACGTTCAAAGTCGGATTTTTTTGCCGACTCTTGTTGATAGGCACGTACAGCGTCCATATTTTGAATGTCCCCTGCCCAACTTTCCAAGAGCGGATGTTCCGGCGAAATGACCATGTAGGTCGCACCGAACAGCGTGTCCGGACGGGTGGTGTACACGCGCAGGACATCCCCTGTGGTGGTGTTGAAATCCACTTCCGCACCGGTCGAACGACCGATCCAGTTTTTCTGCGACGTTTTGACACGGTCAATGTAGTTGATGTCCGGCAAATCCAAATCATCAATCAAGCGTTGGGCATACTCGGTAATTTTGAGCATCCATTGGCTCTTGACACGACGTACCACTTCACTGCCACAGCGTTCACAAACGCCACCCACCACTTCTTCATTGGCAAGTACACATTGACAGGAGGTACACCAGTTGACCGGCATTTCACTTTTGTATGCCAGTCCTTTTTTGAACAGTTGCAAAAAGATCCACTGGGTCCATTTATAATAGTTTTTGTCGGTCGTGTTGATTTCACGATCCCAGTCAAAAGAGAGACCCAACGACTTCAACTGCGACTTGAAGCGTGCCACGTTGTTTTGGGTAACAATTTCCGGATGGATGTGGTTTTTCATTGCAAAGTTTTCAGTCGGTAGACCAAACGCATCCCAGCCCATTGGGTAAAGCACGTTGTACCCTTCCAAACGGCGTTTTCTTGCCACGACATCCAATGCGGTGTAAGAACGCGGATGTCCCACATGTAGCCCTTGTCCCGATGGATAGGGGAATTCTACCAATGCGTAGTATTTTGGTTTTGTGTAATCATTGACGGCTGCAAAGGTGTGCTCCTCTTCCCAAACAGCTTGCCACTTTTTCTCAATGGCGGAAAAATCGTAATTCACTCTCTTGTCCACTCCTTGTTCTATTCTGTTTCCAACAGTGTATTGACATCCAACTCTTGTCCGTCTGACCAGAGACGACCCAAATTGTAATACTCTCTTGTTTCATGTTGGAAGATATGCACCATGACATCGGCATAATCCAATACCACCCAGTTTGCATGGCTGTACCCTTCGATGTGGCGATGCTCCACCCCAACTTCTTTGAGTGCGTGTTCCACTTCATCAGCAAGTGCTTTGACGTGGGTCGCGTTGCTGGTCGATGCAATGACAAAATAATCCGCAACGATGGTGAGGTCGCGCACTTTGATGATCTGAATGTCTTCCGCTTTTTTATCGTCCAACGCCTGTACGGCTTTTTTGGTAATTTCAAGTGACGTCATTTGTCCACTCCTTCTTTCTCCGTGAGGATTCAACACTCCTCAGCCTTGTGTTTTACTCAGTTTTTTGGCGTATTCGTTGTAAGCCGCCATGGTATCATAGGGAATCAGTGCGCCCCCTTTGATCAGATACCGCAAGGTATGCTGCAACAACGCAAGCATCGCCCCGTCCAGCGACTGTACCGCCAACCGTCGAAACTCCTCTACTCCTTTGTAGTTGCGATCTGCCGAAATGGCATCAGCAATGTAAACCACCTTTTCCACTTCGCTCATGCCGGCACGTCCCGTGGTGTGATAGCGAATGGCCATCAAAATTTCCGGGTGATCAATCCCTAAAATTTCCTTTGCATAAAGGCTTCCGGTCATGGCATGAAACAGCTGTGGGGATTTGAGGGTAATCTCATTTAAAATTATATCAGATTTCAATAAGGTTTGCAACTGTCGGTCTTTTGGCTCTTCTTTGGTGATGTCATGTAGCAGTGCCGCTGTCGCCACCTCATCCACCGATACCCCGTGGCGTTTGGCAAGCACCACCGCTGTATCACGCACCAAAAACACATGTTTGGCACGCTTTTTGGAAAGGCGCTTTGTCACTAGTTTCTCTATTTTTTCACTGTCCATCGAAGACCCTCCAAGGTTAATAGATTGCGTGGGTGAAAATATAATCAAATACGCCGAGCGGCAGGTGTTTTCGCAACAGCGCAAAATCGCGCTGTTCGATGGCATTTCGCAATGCAGTGGAGGACACGGGATAGGGTGGAAATGGCACAATCTGTATTTTGGGATGCTTGCCAAAGACCGTTTCATGGTAGGTCGTCATCCGCTTCACATCCGCCTCATCCCTTGCCCCTGCCACGATGGTCGCCATCGATAAAATATCCTCATAGCGGTACCATTTGTCAAAGGTCAATAGCATATCACTACCCATCAAAAAGTACAATTCATCCTGCGGATATTTTTCTTTCCAAAGGGAAAGAGTGTCTACCGTGTAGCTTTTCCCTTCACGACAAAGCTCCATATCACTGACCGAACAGGTCGGCTTGTCCGCCACTGCAAGGGTGCACATCGCAAAGCGGTCGGCATCGGTTGCCAGCGCCTTGTCCGTCTTATGCGGCGGCTTATGGGTCGGCATCAATACAAGCCGGTCGAGTGACAATGTCGAAAGCACCGATTCACACAGGTGCAGATGCCCACAATGAATGGGGTTGAAGGTACCACCAAAAATCGCGACTTTCATTATTTCTCCAGTTGATAGATCGGATTTTGTGGGTTGCGACGAAACAACACAAAACGTGTACCAATGGCGCAAACCACTTCGGATTTTGTCTCTGTCGCGAGTTGTTCTGCCGCTTCTCTAGCGGTCAACATCGCAGTTTCCAGCACCCGCAACTTAATCATTTCTCGGGCTTTCAACGCATCGTTTACCTGTTTGATGGTCGTTTCCCCGATACCGGATTTACCGATTTGCAGAATGGTTTCCATTTGATTGGATTGCGACCGCAAAGCCGCACGTTGTTTACTTGTTAGCATTTCTTTCACTCTCTTTCAATAGACGGCAAAACTGCTGTAATGCCGCACCACGATGACTCAAAGCATCCTTTTTTGCAGGGTCGATGGTCGCAAAGCTCTCGCCCTCTCCCACCATAAACACAGGGTCGTAACCGAACCCCTTAGCCCCCAAAGGTGCTGTCCCAATGAAGCCTTCGCAACATCCGCGAATCGACTCCTGTCGGGTGTCATCAAATATGATAT
>CAYJIM010000082.1:0-9376 GCA_964370215.1 uncultured Oscillospiraceae bacterium
CAGCTTTGCCCAAAGTCAAGCAGAAAACCACCCCACAATTTTGGTGATTTATACAACATTCATCCCCTCAACAGGTTATGGACACCACCCTTTGAGGATCCTACGCCCACCCTTCTCTTTCCAAAACAAAACGAGCAAGTAAGCGCGGACATAGACGAAATTGCCGCGTTGCAACGACACAGAAAGCAAAACCGGTGAGCGACACGGCTCACCGGTTTTGCGGTTTTTCGACGGGCTGAAACGAACAATTTGTACCGTTCGTTTTGTTTTATCTTATGGTTGAATGGCGGCAATCATCTCAATGCGTGTTTGATGCCGTTGTTCCTCAAAGGTTGCCGACAACCATTCCCTCACAATCATTTTGGCAAGTTCAATGCCGACGACCCGTGCGCCGAACGCCAATACATTGGTGTTGTTGTGCTGTTTTGACAACATGGCAGAGTAGGGTTCACTGCACACCACCGCACGCACCCCTGCCACTTGGTTTGCTGCAAGTGAGATTCCGACACCGGTTCCACAGATGAGCACGCCACAGTCAACACTACCGTCTGCCACCATGCGCGCCACTTTTTCTCCATAAACAGGATAATCGCAGCGGTCGGTACTGTCGGTGCCAACGTTGACAACAAGATGACCCAGTTCCTCTAAGTAGGTTGTGACCTGCGCCTTCATTTCCACGGCTACATGATCATTGCCAATCGCAATTTTCATACTTTCCCCTCCTATTCCTCTTTTAAGCGCTGTAACAGCAAGTCATACCCTTCGCCTTTGCCAAACAATGCCGATGTGCCGAGTACAAAACCATCCGCGCCCATATCGTACAGTCGTTTGATGACCGCCGGAGAACACGCCCCATCAATAACAATTTCATAGGAAAATCCCTCTTTCAGTGTCACTAATTCTTTAATGGTCTCATCCACAAAGTCGATGTATTGTTGTCCTGCAAAGCCGGGGTTGACCGTCATGACAAGCACGGTATCTACCAAGTGCAGGAGTGGTTTGATGGTACCGACTGCCGTCCCCGGATTGATGGCGATCCCTGCTTTTACCTCACGGGTTTTCATTGCCTGCAACGTTCTTGCCGGATGGCTGTCCGCTTCCGGATGAATGTAGATGATGTCTACCCCAAGATCGGCAAACAAGTTGACATAACTACCGGGGTTATCAATCATCAAATGCACATCACAGGGTTTTTGACTGTTCTTTATAATATAAGTGACATCCTGTAGCCCCATGCCGAAGTTTGGTACATACTGTCCATCCATGATATCCAAGTGAAACAGGTCAATCCCTGCTGCTTCTAACTGTGCGACCTCTTCTTTGAGACTGCCAAAGTTTGCACACATCATTGACGCACACAATTTCATTGCCATAACATTACTCCTATTACTTTAATTTTTGCAGGGCATGGCGCACCGCACCACGCACCCCATTTTCATCCCCATCGATGCTGTACACCCAATGCAGATTGTCTGCTGGTAAGGGTTTTCGACAGTGATAAAGCATCGCCTGTTCCAACAGCGCCTTGTCAAACCCCACCATATTCAACACCCCACCGCCGAGAATGACAGTTTTGGGATTGAGTAAGTTGACCTCAATGGCGATTGGGATGGCAAGAGACGCGATGTATGCTCGAATGATCGGATGATCACCGTGGGTTTGAAAAATGGTCTTGATTGGCGCTTCTGGAAAGTGGGTTGCGCAAAGTGCCTCCAACCCCCTACCGGAGGTGTAATTTTCCAAACACCCCACGTTGCCGCAATTGCAAATGTCGGTTTTACCGAGTACCGGAATGTGCCCGAGCTCAGCTGCAACCCCATCGTTGCCGGTCAAAATTTGACCATCCACGGCGATGACATTGCCAATTCCCGTCCCAAAGTAAAACCCTGAGCAAACACCTTCGGTATCCACCTGCAATGTTTGCACGTCATTCAAAAAGAGCATGGCCACATCCTTTTCCAGAAAGACCGGCGTGCCGAGCGCTGTTTGTAGCGCCTCTTTTGCATTGACATTGTTGAGCCCTTGCAGATTTGGGGTGTTGTAAAGTGTGGTGCGCTCCTTGTCCATCGTCGCTGGAAAACCAATGGCAAAGGCCGCAATCGGCTTTTGGATTCCATCGACATACCGCTTGATAAACTTGGCAATATCAGCCAGCGGTTGCTCACTGGTTAAAACCTGCCCGATCGGCACCTTTTGAAAGTGGGAGAGCACTCCTGTTTGGTCTGCACATCCAATCCGCAGGTTGGTTCCTCCGATGTCCACCCCGACGACGTTTTTGTGTATCATACCTGCTCTCCTCAATAACCGCTACACTGCACAACCCCTTTGATGAACCCTTGAGGTTTATGTTCCATGGCATCAAATGCCTTGTCGAATTCCTCTAAGGTGTAAACATGGGTTGTCACACCGGTGAATTTCCATTGCCCATTTGCAAGCAATTTCAAAGAATTGTCGCAATAATGGGTTTGCAGGTCGGTTCTTCTTTCATGAAGGTTGATGACATCGATAGACTTATAGTTCCACAATTTCACATCCACGGTGCGGTCGCAATCATTGTGGTATCCACCGATCCCCAAAAACCCATGAGCACAAACCATTTGACTGGCGATGGAGAGTGCTTCTTCGGTGCCTGCAAATTCAATGACAATGTCAAACCCGCGTTTGAAGATGTCCACCGACTGGGCATTGTCGCTCAAATTTTGGTTGATGCTGTCCCAATTCAACAGGTATTCTGTTGGAATTTCGTCCGGCGCATACGCTTCGGTCGCCCCCATTTTTAGCGCATGGTTGCGCGCTTCCTCACGTGGATCGACGACAACAATGTCACCGGCACCCCTTGCTTTTAACAGAGTCAACATGCCAAGCCCCATGTACCCCACCCCGACAATGGCAACGCGATCTCCCGGTGTTTTCAGTGGGACACGACAAGCACCACTCATGATGCAAGAGAGCGGTTCAGCCAGTGCATCTTTGTCTGAAAGTGTTTCTGGCACCTTTACCGCAGTGCAGGCATCCATTGCAATGTATTCGCAAAAGCCTTTTGCAAGTCCCGACACACGGTCACCAACTGCAAACCCTTTGACGTTTTTACCAAGTGCTTCGACCACGCCAACCGGCTCATGCCCAAAACTATCGCCCTCTTCAGCGACTGTCCAAGGATACCATTCGGAATGGCAAAGCCCTGTGTACAATACACGGACAAGCATTTGATCGTCGGTGATCGTTGGCATAGCAACCTCTACCACTTTGGAGGTGCGGTTGCCTGTCATCATTACTTTTTTCATCTTACTACTTCCTTTCTAAATTAACCCTTGACGCTGCCTTGTGTCAGCCCTTCTACAAAGGTGCGTTGTAAGGCAAGGTACAGGGCAATGATGGGGGCGAGTGCAATCATCCCTGCGGTGTAAATTTTCGCAAGGTCCCTGCTGTACTCCCCTGTAAACTTATAAAATCTGGTGGCGACGGTACGGATATCGTCGGTGCTTAAAAAAGTGTTTGCCCACAAAAACTCATTCCAACACCAAACAAATACCACCAGCGATACCGTCATCAAAATGGGCAATGCCAACGGCATGGTCACTCGTAAGAAGACACCGAACTCGCTACAACCGTCGATCTTGCCTGCCTCTTCCAATTCTTTTGGAATGCCCGTCAAAAAGGTACGGATCAGGAGCATGGAGAATGGCAGATAGGTGGCAACATAAATGATGATGACGCTCAAATGAGTGTTGGCAAGCCCCAGCTCACTAAAATTATAAAAAAGAGGCACAATGAACATGAACGAGGGGAAAGACATGCCAAACATAAAATAACCGATAAAGAAATTTTTGCCCGGCACTTTTAATTTTGCCAGTCCATATGCCGATAATCCAGCAAAGACAAGTACCCCTGCAATGGTACACAATCCAACAAAAATGCTGTTGAAAAATGCAACGTCATAGCCGCCGCTTTCCCATGTTTGTATGTAGTTGTCAAAAGAAAGGGTGGTGGGAATCCCGAGTGGGAAATTTTTAATTTCGGTGTCTGTCCGAAAGGTATTGAGCAGTAGGACAATGAGTGGGAACAATTGGAATACCGCAAGTGATGCGAGGAGGATGTGTTTACACACCGTCCAAACGGCAGTACTTTTTTTCTGTTTCATACCGCTTCCTCCACTTTCTTACGCAATTGTTGGTTGATGAAAAAGATCACCAACACAATCAAACTCTGTACTACCCCCATTGCATTGGCATAGCCCGCGCGGTAGTTGACAAACGCATTTTTATAAATCCAAGTAGACAGCATTTCCGTCGCCTGTCCCGGCCCCCCTTTGGTCATGACCCATACAAAATCAAAGGACAGAATCGACCACATCAGGCTCATCGAAACGATGAATACAATGGTCGGACTGATACCGGGAATGGTGACGTAAATGAGTTTTCTAAAGGCATTTGCCCCATCGATGGAGGCGGCTTCGTATAGCGCCGGATCAATTTGTTGTAAGGCTGATAAGAACAGAATCATCACAAAGCCCCACCAGCTCCAGTTGCTGACAAAGGCAACTGCGTACAACGCAATGCCCTCGTCCCCAAGCCAGAGCACATCCGCCAAAGACTGTAAACCCAAACTTTCAAAAATGAGTGTGACCCCAAAGTAAGGGTTATAAAGGTTTGCCCAAATTTTGCCTGCAATCGCGGCAGACAGCACGTAAGGCAAAAAGTAAGTGGTACGGTAAAACATCTGGCTTTTGCCGTTTTTGACACTGGATACCCAAATGGCAACAAACAGGGATAGCACAATCGGGATGGTCACAAACCATAGCGTCCAAAACAGGGTATTTTTGAGCGCTGTGGGCAAAACATTGTCATCGGTAAACATTTCCACATAGTTTTGAAGTCCGATGAACTCTCCGCCACCGATTCCATTCCAGTCAAACAGGGACATGTAAATGGTTTCGAGTGATGGGAGCATGACGACGGCAAAATGAAAGACAAATGCCGGTAGTACAAAGCAAAGTCCCGGAATGAATTTACGCCAGTTGACGGATTTTTGAGCGTGCTTTGCCACGTTGTTCAACTCCTTTGCTTTTTAAGTTAGGACACAACCGGCACTTTGCCATCTGCCAATTCTGCATCAAACAGTTCTTGGGCTTCTGCCAGATACTCTTCGGCGGTGAGGTTGCCCAGATAAATGTTTTCGATGTTGTCCATCATGTACTGTCTTGTTTGTGCCGGCCAATAAGTCCACATGACGTGACCGGAAGCAGACAGGTCGGTTTGAACGGCTGCGAGCATGGTCAACACTTCTTTGTCGATGTCACTCATGCTGTCCGGATAATCTTCAATCGACAGTTCCATCGGCAATGGTTGGTGACCTTCTGCCACCGCTTGTGCGTGCAATTCAGGGTTTTCATATTGACTTGCAATAAATTCAAAACAGATGTCTGCGTGTTCGGTGTTGGCATTGATGGCAGTGACCCCACCGATGCCAAGTGGCAAGGATGCCGGTACCCCATCATTCAAGGATGGGAACGGAACCGCACTGTAGGTAAAGTCAGTTTTGCCGGCAAAGATGCCCAGTGCCCAGCTCCCTGTCATACGCATCGGTGCTTGACCCGAATAGAAGAGTGCATTGCTGTCCTCATCGCTGATGGCATGCGATTTTTTGTCGTTGATCCAACCCTTTTGCCACATATCATTGAGGGTATTGATGGCGTCGACAAAGACTTGATCGGTCCATTTCATTTCCCCATTGAGTGCTTTGACCACATTGTCACGTCCTGCATAGTTGGAAAAGGCAACCGATAAGAACTGTTCATTGATGGCTTTAAAGTCGGAGGTACCAAATGCAATCGGGATGAGCGATTCTGCTTGCATTTCACCGGCAAGGGTTTCAAGCTCTGCGTAGGTTGTCGGTGCTTCCCACCCTTTTTCAGTAAACATATCTTGGTTATACCAGAGCATCAACGCCTCATAGGAGTTTGGCAAGGAATACACTGAGCCCTCCAAGGTACAGGAGTTGAGCGCCCAGTCAAAAATAACATCACGAAGCCCGCTTTCATCGACTTTTGCGGTCATGTCGTACACTTTGCCACCATCGACATATTCACTCACCATGGTGGGACCGCCCATGTTCATGATGTCAGGACCATCATTGGACGCCATCTGGACTTTCAACACTTGCTCATAGTCCGCATTGGCATTGATCACCACTTTATACTCCGGATTTGCTTCGTTGAAGGGGTCGACAATGTACTTGTTGTACCGTGCCAACTGTGTTTCGTCCAATGCTTCGGTAAACCAGATCAGCTCGGTCGTTTCACCGGAAGGTGCAGTGTCAGCAGATCCTTCTGTCGAACCGGTGGATGTGGATGTACATCCTGCCATCGCTGCCAACAGGCAAACAAGAGCGGTTGCAAATGCAGTTTTCTTCATTGTTTTCATAGGGTAGTCCTCCTCAAAATAAGTTTCATTCACGTTCGATCAGCAACGCGTTACCAATCGCTCATGCTTTTAAAGCGCAACACCATTATAAATCAAAATCGCCTATAAAAAAAGGTTAATATCTTTGGCTTTTGTCTAATTTGTTTGGCATTTTTCAAAAATCGAGCAATATATTTTACTTTGTCGTCATTTTATTGTATAATTACTCCAGTGTTCCTTGTGCAAGTTGACTATTTGATACACTGGAGGATTTATGATGCGCCCTTCTCTTTTTTCAAAACTCAGTATCCGAAAACTGCTTCTTAGTTTTTCGGTTTGCTTCGTTTTTATTTTTTCGTTGATCTCCCTCATTATTTTTCATACGACCTCTGATTTACTGGAGGACAATACGGCACAAACAGCTACCCGCATTTCCGATACCGCCTTGCATGCCGTTTCCGGATTGTTTGAAAGTGCCACAACGCTTGCAAATTTTTTGAGCTTACACAGCAACACCACCGACTACTTCACAAACTACTCGGCGCGTACCGATCAGGAATGGCACGACTTGATGAAGGAAAGCTACATTGCCGCCATCAACCAGTACTATGACGTTCATTCCATTGGCATTTTTCAAACCGATGGTAGCACCAATCTACATTTTGGCAAAATAAGAGACCATACCCTTTATCAAACGGCACAGCTATCCCCACAAATTGTCCCCCTGCAGCAAACAACCGGCGGAAATTTATGGATTCCACCCTATCAGCTCAACTACAGCAGTTACCGTCTGTTTTCCTATCAGACACAGTTGTACAGCACGACCCAATTTGACCTCACTGGGTACTTGACCGTCAACATTCGTGTCGACCAACTCATTGCCATTCTCGACCAATTTCGGGAGACCGGGGAGTTTGCATTGGTAGATGCAGATGGTGCAGTGCTGGCGTATGGCAGCAACGTCACCGATGTGTCCCCTTTTCAGCATGCAGCCGCACTGTTTAAAACCACCCAAACAGGGTCCCTACAACAACTGGGCGGGCATGACTATTTTTTAAATTTCGCCACCATTCCACAAACCGATTGGTTCCTTGTCTCGCTCATCCCCTTTGATGGATTGCGCAACGAATTGCTCCAGATCCAATACATCATTTTGTTCTCCCTATTGATCGGCATCATTGTTGTGACAGTCTTTTCCCTCGTCCTCTCGCAGAAAATTTCAACGCCAATTCTGGCACTGACGCGCCGTATGGACTCTATGGATCAACGCACCTTTCGCACCCCATTTCACGATCACTCTTATCGAGAGATGACTCAATTGAGCGATGGCTTCAACAACATGATTCGGGATATTGATGAACTGCTTGTCAAAAACTATGAGTACAAAATCATCGAACAGGATATTCGGATGGAAATTTTGCAAGCAAAACTAAGCCCTCACTTTTTGTACAATGCACTGGAAACCATTGATTCTATGGTCATTTTGGGCGAGTCACAAAAGGCCTCTGCACTCATTACCGGCCTATCCGACCTGCTGCGCTACTCCATCTCCGAAGCAAAGGGCATGACCACCCTCGAAGCGGAATTGGAGCAGACACGCAACTATCTCGAACTGCAAAAAGCACGCTTTGGCGAGCGATTTCAATATGATTTTGATGTTGATTACAATTTATTGTCCTGTCGCATGCTCAAAATGCTCCTGCAACCCATCGTGGAAAATGCGTTGGTGCACGGACTGGAGAATCGGGTGGCAAACGGTCGCTTGACAATTTTGGCAAAGCCTTGTGACGATGGCTTTCATCTTGCAGTCGTGGACAACGGTGTCGGCATCGACCCTGCCGTGATGGCACAGCTCGACCATGATATGCAGCAAGGCTACTCTGAGAACAATCACCATATTGGGGTGCGCAACGTTTCCCACCGCATTCAAATCAAGTATGGTGCACCCTATGGACTGACCTTTGATACCTCATCAAACGGCACGACAGTCACCATCCATCTGCCCAATAACCCCGAGGAGTAACGACCATGATTAAAATTATATTGGTGGATGACGAGCCCACCATTGTCAAAGGACTGTGTGCAAATATTGAAAAACTAGGGCCTTCTTATCGTGTGGCTGCCACATGCAATCACCCCCACGAGGTATCCAACGCGGTCGAAAAAACAAAACCTGATTTGATCTTCTTAGATATTCAAATGCCACAAGTTGACGGACTTTCCCTTGCCAGATCGCTCAAAAAAAAGCACCCTCAAATAGACATCGTCTTTTTGACAGGGTATGCCGACTTTTCTTTTGCGCAAGAGGCACTGCGCCTCGGTGCGTCTGATTACTTATTAAAGCCGATCAAGCGAGCGGATCTGTTGCGCGTACTGCAATCGGTGTCCCATAAAGTCAACGACACCTATGCCACCCACCAACACCTATGCACCTGCGAGGGAAATGTGCTGCATTTTTCAACAGGAACAATCGCCCGCTATTGTACGGAGGGAAAAGTATTAAATGACACTGCTGTGCGTCCCATTGTCGCGAAAACAGTCCAGCTGATCAACCTCCATTTTGGGGAAGACATGTCGTTGAAGCAGGTTGCCAACCGCCTGTTTGTCAATAGCTCCTACTTGAGTGAAGCCTTTAAGTCGGATGTCGGACTTTCTTTTTCCAACTATGTCACCTTTACCCGTTTGGAAAATGCCCGTCACCTTATTTTAAATCACCCCGAATTAAAGGTGTATGAGGTTGCTAAACTGGTGGGCATTGACGATGCCAGATATTTTTCACAGATGTTCAAAAAATATCTTGGTGTAACACCGGCCACCTATCATACACACAACATCTGACTGTATTGTAGCTAGACACATAAGAAAAGGACGACCCTAAGGGTCGTCCTTTTCTTATGTGTCTAGCTGATAGAGCGGCAGTATTTTTTGTCGGTAAATGCGGATCATGAGGAAGATGCAGGAGGCAAGGGAGAGGA
>CAYJIM010000083.1:0-6694 GCA_964370215.1 uncultured Oscillospiraceae bacterium
GCCGGTGCTACCGGCTTGTTACAGCTTCAATTTGTAATCCCCTTCGGCGATCCATGCTTTTTTGCGCATCCATTCCGATACAATAAGCGACACGACCGCCGGAATGACAAGGCATACCACCACAAGGCCAATCCAATCGGTCAGTTGTGGAGAAATTGCCGCCGCACCACTCAAGGTTGCCGCTTCGCTCGGCGCAAACCATCCCGATACTACCCCAATAGGGCCGACCAGTCCGGCTGTCCCCATCCCACTGGAAATCGGTGCGCCATTCATTTGCAGGCCAAACACCACCGTCGCGATCGGCCCATTGAAGATCGAAGCGACCACCGGCGGAATCCACAACTGTGGCTTGCGCAGTAAGTTGGGCACCTGCAACATCGACGTGCCGATCCCTTGCGCCAACAACCCCTGCACCTTATTTTCCCGATAGCTACAAATCGCAAAGCCGATCATATGTGCACAGCAACCGGCAACTGCCGCACCGCCCGCAAGGCCGGTCAGGCTCAACGCCGCACAGATGGCGGCAGAGCTGATGGGTAGCGTCAACACAATCCCCATGACCGTCGCAATGACAATCCCCATCAACAGCGGTTGCATCTCCGTCGCCCACATGATGATCCCACCGAGCGCCGAGGCCGCCGCCCCGATGGGTGGTGCCAAGAGCTGTGCCACCGCAACACCTGACAGGATGGTGACCGACGGGGTGACCAACAGATCCACAGGGGTGCGCTTGGACACCAATTTCCCAAAAAATGCCGCAATCATGACAACAACATAGACGGCAAGTGGGCCGCCTGCTCCACCCAACCCGTTCGCCGCCATCCCAACCGTTGCGAGCGAAAAGAGCACAAAGGGTGGGCAACCAATGGCATAGCCGATGGCGACCGCCATTGCCGCCCCCTGCACCTGTCTGGTATAGTCGGCGATGGTGGCAAGAATCGGCAGATCCACAAAATTACCGATCGTACCGAGAATTGTCCCGATGAGCAGTGACGCAAACAACCCCTGCGCCATGCCCCCCAGTGCATCCACCCCGATGCGTTGAAACGAAAAGACAATGTTTTGTTCCTTCAAATACTGTTTTACTTTTTCCATGTCACGACGCCTCCTGTTTTACGTTTTCCTTATAGTCGGTACTGCTTACGATAATTTTTGGGACTGCCCACCCCCCGTTGCCGAAAGGCACGAAAAAAGGTGGTCATGCTTTCAAACCCACACGCATAGGCAATGTCGGTAACCGACAAATCTGATCCACGAAGCATCCCCAATGCTTGATCCAGACGTAACGTTGTCAGATAAGATGGAATGGAACAACCGATTCTCGCGTGAAAGGTGCGGGACAGGTGGTATTTGCTCACCCCCACCTGCTGCGCCAATTCGTCCAAAGACAACGGCTGTTCGTAGTAATCATTCAAGTAACGCAGCACCTGCACCATCCACTCCAAATCCTCCGACACTTTCAGGTCGGTCAAGGAAAGCTGTTGTAGGGTGTGGTATAAAAGAATCCCCAGATAACTTTTGCAGAGCGGGGTTTCCTGCCACAGTTCTTTTCGTTCGGCAAACTGATTGGCCACAAATCGCACATCTGAATGCAAGTCGACTTTGCGGATAACAGGGCTTTCGGTCATCTTCTTGCGAAAAATTGCGGCAAAGTCCGGAAGCAATCCACTATCAAAAATCCACAGCATACTGCGGTTTTGTTCTCCGCCACAATATTCATGCACCGTGTTGGGAAAAGCAATAAACGCATCTCCCTCTTCCAATAGATAAGACGTAAAATTACTTCGAATGGTGCAACGACCCTGTAGGCAGACCATCACTTCTACCTGCTTATGTAAATGCGGCACAAATTCCATATTTTCGCTGATCATACAATCGATGCGGTTGTTTCTTGTTTCATACAGTTGCAAGTTGTCTCCCCCCACAGCACAATAAGTGACATAAAAAATCTCTTTTCTGGTTCGCATTATATCATATTTTATGCTATGATGCAACTAAATTGCTGAAACGACAAATGCTTTTGTATAACATGAACCAGATTTCAGCAAATGAGCATTTTCTTTCTGGCACTAATATTAAATTCCCTTCAAGGAGGAACAAGTAAATGAAAAAAGTCAACGTAGCGATGATCGGTGTCGGTGCCATCAGTGGCATCTACCTCAAAAACATCACCGAAACCTTTTCCGAACTCAACCTGATCGGGGTCTGTGACCTTGTCAGAGAGCGTGCCGAAAAAGCACAGGAAGAGTACAAAATCGAAAAAATCTATGACAAAATGGAAGACGCATTTGCAGATCCTGATGTTGATATGATTTTGAACCTCACCCGTCCTTATGAACACTTTGATGTCACCTCGGCAGCATTGGCAGCCGGCAAACACGTCTACTCCGAAAAACCATTGGGTGCGACCTTTGAAGAAGGGCAAAAACTGGCCGCAATGGCAGCGGAAAAAGGCCTGTACCTCGGTGGTGCACCGGATACCTTTATGGGTGCCGGCATCCAAACCTGTCGCAAACTCATCGACGATGGTGTCATTGGCGATGTCATCGGCAGTGCTTGCTTTATGATCTGCCGTGGTCATGAAACCTGGCATCCGGATCCTGCTTTCTACTACCAATTCGGCGGTGGCCCGATGCTCGACATGGGTCCATACTACGTCACCGCATTGGTCAATCTGATGGGCGGTGTCAAAGGGGTCACCGGTGTTACCAAATCGACCTTTGAAACACGTACCATCACCAGCGAACCGTTCCGTGGTCAAACCATTGACGTGGAAGTGCCTACTTATGTCACCGGCACCATGCACTTTGAAAACGGTGCAATCGGTACCATTTTCACCACCTTTGATGTGCATTACACCACCCAAGCAAGATTTGAAATCTACGGCACCAAAGGCACCCTCATTCTACCTGACCCGAACTACTTTGAAGGACCGATCCAGTTGTTCCGTCCGGAAGAGGGCAGTTACAAAGAAATGCCATTGATGTTTGATTATAAGGAAAACAGTCGCGCACTCGGTCTCGCTGATATGGCAAAAGCCATCCAAACAGGCAGAATCGCACGCGCCGATTACCACCAAACCCTGCATGTATTGGAAATTCTAACAGCGTTTGAAAAGAGCTCGGATCAAAAGGCATACCTGCCATTGACCACCAGCTACACACGCCGTGCCCCTATGCAAAACAACCCAATCCACGGTATCTTAGATTAAACCTCACCCACAAAAGATCTGTTCACTTTTTAAAAGTGAACAGATCTTTTTATGTTGAAGCTATTTCCATTCGTTGATGGTGGCTGTAAACGCGTCTCGCTATGTCCCTAGTGGGTTGAGTGAATAGGTAGGGGGGATTCACGAATCGTCCGCCGGAAACGCCTGCGCGTGCTACGCACAAAAGGGATTTGGTTTTCACCAAATCCCTTAAAACGCTGACGCTTGAGAATTGCCTTTCGACAATGAAGACCATGGGACGCCGTCCCACACCCTGCAACTTTTTGAAAAAAGTTGATTAAAACGTTGGGGTTTGATCTCGTTCTCATTGTACAGTAGGGGTGATTCACGAATCGCCCGCAATGCCCGCCGGTGCCACCGGTTCGTGGACGGGCTTTCTGTAATATTTGTGCTCGGCCAGAAATGCTTGCGGACGCTGTCCATTATGTGGTTGCCGGTTGTGGATCGTCGTTATCTTCCTCTTCACGTTTTTTACTTCTAAACACAAAGAATACCACAACATCCAATAATGTGATCAAGAAGAACCACAGACTGTATTGATCTAAGAATACCATCGGTTGGGTAAAGTCTTGAGTGAGTAGCAGTAAAATCAAGCTACCGATAAACAGAACAATCCCACCCACTTTAAACAGTATTTGTTTTCCTCTCGAATCGCGTTGATCGTTACGATTCTCTTGTTCTTTCGCTTGCCCTTCTTCCGATTCTTCTACCTTCTTGCGTTTATTCAAGAGATAGAATATCACCAGAATCAAGGTGCAAACCGTCATGATCAAGTCAAACAGACTCCACGAGCCGCCTGCAATGTACGCACTTTGCGGAATACCGTTGTCGGTAATGACTGCGGTGTCCACCGTTTGACCATCCTCATAAACCACTTCAATTTGATGCTCACCATCGCCCAAACCTTCCAGTGCTTCCGGTAGAATCTGTACAACACCCGGTTGAGTCACGAACAGGTCAGGGTCGAGCGACTCGCCGTCCACCAAAACGTCGGTAGGGTCTTGATCCGGAATGTTGGTTTCGATGTCCAACCCGCCTTCTGGCGTGATGCTGACATCAGGTCCTGCTTCTGGATCGGTTGGTGTCGTTGGCGGTGTCGTCAGTTCACTTGAGGTCGTGCCGTCGTCGCCATCCGAAGTAGTCGGTACACTACTGGTCGCATCGCTGACTGTCGGGTCACTCGAGGTGGTGGTGTCAGACGGTACTGTCGATGGTGTTGGCGTTGGTGTCGGGGTTGGTGTTGGTGTTCCCGATACCGTTGGTGCCGGTGTCGATGGTGTCGGTGTCGGGGTTGGTGTTGGGGTTGGTGTTGGCGGTGGGGTCGGCGGCGTCACAATCGGATCAAATGCAAAGGTGTACAAATAGGTATCTTTGGTGTAATTGATCGATTGTGGGGGTACGTTGTCCCACGCCCCTGTTGCCTGATCAAACCCTGCATTGGCAGTCATGCCTGTCGGGATTTGATAGAGTGTCGCTACAGCATTCGAGTGGTTAGACGGTGCCCCTTGATACATAAAGGTGATCCATTCCACGCGAGCGCCGGTATTCGGTGCAGTCCCCCAAGTCCCGTTGATGATGTTATAAGTGACCACCGTTTGATAGATGTCAGGAATGCCATCTTCATTGATGTCGTCTGCCCACACCGCATAGAGGGTGACCTTGCCCCCATCTTCAGCGGTCAAGTTTTTCACGCTCTGTTCATCGGTGTAGGTCGGCGAAGTCGCCCCCTGTTCGGTCGACCAACCCAAGAATACCTTTTGCGGATTGGTAAACGCATTTTTGTCTAAGTTTTCAGCAACATCATAGACAAAACTTTGATTCGGCATATCGCCTTGTCCACCATTTGGATTAAATTCCACTTGATATTTGTTGGCGGTATAGCGCAGAATATATTCATCCAATAGTTGACCCGAAGTCACAGGGCCTGTTGGGGGTACGGTGTCCCATGTTGCGGTGTAACCCGGAATGACAGCTCCCGTTGGTGCTGTCAACGTGCCGGTCGCATCTGCGTCGGTAGAGGGTTGGTCGCCCTTTTCAAAAGTCACCACATCACTCTTCGGTGCGGTCGTACCGTCTAACCATGTACCATCCACGACGGTGAAGATGACTTCTTTTTGGAATTTATCCGCAATGCCGTCACCCGGTTTGTCCGGATCGGGATCCTCTTTGTCTGGATCAATCAAAACATCGGGGACGCAGTCAAAGGTGAACCGCACTTCATTTTCCGTGTAGCCAATTTGTCCTGACGGTACCGGTGTGCGCCAGCTGTCTTCCACAAATCCGTCATTCGCCACATCGGTGGTGTCGGGTGTGCGATAATCAGCGGTGCTGTTTGCATGGTTGGATGGTACAGTATCCCATTTAAAGGTCACCACTTGACTTGTGGTGGTTGCTGTACCGTCCCATGTCCCGTTGACAACATCAAAGTATACCGTCGTTTGGTATTTGTCTGGGATGCCATCGCCCGGTTTATCGGGATCAGGATCAACTTCATCCAAATCCACCAATATGTCGGGGACACAGTCAAAGGTGAACCGCACTTCGTCTTCCGTGTACCGTAAGGTACCTGATAGCTCTTCTCTCCAACTGTCTTCCACAAATCCGTCATTCGCCACATCGGTGGTGTCGGGTGTGCGATAATCAGCGGTGCTGTTTGCATGGTTGGATGGTACAGTATCCCATTTAAAGGTCACCACTTGACTTGTGGTGGTTGCTGTACCGTCCCATGTCCCGTTGACAACATCAAAGTATACCGTCGTTTGGTATTTGTCTGGGATGCCATCGCCCGGTTTATCGGGATCAGGATCAACTTCATCCAAATCGACTAATTTGTCCTCTGCCCATACAGCATATAAGACGATGCTAGTAAGTTCCGATTCGCGTGTGACAAGGTTTACCACAAACTCCTCGTCGCCATACGCCGGTTCTGTAGCGGTCTCGGAAGTTGCCCAACCGAGGAAAATTCCTTCGGTCTTTGCATATCGATTGGAGTTTAATTCTTTCCCTACATCAAATGCAAAGCCTTGATTCGCCATATCCCCTTGTCCGCCATTGGGGTCAAAGATCACTAGGTAGTCCCCTTCGGTGTATTCAAAGATGTAGCGTACTTCTTCGGTAGTGTATTTGACACTGCCTGTCGGTTCCGGATGATGCCATGAACCAAGCTCATAGCCCATATCCGGCTGCATGTTGTCCGGTGTTGTGTAATTCGCAACACTTTCCACATCGTTGGAAGGATTTCCTTCGTTGTCTTTAAATGTCACGACTTCGCTCTTTTCGACCAGGAAAGGCGAACCCCATACACCATTGATGATGTCAAAGTAAACCATGGTTTGGTATTTGTCCGCGATACCATCCCCCGGCTTCTCGCGATCAGGATCAACTTCATCCAAATCTACCAGTACGTCAGTGACGCAGTCAAAGGTAAACCGCACTTCGTTTTCTGTGTAGCCAATTTGTCCTGAC
>CAYJIM010000083.1:6794-8987 GCA_964370215.1 uncultured Oscillospiraceae bacterium
GACGCAGTCAAAGGTAAACCGCACTTCGTTTTCTGTGTAGCCAATTTGTCCTGACGGTATCGGTGTGCGCCAGCTGTCTTCCACAAATCCGTCATTCGCCACATCGGTGGTGTCGGGTGTGTTGTAATCAGCAGTACTATTTGTATCATTCGATGGTAGGTTATCCAATTTAAAGGTAACGACTTGGCTTGTGGTTGTTGCTGTACCGTCCCATGTCCCATTGACAACGTCAAAGTATACCGTTGTTTGGTATTTGTCTGGGATGCCATCCCCCGGCTTCTCGCGATCAGGATCAACTTCATCCAAATCCACCAATACGTCAGCGACGCAGTCAAAGGTAAACCGCACTTCGTTTTCTGTGTAGCCAATTTGTCCTGACGGTATCGGTGTGCGCCAGCTGTCTTCCACAAATCCGTCATTCGCCACATCGGTGGTGTCGGGTGTGTTGTAATCAGCAGTACTATTTGTATCATTCGATGGTAGGTTATCCAATTTAAAGGTAACGACTTGGCTTGTGGTTGTTGCTGTACCGTCCCATGTCCCATTGACAACGTCAAAGTATACCGTCGTTTGGTACTTGTCTGCAATGCCGTCTCCGTTGGTGAGATCATCGTCACCATCCTCATCCAAATCCACCAATATATCTTGTGTGCACACATAAGTGTAGCGAATTTCGTTTTCCGTGTAGTCTACACTACCGGTTGGGGCTGGTGCGATCCAATCATCCAACACATAATTGCTATTTGGCAGCATGCTGTCCGGCGTCTTATAGGTCGCTTTGCTGTCTGCTGCATTGGAATTTTCCCCTGCCGCATCCTTGAAAGTCACGACTTCGCTGACGGTGGTGATGTCAGTATCACCCCATGTGCCGTTGATGATATCAAAGTACACGATGGCTTGGTATTTGTCGTCAATGCCGTCGCCCGGTTCTGTACGGTCGGGATCAACTTCATCGGGATCGACAAGCTCATCGGTAACCCCACCGCCACCGCCTTCACACCCTGTATAGGTGATGGTAATATGTGCGTTGCTTCCTGCATCAAAAGCACCAACTGCCCCCGTATAGGGTGCTTTGGTCGCCTCACTTGTGCCAGTTTCAATGGTGACATCAACGCCCGGTCTTAAACTTTCTGGATCGTCCGGATCGGACAACGACAAAGATCCATTAAACGCAGGTACCCCTGTTGAGGACAATGTCCCACAAGTAATATTTGCAGAACTGTTGATGCCATACCCCAATGTGGAGTTCGCAACAACTGTTCCACCATTCATTGTCACTGAGGTATTGACCCCATGTGCCCCGTCTCCGGTTGCGATGGCCGTGACTGTTCCTCCGGTGGTTTCCACCGAACCTGAAATTGCATGGCCACGCCACCCGCTCGCTTCTGCACGAAGACTACCACCACTGGGCACTACATTTCCGTAAACGCCATAGCGGTCATCGGCTGTTGCAGTTGTTTTCACAGTGCCACTTTTCAGGATCACATTGCCCCAAATACCGTGGCTGGCCGTGCTGGAGACGTCCAAAGAACCGCCCCCTGTGATGGTGATATTCCCACCTGCTCGTTTCAAACCGCTACCACCGCCACTGTTCGACACCGTATTTGTACCAATCAATGATATGGTGATGTCTTCAGTCATCAAAATAGTAGCGTCAGTTGAACCGACCAACGTTGCACTGTTGAGCGTCAACGTGTTACTAATCGGATCATAGGTAACGGTTGCACCAACATCTTCCTCTCCCAAGACATCGTCTTTGTTGAGATTGGTCACAGGAATGCCTTTCACGGTGACGGGATAGTTGGTCACGTCCATTCTCGGTGCCATCATTGCCGCCAATGGGGGCGCATTTGCCTCCACAATATGTACGGTAATGCGTGGCAATTCTAATTTGTCATCCAATTGCAGTGTTGTGTCTGTGAGCACCGCTTGGAATGTATAGCTTTCTACGACATCGGTATTGACAGTTTTCCCGTCTACTTCCTGCCAAGTCACTGCAATGTCTTTTGGTTCTGTTGCTTCTGTTATGTTGTCCGATTGTTGTTCCCTATAAGTCGCCTTGATCGTTGTCGGCAAAAGCGGTATGTAGCTGTCCCCTACTGTCGCTTGTTGTGTCGTTACCGTGTCGTCAATATCAAACCCTGTCAGTACCGTCACCACTTCCGGCGGTGCGTCGTCAGGTGGTGTGGTTGG
>CAYJIM010000084.1:0-8964 GCA_964370215.1 uncultured Oscillospiraceae bacterium
TATTATCAGAAGATATAAATGTATAATCTGGTATAGTTTTAACATTTTTATGTATAAAAATTTTACTAAGGCTATTTGTATCTTCAAAGGCAGCTTTTTCTATAGCAACTATATTTGTAGGAATAGTAAATTCACTTTGAATAATGGAACGAGGATAATGATATAAGCTATTTGATTTACTATTGTACAAAACACCATTTCTATATATATAAACAGAATTTCCTTCTTCCAATTCTAATGCGCGAACATTTGTTCCCTTACTAATAGAGTGTCCTAAATGGATAACGGATGATGGAATTTTGAGCTGTTCCAGAGCAGTGTTAGAAAAGGCTTCTTTTCCAATGTATAAAACTGAATTAGGAATAGTTATGCTTCTTAAACTATTATTTCTAAAAAAAGCGTTATCACCAATATAGGTTACTGTATCAGGAATGACAATCTCAGTAAAACCATTAAAGTTATTAAAGGTTCCATCTTGAATATGCGTAATATTAGGAATTATAATATCTTGCAAGTTTTCGCACCCTAAAAAGGCATGTGACCCTAGATATATAACTGAACTCATATCTCCTACTGATGCTAAATTTGAACAACTATAAAAAGCATTTTCTCCTATGTGAGTTACAGAATTATTAAAAGAAACAGATTCTAAGGCATCACAGTATTTAAATACATTATGGCCTATTCGAGTTACCCCATCTGGGATAGTTACTTCCCTTAGATTTTCAGCACCTTCAAATGTAGAGTCTTGAATTTCAGTTAATGAATTAGAAAGCGTTACATATTTTAAACTAGTACAACCATAAAACATATATTCACCAAGATAAGTAACGCTATTTGGAATTGTGATTTTTTCTATACTCTTGCAAAATTTAAATGCTTCACTACCGATATATGTTACAGACTCTGGAATATCAATAATTTGTAATGATGCGCTGCCAATAAAGGCTTCGTTTTCTATTGTAGTAATTGAATCCGGCAAAAATAAATACATAATATGCTTGTTAAAATAAAATGCACTTTCGCCTATAGTTGTAATACCATCGGGTACCGTATACCACTGTGTTTGTTTAGTCGGCATAAATGTGTGCAAAGTTTTAGTTTGTTTGTTAAAAAGTACATCTTCTTCCGTTTTATAAATTGGGTTATCTTTACTTGCGGTCATACTTAAAAGAGAATAGCACTCAGAAACAAATTGTTGTCCAATCTCTGTAACCGACTCGGGTATGTATATGTGCTCTAACTTTCTGCATTGCATAAATGCAGAATCTCCAATACTCTTAACCGTATTGGGGATATGTATCTCTTGTATTATATGGCAACCTCTAAAAGCGAGTTCGCCTATAGAGGAAATCGATGAGGGTAATGCTATAGATTCTAAATGTGTACAATATGCAAATAAACCATCACTTATTTTCGATAAATTTTTAGGTAAGTCTACTGTTTTTAAGTTTGAGCAATACATAAAAACACCTTCTTCAATGTTTGTGACACTGTCTGAAATATGTACGTATTCAAGTAATTTATTTTGAGAAAATGCATATTCCTCAATTGTCTTAGTACCCATAGGAACAGAATACTTAGTGTTCCCTTCAATTCCTACATATTTTATAAGGCTATGTGTATTTTTATTAAAAAGAACATTATTTTCAACATAATAAACAGGATTATTAACATCTACATTAATTGTTTTTAGTTCACTCATATAGAGAGCTATATCTCCTATATGAGTTACAGTAAGCGGTATAGTTAGATCTGTAATATTTTTTTCATAAAGGAATAATTGATTGTCAAGAGTAGTAATAAAACTTGGTATTGTATAGTCATTTGTTTTTTTCTCATTATAAAAAGAAACCATTGTCCGTGATTCTTTTTCATACAGCGCACCTTCTGCTACCCCATATACTGCATTTAAATCACTTATCTCTATGCTTGTTAACGAAGAACAAGCGGCAAAAGCACCCTCTCCTATTTCTTTAACTGCATGGCCTATTTTTAACGAGGATAAAGATTCACAATACATAAACGCATACTCACCTATTGAAATGAGTGATTCTGGTAAATCTATATTTTGTAAATCCATACAGCCAGTAAATGCACTATTTCCAATATGAGTTATTGTGTTAGGAAGTACAATGTTTTCTAAAAGGCCAGTATACTCAAATGCATTGTCTGCAATGCGTGTTACGGGAAACCCATCTATAACGCTCGGTATTTCAATGTTTCTTTCCCAAGCTGAATACGTAATAATGGTAACTTCTTCATTTTCTATAATGTACGAAAAACCATTATACGTATATGTATCTTGTAGATAAAGAGTTTCAGCTTGTGATTGTATATTACCTACAACTGTAAGTAGTAGGGTTACTATTATGAGTATTTTCTTCACTTTTTTCTCCATTTTATTTACTGAGCTAATAGCTCTATTACTTCAGTGTGCTGATTCCTTCTTGCATAATCAAGAGCGGTATTACCTTCTCTATCCGATTCACTGGTATCTGCTCCGCCGTCAATAAGTAAAAGAACTAGTTCAAGTTCTCCAATTGAAGATGCATGCATCAACGGTGTTCGACCTTGTGAATCAATTGTAAATAAATCATCTCCATATGCAATAAGCCACTTTACCATCGCTATATCTCTCGCACTAATTGCAATGTGCATGGCGGTATCGCCATCATTATTTATTATACTTGTATCTGCACCGTTTTTCAATAACATTTCGGTAAATCCTTCGCTATGTGTCGAAAGCATTAGCGCAGTAAAACCATTGCCTTTATTTTGCTTATTTATATCAACTCCAGCATTTAAGAGTAGTTGTGCTGACTGTCTTACAGATTCTTCTGATGCATCTGCGTTAAGGATAAGTGAATGAAAAATAGAGTCATTATATACATCTTCTTGATGCACATTTGCACCGGCGTCAATTAAAACCTCGACAAAATCTACCATTCCACGTTTTGCCGCTATATAGAGGGGAGATTCACCTGTGTAATCTGAAATGTTTACATCTGCACCTTTTGCGATAAGTTTTATTAAAATATCTAACTGCTTGTACCAAACTGCATAAGAAACAGCGGTATCTTTATATTCATCATATAAATTAAGGTTTTGCTTTTTTTCGATCATAAGGTTTGCCAGTTTTACTTGACCTTCTTCTATTGCAATCATTAATGCTGTTCTACCTTCTGTGCCTTGAGCATTTAATTTTGCTCCATTTTCTACAAGCAATCGCGCAGCTTCAAAATTACTGTGTTCTAAGGCTGTGATTAATGGTGTTTGTCCATATTCGTCGGTTGCGTTAATATGTGCATTATGCTCTAGTAATAAAAGCACGTCTTCTATATAACCAAATTGACAGGCAGCATGCAAGGGAGTAAGTTTGTTTTCATCTGAAATATTAACATTCGCTCCTGCTTTAAGCAGTGTTTTCAAAACAACAGGATTCCCGATAGCGTTATAAAGAGCAGTTTCCCCATACTTACCTCGCTTATTTATATAAACTCCACCTGCAATTAAAGCTTGTATCATCTCTAATGTTACATTACTGTCGTACCCTACTGCAAAAATTAAAGGAGTTTCACCATAACTATTTGGGATATTGCCATTAGCTCCAGATGCAAGAAGTTTTTTTATTATTGTTGCATCGCTTTTGAGAATTGCTTTATGCAAGGCTGTATATCCATACTGATCTTGTGCATTAAGGTTTGCCCCTGCATTAATGAGTAGCTCTGCAGTTTCTTGTTTTTTACTATTGTTATTAACTAGGTCCAGCGCAACTAAAAGAGCAGTTTCACCATCATTATTTTGAATATCTAGGTTGGCTCCGACACTTATAAGATATTCAATGAGTTCCATTTCGCCTTCATAAGTAAATAGTATGAGTGGTGTATTACCATTCTCGTCTGTTGCATTAATATCTGCACCTTGCTTTATGCGATCTATCGTTACAGAAGGGTTATCCCAGTCAATAACATCAATTAAACTAGTATTTTTATAGTTTTCTTCTTTTTCAATAGAAAGGGATGCTTTTTCAACCCCATTTATCGAAACATAGTCTGTAGCAGAAAACCTTGCCAACCACCCTTCTTTTTCAAGGTTTACATTAAGCTCAGCAATTGCAATGTTATTAGCACCTGATCCTTCTTTAGCAAAAAGATTCAATTGTACATAGTTATTTGTAGGTATTCTAAAATTGACCACTTGAGGTTTTGGTGTTTTCCCTAAAGAAAAATTACCTACTTCAATAGGCTTATCATCATAAGATTTTCTATAAGATATTGATATATTCTTAATATGATTATAGGTAGGTTCAATTGAGGAATAATCAAGAAGCATAAGACTTGTAAGATTAAGTACAGTACCCCCAAATAAAAAGTGCATATCAATAGTATCATCTTCAGTTTTTAGAATAAAGGCAGTATTTGGATTATCATCGAACATATTTTGAGGGCCATATCTGAAAGGCATTATTTCATCCAAGATAGGTTGAGGCATTGTTAGTGAAAATGATATTCTAGGATAGCCCCTAACAATAAATGCATCTCTACTTACTCTGTCGTCAATATGCAGATTATCAATTATATTAAACGAGCTTGCCATATTACCGTATGCCTCATTAACGGTATACTCATAAAATGCATAAGCTTCATTATCTTTCTCAATTATTTCTACTAGACTACAGTCTGGACTAGTGCTATACACTGCACCAAACTCTTGTTCAGAAAGGAGAATAAGGCGTTTGTTTGACTTCCTGAGAAGCACCATTTGAAAAAACTCTGCATCTCGCCAGTTTAATAAATACTCATCGGTACATTCATACTGACTATTTATTATTCGATAAAATATCTGTGAACCTACTTTTTGCTCATATACTCTCTGATACGATTCAATTGGTATTAACTGAGGATATACCTTATAAAATTTTTCATAATCAACTTCAATAATATTCTCGTAGCTGTTTCCAAAAATTACTTGGCGGTAATCTAGTGCGTGTAGTGTTAGGGCTACGCAAAGTAATGTTAGCGTTAGTAGTGCTTTTTTCATATCTTGAGTATAGCATATTTTAGCGATTTTGTGGAATAGAGACACAGTGTATGGTATACCTGTAAACATTCAACCTCTTACAACAAACCGCTTACAATTCTTTCTGCTTCATTGTAAGTTTGTAGATAATTGTTTATTGCATTTTTAAGGAAAACTACATTGATTTATGCTTATGGCAAGCATAAAGACCACGAAATATCATCTGTGGGTGTATTAAATTTGTAACCACCTTTTTCTAAAGAGACTTTGTCTCCAGAAATCCATCCTGTTCTACCATCATCGTGTTCTATTTTGACCCAACGGCCAACCTTTCCATCTGCTTCCTCAGTCACTGCAATAATTTTTGCAGAATTTTGTCCCTCTTGCTCAATGGTGAACATAACACTACTATTTGTTGTCCCAGGTCTATCTTGCACAGCTAAATTTCCCCAACTTGAAAGATATCTTGTAAGGTTTCGGGCAGTCCAATTCGTACCTTCCAGTTCTGGAAGGTTTAGCACAGTCCATTTATTATCTTTATAAATGTCATATGTTCCAAAAGGCATCCAACCGTCGAAGTCATCAGTTCGTACTTTTAACCACATTTGCGAATCATCATTATCATATACTATATAAGAAACCTGTGAAATTGAAAAGCGTTTGCTACTCTGTATTTTGCCCACTTCTTTTCGAGTTCTGTTAAATGTATTATATACGGTTATATCGTTTTCAAAGCAATGAAATTCATCATTTTGTATATGCTTTCTTATAATCCATGTATAGTCATCCTGTTTGCCCTGTTCAAGTATCGAGCCATTTCCACCATTGTAATTATCTACTGGAATCTTACCTTTTGTACTGTTATCTATATCAACATAACCACCATACACCCAGCCTTCCAGTGTTCCATAATTAATTTTGTACCAATAATCATTAAAGCTATCGATGCTTTGTTTTGTAACTGTTCTTGAAGTTATTGTAACCACATTTCCTGTATTTAAAAACCCTAAAACCTCCCCAGTACTTGGTACACTTCGTACTCTAAGTTTATCATCATTTATCGTACCCTCAGGTGCTTGAGCCCACAATACATGTATTTCTACAAGCAAAAGTAATAGTATTATACATTTTTTCACTTTTATTTTACCTCTATCAATTAAGATTTATTAATTTCATTATAACAAAAAATAGCTTTAGTGCATAGAATACCTATATGCTGTTGTAAAATAGTATATATACATTATTACAGTCCACCAAACAGCCAGCCTATGCCATCTATATAAATATCAAGCTCCGCAAGGGATGTGTCGGTGTATTTAGTGCCAGGTGTAATTTGGGTAACTCCAATTTCAAACCCAAACCTTTGGGGACTTATGCTGTATTCTTGTGGAAGCATTGTATCTTTTAGCAAAAGCAGCTTATTTTCTCCTTCAAAATTATAAAAGACAATTTCTTTAATTTGATTGTTTTCTGCATAATAATCACCATCTGCATATCCATTTATAATCATAAACTTGGTTGACTTCGCCTGTATGCGCAGGTAAAAAAAGTTATCTAAAGAGTTTTCTACATAGATTGTTGCAGGATTACCGTCAAAGGCATTTTGAATTGAGTACAAAAAAGGGCGCTTACTGTCTACAAATACATCGCATGAATAATAATACCCCTCCGCATCTTTAGAAGATACCGTTATACCGATTCCTTCAGTTGTTTCTTTTCGTATATCACTTTCTGATTCATACCACTCTGTTGAGGGCTCATACCACAGAGCATACGAAATGGTGTCCGAGACACTGCCTTTTGTTTCTTGTATTCCATTCCATAAGCAATATATCGCTTTATTGCTTATAGGAGAAGGTCCTCTATATGTTAAGTTACCCACTGGCAAAAATAGAACTTCATGCCACAGCAAACCTATAACGACATCATCTCTTTGGATGATTTCAAGCCCTTGAAAAGATTCATGCCTATCTTGAGAAAAATAATCTTTGCCAAATAATATCTCATCTCCCAATTGTAGTAAGTTTTTTTCTGATTCCTTGTAGAACACATACTGAGTAAAAAAAATATCGTTCCAATCAAGTAAATCACTATTTGTGTACTGGTCAAAGCTCATGAGCACACGGTAAAAAATCTCACTTCCAATTACTTGCTCATATACTTTGAAGTAGTTGGGACGAGCATTAATACTTGGTAGATCAGATTCGTCATGGTGATACAAATAGTTTGCCCTATACAATTCCTTCACTTCCGGGTATTGTTCAAAAAAGTCATCTGCATTTATTTCTATAATGTTTTCGTAGCTGTTACCAAAAATTACTTGGCGGTAATCTAGTGCGTGTAGTGTTAGGGCTACGCAAAGTAATGTTAGTGTTAGTAGTGCTTTTTTCATGTTGTTTTTTCTCCTCTTGTTTTGTGTTCACTCATTCTCACCCACTACTTAATACCACTTTTTGTCATATTTTCTTCCATTTTGAAAATATTCAACAGAATAAATCTCTTTTAAAAAGTGAGTAATTTTAGGTCGTCTTTTGTAGGTAATGCGAACTCCAGTAAAATCTTCTTGGGGCATTTCTGCAAAACGCTCTTTTTCTTCAAGCGAATAGGCATACTCAATAGGTGGAACACTTCCCATAGGGTGCAATGGGGTAACTTCTTGATGGCTAATATAATAGAGCGTTGTATATAAAAAAAGAATGGAACTTATAAGTGTTGTAACAATAACGAGCACACTTGCTATTTTGCTGATGTTTGGTAAATGCAAAAGAACGGTGAGTTTATAAGCAATAAAATACACAAGGGCGGGTAGCACTGCGGTAAAAACAGTATCCACACTAAACCTAAGTGAAAATGTATTTTCATGATAAAAAACAAAAAAAATTGACAAAGGTATAATTGCAAAAAGCATTTTAAGCAAGTGCCATTTACCAATTCCTGCCATAATGCCTGCAACAAGGCTAAAGGGCAAAACAAGCATTGGAAGCATAAGTCCAAAAACGAGAAAAAATACTATACCCAGAAATCCGATTGTAATTTGCATACCCACAGTATAGCATATTTTGGCAGTTTGTTGTAGTCTACGACTACTAACCAAACGTGAGTTGGGGTAGGATTTATTCTTTTTATTCCAATAAGTATATATGTACTTTTAACTAATAATATTCAATTATGCGGTCTATGATTGTAGTACCCATTGCAGAATTGCTGATATGTGTTGTTAAATAATTACCCTGTTCATCAAAGTTTGAAAAAACAATCTTAACTGTAGAAGGTGTTGCACTATTAGTTAATCGTCGTTCTAGTTCAACAAGCAAAGAATCTTCATACGTAAATTCAGTTGTAAATTTATTGATTAAATTTGTATCTACTACCTTTGTTGCCTCATACCGTACTAACGCTCCATCTTCATAATAGCAGTCGATTCGATCAATTTCTTCGTCTTTTTCATTGTACGTTACCCTTGATTTAAGAAGGCCGTCTTCATACACATATTCAAATATATTGAATGGACCAGTTGCTATATTTTGTGTTACCGTATAACCACTATTTGTAATAGATACCGTTGTTGTTGAAAAAAGCTCTTCGCTTTTGTAGCTTTCTAGGATTATTTCATTTTTATCGTAGGTATTAAAATACTTGTAGGTAAAAGGAGCCAAAACAACCCCTTCATGCGATACCATGGCTGAAGCTATCAATGTACCGGAGTCATCATACTCATATTCTAAATTATACCGACTTTTTTCTACCTTCTGAATCTTCCCATCTTTATAGTGTTCCATTTTGTTTGCCCAAGTTGGCGCATCTACAGTTGTAATAGTTTTAATAGAGTCATACTTTGTTTGATCCAGATGTTCTTCAACATCAATAATTGCACCAGTTGCATAGTCATGTATTGTACTAAAATTATATTTTATTGCCATTTCTAAGAAGTCTACGCTTGGC
>CAYJIM010000085.1:0-1122 GCA_964370215.1 uncultured Oscillospiraceae bacterium
TGGTCAGGCATGGGGTAGAAGTGTTCGGTGGTTGCCCCTGTGTTTGGGTCAAACCAGAGAATGCGACGAACTGGGACACCGCTCTGGTCGGTCGTCGCCGTTTCTTTGTAATAAAGACCGCTGTTTTGGTCATACAAAAACCCTTGTGGTATCGTCATACAAAGCCATCCTTCCAGAAAAAACCGACGTCAAACGAGTGTGACAACCGACGGCAAACAAGCCAGCGCGGAAAACTCAAGAGACATCGGTTTTAAAAATCAAGTAAAAGGGCAAATCAGCCCCTTTGGACAAGTACGGTCAACCTATTCAATGAAGAACAGGTCAGAGTCGATGGAGAAGTATTTGTCGTCAAAGTCATCCCCTTCACGCACTTCAATGCTGTAATCGGACGATCCCAGTAGTTCTTCTGCATACTCATACGGTACGACAAAGAGTATTGCATCACTGCCGTAAGGTTCTACCAAGAGATCAATGGTGTAGTCGAACAGGTCAGTTTCAGGATTGTAAACCCAAAGAGCGGTTTGCAATTCGTAGGTGCCATCTTCGCCCATCGAAGCATCGCCCCACAGCGAGATGGCGTACATTTGGTCGCCTGCGATGAAGGAAACATCGTAGACCAGGTCATCGGAAAAAGCGTCTGCCATCAAGCCGCTGTAATCACGGCTGAGGGGTTGTTCCGGAAAACCGGAGATGTAAATGGCATATTCGCCGGTGTCATAGTCATAAGGGTAGATTTGTGCAATCATACCATCTACAGTAGAGCCGGTACTGCTGTCAACGCTATCTGTAGGTACTTCCGGCGCAGGCTCAGTCGAGTCGCCATTGATGATGGAATCGTCAAAGCTACCGCCGAACAGATCGTCAAGACCGCTACTGTCAGGAGAGGTCACTTCTTCCATTGCAGCGTTATAACCATCTTCAACGCCTTCCATAAATGGTGGTAGGATGAACATGACAAGAATCGCAATGCCGATCCCACCGAGCAAGACCAGTCCACCGACAATAGCGGCGGCGATGATACAACCCTTGCCACCTTTCTTTTTCTGGGTGGTTGGCGGTACAGCTGCTTGTGGTGCTTGATAGCTCCCTGCCTGTGGTTGCTGATAACTACCTGCCTGTGGT
>CAYJIM010000085.1:1222-8907 GCA_964370215.1 uncultured Oscillospiraceae bacterium
CCTGCCTGTGGTTGCTGATAACTACCTGCCTGTGGTGGTTGATAGCTACCTGCTTGTGGTGGTTGATAGCTGCCTGCTTGTGGTGGTTGATAGCTGCCTGCTTGTGGCTGTGCGATTGGTTCCGGCTGCGGAATTGGTTGCGGTTCCGGCTGCGGAATTGGCTGTGGTTCCGGCTGTGGAATCGGTTGTGGTTCCGGCTGTGGAATCGGTTGTGGTTCCGGCTGTGGAATTGGCTGTGGTTCCGGCTGTGGAATCGGTTGTGGTTCTGGTTGTGGTTCCGACTGTGGAATCGGTTGTGGTTCAACCACTGTTTCCTCTACCACGGGGATGGCGGTAACCGGTTGTTCTTCCGGCAGTTCCATCGGCTCATTGGTAGGTGGGGTGATGTCATTCGATTCCTCGACAACCGGGATCGCTGCTGTTTGGTCAAGTGCTTCGGTAGAGCTGTCGGCGGGAGCGGTTGCTTCCTCTACCGGGTAGACACTGTCAACCAAATTGCCGGTATTGGGGTCAAACCAAGTGACCTTGCGTACCGGTGTGCCATTTGCATCCACACCGGGGGATTCTTGGTAGTACCAACCGCTGACGGGGTCAAATAAAAAACCTGCTGGAATGTTGTTCATAATAATGCCTCCTTAAAACAATACTGTTTGTGCTGATGAGAGAAATTTACAAAAGAGAACTACTTATTCCGGATATAGGAACACGTCTTCCCCAATGGTCAAGTCTCGAACATCGTAATAGTCGCCATCAACAAGCTCAAGGGAAAAGCTATCTTGATTGTAAAGATCGTCGGCGAGACTGACGGGGATGTAAAAGGAAATGTAGTCCTCTTCAATGACGGTGAAAAGGTCCACAACAAAGTCAAATACACCGGTGTCGGGGTTGTATTCCCATAGGCCTGCACCCAAGGTGTAACCGCCTTCGGCTACAGTTTCGGTACCGCCGAGGAGCGAGATGGAAAACATCTGGTCACCGACAATGGCTGAAATGTCATAGACGAGATCGCCGGTAGCGGCGTTCTCCATTTCGGGAGAAAAGTCACGCTGCATGACGTTTTCGGGCATCCCTTCAATGACAACGGCGATGTGTTCTTCGCCTGTGTCGCCGGTGTAGACAGACGGGTAAATTTCAAGATAAGTGCCGTCTAGGTAATCGGTGGGGATATTGGCATTGGTGTCGTGTACCACGTCGCTGTTACCGCCAAGACTTTCATCCAGTAGCGTATCAAATTCACTGTTGCTGTTCGCAAGGATGCCACCGACCACAAGGGCGATGACAATGCCAATACCACCTAAGAAGAGTACGACTGCTGTGATGATGGCGGCAATGAGACAACCTTTGCCTTTCTTTTTTTGTGGTGCCTGTGCTTGATAAGACCCATTGCCCGATGTGCTGTAGGATGTAGACGGTGTGTCAGACACTGCCTGATTGGTGGGCGTAGAAGATGCCCAGACACCACGGTTGGGATCAGCACTGGGGGCTGTCTGTGGTGGTTGTGCAGTCGGTGGGGTGACTGGATAATCTTTCACCGTCGTGTTACCAGTGTCGGGATCCAGCCAAGTGATGCGGCGTACCGGTGCCCCTTGGGCATCGGTAGCGGCAGTTTCTTGATAATAAAGACCGCTGTTTTGGTCCTTTTGATAGCCTTGTGGAATTTGGTTCATAGCATCTCCGATCTAAATAGAACACGCTCAAAGCCTTATGACCAAACAAAAAGTAGGGACGCATGGATGCCGTCCCTACCCGTACTTGTCGATCATACTAAAGTAAGGATATGCTCTACTTACAGTTGTGTGGGTTCATGTACTATTTTGCAAAATCAACGGCACGGCTTTCACGAATGAGGTTGATTTTGATTTGTCCAGGATAGTTGAGCTCGTTTTCAATGCGTTTGACAATGTCACGTGCAACCAAGACCATCTTGTCATCTTTGATGACTTCCGGTTTGATGACGACACGCACTTCACGGCCTGCTTGGATAGCAAAGGATTTTTCCACCCCGTTGAAGGAGTTTGCAATTTCTTCGAGTTTTTCCAGACGCTTGATAAAGCTTTCCAGATTTTCACGACGTGCCCCCGGTCGTGCTGCGGAAATGGCGTCAGCCGCCTGTACAAGACAAGCAACAACCGTTTGTGGTTCAACATCGTTGTGATGGGCGTGCACGGCATGAATGACCGCTTGATTCTCTTTGAACTTACGGCAGACATCCACCCCAATTTCAACATGCGAGCCTTCGATTTCGTGGTTCAACGCCTTACCGATGTCGTGTAGTAGCCCTGCTCTTCTTGCCAATGCCGGATCAATGCCGAGCTCACTTGCCATGATGCCTGCAAGGTGTGCCACTTCAATGGAGTGATCCAAGACGTTTTGACAGTAGCTGGTGCGGTAGGTGAGGCGACCGAGCAGTTTGATCAGCTCATAGTGCACCCCGTGGACATTGGTTTCCAAAATGGCGCGTTCGCCTTCTTGTTTCATTTTTTGATCCATCTCACGACGAGATTTTTCCACCATTTCTTCAATGCGGGTCGGGTGGATACGACCGTCGGCAATGAGTTTTTCCAAGGTTTGACGAGCAAGCTCACGGCGAACCGGGTCAAAACAGGAAAGGGTAATCGCTTCCGGTGTGTCGTCGATGATCAAGTCACAGCCGGTGGCGGTTTCAATGGCGCGGATATTACGACCCTCACGGCCGATGATGCGCCCTTTCATCTCATCATTGGGCAGTGGGACAACCGAAACGGTTGCTTCCGACACGTGGTCGCCTGCACACTTTGCAATGGCAAGGGAAATGAGTTGACGTGCCTTGTCTTGGCACTCATTTTTAATTTGTTGTTCGTAGTTTGTGATCTTTTGGGTCTTTTCGTGAATCAGATCGTCCTCTAACGAATCGAGCAGTTGGCGTTTTGCCTCATCGGCGGTAAGACCGGAGATGCGCTCCAAATTGTCGATCTGACTGCGTTTGATAATTTCTGCCTCTTCCAGCTTTTCTTCGGCAAGTTTTACTTTTTCGTTTAACTTTTCGTCTTTTTTCTCTAGGTTATCCATCTTTTTGTCCAAGGACTCTTCCTTCTGTACAAGGCGGCGTTCTTGGCGAGAAATTTCATTGCGGCGCTCCTTGATGTCACGGTCGGCATCAGCACGCAGTTTATGAATTTCGTCCTTGGCGGAAATCAACGCTTCCTTGCGTTGGTTGACCGCATCTTTTTTTGCATCTTCCAAGATGCGTGTTGCTTGTGATTCAGCGCTGTCTACTTCGGTTTGAGCTTGTTTTTTGCGGTGTGCAATACCGGCACGGAATGCCACAATTGCCGCAATAAAGCCCAAGATGATGACAGCAGCCAAAGCGACGATCAAAATAATGGTCGTTGTGTCTGTCATGGGTGATCCTCCTTTTGTTGTAGGAGGGCTTATGAAATTCTATAAAAAACCGTAACATAACCGGTACGGGAATCACATTCGATAAACCGCTGTTTTATAGTAACTGGTTCAAAAGACCTCCCTTTAGAATGTGGTTGAGCAGTTTAGGTTCTAGTCGAGCAGGTTTTTCAAAAAGTTAAAAAGTAAAAGTAAACGAAAAATAATACTGGGAAGACAAACGTTATTATATATAGGAAACAATACCGTTCATCTGTGATCATTATTATCATATCTATTGTAGCCTTTTCATAGGCAATTGTCAAGAATAACCGATAAAAATTCATCGAAAAGAACGAGAATGAGAAGAAGTGGCAAAAATAGGAGGCATGTTCCCATCAAAAGCACCAGAAACAGGGAGGCGAAAATCCTGTGGGTTGACAGGTCTGACAGAGTATGGATTTTGAAGAAACCGTCGCTTGAAAAAACGTTGACAAACAAGGCACGGTATGGTATCATGATAAATACCTCAAGGAAGGGTTATTTTTTTGTGCGCATTTTTATCGTTTTAGCGGTAAAAGCAGCGCTTCGGGCTTTGAAAATAGCGCTTAAGTTGAAAACAACGCAGTGCGCACCGTGTGGTTGCCTTGCATGGTTGCCGCTGAAGTCTCAATCTTGAGGGAGGCAAAAACAATCCGAATTAGCAGGAGGTGCCGATATGAGGGTTAAAGTAACATTGGCTTGCACAGAGTGCAAACAACGCAATTACAACACAATGAAAAACAAAAAGAATGATCCGGACAGATTGGAAATGAACAAGTATTGCCGTTTCTGTCGCAAACACACCGCTCACAAAGAAACCAAATAGAAAGGCGGTCTTGTCATGGAAAAAGAGACAAACAAAAAGACTGCTGAAAAAACTGTGGAAAAGAAGGCTGTTGCAAAAGGCAAAGTCAAAAAAGACGGTGCATTGCAAAAGGCAAGTCGCTTTTTCAAAGACTTGCGCGGTGAAGTGCGCAAGGTTGTTTGGCCGAGCAAAAAGCAGATTCGCAACAACACAGTCGTTGTACTCTGTTTTATGGGTGTTGTTGGGATTTTCATTTGGGGGCTTGACTTCTTACTAAACTTACTCGTAAGTTTGGTATTTGGCGGTTAAGGTTACTGTAATGTGCAAAGAACAACAAACCAACGCAAAAGAAAAGGGGAAATGAGCAATGGCGGAAAACGCAAAATGGTATGTGATTCACACCTATTCCGGATATGAGAATAAAGTTTCTCAAAACATCGAAAAAGTTGTGGAAAACCGTGGCTTTCAAGAATTGATTCAAGAAGTGCGGGTGCCAACTGAAAAAGTGTTGGAAGTCAAAGACGATAAAACACGTGAAGTGGAACGCAAAATTTTCCCGGGATATGTGTTGGTGAAAATGGTATTGACAGACGACTCATGGTATGTTGTCCGCAATATCCGTGGGGTAACCGGCTTTGTCGGTTCCACCACAAAACCTGTGCCACTGACTGAGGCAGAGGTCAAAAAACTGGGCGTGGAAACGGTACAGATCCAGGTCGATTACGAAGTGGGCGACAGCATTACTGTGGTCTCAGGTCCTCTCGCAGGCTTTGGCGGCGTGGTGGACGAAATCGACACCGAGGCAAACTGTATCAAAGTGACCGTTTCGATGTTTGGCAGACAAACCCCGGTTGAACTGGAACTAAACCAAGTCAAACGGGTCTAAGGGAATCCTTTTGAGGATTGCCGCGTGGGAGGAAGGACAACCCTTCCGACATGACCACTATTTTTGGAGGTGCTATTAAAATGGCTAAGAAAGTAACAGGATATATCAAACTTCAAATTGCCGCTGGTAAAGCAACACCGGCACCACCTGTAGGTCCTGCATTGGGTCAACATGGTGTCAACATTATGTCGTTTACCAAAGAATTCAATGAGCGTACAAAAAATGATATCGGTTTGATCATTCCGGTTGTCATTACGGTTTATGCAGACCGTTCGTTCACTTTTGTTACCAAAACACCGCCCGCAGCAATTTTGATTAAAAAAGCATGTGGGATCGAAAGTGGTTCGGGTGTACCGAACAAAACAAAAGTTGCAAAAATCACAAAAGAACAAATCCAAAAAATCGCTGAGACCAAGATGCCCGACTTGAACGCAGCAACTTTGGAAACTGCAATGAGCATGATAGCAGGTACAGCTCGCTCGATGGGTGTCGAAGTAGTCGACTAAGTACCCTGGTGGGAGGAAGATTCCGCTATACACCACTTTTAGGGAGGAAATTGAGAATGAAACACGGTAAAAAATATAACGACAGCGCAAAAGCTTACGATCGCGTAAAACTATTTGACGTCAAAGAAGCTTTGGAAATGGCTGTCACAAATGCGAAAGCAAAATTTGATGAAACAATTGAAGTTCACGTTCGTTTGGGGGTAGACTCCCGTCACGCTGACCAACAAGTCCGCGGTGCGGTTGTATTGCCAAACGGAACCGGTAGAGACGTGCGCGTCTTGGCACTTTGTAAAGGCGACAATGTGGAAAAAGCATTGGCAGCTGGCGCAAACTTTGCAGGTTCTGACGAATACGTGGAAAAAATTCAAAACCAAGGTTGGATGGACTTTGACGTACTGATCACAACACCGGACATGATGGCTGTTGTTGGTCGTTTGGGTAAAGTCTTGGGGCCTCGTGGTTTGATGCCGTCGCCGAAAGCCGGTACCGTTACTCCTGATGTCGCAAAAGCGGTAACAGAAGCAAAAGCGGGTAAAATTGAATATCGTTTGGACAAAACAAACATCATTCACTGCCCAATCGGCAAAGCAAGCTTTGGTGCTGACAAACTCGAAGAAAACTTCGAAGCATTGCTTGGCGCTGTTGTCAAAGCAAAACCGTCCGCTGCAAAAGGCCAATACCTGAAATCCTGTGTCGTTACTTCGACCATGGGTCCTGGTGTCAAAGTCATGACCGCAAAATACGGCGTATAATTTTTGCTTGACAAACCAAGAAAAATTTAGTATAATCATAAAGCTAAGTATTTTTCTAAAGACAGTAGGTGCTCAATAGAGCTGAAACGCATTTGATGCAGGCCTACCGAGGGGAAACAAAGCGTTTTGTAATTAGAGTTGTCTTGTGGGCAACTTTGGATAGAAAGCGTGCCCTCCTGTCTTTGGCAGGGGGGCGTTTTCATGCTCCGGAAAAATAACAGGCGTAATACTGTATGGAGGTGAAAGAATGCCGAGTCAAAAGATTTTGGGCCAAAAACAACAATATGTTGCTGATTTGGCAGCACAGCTCAAAGGCGCTACCGCTGGGGTTGTTGTTGACTACAAAGGGATCAACGTTGCAGACGATACTGCACTGCGTAAATCCTTGAGAGAAGCAGGGGTTACCTACACTGTTGTCAAAAACACCATGTTGAAATTGGCGCTGAAAGAAGCAGGAATCGAAGGTTTGGACGCTGTTTTGGAAGGGACTACTGCCCTTGCAACCCACGCGGAAGATCCGATCGTTGCTGCAAAAATCTTGGGTGAATTTGCTGATAAGAGCAAAACATTCAAAGTCAAAGCAGGTTTCATGGAAGGGAAATGCCTCAGCGACGCAGAAGTTGTTGCGTTGGGCAAATTGCCATCCAAAGAGCAACTGGTTGGTCAGTTGGTCAGCGTATTGGTTGCACCGATGCGTGGTCTTGCTGTTGCAATCAATGCAATCGCAGAAAAAGAAACAGCGTAAATTTATGCTGTCGATTGCCGTTTAAACGGCACGTGGCAGGTGGTTTTGCCGCTTGACACTCCATTAAAAATGAAAAAGAAATGAAATGTCAAAAGACATTTCCATTATGGGAGGATTATTACCATGGCTGATATCGCAAAATTTATTGAAGAAATCAAATCCATGAGCGTTTTGGAACTGAACGATCTGGTAAAAGCAATCGAAGAAGAATTTGGTGTTTCCGCTGCTGCTCCAGTTATGATGGCTGGTGGCGCTGCTCCGGCTGCTGCTGCAGAAGAAAAAACCGAATTTGACGTTGTGTTGGCTGACGCTGGCGCAGAAAAAATCAAAGTTATCAAAGTTGTTCGCGAAGTTACAGGCCTCGGCTTGAAAGAAGCGAAAGCAATCGTTGACGAAGCTCCAAAAACCTTGAAAGAAGCTGTTTCTAAAGAAGCTGCTGAAGAAATCAAAGGCAAATTGGAAGAAGTTGGCGCGAAAGTAGAAGTGAAATAAGATTGTTTTTACAATCTTGCTTCAACTTTGTTTGAGCGATATAAGGGAAGGTTGTCCAATCGGATAACCTTCCTTTTTTGTGCGTAGGGGACGGGTCACC
>CAYJIM010000086.1:0-8132 GCA_964370215.1 uncultured Oscillospiraceae bacterium
CTTTTAATCGCACCATATTGGAATGTAAAGAGTTTTTTATAATCGCCGCTCAGTACTTGTCCTTGCATTGGACCCCAAATTTGTTGTGGACGTACAGTCATAAAAATCCCTCCTTTTTCGACTAAAACTAGGCGTTTTTCTTACATTATATCATGCGGTGGGGGGCGTTTTAAAGGACGGCAAGATGTGGTTGAGGGAGTAGACTTGATAGAGAAGTTGTGTTAAACTATGAGAGAGGGGAAACCCTTTGATGATGACAATAAAAGGAGTGTTATAAAATGAAAACACATATAATTCGAGACTATAAGCCGAGTTATCGTCCGGCGTATCTTGCCAATGGGGTTGTTGGGATCCGTGCAGGGGAAAATCCTTGCATGGATATGACAGGGCTACTCAACGGTTTCAGTGGTGCGCATGAACATTTTGGGGTGGACGCCTATGCGCCGATTCCCACGCCGACCATCAATTTTGGCATGGATCACAGCACCTGTAAGCTCTTCCCACAGGGGTATCAATTTCAAGAGCAGCAATACGATTTTGCCAATGGGGAATTGACAACAAAATTTACCTTTACCAACAGCAACAATAAGGTGTTGGATGGGCAAGTGCTGTTGTTTTGCAGTCGTACCAGTCCGACGCTGTTGATGGCAGAGTTGCAATTGACACCCAGAGAGGATTGTTTGTTGAACGCACAGGTCATGTATGACCCGAGGTCGTTGCCGATTTCTGCCAGTGAACGACAGATCCCGACAAAGGATGTCGACGGGGTACTGTTGTTGACAGCAAGGGGCAAACGTGCGGCAGCATGTGGGCTTTCTTATCTTTTCACCGCACAACAAGAGGCGGAGGTGGTACACACCGAGCGTGATGATTGGGGTTACGAGCAGGAGTGTCTTGCCAAAACAATTGACGTGCAAGCGAAAAAAGGGGTCACTTATACCTTTCATCTCGTCACGTCCTATGTGCCAAGTGTATTCCACACCGAGCCGCATTATCAGGCAGTGCGTATGATCAAACTTGCGACTTGGCGCGGATTTGAAAACCTACGTCAAGACAATCGTGCGGCATGGGCAGAGATTTGGGAAAGCCGTGTTGTCATTGAACCGGCAGACGAGCCGTTTCAAAACATCATCGACGCCTCCTTTTTCTACCTTTACAGCAGTATGCACACCTCAACCCCGCACAGCATGGGTCCCTTTGGTTTGAGTTTTCGAGACAAATACAAAGGGCATGTCTTTTGGGATACCGAGAGTTTTATGTTCATCCTTCCACTTTTCACAAATCCGCAAATTGCCTATTCCATGTTGGAATATCGTTTTGATCGATTGGATGCGGCCAGACAAAATGCCAAAATCAACGGTTATACCGGCATTCAATTTCCATGGCAGAGCATGGCGGATGGGGTGGAAGTCACCCGTGTGCGTGCTGACCAAGCAGGGGGTGCCGGCGAACAACACGTCAACATGGATGTGGCGATGGCATTTGTCGCTTATGTCAATATCACAGGAGATCAGGTGTTCAAGCGAGAAAAGGCGTGGCCGGTGGTCAAAGGGGTATCCGAATGGATTGAAAGTCGTGTGACCAAAACGGCACGTGGATATGAAATTCATCATGTGACCGGCATTGACGAAAGCATTGACAATGTACCGAATGATGCCTATACCAATTTGATGTGTCAAAAGGTACTGCGTGTGGCAAATCAATGGGCG
This sequence comes from uncultured Oscillospiraceae bacterium, assembly GCA_964370215.1. GTDB lineage: Bacteria > Bacillota > Clostridia > Oscillospirales > Ruminococcaceae > Massiliimalia. The sequence goes on from CAYJIM010000086.1 coordinate 1,710, forward strand.
ATCGATTTTGGTTATGGCGCACAGGAAAAATGGTCGACCATTGCCGAGACGATGTTCCTGCCGATCAACCAAGAACTGTCCTTACTGGATCAGTTTGAAGGGATCAGTGCTGAAAAACGCGATTTAAGTGTCAACGTCATGCACTATTTCCCCTACGGTTGTTATTTGGGCAAAGACATCGACGAGGGTACCATTCGCCATGCGATGGAACATGGCATGATTCGTGGGTTGACCTATCCGATGCTGTCCGGCTTTTTGGGCATTCTACCGACTAGAATTGGCGAGCGTGAAACGGCGAGAGAATTCTTGCGCCGTGGGAATTTCAACTTTATGTATGAACCTTATTTCCAATCCAGTGAATTTTCCAAAGACAGTCAAATTGCAAAGGAAAATCCCGATAGTATGGACACGATGTTCATTACAGGGCGTGGGTCACTGATGGCAGGGCTCATCATGGGGCTGTGTCGCATCAATATCTTTGCAGGGGAGGATCAATCGTTGTGGTTGGAAAGCCCGATTGTACTGCCGGCAGGAATTGATAAAATCACCGTTGGCAAGGTGTTCTTAAAAGGCAAACCTGCAAAAGTCATTGCAGAGCACGGCAAGGCAGAAGCCACCATTGAATGGCTGTAATCATAACAACAATAAAACGCTCCTCCTCGACGAGATCGGTTCGTCAAGGAGGAGCGTTTTTTATAGATGTGTTTGGATCAACAATTGTAGTGCAGCGACAAAAGCGTCGTCCTGTGCGGAGGTGCGTTTGGCCCCACCCTTCAAACGACCGCCGGCACGACGGATTTTTTTGGCGGTGTGACGGGCGAGCAGTAGACTGTCGATGTTATCAGCGGTATACAGCATCCCGTCTTGATGAATGGGAAGTGCCCCTCTTGCAAGGCACATGGCGGCAAGCCCATAGTCTTGCGTGACGACAATATCCAATGGTTTGATGAGGTTGACCAGCGCAAAATCCACGCTGTCCGCCCCTTTGGAGACGACGATGGTTTCGGCTCCTTTTTTCTCAATACGATGGGCGGTATCGCAGAGAATGAGGCAGGGAAGGTGGTGTTCGCCGGCAAGGGTCACAGTTTGGTTGACAACGGGGCAACCATCCCCATCGATGACAATACGCATAAAAAACTCCTGTTCTTTGAAGTGATAAAGACTACCGATAGTGTAGCACAGCAGGGGTAAAAAAGCAATTGTCCTTACAACAGAATTGCTTTTCCTTGTGAAACTGCCCAAAAACAATTAACAGATCTGCACAAAAAGACAAAATTAGGATACGATTTTAAGTTTTTATAGACATTTTTTGCCACAAGTGTTAAAATAATAACATTGAATAAACACGTGTTCACAGACAGGTATGAACCGTGGTCGAGAAAGGGGTGTTGTGTATCAACACAGCGCAGATTGCAAAATTAGCACAGGTATCACGCAGTACGGTGTCAAGGGTGCTCAACAATTACAGCAATGTGCCGGAAAAAACCAGAGAGAAAGTACAGGCGGTGATCGATGAGTACGGCTATACGCCAAACCACTTTGCGAGAAGTCTTGTCGGCATGGATTCGACTATTGTTGGTATTTTTATTGCAGACATCAACGACACCGACAGTCCACAAGAGTGGGTGGGGATGAATTCACCCTACAACATGGAACTGCTTTCCAATCTGATCGATGGATTGAAAGCACATGGGTACATGGCATTGGTCAATATCATTTCCGATCCGAGAGAGTTTGACCAATTGGTACAACTGTTTGAAAGTCGCATGATTTGTGGCGGTATTTTCACAGGGTTTCCCTATCAAACAGCAGTGCTATCCGAAATTGCGATGAAGTACAATGCTGTCTTCATCGATCAGTTTTCTGCAAGTGATGCTGCGACAGCACCGATGAAGACAGTGAATTGTGACAATTATTTTGGTGGATACCAAGCGACAAAATACTTAATAGATCATGGGCATCGCCATATCCTGCATATTGAAGGGGACGACCGACTGTCTTCTTTGGAGCGAAAAAAAGGATATTTGCAGGCAATGCACGACTGTGGCAATCTTTCGCCCCATGTTGTACAAGGGCTCTATAAGGAAGATGTGGCATTTCGAGAGACGGTTCGTTACCTTGAAATACATCAACCGACGGCCATCTTTGCGGCAAATGACATCATGTCTTTGGGGGCCATTCGTGCCATTCAGGCAGAAGGGTGTTTGGTGGGGGAGGATATTTCGGTGATCGGGTTTGACCATTTGAAAGTGGCCAGTTGGCACAACCTCAATCTCACGACCTTTGAACTTTCGCTCAAGCAGGTGGCACAAGATTGTGTCTCACTCTTGCTTTCAAAGGAACGAGCGCAGATCTTAAAGAGACCTGTATTGGTGCCAAAGCATACCGTTAAAAAAATTTGACTGCGGTTGAATTTTTTTAATACATTTTTGTAAACACGTGTTCATAGCAAGTAAAGGAGTTTAAACATGTTATCCATTGTCATTTCTTTTGTGCTTTTTTCAGCAGCTGTTGCGGTGATCACCTTTCTGAAAACGAAAAGTGATACCTTGAAAACCAGTGAGGGATACTTTTTGGGCGGCAGAAGCCTCACCGGCGGGGTGATTGCAGGGTCGCTCTTACTCACCAACTTAAGTGCGGCGAGCTTTGTCGGGATGTCAGGGCAAGCATACACCCAGAACATGGCAGTCATGGGATGGGAAGTTGGCTCAGGTATCACCCTCATCTTGGTGGCACTGTTTTTGGTGCCACGGTATTTGAAGCAGGGGATCACCACCATTCCGGACTTTATTCAATCTCGTTTTGATGGCGGTACCAGAAAGTTTATCACCATTCTGTTTTTGGTCAGCTATATTGTCAACCTCTTACCGATTACACTATATTCCGGTGCGGTTGCCATGGGCCAAATTTTCAACATTTCCGGCATTTTTGGTATTACCGAAGAACAGAGTATTTGGCTCTTGGTCTGGGTCATCGGGATCATTGGGGCATTGTATGCCATTTTTGGTGGCTTGAAGGCGGTTGCCATTTCGGACAGTATCAATGGGATTGCATTGGTCATCGGCGGTTTGCTCGTGCCTATTTTCGCCTTGATCTTCTTGGGCGGTGGTGACATTGGCGCAGGCTTTGATACCTTTTTGAACAGTACACCGGAAAAATTTGATTCCATCGGCAGTGAAGACAGTTATCTTCCTTTCTCGACGATGTTCACCGGTTTGATTTTGGTCAATCTCTACTACTGGGGTACCGACCAGTCTATCATTCAGCGTGCATTGGGTGCGAAAAACTTGAAAGAGGGGCAAAAAGGGGTCATCTTTGCAGGGTTGTTGAAAGTGTTGACCCCATTGATGGTCATCATTCCGGGAATCTTGGCATTTCAAGTGCTGGGTGGCGGCATTGAAAACACCGATACCGTTTATCCAATTCTTGTCAACACCGTCATGCCTGCACCGTTGATTGGCTTTTTTGCCGCAGCGATGATGGGGGCGATTTTGAGTACTTTCAACAGTGTTCTAAACTCTGCATCTACCTTGTTTGCCCTCAACGTCTACAAGCCGGCCGTGAAAAAGGACGTCAGCGATGAAAAACTCATCAAAGTGGGCAAATTGTTTGCCGTGATCATCGCCGTTGTTTCGATGTTTGTCGCACCACTCATTCTCAATGCACCGGATGGATTGTTCGATTATCTCCAAACCATCAATGGCTTTTTCAATGTCCCGATCTTCACCATTATCTTTATGGGTTATCTAACCAAACGCGTACCGCCGATTGCGGCAAAGGTGGCTATTACCTTCTTTGTTTCGGTCTATGCGATCACCCAATTGGTATGGGATACAGGCTTGCATTATCTGCATATTTCTGCTATTCTATTTGTAGTATCCTGTTTGATTATGGTTGTTATCGGGAAATTAAAACCAATGGATCACGACTATCAAATGCCGGTGAAAAATGTGGTCGAAATGAAGTCTTGGAAATACCGTTACACTGCAAGTAGTATAGTCATTTTTGTCATGCTCAGTATGTATGTGGTGTTTTCTCAAGTGGGACTTGCACGTCCGGCAGGACTTGGCGTTGACACAGCTTTGATTGTCGTAGCAATTGGTGCGGCTTGTGCGATAGGTGGATTTGTGCTCAATAAAATGGCAAAAAAGAACGAAAAATAAAAGGAGGATTTCCAATGATTCAGTTTAGCAATCAAACCTTTCATCTTTCCAACGGTGACGTGAGTTACATCTTTAAAATCATGCAAAACGGACAGTTGGGGCAATTGTACTTTGGCAAGGCGATTCGCCATCGCGATAGCTTTGATCATCTGTTGGTGGAACGTGGGGTCATTTTGGCGCCCTGTGCCTTTGAGGGGAATTTGGATTTTTCCCTTGAAGTGTTAAAACAGGAGTATCCTGCATATGGTACCGGTGACTACCGTGAGCCTGCTTACCAATTGCAGGGGGAAAACGGCAGTACCATCACCGAATTTGTCTACAAAAGCCATCGCATTTTCAACGGCAAAGAGCCGTTGAAAGGACTTCCGCAAACGTATGGAGATGGTATTGAGAGCTTGGAGATCACCTTGGTGGACGAGGTCTTGCAGGTGGAAATGAAACTGCATTACCATTTGTTTGAGGGGATCAGTGGCATTGTCCGTTCCGCTTCCTTCCACAACCTCGGCACCCAAACGGTGAAAATCAACCGTGCGATGTCGCTGTCTATTGATCTTTATGATGCTGATTATGAAATGCTGACACTCGACGGCGCATGGAGCAGAGAGCGTCATCTTACCGCCAGAAAATTGGAAAAAGGCGTACAATCGGTTGCCAGTAGCCGTGGGGCAAGTAGCGCCATGCACAATCCGTTTTTGGCACTCAAACGACCAAGCACCACCGAAACTTCGGGTGAAGTGGTCGGTTTAACCTTCCTTTATAGTGGTAATTTTTTGGCATCGGCAGAAGTGGATGCTTACGATGTGACCCGCTTGATGATTGGGATCAACCCATTTGAGTTCAGCTGGACGCTAGATAGTGGGGAAGGTTTCCGAACACCGGAGGCGGTATTGGTGTACAGCGATGCCGGTCTCAACGGTATGAGCCAAAACTTCCACAACCTGTTCCGCGATCACGTCATGCGTGGGAAGTATAAAAATAAAACCCGTCCGATCCTCATCAACAACTGGGAAGCGACCTACTTTGACTTCAATGAAGAGAGCATTTTGCAGATTGCAAAAAAAGCAAAAGAACTCGGTGTGGAGTTGTTTGTGCTGGATGATGGTTGGTTCGGCACCCGTGACAACGACACCACCTCGCTCGGTGACTGGCAGGTATATCTTGAAAAACTACCCAATGGGGTGGACGGCTTGGCGAAAAAAATCAATGATTTGGGGTTGGATTTTGGCTTGTGGTTTGAGCCGGAGATGGTCAACGAGATCAGTAACCTTTATAAAACACATCCCGATTATGTCATCAAAACGCCGGATCGTAAGATTTCCTACGGCAGAAATCAGTTTGTATTGGATTTTAGCCGTGACGAAGTGGTGGACTATGTCTTTGATCAAATGTGTCAAACAATTGATACTGCAAACATTTCCTATATCAAATGGGATATGAACCGCAATATCACCGAGAGTTTTCGTCTGGGTGTTTCTGCCGATCGCCAAAAGGAATTTTTTCACCGCTATATTTTGGGGGTGTATCGCCTGTATGAAAAACTGATCGAGCGATTCCCGGATATTCTATTTGAATCCTGTGCCTCGGGTGGTGCGCGCTTTGATGCAGGGATGCTCTATTATGCGCCGCAAGCATGGGCGAGCGATGACACCGACGCGATTGAGCGCCTACATATTCAATACGGGACTTCGATGGTATACCCGGTTGTTTCAATCGGTAGCCACGTTGCGGCAGTACCAAACCATCAAGTGTTGCGCCGTACCAGTCTCGATACCCGCGCCAATGTCGCTTACTTTGGTACTTTTGGGTATGAGTTGAATGTGCACACCATGACAGCGGAGGAAAGTGCCAAGGTCAAAGAACAGATTGCCTTTTTTAAACAGTATCGTGAAGTCATTCAATTGGGGGACTTCTATCGCCTCAAACAGGGCAACTATTATAGCTGGATGGTCGTATCGAAGGATCGTAAAACAGCCATTTTGGGTTACTATAAGATTTTGGCGACGCCCAATACTTCGTTGAAGAAAATTCAATTGACAGGATTGGATCCGGATTTGTGTTATCAATGCAATGGCAATACCTATTTTGGGGATGAACTGATGCAGGTGGGCATGATCATGGAAACGGAATTTACAGGGCTGATTCAAAGTGATCTGTTCAAAGGAAAGTATACCTCGGGCACCGACAAAGGGGATTTTACCTCTCAAATCTACGTCTTTGAAGCAAACCAGTAGCACCGGCGGGACGGACAGCGTCCGCAGGC
>CAYJIM010000087.1:0-8049 GCA_964370215.1 uncultured Oscillospiraceae bacterium
GAAGTCCTAAACTCCGTGCTGTTAATATCACCTTTTTTATTCTTATCAAAATAAAAAGCTATCTGTTCTGCGGAGAGTTGTGGAGATAATATTTTCTCTTTAGAAAGTTCTGTTTCAAGCAACAACTTTTCTTGTTATCTCTTTTCAATTTGACTTGATATTAGTTCAACAGTAGTACCTTTCTCAATTGCTTCTATTCAATTTTCAGTAGCAACTTCGTTATCTCGGAGTTGCTTTTTTGCGCGTTTTAGTTGGTCGGTGTTACCCTCTTTTATGGAAAGGTCGACTATCTTTTGTGTCACTTCATTTATATAATTACTATGTAAAACCTCTCAAACAGCAAATACCACCTTATCCTCTATCACATTTTTAGTGATAGAGGTTTTACTTGCAACCATCCTTTTTACGCTGATTAACACAACCGTAATATTGGTAAAAAACACATCCTCAACCTGTGTCAATATTTGCCTTGTTTTCATTCTTTTTTCGCTTCTCGCCATAATTATAGCCTCCTATGTTTTTTATTTTATCATAGAAGGCTATTTTTTATATATTTACAGAGGTTTTTCACAGGATCATTGATACCTTTGTAAAAGCAATTTATGTGTATAATGACAAGGTTAATTTGACATTTAACTACAAAGATGGCACAAAAACTATCACTTTAAAAGATGTAATTGGTTCGAATTTAGTGCACCAAAACAAAAACATCCGAAAATCTTTCCTCACGACCACATGATCCTCTGCCCACCAATACAGCCAATACACTCTTCTCGCAAGGTGTCCCGACTTCCTCTTCTAGCATTTTACATAAATAGTAATAGACTAATCGCCATGATAAACATACCGATTATCAAACCATACATGGAAATGTGATGCTCACCATACTCTCTGGCAGAAGGCAATAATTCATCTAAACAAATATAAACCATGATCCCCGCAACCGCACAAAATACAATACCAAACAACACATCACCTATAAACCGAATGAACAAGAAATACCCGACGATGGCACCGATTGGCTCTGATAATCCTGATAAAAAAGAAAATGCAAACGCTTTCTTCCTACTTCCGGTTGCGTAAAACACAGGTACTGCAACGGCAATGCCTTCAGGGATATTGTGGATTGCGATTGCCACCGTAATCGCAATCCCTGTTTCAGGACTCTCCAGAGCAGAAATAAAAGTTGCAAGACCTTCCGGAAAATTATGAATGGCAATTGCGATCGCTGTAAATAGCCCCATCCTCATTAAGTTACTTTTGTGCTCGCTGTTGTTTCCATCCATTTCTTCTACAGTATGTATTTCATGCGGGTTCCCCATCTTTGGAATCAATTTATCAATGAGTGCAATCAACAGAATTCCGCCAAAGAAACTGAGAATGCCCAGTAAGGTACCCCCACGCTCACCATAAGTCGGCAGAAGCGACGATATTCCTTTGGGAAATATTTCAACAAATGAGACATACAGCATTACACCTGCGGAAAGCCCTAAAGAAAAGGACAGGAACTTTTTGTTCGTCTGTTTTGTTAGCAGCGCCATCGCACTGCCTACGCCGGTGGACAACCCTGCAACAAGTGTTAATCCGAGTGCAAACAGAATATTCAATTGCATCACTCCATTCAAATTCTTTCATCGTACTTAAAACAAAAAGGCAACAAGATACTGTCGCCTTTTATACCACTCATGCTATGCGATCTAAGTCAAGTTAGCTTTTTCAAACTTAATTTTAATATACATCAAAGTTGCTATAAAGTCAACATTTTGCTGTAAAATAAAAGTTGGGAAGTGCTCCGGTCAATGCTTGTATTGTTGCATTTTGTCACGAAATAATGAGATCAATCCCTTGAAGAAAGAAAAACAATCTCATTTTTCAAAGAGCATCAAAGTAAATGCACTTTTTATGCTATTCCCGCTCAATTAGTATTAAATTTGAATTTGATAGAAGCTTTTCTCGTCAAACATCAACAAATTTACAATTTGCTCAGATAAATCAAACATTTACTCTTTACAAGACAGCAAATGTATGTTAAAATATTAACAATATTAAAAGGAGGTTGTGTCAAATGAAAATTAAAGTATGTATCGGCAGTTCTTGTCATCTCAAAGGGTCTAAGACCGTTGTTGAAAAAATGCAAGAGCTGATCAAATCGCACGGCTTGCAGGACAAAATCGACTTATCGGGTGCATTTTGCATGTCAAAATGTCAGGAAGGGGTTTGTGTTTCGCTGAACGATACCATTCACTCGGTGAAACCGGAAACAGCAGAACTCTTTTTTGAAAAAGAGATCATGCAGAAATTATAATATCATAGGAAGAAGAATAGATATGGCTGAATACTTAAAATTAAAAAAATCAAATTGCAAAAATTGCTATAAATGTATTCGTTGTTGTCCGGTGAAATCCATTCGTTTTTCAGGTGGACAGGCAAATATTGTAGGCAACGAATGTATTTTATGTGGTCAATGCTTTGTCAATTGCCCCCAAAATGCAAAGGAAATTGACAGCAGTATCGAAGCGACTAAGGTTCATATTTATTCCGGCGTACCTGTCATCGCATCCATTGCACCGGCCTTTATCGCAAATTATGATGGTATTGGCATCAAATCCTTAGAGAAGGCTTTACAAAAACTTGGATTTCACCATGTGGAGGAGACAGCCATCGGGGCAACACTTGTCAAAAATGCTTATGAAAAAATGGTTGTCGAAGAGAAGAAAAACATCGTCATCACCTCTTCTTGTCACTCGGTAAATCTGCTTATCCAAAAATATTATCCACGACTACTCCCCTGTCTTGCCGATGTCATATCACCGATGCAAGCACATGCACTGGACATCAAAAAAAGATATGAAAACGCAAAGGTTGTTTTCATCGGCCCTTGTGTGGCAAAAAAAGATGAAGCAGGATTTTATACCGGCATTGTGGACGAAGCGTTGACCTTTGAAGAATTGAGCCAATGGTTGAAAGAGGAAAACATCACCATCGACTCTGCAGAACCAACCGACCAAACAGAGGAAAGTTTGGCAAGATTCTTCCCTACCACAGGTGGGATTTTAAAAACCATGACATACAAAGCTCCCGATTATACCTATTTTGCCGTTGATGGGGTTGAAAACTGCATGAAAGTGTTGGATGAAATCCTTGAAGGAAAGGTCGAAAAGTGCTTTATCGAGATGTCTGCTTGTGTTGGCAGTTGTATTGGTGGACCTGTGATGGAAAAAAGCAGAAAAAATTCCATTTTAGACAACATTAGCATCTGTCAATATACCGGCGAAAAGGATTTTGTCGTATCTCCTTTACCTCCCGAGTGTATGCACAAAACTTTCACACCCATAAAGCAGACAAACTTCACCCCTTCCAAAAGTGACATTGCAGCAATTCTGCGACAAATCGGAAAAGAGACCGAAGCAGACGAACTCAACTGCGGTTCATGTGGCTATAACTCCTGTAAAGAAAAAGCAGAGGCCGTTTTTTACGGCAAAGCCGATCTGACCATGTGTTTACCCTTTTTAAATGAAAAAGCAGAAACTTTTTCTGATTTGATTGTCAACAATACCCCAAATGCTATCATCGTTTTAAATGATAATTTAGAGGTGCAAAGACTCAACCAATCTGCGGTCAAACTCTTGAATTTGCGCACACAAAGAGATATTTTAGGTGAGCAGATTATCAAGGTTTTGGATCCGACTGATTTCATTGCTGTTCGAAACACAGGGCTCTCGATTAGGGACAAAAAAGTGTATCTTACCGAGTACAACAAGCACATCCACCAGACCATTATGTTTGATAAGCATTACAAGATGCTTGTCTGTATTATGCGGGATGTGACAGAAAAAGAGGAAGAACGCGCAAAAAAAGAAGAGATCAGTCTCAAAACAATTGCGACAACCGACAAAGTAATAGAAAAACAAATGCGTGTTGTGCATGAAATTGCATCTCTATTGGGCGAGACAGCAGCCGAAACCAAAATTGCATTGACAAAGCTGAAGGAGTCGATCAGAGATGACTAATCTATGCCCAGACATTGGTTTTAACAGTTTGAACAAGTACACTGAGGAATTGTGTGGAGATCAAGTTTGTGTGATAGAAGGGGTTGACGACTCTACCACCATTGTCTTAGCCGACGGACTCGGTAGTGGTGTCAAGGCAAACATCCTTTCGACCTTAACAGCAAAAATCATCTCTACCATGATTTCAGAAGGATTGAGCATCGATGATTGTGTAGAAACCATTGCCCAAACACTGCCGGTATGTGCCGTGAGAGGGGTGGCGTACTCCACCTTTACCATTTTAAGAATACTAAATGGTAATAGAGAAGCTGAAATCATCCAGTATGACAATCCAAAAGTCATTTTATTTCGTGATGCGAAGCACGTAGAATTTCCTTACACCGAAATGGTCATCAGTGGCAAAAAAATTTTGATGTCCAAAATAAATCTTTTTGAAGATGACACCTTTTTCTTGATGAGTGATGGTTGTATTCATGCAGGTGTTGGCAGTGTCCTGAACTTTGGGTGGGATCGAACAGAAATTATCAATTATATGGAACCGCTTTGTCATGTGGGCTTTACAGCAAAAACGCTCAACACCATCCTACTGAATGAGTGTCATACACTGTATGGCAATAAACCCGGAGATGATACAACGGTATGTACCATTAAAATGCGTAAAAGAGTCCCGATGAATCTGATTATCGGCCCCCCGTCCAATCGAAATGACGCAGACAGAATGATGTCTTTATTTTTCTCCAAAGAGGGAAAACACATTGTTTGTGGTGGCACAACTTCCGGCATTGCTGCAAAATTTTTGGGCAAGGAGTTGATCCCTTCCCTCGATTTCATCCGTGCAGATGTTCCCCCCACCGCAACAATCGAGGGAGTAGAGCTTGTGACAGAAGGCATTATCACCATCAATCAAGTGCTCACCTACGCCAAAGACTATTTGGAGGATAATGCGCTGTACGCAGAGTGGAGCAGCCAAAAAGATGCTGCATCCTCCATCGCAAGACTGTTGTTTGAGGAGGCTACCGACATCAATTTTTACGTCGGAAGAGCCATCAATCCTGCACATCAAAACCCTGATTTACCCATCAATTTTAGTATCAAGATGCAGCTCATTGATGAGTTGGCCGATTGCCTCAAGAAGATTGGGAAAAAGATCAAAGTGAGCTATTTTTAAAGGACATGAAGTGTTGGTTTTCATGTCTTATCAAGAGAGGATGGTTCTACCAATGAAAAAATTTGACACGAAAGTCCAATATATCAAATATAAAGTTTTGCGGGAGGTCGCGAGGAACGCTTGGAACGATACACTTCTTGAAAATGTCACAGAGATTCCCAAGAAAATCATTACCGGCAAAGAGTCCACTATGCGGTGTTGTGTGTATAAGGAACAAGCCATTTTAACAGAGCGTGTGAAGATTGCAATGGGCGGCGACCGCGCCAACCCCAATGTCATTGAAGTCATTGATATCGCCTGTGATGAATGCCCTGTTTCGGGTTATACTGTTACATCATCATGTCGAGGATGTCTTTCTCATCGTTGCTATGAGGCCTGTAAATTCGGGGCAATTTCTTTTGACGAAAACTTTGTAGCACATATCGATGAAGAAAAATGTGTAGACTGCGGTGCTTGCGCAAAGGTATGTCCCTATCATGCCATTATCAGTAGAAAAAGACCCTGTGAAAGTGCTTGTAAAGTAAAGGCGATTCAGAAAGCCGCCGACAACAGTGCAGAAATCATCAACGAAAAATGTATTGCTTGTGGTGCTTGTGTGTACCAATGTCCATTTGGTTCCATCTCGGATAAATCTTTCATTTTAGATAGTATCGATCTGATCAAAAAGAGTGATCGCAATCAAAATTATAGAGTCTATGCAGTGGTCGCCCCTTCCATTTCCAGCCAATTTCAACACGCAAATTTAGGCCAGGTGGTCAGTGGCATCAAAACACTCGGGTTTCACACCATTGTAGAGGCCGCTTTGGGTGCCGATGCCGTTGCTTTAGAAGAGTCGCGGGAACTTGCAGAGAAAGGGTTCTTAACAAGTTCCTGTTGCCCTGCTTTTGTGATGTATATCAAACAAAACTTCCCCGACTTTTCCAAACACATTTCGCACAACCTGTCCCCGATGGCAAGGATTGCAAAGTATATCAAAGAAACCGACCCAACCGCAAAAATCATATTTATTGGGCCGTGCACCGCGAAAAAAATGGAATTTCAACTGGAAACGGTCAGCCCGTATATCGACAGTGTATTGACATTTGAGGAGTTGCAGGCATTGTTTGACAGCCGTGATTTGAACTTAGAAACATTGCCGATTGACGTGCTCGACAACGCTTCCTATTTCGGGCGTATCTTTGCACGGAGCGGTGGCTTGTCCGATGCGGTTGCGCAAGCAATGAAGGAACAGGAGATTGCATTTGACCTCAATGCCGAAAAATGCGACGGTATCGAGGCTTGTAAAGTCGCCATCTTGAAAGCATCGAAAAAAATAAGTGCCGTCAATTTCATTGAGGGTATGGCGTGTGTTGGTGGCTGTATCGGTGGCGCCGGCTGTTTGACCCATGGGCCGAAAGACAAGGCTGAAGTGGATAAATACGGCATGCTTGCGTTTGAAAAAAGCATTTTGGAAGCCGTTGAACAGCTACAGATATAAGTTTACTTTTTCTTTGACGGCACTTGCCCTCTCATGATTAACTCCCATGAAAAGCACTTGCCGTCCTACAAACAATGCCCCCCAACAGTGTTAAAGATGCACTGTTGGGGGGCATTTGTTATTGATAAGAAATGGCCTCTACCGGACAATTGAGGTAGCAGTCGCCACATTCATCACAGCGGTGCGGATCAATGGTATAGGCACCATCATCTTCTTTGATGGCTTTAAAGGAACATTTTACCTGACATACACCACAGGAAATACAACTTTGTGGATCGATTTTTAACCCACGATATTTTTTCTCTGCGCCATTGTAACTAAAGTAAATCCGCTCTAATTTATGGTCGCGTTTTTCCAAAGCAAAGTCATAGTCAAAAACATCTCCACGTCCCGATGTGATACAGAACACCACCATCGCTGGGTATTTTTCCTGATCCTTGATGCAAACATCAAACATCGGATTTTGCTTTGCTTTGATGCTTTCAATGGATACTTCTTTGACCGCCCCTGTCATGCGAATGGCATAGCCACCCTCAAACACAGGCATCCCGCTGTCATCATGTGCAACAGCAGTACTTGCACCCAATCCACATAGGGAGATTTTCCCATGCGTTTTGAGTTGCTTATAAAAGGCTTTGGTGTACATTGTCATAAAGTAAATCCCATCGTCATCAAAGCCACGCAGGTGGGCAATGCGTGATTCAGGGTCACCATCCTCGTTTATGGTAGTAAAGGAAAGACATCCGATCTGGTCAAACTTTTTGTAAATTTCGCTGATGGTCATAGCGATTTCCTCCTTTGTCAAAAAACATCTCATAATCATTACTTTCGCCAGTGGTATGCTTTAGTATAACACACCTTTGCGACAAATTCAATTAAAGTGTGATCAATGGTGGTGTGCATCCAATGCACACCCTACAGAACCCTATTTCAATTGGGCTGTCCACCTGCAAAAAAAGGGATTTGGTTTTCACCAAATCCCTTAAAACGCTAACGCTTGAATGTTGCCTGTCGGCAATCAAAACCTTGAGGCGTTGCCTCAAACACCACCACTTTTGAAAAAGTGGACAAAACTTTTATCCACCACCCGATTTTTCGTTGTTATTTTGTTTTTCTCATGCGGACGGTAAGGACGATACCGCCGAGGGCAAGGGTTGATACCAATACCAGCATCCCTGTCATACCGTTGTCGCCAGTGTCAGGGCCTACCAATGGGGTGGAGGAAGTGCTCCCCGAAACAGTGCCCGATGGGGTGGACGTACTGCCACTAACCGTACCCGATGGGGTAGATGGGACTGGGGTTGGTGCCGGAGCAGCGGTGACGGTGAAGTTTGCGGTCACGTTGCCATATTCCGACAGAATTTCCATCGTGTGTGCGCCAACCGCCAAGGTTT
>CAYJIM010000088.1:0-4238 GCA_964370215.1 uncultured Oscillospiraceae bacterium
GCTGATTCAAGTTGGCAACCGAGAATTGAATGCGGTGATTGTCCCCCGTTATAGCGACCTATTGTTAGAAAGCTATGATGGATATGAATTGAACTTCCTACGCCAATACATGCACGCAAAAGACTTTCGTGCATGTAAGAAAAAATTAAAGATTTCGAGTCGCCAACCGAACACCCAGCATCGCCCCAGTCTATTCACAAGTATTGGCCTCGCAGCAATTTTTGTGCATTTGTGGAGAACACTTTTTGATTCCAACGACGACTCCCACTGATGTTTATGTACACGCAAAGTCGTTGAAAGAATAAAAACAACAATAGGGGGAACTTGAGGTTTAAATGGCATGTAATATATTTCGAAATATTGGTAAATCATCTTGAATATATTGGTTATTTGTGATATAATTTTTTATATTAAGATCATTTTTTTATCATGTAGTGCTGAAAATGATTGAGGTAAAGAAGGTTGGTTGGATCACAGATTTGACAATTTTGAAAAGTAGGTGAGAGAATGACAATACAAGTTCGTATAGCGATTCAAAAACGAGAACTGCCAAAGGATTATCGACGACTGTTTTTACATTTCATCAAAACGGTGTTGGATCGTGAAGACAACGCACTGTTTTCCCGATACTATGCGACTGGTATGACGGTGCGAAAACCGTTTACCTTTTGGGCGATGTTGCCTGAAGCGAAATTTTTGCCGGATAAGATTCAGCTAGAGGACGGTATCTGCACGTTGTTTCTTTCCAGTGACGACACGAGACTTAGTTTTGTACTGTACAACGGGTTCAAAAAGTGCAGTACCCTAAAAATCGGACAGGACAATGAAGCCTCTATTCAATCGGTGCGATTGCGACAGGAAAAAACGGTGAAAAGTGAGGAACTGGTCATCAATATGCTGTCGCCATTGGTGGTGAGAAATCACCAAAAAGGGCAAAAGGATCGGTATCTGCTGTACCATGAGGATGGATTTTTAGAGACGTTTCGAGACAATGTTGCCTCCCAATTGAGGGCGGGTGAGGATGTCCCTGAAATTCTGCCGATCAAGTGTAAAAAGGTGATTGTGCCGGCATTTGGCACCAACATCCCCTCCAGTCTTGGTGTGTTTAAATTGAGCGGAACGGTAGAAACGTTGCAAAAATTATATTTGATTGGGTTGGGGTCGAAAAATGCTGCCGGCTTTGGCAAATTCGAAATTATAGGATAGGGGGTGTCGATACATTGAAAGAATTATTGGCGGATGGTAGGGTTAGGTTATACCCATCCGATTGGCGGTACAGTGCCGCCATTGTGGGCATTATGCGGTACTTTCAAAATCGTGGGTTTGACTATGACCCACCCGAGGATTATATAGAGTACGATGCAGCATTGATTGCGGATAAAAATAGCTATCTATTATTCGCAGAGGAATTTTTTAAGGAACGTATGCACCATCTCAAACTGCTGGAATTGTTGGAGACAGCGGAACTGACGGACGAGCAGGTCAAGCTGTTCAATGAAAAACTTATCGCAAATTCTATTTGCAAAAAAGTATTTGGGAAAATAAAATATGCGCCGGAGGAACGTCAACAAATTGGTGCATTGATTGAAGAGAACAGAATGCAGCTCATTGCAGATACCTTTAAAAATGCAGATAGCATGTACAACAAGTTCAACAACAGTGCCAAATTTTTGTCGGATCGTGATGCGGTGTGCAGAATCAATGGATACTATGTTGATACAAATAGAAAAACGAAGTCGTTGTCCTATTATTGGGATACCAAAACGTTTGTGTATGAAGATGAACCGGAATTTGACTTCATTCCCTTTGCATTCACCAAAACAAGAGATGGCTTTTTTATCAACAACAACTACAGCATTGACTTGCTCTTGCGTGTCAATAACAATTTGTTGGCAGAATTGGAAGACAAGCAAGAGGGGGTTCAAAGTACTTACAAGCAGTTGTTTTTTCAACACAGCAAGAGTGCCGCTTTGATTGAGTACGATGTAGAGGTCATCACCAAAAGTCAGGATGAGGACTATTTTAAAACGCTGTATGTGCGTAAAAATGCCATTGAAATTTTTAAATCGATTGAGGAAAAGCAATACAATGCGTTATTGTTTTCTCAAAAAATGAACGACAAATATTACATTGCAGTGGAGCCAACGACTGTCAACAGTATTTTAAATGGGCTGCACTTAGACAGCCTCATTGAAACGCTGTTGAAAAGGCAACAGGATCGACAGTACAGCATCCAAACATTGATCAACATCAATGCCAAAATTTACGGAGGGGATCGAACGATGGACGAAAGAATAATCAAGGCGAAAAACACGGCATTTGCGGTTAAGCAGAATATCGATGCCAACAAAATCAAAAGTTATCGACAAAAATTAACCAGCGCCATTACCTTTCAAGACTATGATCGTTTTTGCCAGATTTTGCTACAGCTATCCGACTATTCAGGGGTGGTTTTCACCTTTGCGTATGATCTGTTTGATGATTTTGAGGGAAACAAAAACATCGCTTATGCCTTTGTCAATGGACTGAATGAAACCAATTATCAGGGAGGGAATGAACAATGAATCTATCGTTAACCGTAATCGCCACTATGACATCCAACTACAGTGAGGGGCTCGGGAATGTATCCGCCGTACAAAAGGTGTTTCGCAATGGGAAAACTTACGCCATTCGTTCCAGAGAGAGTTTGAAAAATGCCATCATGGTCAATGCCGGCATGTATGATGATTTAAAGGTTGTAGTGGCCGGTGCCACACAGAAAAAAGTGACTACAGATTTGAATGCGGCTACCTGTAAAGCATTGGAAGGCGGATATATGAACACCTCGAAAGAGGCGACCTATATTCGCAACAGTTCCTTCTATCTCACCGATGCCATTGCCTGTGAAGAGTATGTCATTGAAACCAGATTTCACAACAACCTCTTCCTTGCGCAGACCTCGGCAAAACAACAGGGGATCAACCTGCAAAAGGAAAGCAGTAAGGCCGGTTTGATGCCCTATCAATATGAATATGATAAGGGGCTCAAAATTTACAGCATGACGATCGATTTAGATGTGGTCGGCAAAGATGAAAACTTTGGCACCGAAGCGGACGGTCAAGAGAAAGCTACACGTGTCAATGCCCTTTTGACAGCGGTAGAGGAACTCAGCTTGGTGGTCAAAGGCAATCTTGACAACGCAGAACCGATCTTTGTGGTGGGTGGCTTGGTCAATCGCAAAAGTCACTACTTTGAAAATCTAGTACAGGTGAAAAATAAGCAACTGGTGCTTTCGGACGAATTGGTGGCACGGGTGCAAAACGGGTGTCGTGTAGGACTGATGATGGCAGACCACTTTACCAATGAACAGGAGGCAAAAGAGACGCTACAGGCCGTAGGTGTCACCGCATTTTTCAACGATTTGAGAGCAGATATCAACCGATATTATGAGGTTTAATCATGAATGCGTTGAGAATTATACTAACCCAAAACAAGGCTTGTTATAAAAAGCCGGAGGCAGATCTCAATAAAATGACCTATCCGTTGCCCCCCTTTTCCACAGTGATCGGTGCGATTCACAGTGCCTGTCGGTTTACCTCCTATCATCCGATGGACATCAGCATACAGGGCAGCTTTCAATCTATGGGCAGAGAGGTGTATCGGGATCATTCTTTTTTGAATAGTTTGCAAAATGACCGAGGGATTCTTGTCAAACTGCGCAATGCAAAGCTGTTGTCTACAGGGTTTACCAAAGTAGCTGCCGCACAAAAAAGCCAAGACAACGACTTTGAAAAGGAGATCACCATTGAAGTGCTGGATCGTGCTTGTTTGGATGAATATCAGCAAATCAAAGCAGATAAACGAGCACTTGCAGATTATAAAAAGGAAAACTATGACCCTTTGGTAAAAACGCTGAAACAGCAAATCAAGCGTTTGAAAGAGGCGCAAAAAGAGTTTGAAAAAGGCAGTGAAGAATTTTTGGCGCTGGCAGAACAACTGTCGCCTATCGTAGAGGAAGAGCAAGCATTGACCGCTGACTTCAAAGAAAAGAAATTGACATTGGACAATGCCTATGCAAAATTTGCCACTCTCACCACTTCAATCAAACACTATGAAGTACTCTATGGGGTGCAGCTGATCTTACACATTCAAAGTGACGACGATACCTTGCAGGAAATCTACGACAATATCTTCAATCTGCGTGCATTGGGGAGAAGTGAGGATTTTGTGGATATTCAATCCTGTGAATTTGTTGCGCT
>CAYJIM010000088.1:4338-5548 GCA_964370215.1 uncultured Oscillospiraceae bacterium
AGACACCCCTTGCTATTTTGGTACAAGGGGTGTTGTTGAAGTGCGACTATTGTGCCAGTGCCGGCATTCAAAGTGAATTTCCAAATGATTTTTTGGAGCAGCGTCTTGTCACACTATTTGAAAGTTGGAAAGAACACAATCCTCATGTTGCACCGAATGCGTTACAGCGCTTTTGCAAGGAGCACCAAGGGGAAAACCTCATCATCACAGCACCGACAGGGATGGGCAAGACCGAGGCCTCGCTATTTTGGCTTGGCAATCGCAAGGGGTTTTATGTGCTCCCCTTAAAAACAGCGATCAATAGTATGTACCTGCGCATCTGTGATTCGATCTTAAATGGGGAGCACATCAAAAATCGGGTAGCGCTGTTACATTCAGACGCATTGTCAGTCGTCTTGAATCATTCGACGATAGAGGAGTTTGACCTGTTTGACTATGCACAACTGGGCAAGCGCTTTTCACTCCCTTTGACGATCTGCACGCCGGATCAGCTGTTTGACTTTGTGTTCAAGTATAAAGGGTATGAACTCAAACTCGCCATACTTTCCTATTCGCATATCATCATTGACGAAATTCAGGCATACAATGCGGAGCTGTTGTCCTATATCATTTATGGACTACACCAAATTTTGAAAATGGGAGGGAAAGTTGCGCTGTTCACAGCCACATTGCCACCCTATATTTTGCATTTGTTGGAACAACCCTATGGCGAAAAAAGCCCTTTTCAAAAAGCGGATTTTTCAATGGAGCAACAATCCTTGCGACACAACGTGAGGGTGTGTTCAAAAGAGTTGGAAGCTACTGATATTGTTGCACATTACCAGCTGTTAGAAGGGTGTGACAGTCGCAAACTCTTGGTGGTCTGCAACACAGTGAAAAAGGCGCAACAGGTCTATGCCGACTTGGTAACAGCACTGGGTGAGGAGCAGGTGTGCTTACTCCATGCGAAATTTGTCAAAAATGATCGGCGTACCAAAGAGGAAGCCATCTTACAGGATGGAGACAGTGCAGTGAAAAAGTCGGTCATTTGGGTGTCCACACAGATTGTCGAAGCAAGCCTTGATATTGACTTTGATGTCATTTTCACCGAGTTGTCAGAACTGAGTGGATTATTTCAACGGCTGGGTAGATGCAACCGCAAAGGGCTCAAACCTGTCACCGATTACAATTGTTTTGTCTTTACAAAAATCAATCCCAGATTGCTCATCTC
>CAYJIM010000088.1:5648-7966 GCA_964370215.1 uncultured Oscillospiraceae bacterium
ATCATTTCCAAAACAGTCCTTCCCCATACAATTTACGTACAGCACCAAGAAGAAATTCAAGCGGCACTTGCGGTGTTGACCGATAAAACATTGCCCTATCCGCAGGCAATACAGCAAAAACAACGGGCAAAAGATGTCATTGATGGGTTTTGTGTGAGTGTTGCACCCTATGAGGTGAAAGGACTGGTCATCAAAACGCTACAACTCAATAAATTCAACAGTGTAGACGTGGTGGAATGCCGGTACGATGAATGGATGGGCTTTCAAAAGGCCAATATACCGAACCCGAAAGAGGAGGACACCACAGGACTGTTTTTTTAAAGGAGTGCTTACAATGGGAATAAGAATCACCGGTGTCATGATGTATTACTACCAAGTCTGTAAGCGAAAACTTTGGTATTTTCATCATAATATTTCGATGGAGAGTGACAATGAGCATGTGGCACTGGGCAAAGTCATTGACGAAAACACCTATGCCAGAGAGCAAAAACATATCAATATCAACGATGAAATCAACATTGACTTCATTCGTGAAAAGAAAGTACTTCATGAGGTGAAAAAGAGCAAAAAAGTAGAAGAGGCATCCATCTTTCAGGTCAAGTATTACCTCTACTATCTCAAGCGACGTGGAGTGGATGGTGTGACAGGAAAACTAGACTATCCCTTGTTGCGAGAGACCCGTGAAATAACGTTACAGCAAGCAGATATAGAAATGATTGAGGGGGCAATTGCAGAGTTACAGACAATCTGTACAGGTGATACCCCTCCTGTGATCGAGAAAAAATCCATTTGTAAAAACTGTGCGTACTATGATCTTTGTTTTATTTAGGAGGAGCTATGAAACGAAGTCTTTATATTTACAATGGCGGTCAATTGAAACGGCAGGACAACACGCTGCACTATATCAGCGAAAAAGGTGACAAAAAAGACCTGCCCATTGAGACCGTTTCGGATATTTATGTCATGACAGAAATGTCATTGAATACTGCACTGCTAAACATCGCTTCCAAATACGGGATTTGTATGCACTTTTTCAACTACTATGACTTTTATACCGGCTCTTTTTACCCCAAAGAACAGCTGCTGGCCGGTAATTTACTGGTACATCAGGTGACACATTACACCGATTATGAAAAAAGAGTGGATCTGGCAAAACGCATTCTCCTAGCGGCATCTGCCAATATTTATCGAAATTTACGGTATTATAATGGGAGAGGAAAAGACGTATCGGAGGCGATGCAGCGCATTGAATATCTGCGAAAAGATTTATCGCATTACCAAACAATTCAAGAATTGATGGGATGTGAGGGCAACATTCGGCGTACCTACTATGAAACGTGGAATACGATTGTAGATCAACCCATCAATTTCGATAAGCGTGTGATGAATCCGCCGGATAATCGCATCAATAGCCTGATTTCCTATGTCAACAGCCTTGTTTATACCACTGTTCTGTCACAGGTGTATCAGACACAATTGAACCCGACGATCAGTTATCTGCACGAACCGGGGGTAAGGCGATTTTCGCTGTGTTTGGATCTTGCGGAAATATTCAAACCCCTCATTGGCGATCGTATTATTTTTTCATTGCTCAATCGAAATCAGATTACAGACGATAGCTTTACCGAAGGGTTGAACTTTTTACACTTGAAAAAGGAAGCCTCGATGACGATTATGGCAGAGTTTGATAAAACGTTGGCACGAACCATCAAGCACAAAGAACTCGGTAAAGATGTGACCTATAAGTACTTAATTCGATTGGAAATATATAAGCTCATCAAACATCTGCTTGGAGAAAAAGAGTATCTGGGCTTTGAAATGTGGTGGTAATTTGTATGTCATTTTGATTTATGATATTTCAACGGAAGATCGAGGGAGTAAACGTTGGAAAAAAGTATTCGGTATTTGTAAACGCTATCTGACACATATTCAAAAATCTGTGTTTGAAGGGGAGTTGACGGCAGCACAGCTGAAAAAACTAGAACTGGAATTGAAACAACAAATCGACCGTGATAAGGATTCGTTGATATTGTTTAAGAGCAGAAATGAGCGCTGGTTGGATAAGGAAATTTGGGGGGTTGATGATGAAAGTACCTCCCCGTTTCTGTGATTGTCGACCTCAAATGTTGTGAAAAGTAGGGGAGGTCGACAACCTACCGAAATACTTGAAAAATCAGACACTTTTTGGTATAATACAGAAGGAAAATGATGCCGTAAAACATATAAAAAAGGAGGTCGACAAAAATAACGCCAAAACCCAAGCTATATCCGCGCCTTTTAAAGGACGTCTTTTAATCGCACCATATTGGAATGTAAAG
>CAYJIM010000089.1:0-7544 GCA_964370215.1 uncultured Oscillospiraceae bacterium
GGGACGGGTCACCCGTCCTGATGGATTGTTTGGATCCACCGACGGGTTTCAGCCAGATCCAAATTGGTGATGGTGATGCGATGCCGACCCTCACCGTATAACCAAATCACCAAATCGCAGGCGGCGACCTTTCGCTGAAACAAATCCTGCTCATAGCCGATTTTACTAATCATCGCATGGGGGATACAGCCTTGCAAAATGACAAAGCCCTTTGTTGTATAAAAGGAAATCCCTTTGTCGTCAGCCCCCACCCCGTTGTGAAACAGCCCATACCCACGGGTAATCGCCCAAACAGCAAGGGGGATTTCGGCAAAAATACAGAGTAAGAGCATGGTTTGGTCAAAACTGTCAAACACCCACTGCAACCAGAAAAAGAAGACAAAGACCAGTGCCATCACACAAACGGGCAGAAACAAAAATCGCCACACTGCTTGTCGTTTTGGTTTGATCGTTGCTCTTAGCACCGAAAACTCCGGCAGAAGCAGTTTCATGTTTTCCAAAATGGTGCGTTTGGTCGCCATGGGGATGAGCAAGTTATGGTCACCATGCTTGATGCCGTATCCTGTGCAGAACAGGCGCACCACCGACACACCCATCAGTAACGTCATAAAATTTTGCACAAACAAAAGGGTACGAATGCGTGCACAGCAAAGTGTGGTGCGTTGGCGGTCAATCAGGCCGGATTCAATTTCCATCAATGTCCCCTGTCGCACTGCACCAAACCGCATGGTTTTCAAAAGATTACGGCAAAAGGAGACAAACCACGTGCCCCCGACCAGCAAAAACAGCGTGGTAATGATGGGTGGAACCACCGAAGTAACCGCCACCAATGCCCCCACCTGATCCACCAATTGGCCGGTCAAATCCTGCCCAACCACCCGGCTGATGTTGGGGCCTACTGCGATGAGGTAGATCGCCCCTGCCACCGAATTGGAGGACAACAGGGCAAACAGCGCCAACGTGCGCCCCCTTGGGGTATAGCGGTGACGACTGCGTGCTTTGTCCAAAAGGGGGCGCTTGAAACGGGCGGCGACAAAAGCGGCCTGCTTGGTTGTGAGGGTAATGGCAAAATCTGCATGGTTGGGAAGCCCCCCTTCGGTGTCGATGCGCACCCGTACCGCTCCGAGTGGTTTGAAGTACCACGGGCGATAGAGACAAACCGAGGTGATGTGGCAGTAAGCAAGGTACTGGTGGGATTTCAAGACAATCCCTTTGCGGATATAAATCCCCTCTTCGGTACAGAGAAAGGAGATGCGCCACCAGCGGTAAATGCCCAACAGTGTGACCAGTACCAGCATCAACAGTGACAAGCGAATACTGGACAGAAAGGAGAAAATTTCTCCCCCTTGCCAGGTGCGCAACATCTGCCAACCGGCGTGAATGATGGGGACGAGGAGCAAAAAGAGATATCGGGACATCATTTCAATGATATAAACAGGATGCACAAACAGCCAACTTCCCTTTGGTTGTTCGGGGCTTTTTGGCGGCTTGGTTGATTTTTTTCGAATCATACCGTCACCTCGCCGTCGGTGTCGACCTGCCCGTGATTGATGAAGTGTTCGAGGGTGACCGCCTCCCCTCGTTCAAGGGTGGGGAATAGGATCATCGCCCCACTGCCCACCACAACCACCACACTAAAACGGGTGGCAAAGAGGTTGGGTAGATCCAGTCGATTGAGGTAGACGATATGCGCCCTGGAAAGCCACTGTTCCCGCTTCAAAAATACGCCACGGCGAACAAGGAGGTGTTGTGGGGTCAAGCTGTATCGAAAATTGCGGTGCGCCGTGGGCAGATAAAACAGCGCCAAAAACAACCAGATGAGGAGCAGCCCTAGCCACAGCCATCCCTTGAGTGAGAGGTCGAGGAGTGGCAAAAACAGGGTGGTCAAAGAGGCAAGCGCCATCGCCAAAAACAGCACAGCTTGCCACATATGCCCCACCTGTTTGGACAGTGGTTTCCACCCGAAACAGGGTGAAAGTGATGCCTTTGTCGACATGGTTTTCCTCCTTTTGAAATGGTGTTGTCATCAAAACAACTCTTTTGATTTTATTAGTATATGGCAAATCAGGCATGAAAATGTCCAATTGTGTTGATGAAAGGACTAACGACACCAAACGGCGCATAGCATGTAGCAGTAGGGGTGACCGACTGAAAAGTGAAGAGTGAATAGGTAGGGACAGGGCTCTGCTCTGTCCTCCTATGATTTTTCACATCGTGGTAAAGGAGGAATTGCATTGTATCGATTACGTGGACGACAATTGTTGGTACTGACGGTGGTGTTTTTTTCGGTGACGCTTCTGACCATGGCAATGATTGGTGGGGTCACGACCCACACCTCCGCATCTCCCAAAGAGGTACCCATTTATGCGGTGGAAACAAAAGATCAGCAAAAGCTTGTGTCCTTAACGATCAATTGTGCGTGGGGAAATGAGGATATACCGAGCATCCTCGACACCTTAAAGACCTATGAGGTGACCGCCACTTTTTTTCTGGTGGGGGATTTTGTTGAAAAGTTTCCTGACAGTGTCACCGCCATCGCCGATGCCGGTCATGAACTGGGCAATCATTCCGACACCCACGCGGATTTTGCCACCCTTTCGGCAGCAGACATCCTAGCAGAGGTGGACGGTTGCAACCAAAAAATCGAAGCGCTCACCGGCACGACACCCACTTTGGTACGCCCACCGTCCGGCTCGTACAACAATACGGTGGTGCAGACCATCCGACAACATGATATGGAAGTCATCCAGTGGAGCTTGGACTCGCTAGACTGGAAAGGCACCACGCCAAAGGAAATGCAGTCGCGCATTCTGCCAAACCTCACCTATGGTGATATTCTATTGTTTCACAATGACACCGATTATACCGCCGAAGCACTCACCACCCTCATTCCAAACATCCAAGCGGCAGGCTATACCTTTGTACCGGTGGGGGAGTTGCTGTTAAAAGAAAGTTCCGGCATCGACCACACCGGCAGACAGTTGCCGTAACAGCGCAGCGCCTGCATTTCCTCCCGTTTTTGTAGGGTCACGGCTTGCCGTGACCGCATTTCACCCTCACTGTCCATTGGTGATGTGTTTTTGTAGGGACAGGGCTCTGCTCTGTCCTTTCTCCATTTTCACATCCGATTCATTGGGGGATGAATAACGGATGGGTCAAGACCCATCCCTACAGAACCATATGTTCATCAACATCGTAGGGTCGGGTCTTGACCCGACCGCAATGCCTGCGGACGCTGTCCGCTGTAGGGGCGATTCACGAATCGCCCGAGGTCGCCCTGATGAGTCGTTTTCATTGGTGATGAATGGCGGGCGGATATGGAATCCGCCCCTACCCTGTGACGGGGTGGTTTGTGATGAACAGGGTCGGGTTTGGTGGGATCGGACACGGCACACGGCGGCAAAAAACATCGGAATGTTTTTTGAAATGCAACCGCCCTGGCGGTGTGTGTTTCGATGTAGGTTGGTGCGGTTGCAACAACAATCGGCAATACCGATTGTCCGCCGTGTGCAGGCCTCGGGTTCATCCCCCGCTTGAATGGGTGATCGGTTTTTGTAGGGGCGACCTGTGGTCGTCCGTGGTTCATTCGTCGTTTTGGTGGGTGATCGGTTTTTGTAGGGTCACGGCTTGCCGTGACCGCATTTCACCCTCACTGTCCATTGGTGATGTGTTTTTGTAGGGACAGGGCTCTGCTCTGTCCTTTCTCCATTTTCACATCCGATTCATTGGGGGATGAATAACGGATGGGTCAAGACCCATCCCTACAGAACCATATGTTCATCAACATCGTAGGGTCGGGTCTTGACCCGACCGCAATGCCTGCGGATGCTGTCCGCTGTAGGGGCGATTCACGAATCGTCCGTGGTTCACACCCCGTTTTATCGGGCAAGGGCTGCAATCAAACGGTCGATGGCAAGCTGTAGTGTCGCAGGGTCGGTGGCGAGATTGAGGCGCAGATGGGTGTCTGCAGGGTCACCAGAAAAGGCTTCGCCATAGGAAGGGGCAAGTTTACACCTTTCCTGCATCACAGGGCGCAGGCGGTCGGCAGTCAGGTAGGCACCGAAATCGACATAGGCAAGATAAGTGCCCTGCAGCGGGGTGACAACCACATCGGGCAGTGCCGCTTCTAGCTGTGTTTTCAAGCTGTTGTACTGTTTCTCAACAAAGGAAAGTAGGGAGGTAAGCCAGTCCTTGCCGTGTGTGTAAGCGGCCTCGGTGGCGAGGTATCGCAGAATAGAGCCATCCTCAATACCGAGGTAAGCACGGTACTCCTGAAATGCCGCACGCAAGGTCGGATCTTCGATGATGGCAAAGGAGTGGTGCAGTCCTGCCAGATTGAAGGTCTTGCTTGCTGCCGTCAAACTGATGAGTTTTTCGGAAGGGGCGACAAGGCGCATCGGGATGTGCTGATGACCCGACAGGACAAGGTCCTGATGGATCTCGTCGCTCACCAAGTAGAGATCGTATTTTTCACAGAGGGCGACCACCTGCGACAGCTCGTCCTTTGTCCAGACACGCCCCACCGGATTGTGAGGGGAGCAAAAGAGCCACATTTTGACGTTGTGGGCAACGATGAGTCGCTCCACCTCGGCAAAGTCAATGGTAAAATGTCCGTTGTTGTTTTGCAATTTGCTTTCAATGAGGGTACGTCCACTCTCCCTGACACTGCTTGCAAACGGTGGATAGAGTGGGGTGAGGATCAAGCAGGCATCGGAAGGGTCGGTAAAGCGCTGAATGCTCCAGCGCAGTCCCGGCACCACCCCCGGCATGGAGACAAGCCATTCCTTTTGAATGGCGTTTTGGTGGCGCTCTTGTTGCCATGCGACAACAGCGTCAAAATAGCTTTCGGGCAGTTTTGCATAGCCGTAGACGTTGTGGGCAACACGTGCCGACAGCGCTTCTTCGACGGCTTTGGGGCAACGTATGTCCATATCCGCCACCCAAAGGGCGATCAAATCAGCGTTTCCGTACAGGTCGAACAGGCCATCCCATTTGTCACAGTGGGTGTTCAGACGGTTGATAAATTGTAATGATTCCATAAAGATTTTCCTTTGCTGTATATAGCAAAAGGCATTTGCATGGCGCAAATGCCTTTTTTAATTGTATCGTAGGGTTTATGCGAGTGGTGAATGTCTATAGCATCATCGTAATATTGCTGCTGTAGGGGGACACCCGTCCCGTATCATTCATCGGTTTTGTATCCCAGTTGTTAGCGGATTTCCATGCAGAGGAGGCCTGCACCGATCAAGCCAGCATCGTTGCCCAGTTGTGCGGTCACGATTTTGGTGCGGGTTTCTTCGGTTCTTGCATAGGTTTGTTCTTTGACCAGTTCGGTCAACGGTTTGATCAAGGTGTCACCCTCTTTACAAATCCCACCACCGATGCAGAGAATGCGCGGTTGGAAAATGTTGATCATGTTTGCCACACCGATGGCAAGGTAATCAATGTACTCGTCAACGACTTTTTTCGCCGCCTTGTCGCCTGCGCGCATACCGTCAAATGCGGTACGGCCGGATACTTTGCCTTCTTTTTCGGACAATGCCCACATCACGCTGTCTTTGTCGGCGTCCATTGCTTCTTTGGTCATGTTGATGAGCCCTGTTGCAGAGCTGTACGCTTCAAAACAACCGTTACGGCCACAGGTGCAAGGTCTGCCGTGTGCCACGATAACCGAGTGACCAACTTCTGCCCCTGCATAGCTAAAGCCTGTGAGAATTTTGCCGTCGGTGATGATCCCACCGCCGACACCGGTGCCCAAGGTAATGGCAACCAGACTGTCACAGCCTTTGCCGGCACCTGCCATGTATTCGCCAAATGCTGCGGCATTGCCGTCGTTTTCAATGTAGACCTTTTTGCCGAGCAACTCTTCCAGCATGGCAACCATCGGTACATTTTCAAATTGCAGGTTGTTGGAGTATTCGATGATGCCGGTTTCTTTGTTTGCAGTCCCCGGGGTACCAACGCCAACGCTTTCGACGTCCGCCATGGTGATGCCTGCTTTTTCTACTGCTTGTTCAGCCGCTTTTGCCATGTCGGCAATGACGCCTTCTGCTGCGCGTGGCGAGTTGGTAGGCAAAGATGCCTTTGCAAGGATTTCGTACTGTTCGTTGATGACCCCTGCCACAATGTTGGTTCCGCCCAAGTCAATTCCAATGTAATAAGCCATAATGATAACTCCATTCTGCCGAGTGTGTCGGCGATCATTTATTTTTTAAGCATGTGATGGTTCACATGTTCAAGACAAGATTGTTACACCGTCCCCAATGTGGTCAGTAAGCACTCTGCCCCTGCGGTATCCGCTTTGACGGTATAGTCGCCACTGCCAGCAGGGACAAACACTGTTTGTCCCTGTGGTAGGGTCACTGTTTCGGTGCCAAGGGTGATCGAAATCGTCCCCTTCACAGACAGGATGGCATGGAAAGAACGCGCGTCCGCCACCAGTGTGACGGGGGTGTTTGGACGATAAACCGTCGTTTTAAAATAAGCACAATCGGCCACCACACGACCACCCTGTGGGTCGGTACTGCCGGCCGTCTGTGGATCGATGGCAGGTGCTTTTTTGAGGCAGGTCACCTCCACCGCTTTTTGGACATGCAGCTCACGCGGTTTGCCGTCTACACCGACACGGTTGTAGTCGTGCACACGGTAGGTGGTGTTGGAATTTTGTTGCACTTCGGCAATCAAAATGCCCTTGCCAATGCCGTGTAAGGTACCGGCTTCGATGAAAAAGACATCCCCTGCTTTGACAGGTACCGCATGGATGACCTCGTCCAAACTACCATCGGCAATGCGGCTTTCAAATTCTTCGGTGGTGAGATCACGGTTGAACCCATAAATGAGGGCGGCATCGGGGGTAGCGTCTACCACATACCACATCTCGGTTTTGCCGTATTCACCCTCTACACGCAAGGCGTAGTCGTTGTCGGGGTGTACCTGAATGGACAGGTCATCCGCGGCATCGATGAGCTTGATGAGTACGGGGAAGCGGTCAGCACCAGCGGCAGCAAGCCCCACTGCCTGTGGGTGAGCGGCAAGGTAATCGGCAAGGGTTTTGCCAGCAAAATCCCCATTTTGGATGACACTCATGCCGTCTGGATGACAGCTCAGTTCCCAGCTTTCCGCCACCTTTGTAAGGTCGGTTTGCTTGCCGTAATCGGTCTTTAACGTCGTTCCACCCCACAGGTAATCCTTTAAGGGGGCAGTCAAACAAAGTAGTTGATTCATGGTTGTTTCCTCTTTTATCAGATCCACCTTTTTCTATACAGAAAAAGGAAATCGAGTGCATAAACATATCATTCTTATCATACCACACAATCGGCTGAACTGCAACCTCTTTTCGTGCATTCATGCGATCGATGCGTTAAAATGTAATTTTGTAGGGGGTAAAAATTTGATGTGTTTTTGGTAGGGGTGGATTTCCATAGCCGCCTGTCATTCATCGCTCACAAAACGGATGACCCAAACGCCAGGCGGTGCTACCGCCCGACAAAGGAAGCGTGTTGACCGTAGTATAAAAGAAAAAACCAACCACGAAACAAAACGTT
>CAYJIM010000090.1:0-7451 GCA_964370215.1 uncultured Oscillospiraceae bacterium
AAAAGGGACAGGGTGTGGGACGGCGTCCCACGGTCTTGATTGCGTCAAAGAGTATCAAGAGGGAGAGTTTACGATAAAAAATCTCCCTGTGATCGGGATATGTTGGCATTTCGGTACGCATACAATGCGTACCCTATCTAACTGTGGGTTGTTGCCACACCGGCATTCATCGCAAAACACGGACGACCAAAGGTCGCCCCTACCGCACAATGGGAATTCTGCATTGTAGGGACATGGCTTGCCATGTCCGCCATTCATCATCCAGCGAAAATGGTGTGACAACCTCGGACGATTTGTGAATCGCCCCTATAAGCCGATATAGGGCCACCAGATAACAAATGGCACAGGGGAATTCCCTGTGCCATTCAGACCGTCGAAAAACCCGCAACCGCAAAAATCGGCGAGCTGTCTTGCTCGCCGATTTTGCTTTCTGTGTCACTGCAACTTGCAAATATCGTTCATATACCTCTGTATTACTCTCTCATTTGCAAGTTTTGTTCCTTGACTTGCAGATTTTTGGACGCTCTGTCAGGGTGTTGGAACAGGAAAGGACTTTTTTCGGTTACTTTTTAATTTTATCCCAATAGGTCTTTGCCGCTTGTTCTGTCTTGTTGTCGCCGTATCGGTAATACTGTGCGCCTTGCAAATCGTCGGGCAGGTAATTTTGTGCCACCCAATGGTGGTCAAAGGCGTGGGGGTAGAGGTAGTTTTGCCCCTTGACCGCTCGATCGGCGCCATCAAAATGCTTGTTTTGAATCGCTCTGGGGAAACCTTGCCCTCTGCCTGCCTGAATGTCCGCCATGGCGGCTCCAATGGCTTCGTAGGCCGAATTGGATTTGGGGGCAGTGGCAAGGAGAATGGTCGCTTCCGCTAATGGAATGCGTCCCTCCGGCAGTCCCAGTTGCACGGCGGCATCGACACACGCCTTGACAATGGCGATTGCCTGTGGGTAGGCAAGGCCTATGTCCTCGGCAGCGATGACAAGTAGGCGTCGACAGGGGGAGAGTAGATCCCCTGCTTCCAATAGGCGTGCAAGATAATGCACAGCGGCATCCGGATCAGATCCACGGATGGACTTTTGCAGTCCTGACAAGCAATCGTAGTGGTTGTCACCCTCACGGTCGTACCGCATATGGCTCTTTTGGGTGAGTTCCTTGGCAAGTGTCAACGTGACAAGGCGCGCGGTCGGGTCGACACGCTTTGCCGCTAAGACACACAACTCCACCGTGTTCAAGGACTTTCTGACATCCCCACCGCATCCGTCGGCGATGGTGGTGAGCACCCCATCCTCGAGCGTGAGGGTAAGGGACAATTCTTCCGCCATAAAGTCAAAGCCACGCTGTACCGCACGCACAATTTCGGCAGGGGTGACTGTTTTAAACTCAAAGACGGTACTGCGGCTCAAAATGGCGTTGTAGATGTAAAAATAGGGGTTTTCAGTCGTGGAGGCAATGAGGGTGATGTCCCCATTTTCGATGTGTTCCAACAGCGACTGTTGCTGCTTTTTGTTGAAATACTGAATCTCATCAAGATAGAGCAGAATACCGTTGGTCGCACCGAGGGTGTCGATCTGTCCGACCACTTCCTTGATGTCGGCAAGGGAAGCGGAGGTGCCATTGAGTTTAAAGAGCTTTTTATTGGTTTTACCGGCGATGAGCCTTGCAAGAGTGGTTTTACCCACACCCGACGGCCCATAAAAAATCATATTGGGGAGATGTCCGCTTTCTACGATATTGGAAAGTGGCTTGTCCTCTCCCAGTAGGTGAGATTGCCCGACCACATCATCAAGTGTAGTGGGGCGAATACGATCCGCCAATGGTGCGGCCATGGGACACCTCCTTGGAAAGTGAATAGTGAAAAGTGAATAGTGAATAGGTAGGGGCGACCTTTGGTCGTCCGAATGGGTAAAAAGGTAGGGGGATTCACGAATCTCCCGTGGGTACATCCCTACAGTCCTCTTTTAATTGGCTGATAGTGGCTTTTGCTTCACCAATGCACGGAATTTTTTTGGCATTGGTACGGTGAAGGAAAATTCCTTCCCTGTTACAGGGTGGCAAAAATCCAACTGCCCTGCATGGAGGCAGAGACGCTTGAGGGGATTGGTGGTTGCCCCGTATTTTTTGTCGCCGACAATGGGGTGCCCCGCTTCACTCAAATGCACACGGATTTGGTTTTTGCGCCCCGTTTGCAGTTGAATGGACAGGAGCGCACACTGCTCGTTCTGGGCGAGCACCTCATAACAGGTGACCGCTTTTTGTCCGTCGCCATCCTTTTTTGCCGAAAAAACAAAGTGGGATTTTGTCTGGCGCAGATAACTGGTGATGGTGTCGGTTTGCTTTTCCATCGGCCCTTCCACCACAGCGGTGTAACCGCGCAGGGTGACAAGTTCGTTCCAACGCTCCTGTAGGGCAAATTTCATACTTTGATTTTTGGCAAATACCAAAATACCCGATGTATCACGGTCGAGGCGATGCACGATAAAGACACGGTTTTGGCGGTTTTTGAGTTTGACATAATCGGTGACATGATGGTAAGCGGTGTTGTCCTTAACCTTTTCGGTTGCCACCGACAAAAGACCTTCCGGTTTTGCAATGACAATGAGGTCGTCATCCTCATACAGCAAGTTGAGGTCGGGGTGTACCTGGAAAAAGTCCGGCTTATTTTCTTCAATGGTGACAACGTCACCGGCACGAAGCGTGACGTCAAAGCGCTTTTTGACCTTGCCGTTGACTCGTATGTCACCGCGTGTCATCATCGATTTGATGTTGTTGCGGGACTTGCCGTTCAAGCTCTTCATCAAAAAGGGCATGAGAGTATCGGGGGTGGTTACCGTCATGGTGGGGGTGGGCTTGGTTGTTTTTTTCATCATTTTGCTCCTAGGGCGTAAGGTCAAGCAGTGCCTGCCGAAGTCGACAGGCACTGCTTGAAAAATAAATTATTGATACAATGGGTATTTGTCGCAAAGTGCAGAGACTTTTTGACGGATTTCGTCTTGTTTTTCTTCAAATGCAGATGCGGTCAGGTAGATGCACTCTGCAATGACAGCCATATCTTCGACGTTCATGCCACGGGTGGTGATCGCCGGTGTCCCGATGCGAATACCGCTGGTGACAAACGGGCTTTGTGGATCATTTGGAATGGCGTTTTTGTTGACGGTGATGAACACTTCGTCCAAACGGTGCTCCAACTCTTTGCCGGTGATGTCAAAGTTTCTGGTGTCCACCAACATCAAGTGATTGTCGGTACCGCTGGAAACAAGGTCAAAGCCATGTTTCATCAAGCCTTCTGCCAATGCCGCTGCATTGTCGACCACTGCTTTTGCGTATGCGTTGAAGGATGGGTCGAGTGCCTCTCCAAAACAAACTGCTTTTGCAGCGATGGTGTGCATGAGTGGTCCCCCTTGGGTACCCGGGAAGATCGCTTTGTCGATCGCTTTTGCAAACTCTTCTTTACAAAGAATCATCCCGCCACGTGGGCCACGCAATGTTTTATGGGTGGTGGTGGTGACAACATCGGCAAACGGTACCGGATTTTGGTGCAAGCCACCGGCAACCAACCCTGCGATGTGCGCCATGTCGACCATGAAGTATGCGCCACATTCTTTGGCAATGGCACTCATTTTTTCAAAGTCGAGGGCACGTGGGTAAGCAGAAGCACCGGCAACCAACATTTTCGGTTTGACTTCCAATGCTTTTTCACGTAGTTTATCATAATCGATCATTTGGGTGTCATCTTCTACCCCGTAGGAAACGAAGTTGAAGTATTTACCCGACATGTTGACAGGGGAGCCGTGGGTCAAGTGACCGCCGTGT
Organism: uncultured Oscillospiraceae bacterium; assembly: GCA_964370215.1. Classification (GTDB taxonomy): domain Bacteria; phylum Bacillota; class Clostridia; order Oscillospirales; family Ruminococcaceae; genus Massiliimalia. The sequence goes on from CAYJIM010000090.1 coordinate 3,813, forward strand.
GCCAAGCTCATACCCAACACGGTGTCGCCCGGATTCAACAGTGCAAAGTAAACGGCAATGTTTGCCTGTGCGCCGGAATGCGGTTGCACGTTTGCGTGTTCTGCTGAGAACAATTCTTTTGCACGGTCGATGGCAATTTGTTCCACGATGTCGACATCCTGACAGCCACCGTAGTAGCGTTTGCCCGGATACCCTTCTGCATATTTATTGGTCAGCACCGATCCCATGGCAGCCATGACAGCCGGCGATACAATGTTTTCACTTGCAATCAGCTCGATGTTGCGGCGTTGGCGTGCCAACTCCTTGTTCATGGCCTCAGCAACGGCGGCGTCTTTTGTTCCTACAAACCCAATACTATCCATCAAATCTTGAAACATCATCCATACCCCTATCTTATCTGTAGTTGTTCTGTGTTTAAAAAGAATGAGAGATAAAAACTACCCATTCCTTTTCTCCATCATTTAGATTATACACAAATTTTGATCAAATTTCAACTATCCCCCTTTGTTTTTTTGCTTTTTTGGCGTAAACGTGATAAAATAGGGAATAGGAACATTGATATTGGGCAACCGTGGTATTGCCTGACAAAACACTAACAAACTAAATGAGGAGGAAGATGCCATGAGAGCAGAAAAACGACTGTTTCTGGTCATTCCCTGTTATAATGAAGAAGAGGTGCTGACCGAAACAGTCAAGCGCCTAACCGATAAATTGGAGCGAATGATGGCAAAGGGGTTGGTGTCGTCCGACAGCCGTATGCTCTTTGTCAATGACGGCTCCAAGGACCGCACGTGGCAGATGCTACAGCAGGCACACAAAGAAAACCCGTTGGTGGCAGCGGTACATCTGTCCCGCAACAAGGGGCACCAAAATGCGTTGTTGGCAGGACTGATGACAGCACTGCCACACTGTGATCTGACCATTTCGCTCGATGCAGACTTGCAGGACGATTTAGAGGTGCTGGATCAATTTGTCGACGCCTATCACAACGGGTGTGACGTGGTGTACGGGGTGCGCAATTCGAGGCAGACCGACACGGCGTTCAAGCGAAATACCGCCCTTGCTTTTTATAAGGTGATGGAGCTGTTTGGTGCGGAGGTGATCTACAATCACGCTGATTATCGCTTGATGAGCAAAGCGGCACTGGCAGCACTGTCCGAATTTCGTGAAGTCAATCTATTTTTACGTGGCATTGTGCCGTTGGTTGGATTTCAAAGTACGACCGTCACTTATGACCGTGGGGAGCGCTTTGCAGGGGAGAGTAAATACCCGCTCAAAAAGATGCTCGCCTTTGCCATGGAGGGCATCACCTCTTTTAGCATCAAACCGATCCGTATGATCACCGCCCTTGGGGTGTGCATCTTCTTGGCAAGCCTTGTCATGCTTGTCTATTCGGTCATTGTTTGGATCCTGCAACAAACCGAACCGGGCTGGTCGAGTCTCATTGTCTCGGTTTGGGCGATCGGGGGCTTACAACTGCTGTCCATTGGGGTCATTGGGGAGTACATCGGTAAAATTTATCTGGAAACAAAGGCGCGACCGCGTTATATCATTGAAACGGTGCTGTTGGACTAACAGACCGGTGGGGGAACTATGGAAGGTTTATCGAACATTTCTGTCATCAAAGAAGTGATGGCACGACACAATTTTCACTTTTCAAAAACATTGGGACAAAACTTTTTGATCAATCCGTCGGTCTGTCCACGCATTGCCGAAGAGGGGATTGCAAATGAAGGGGACGGGGTATTGGAAATCGGCACCGGTTTTGGGGTGCTGACAAACGAGCTTTGTAAACGTGCAGGCAAGGTGGTCGCCATTGAAATTGACGACAGACTGCTCCCTGTGTTGCAGGAGACGATGGCGGAACACCAAAACTTTGAGGTGGTGCACGGCGATGTCATGAAACTGGATGTCAAAGAGATTTTGACAGAAAAGTTTGGCGACAACCCTGTTCATGTCTGTGCAAATCTCCCCTATTACATCACCTCCCCTATTTTGATGATGTTGTTGGAAGAACGGTTGGCGGTGGACACCATCACCGTCATGGTGCAGGCAGAAGCGGCGGACCGTTTGTGTGCCGACGTGGGCAGTCGTGCCTGTGGAGCGGTCACCTTTGCGGTGCATTATTACAGCACACCCAAAAAGCTCTTTTCGGTGTCAAGAGGGAGCTTTATGCCGGCACCCAATGTCGACTCGGCAGTCATCCAATTGACCGTCAAACAAAATCCGGATTATGGCGTACAGGACGAACGTTTTTTGTTCGCACTCGTCAAAGCGGCATTTTCCCAACGGCGTAAAACCCTTGCAAACCCCGTGTCGGGGGCACTTGGCATTGCCAAACAACAACTGTTTGAAGCGATGGATGAGATTGGGCTGAAGCGCACAGCACGTGCGGAGGAAGTGCAGTTTGAACAGTTCATTGCCCTTGCCAATGCGTTGGTGGAAAGGAAGTCCACGCCATGATGAACAATCCACAAATGACCCGATCGGTGACCGAACCGATCGGGATTTATATCCACATTCCCTTTTGCGAGCGAAAATGCCATTACTGTGATTTTTACTCGGTGGTGGGGGATGAGGCGTTGAAGGATCAGTACTTGGAAGCCCTGTTCTGTGCCATTGAAGCGACCCCCAAAGGGCAGGCGGATAGCCTCTACCTCGGTGGGGGCACCCCGACACTGTTTGGGGCAGAACGGCTCACCCGTTTGTTGCAGGCAGTGCAAACGAGGTTTTCGCTGACAGGGGAGGTGTCGCTCGAGGCAAACCCCAACACGGTGGATCTTACTATGCTACAAATGCTTCGAAAGGCAGGATTTAACCGCATTTCCTTCGGTGCACAATCCACCGATGAACGACAATTACAAACGCTCGGTCGCACGCACAAAGCCACACAGGTCACGGAAGCGGTGTTGTGGGCAGCTGCAGCAGGATTTGACGACATTTCAGTTGACCTGATGATCGGCCTCCCTGACCAAACATGGGAGAGTTTACAAAAGAGCATTGCCGACCTCACAGCTCTGCCCATCACTCACCTCTCTGCCTATCTGTTAAAGGTGGAGGAGGGCACGGCGTTTGACTGCAAGACGATTGTCGACAGACTGCCCGATGAGGATGCGGTGAGCGACTGGTATCTTGCGACGGTAGCGGCATTGGAATCAGCAGGATTTTTCCAGTATGAAATTTCCAATTTTGCAAAAGAAGGCTATCCATGCAAGCACAATTTGAAGTACTGGCAGGTCAAGCCTTATCTGGCATTCGGACCGACGGCAAGTGGATTTGTCGATGGGGTGCGATACCGCTATCCACGAGATTTGCAAGCATTTCTTGAAACGTGTGGACGAACGGTGGAATTTGAGGAGATTTGCGATCTTTCTGAGGAACGGGTCATGCTGGGACTGCGACTGACAGCAGGGATCCCTCTTGCAATGTTGGGTGAAAAAAAGGGTATGCACACACGATTACAGCTGTTTCAAAAAACAGGCTTACTGACGCTAACAGAGGAGCGGGTGGCGTTGACCCCCAAAGGGTTTTTGCTGTCCAACGGGATCATTGCAGACCTATTGGGACGGTTGTAAGCGATTAGAAAAGCAAAATCGTTGCGCAACAAGGCTTATCGATTTTGCGGTTGCGGGTTTTTCG
>CAYJIM010000091.1:0-7406 GCA_964370215.1 uncultured Oscillospiraceae bacterium
TTATATTATTGTCAAGCTAAAAATACGCAAAAAATGAAATTATTTTTATTTTGTATTTTCTCGCATATTTGACAACATGACTTTTTCTTGCTATGTAAGTCATATAAAGGGCAAGCAAAGCCGTAAAAATTGCAAAGTAAGGCAAGAAACAGCCGTAAAAAATCGTAACTAACGGAGTTATTATGAAACGTGATTTTCTAAAGGGATTATTAGGCGAAAGTGCTACAGATGATGTGATTGATAAGATTCTCAATGAGTATCATTCAGCAGTCAAGGGCGAAAAAGAAAAAGCTGAAAAAGTAACAGCTGATTACAACGCTTTGAAAGCAGAACACAAGTCACTAACTGACAAAGTGGGTGAATTGGAAAAAGTATCTGGTAATGCTGAACAATTGCAAAAAGAGCTTGAGCAAATCAAGGCGGAGCAAGCGGAAAAGCAAGCACTAGAAGAAAAGCAAGCTAAGAATGACGCTTATTTTGCAGAACTGGACAAGCACATTCCTAAAGACATGCAGTTCATGAATGAGTACGCACGAAAGGCAATTTATCAAGAAGCAATTGAAGCACACGAAGCAGACACAACCGCAGGGCTACCAGCTCGATTTAATGCAATTATCAAAGACGATAAGGGCAATTATAAAGATGGTATGTTTGCGAAACAAAATCAGCCTGATAATATTCCACCTTTGGGCGATCCTGAAATAGACAATAAAAACCCATTTGCAAAGGAAACATTCAATTTGACAGAACAAATGCGAATGATAAAAGAAAACCCTAGTCAAGCACAGATGTATCAAGAGCAAGCTGGGGCATAACAATAAAAACAAAAGGAAAAACAAATGAAAACAAAAATTTCAGATGTAGTAGTACCAGAAGTCTTTGCCAAGTATATTATCCAAAAATCTGTAGAATTATCTAAACTTGTGCAATCTGGTATAATCACAACAAATCAAGAATTGAACAATTTAGTTACTGGCGGCGGTCTTACCGTAAATATGCCTTTTTGGAATCAAATCACTGGTGAAGATGAAGTTTTAAGCGACTCAACAGCTCTTACACCTGACAAAGTGGGTGCAGATAAAGACATTGCTTGCTTGCTCATTCGTGGTAAGGCTTGGAGTGCAAACGATTTAGCAGGTGCGTTGGCAGGTGATGACCCTATGAATGCACTCGGAACAATGGTTGCGGATTGGTGGAATGCTAGACAACAAGCAACATTAGTTTCAATTTTGAAAGGTGCTTTAGGTTCAACATCAATGGCGGGTCATGTAAAATCAGAACCAACAGCAGTTATTAGTGCCGAATTACTTCTAGATACAAAACAACTTTTAGGCGATGCCGCACCTAAATTGACAACTCTTGTAATGCATAGTGCAGTTTATACCGCTTTACAAAAACAAAACTTGATTGCCTTTATACCTAACTCAACTGGTCAAATAAATATGCCTACTTATATGGGCTATAATGTTATTTACGATGATACGGTACCAGTAAACGCAGGTGTTTATTCTACTTATCTAATGGGTAACGGCGTAATTGGACTTGGTCAAGGTTCGCCAGTATCAATGCCAGCTGTTGAAGTTGACCGAGATAGCCTTGCAGGTGATGACATTCTTGTAAACAGACGTGCTTTTGTTATGCACCCATTCGGAATTAAATGGGCTGGCACTCCAACAGGTGTTACACCAACAAATGCTGAACTTGCTACAACCACAAACTGGACTAAGGTGTATGATAGCAAGAATATTCCAATAGTTGAGCTACAGCATAAAGTGGTGGCATAATGAGTGCGACAGCTCACCAAATGCGTAGGCGAATGCAAAAAGCAAAAGGCGAGCCAGTAGCCGAACAAAAGCCAACGCAAAATAATACGGTAAATAAAACAGCTGAAAAACAAGAAAAAAATAAAGCTGATAAAACCGAAAAAGAATAAAAAGAGGTGGTAACATGTATCTAACTTATGAAGAGTATCAAATCTTAGGCGGTGCGATAGATGAAGCCACCTTTACACGTTTAGAGTTCATGGCAAGCAAGCTCATTGACAGATTCACTTTTGAAAGACTTCACGCAATGACAACAAAGCCGAAAGAAGTTCAAATGTGTATGTTTGAGATGATAAACTTGTATGGCAAACACAATACAGCGAGTGCAGAAAAAGACGTTTCTCAAATGTCAAACAATGGTGTAAGCGTTCAGTATATCAATGCAAGTTATATTGAACTTGATGACCAAATGCACAAGCTTGTAAAGCTCTACTTGTCTAATGTAAAAACCGATGACGGCAATTCAATTCTTTACGCAGGAGTTAAACAGAATGAAACTACCTTTTGCCGATAAAGATGTGACTTTGTATAACGTCATTGAAGTTCGTGACGAATACGACCGCCCACTTCCAAAACTGCAAAGAATTGTCTTGCGTGGGTGTTCGTGGCTCAAATCTGACAAGAAAATACAAGTTGATACTGTATTGATTGAAAGTGATGAGTTTATCGTGAAAATACCTTATAGCCGATACTTTCGCAATGCGTGGGAGTTTACAGGCGAAATGGGTACTTTTACACTTAGGGCTGATGATGTGCTTGTTTTGGGTGTTGTAGAAGATGAGTTTGATGTGGGAGTCGGCACAAGTGACGTTTTAGAAAAGTATTCTAATAGAAGCTTTGCTATAAAGTCATTCAACGACTTCACGGGCGAGGGATTACCTTTGCCACATTATCAAGTAACAGGTAAATAGCCATGAAAACCAAAGTCACAGTAGATGTAAATGCAAAAGCAGTATCAAGGCGAGTGGCTAGAAATAAAGTTTTTGGTGTATTTGCGGCGGCTGAATGGTTTAGGCTTATCACTCCATACGTGCCTTATGAAACGGGAAACCTTGCGGAAGATGTAACGATTGAACCTAATAAAATAACGTACAATGCACTTTATGCACGTAGATTATATTATGGAACATCTTTCAATTTTCGCAAAGATAAACACGCTTTAGCAAGTGCAAAATGGAATGAAGCGGCAAAGGCTATACAGAAACCAAAGCTTATAAGGGCATTACAACGAAAGATTGAAAAAGAGGACATCTAATGAGTCAAGTAGCAAAAAAACTAGCTAAAAAATCTGAACTAGATTACAAAACTACAAAGCATTTTGCGGTGTGGGATTGGCTGAATGCTTCACGCTTATTTGAGTACACTTTTTTCAACTTCTCTAGTGCTGAAAATGGTGATGTAGTTTTTGCGCCTGATGACATCATACAGCCCACGTCTGAAATATCTGACGATGTAATACAAGGATATATTGACGGCTCAAAGGAAAAGGAATATATTCTAACGGCTATTTTCTTTTTACCGATTGAAACACAGCCGAACACGGATAAAAATCTTGAATGGGCTAGTGTAGTTGAAAATGTGGCAAATTGGGTGCAAGCTCAAAATGATTTAGGAAACTTCCCTAACTTTGGGGAAAAATGTATAATTGAACGAGTTGAAACTGTGCAAGCTTCTGACGGCATAAGTGGTGCTGATGAAACAGGCGCAAAGTATCAGTTTTCAATAAGAATAATTTATCGTGATATAACAAACGCTAGAGCGTAAGGAGTATTTTATATGGCGGCAACAATAAAACAAGGTGCGATTTATGCGTATGATAAGATTCACTATCTTAGCATTACAAATGAAATTCCAGCCAATTTAGATTTTGACACACCAGTTGACGGGCAAGATGTAGATGTTACAGCAATGGAGCTATTAGGGCGATATGTGACTGAACTTACTGAAAGTCCAAATGCAGTAACAAGTGAAGACGCATTTATTATCAATAAAACGGCTTCTACAACAGTTGACAGCTACAATATTGTGTTTGCAGGTAACACTCTAAAAGTAGTTTCAGATAAGGCAACAAAAGCAATCATTGATGTTCCTTATTTCTTGAAAACTGGCGAAGAAGCAATGCTCAATTTGCTTATTGTAGACGAATACAATAGCCCACAAGAGGGCTTTTACACAGCAAGAATGTTTAGAGTATCAGTATCAGTATCAAGCGAAAATGTAACAGCTACTGAAAAAATTGATGTTGACTTTGAACTTGCGGCGGCTAAAGACCCTGTTTTTGGTGTTTATGAAAAAGACACTAAAACATTCACAATTTCTAAAACTCAAACTGTACCTACTCCATAAGGGAAAAAAATGTCATTAGAAATGCTTGAAAAATTGGCTAATGCAGAGCATAAAATAAATGTTGACTTGATAGGGCATAAATTCAAGTTTGATGTTGCTGATGTGGACATTGAAGCAATTCAGCGATTGACTGACTTTGCACTATCCGCACAAACTAAGCCGTTTGATATGGCACTATACAACGAATGTAAAAACGTGTATATTGACGTCATAGGCGAGGAGCATTACAACAAAGCTATGAACGGGAAGCCTAAATCAATAAAGAATTTAGCCAAATTGACTATTGCAGTTGGTAAAATTCTTGAAGAGGTCAATAAATATTATGCAAAGCCTGACAAGGGAACTACCAAATAGCATAGCATTATCTACTCGACAAATAGAAATCAAGACCGATTTTAAGACTTGGCTAAACTTCCAATCACAAATGGCTAAAAACATAAGTGAACTTGAAAGAATACAAGTAGTGAAATCGGTTTTTTTTGAAGATGTAAAGATAATGCCTAACGAGTATCAAGACGTGTTGTTCGGAATTTCCGAATATCTCAAAGGTGCAAGAGGTTATATCAATCATGTTGCTGACGTCAGCAAAACGATAAATAATGACATACCTTTTGACTTTGAACTTGATAGCTCATACATTTACGGCGCATTCATGGAACAGTACGGAATAGATTTATTTGATGCAGAATTGCATTACTATAAATTTATGGCATTGTTCGAGTGCTTACACGAAAACACGGCTTTCAAGAAGATAGTAGGCTACAGAATGACAGACACACGCAAAATAAAAGATAAGAACATGAGGGCGCACGCTGAAAAGATGAAGCGACTTTATGAAATCATAGACACACAAGCACAAGAAGACTTTGAAGCTGAAAAGCAACAAATTCTTAGTGATTGGGGGTAAAAAATGGCAGACGGAAAAGTTATAATTCAGATTGATGGCGACACAAAAGACTTTGAAAAGTCACTTAGTGGGCTTGGTGGCATTGCACAAAAAGCACTAGGCGCAGTAACTACGGCGGTTGCAGGTATTGGCACAGCTTTTGCAGTTGCAGGGGCTAAGTCTTTAGGCATTGCAAGCAACTTGCAGGAAGTTCAAAACGTAGTTGACGTTACCTTTGGCGAGGGAGCAAAGCAGATTGAAGCTTTTGCGAACACCGCAGGCGAAGCGTTCGGACTTAGTGAATTGCAAGCGAAAAAGTACAGCTCTACTTTAGGTGCAATGCTTAAGTCATCTGGATTGGCAGAGGAAGCAACTCTCGAAATGTCACAGACAATGACAGGTCTTGTGGGAGATTTTGCGAGTTTTTACAACTTAGACCATGAAACAGCGTTCCAAAAAATACAGAGCGCAACGGCCGGCGAAGTAGAACCGTTGATGTTAGCGGCTTAATAAGGTGACTTATTATGAAAAAGTTGGTGAACGCAAGTAAAAGCGGTGTGTGGGAAACCATGCTAACGGTGAAAGCCTAAATTAAAAACTTGAAAACCTTTTGCGTATTTGGTATAATAACACAAAGGAGAACTTTTATGAAAGGTATCGTTTATTGTTATAATATCAATGGCAAATTTTATGTAGGTAAAACTTATAGACAAGAAAGAAAGCGTTGGGAAAAACACAAACATGATGCTTTGACAAATAAAGCAAATACACCATTCGCAAGGGCTATAAGAAAATATGGTTGGGATAAAGTTTTTAGCAGTTATGAGGTGTTAGAAACTATAGAACATGAAGATGTTCGAGAATTGAATAAAATGCTGATTGAACGTGAAAACTTCTATATAGATAAAAAAAATTCGATTCTACCCCATGGTTATAATGTAAAAAAAAGTAACACAATACATATTCCTACACAAAATAACAAAGAAGAAATGTATAAAAAAATATCAAAATCATTGAAAGGCAAATACATGAACCAAGATTACAGTTCAAAAAAAATTATTTGTTTAGAAACAAATAAAGAGTACCCCTCAATAAGCGAATGTGCTAGGGAAATGGGTATAACTGTTGCTTGTATTTGCAGAGTGCTTAAGAAAAAACAAGTTACTGCAGGTAATTTTACGTTTATGTATGTGGGTGGTGAATTACCAAGGAAGAGCCTACAAAAAAGACCAGTTAGGTGTATAGGTCTTGATATGATTTTTGATAGCCTTAAAGACGCTTCTGAATATTTTACAGGAAAGAGAAATCAACACTGTAATGTTGCAAGTGCAATAAAAAGGAATGGTACATTTAAAGGTCACAAATTCGAGTTTGTAACAAGGTAATACCGTGCCAAGCCTAGAAATAGGAAGGTGTAACGACTAGGGCTTAGCCCGTAGGGTAGAGATTAACACTACTCGAAGTGCCAACCACCCACAAAGAGGGTGATGAGATAGTCTAATCCGACCATGCAAAATGGTGTGAAAGTATGTGGAAACACACGGTAGAAATGTAAGACAGCTTGGTATAAATATGAGTGTTGCAAATTTAGAAGCATTTGCACTCTCTAAAGGCATAAATACAGCTTGGCAAGAAATGACACAGGCTGAACAAGCTACTTTGCGATACAATTATTTATTGCAACAGTCAGCAGACGCACAAGGCGACTTTGCACGAACAAGCGAGGGCTTTGCTAACCAATTGCGTATAACAGGAATGCAAGCTGAAACGCTAGGTAATACTTTTGGTAATTATCTTTTACCGATTGCAACTGAAGCTCTAGGTGGTGTGCAAGAAGCAATCAAAACATTAGGCACAGAGTTAGAAAGTCCACAAATCGCAGGAGCTATTGAAACTATTGGCGAGGGATTTGCGACAGCTTTTGAGTCAATAACTGATTTTGTTGTCGGTGCTATACCTGACTTATTACAGGGCTTTGCCACTCTCATTGAATATATTGACTTGGTTGGATTAGGTGTAACAGGGCTTGCAGGTGCATTTATAGCAATGAAAGCACAAGCAGGAATAACGGCCTTACTAACGGCTTACAGTCAATTGGGAGGCATTATAGGCATAGCAACAAAGGCGCAAGTAGCTTTTAATGCTGTGATGTCTGCTAATCCTATAGGCTTGATTGTTGGCGCAGTTGGTGCTTTAGTTGGTGCATTGATTTATTTGTATAATACAAATGACAAAGTCAAAATTGGAATTCAATTAGCGTGGGAATACATAAAGCTTGCTATTTATAAAAGCATTGACACTATAATCGGTGCATTTGACAAGCTTATAGGCGCATTTAACACCGCCTTAAG
>CAYJIM010000092.1:0-3513 GCA_964370215.1 uncultured Oscillospiraceae bacterium
GTTGGTGTACTGGTTGTACCGGAGGTGGTATCTTCCCCCAAAGTAAAGTCCACGGTGTCGACCAACAGTTTTTGATCTGCCATGTCGGTAATATACGCTTCCGCAGTGTATTCCCCAGCAGGATACAACAACACTTTTGGATCAAATTCAGCCAAATAGCTGCCATCGCCATTGTCGATTGCGGTGTGCCAGACAAGATCTTCGTCGTCTTCATTGCCAATCGCTTGATCCCATGTCGCCACTTCCACCGATCGGATGCCAGCGGTGACCGTTTCAGGGATTACCACAATACGCACCATACCGGTTTCGTCGTCGATTGTCGGCGTTGCAACGGTTCCGGTAATCACACCGTCTTCCGGTGCCTCTTGTTCAATATCACTTGTTGTGCCTTCGGAAGATGTCGGGTCTGTCGAGATGGTCGAGACAGTTGATGTTGTCGAGGTGGTCGAAGTCGTTGGATCGGTGTTTGCCGCAATGACGGACAGCGGGCTTTGTAACATCGCCATGCACACCAGACAAGCCATCAGTTTCAATACTCTTCTCTTCATACTTGGTGCTCCTTTTCCTTGTTTATTCTTCGTACTGCATGGATGTGATGCAGTATACGCCTTGGTCTTGGTACAGGAGTTCTATCGTCGCCCCCTGCGTGAGTTTGTCCTCATTCAAATAAACTTTATAGCCCAATACCCCATTGTTGACCGTCAAAAACAGCGGATAGGTTGTCCACGCATCCTCGGTGGCTTTGACATTCAAATAGAGTGTTGTCGCATCGGTCGCAAGGGTCTCTTCGACCTGTCCTTCAATGACAAAAAAGCTTCCTTGCTTCTCCACCGTCATGGTTGTGGTGCTTTCCATCGCCTCCCCTATCATCGGTGCGACCGGTACCGGCTCGAGAATCGGGGCACGTGCCACCAGATTGCGCAGGTTTCGTTCCACAATTTCAATGACCACATAATCGGGTTTGCGGTATTTCATCTCTTCGATATAATAAGGGGTGTTCATCGAAAAATATCCTGTAGCGACTTCTTCTGCCAAAAACGGCACCAGCGATTCACCAAAGGAATCTCGATACAGTAAGAGCGAGCCTTCCCCTGTGGGATTGACAGTCTCGATCACACTGTCCATATAATCGGTGATTTCGTTCACAAGGGTGTAGCCTTCCGCCCGTGGGTACAAGACATCCTCTTCTAGACTTGTGTTGTAAGGGTACAACATGCTGTCGATGTCCCCTTCGTGTACGTTTTGAATCTCTTCTCCCACACCGTCATAGGTCTCATAATCAAGCCCCAACGCCTCTAAGATCGTTTGATTGGCCAGTTCAGCACCTTTTGTATTCCAGTGGGAATCTCTTTCAAAGTACAAAACGTCTTCAGCTGTCTCAAACGCCTCGTATAGATCAATGTAGTTTACCTGTTGTTCAGCCAACACCTCTTCGACCAATTGGTAGTTGGCAGGTGCGTCACTCCCCTGATGATACCACGGCATCTGCTCGGGGTACAGGCTGTTTTTGTTTGGTGCAATGGTAAAGTAAAATGCAGCGCCGTTCGCTTCTACAAATTCCTGTACAAGTGACAGGTTGTGCCCAAACACTGCTTGCTCCATCGTTGTCATGGGATCATCGGACTGGTAATCGGCCAGTGTGCCCATATAGTATAGCCAATCATCCTGTCCCACAATGACCTGTGACGAGCCGGTGGCAAACACATTGGCACGCAGTGCAGAGTTTGCGGTGATGAGTTCCTGCCGATAGGCAAAATGATCCTCAAAATAGTTCCCCACCGCCGACAGGTAATCCCAGTTGATCCCCTCTTCTGTCACAAGTTTCGGAAAGGCTTCCAGTTCTTTATTTTCTATTGCATCGACATTGCCATACCAGCTCATCCCAACCAGGGGGACGACAAGTAGCATCAGACATGCCGCCAGATAGATCGTATTGATTTTCTTCATCTCATCCACCTTTAAAATCTAAAATAAATAAAGGGATTGTACATGCCACCTGCTAGGCTTAAAACGTTGATCACCAAAAGGGTGAAGGTGCCGACATAAGACAGGGTATTGGCAATTTTTTGTCGCTTTTGTGTTGCCAAGCAATAGTTGCGGAAGCGATGCCAGTACGGTACACTTGCCAGTAGCCCAAAGACAAACGTGAGGATGAAGATGGGATTTAAGTAGTTGAGGACTTCATATTGTGTCTGTACGACATGCGTCCAACCCATAAACATCGTTTCAACAATGTCAAATCCTTGTTCCAGTGAGGTTGCACGGAAGAAGACAAAGCCGATGCAGACAACCAACATCGTTGTGATATAGGTGATCCACTTTGGTAGTTTCTTCATTGGAATCCATTGTTCGAGTAGCAGGAAAAACCCATGCCACAAGCCCCACAGTACAAATGTCCAGCTGGCGCCATGCCATAAGCCGGTGCAGAAAAACACAAACAGCTTATTGAGACAGGTGCGCACCTTGCCTTTGCGGTTGCCCCCAAGTGGGATGTAAAGATATTCGCGAAACCAAGTCGACAGCGAAATGTGCCATCTTCTCCAGAAATCCTGTACCGTAGTCGCTTTGTACGGATAATTGAAGTTTTCCAAAAAACGAAACCCAAACATTTGCCCCAAACCGATTGCCATGTCACTGTACCCGCTAAAGTCAAAGTAGATTTGAAGCATGTAAGCAATGGCCACGAGCCATCCTGCCCACATCGGCATCTTGTCCCATTGACTGTCGAATAATCCGTCGACGGCAAACGCCATGGTGTTGGAGATGAGTACCTTTTTGGAAAGCCCTAGGATGAACCGTCTCATCCCTGTTGCAACCTTTCCCATATCAAGCGTTCTGTTGGCAATTTGTTCTTGAATGTCGTGGTATTTTACAATCGGTCCTGCAATCAGCTGTGGGAACAGCGAGATATACAAGAGGATATGAAAGTAATTTTTTTGTGCTTGAACTTCCCTACGGTAAACGTCAATGACGTAGGACAACGCTTGAAAGGTAAAAAAGGAAATCCCAATCGGCAATTCAATGTTTGGCGAGGCAATCCCAAGGCCTGTGATGTTGTTGACCAGATCCACAAACATACCTGCATATTTGAAGACACCAAGCATCCCCAAGTTGACCACCACGGAAGAAAGTAACACAAGCTTTCTGCGCTTTTCAGACGGATGGGTCAACCATCGTCCAAAACAATAGTTGACCCCCGTGCTAAACAACATCAGTAATACATAAATGGGTTCGCCGTACGCATAGAACAACACACTTGCCAAAATGAGCAGGGTGTTTTTTGCAATGATGCCCGGTAATAAATAGTATAACCCAAGTACTGCCGGCAAAAATACAAACAAAAAAACGAGTGAGCTAAAAACCATAATGTCCCCTTATTGACCTATTGTGATTTACCAGTTGAATACCAAGTCGTCCGGATCAATACAATCCTCTACATCCTGTTCCGGTGCTTGTGGTTCTGGTGCAGGAGCCGGTTCTGGGGTTGGTTCCGGAGTTGGTGCTGGGGTTGGT
>CAYJIM010000092.1:3613-4810 GCA_964370215.1 uncultured Oscillospiraceae bacterium
CTGGGGTTGGTTCCGGAGTTGGTGCTGGGGTTGGTTCCGGTGCAGGGGTCGGTGTCTGTGCCGCCTGCGCTTGTGCGGCTTCCGCTTCCGCCTGTGCTTGTGCAGCTTCTGCTTCTGCTTGCGCTTGTGCAGCTTCTGCTTCTGCTTGCGCTTGTGCAGCTTCTGCTTCTGCCTGTGCTTGTGCTTCTGCCTCTGCAGCAGCGGCCTCTGCTTCTGCTTCTGCTTCTGCAATTGCCATCAAACGTTCCATTTCAGACAGTTCATATTCTTTGGTGCTGACTTCTGCATCGTCTGTCGCACTTACATAAGTCAAGAACAATACTTCATCAAAGTTCAAGGTTACATCTTCTTTGACGTCGTCAAAGATCAATTGATGCAACACCGCTTCGGTGCCATCTGCAAAGGTCACTTCTAATGCGTAGGTGGTGTTCAACACGAGGTCTTCACCATCGACTTCAACCGACTCTTCTGCATCATCCATCAAGTAGGAAAGACGTACCGTTTCGTCAGCAGCGATGGTCATGTCTGTATCCAACATATTATCGGAAAAATCCTCTTCCATCGAGGATTTGATGGCAATGCCTGTAATCTCTTCCCCTGTGCCGTTGGTGAATAGCACAGTACTTGCTTCACTGCTTTCCTCGCCGATCACTTGGTAAGTTTCTTCTGGCTCAGCAGCCGGTGCAGTACACCCCACTACACCAAACATGGTGGCAATACACAAAACTGCGATAATAACTCTTTTTTTCATCGTTGTCGTTCTCCTCTTTAATTTCTCAAAACCTTTTTTGGCTCATTCCAATTGCCAGTCAATACACCCTTTGTGCATAATAAGCCATTTTGTTTTATTATATCTGTTCACGTTCTTTTTGTCAATATAAAGTACACAATTCTCACACCAAACTATGGCGCCTGTTGTCATAGTTTCTGTAACAATTGTTACAGTTTTTATCTTCTACAGCAACGATTAACAGAAAAATACCAATCACTTTCGAGTTATCCACAAATATACCGATTGTAATTGTTGAAACTGTGGATAACTCCACCAGCACATTGTTGATAACTCTGTTGATAACGTGGAAAACTCCCTTTTCAGGGGATTCTATTTATTTCACAATTATCCACAATACCCTTGAAATCTTTGTCGGTATTACAACAAGTATAGTGTATATCTTTGAAAAACCACTTACCTCTTGC
>CAYJIM010000092.1:4910-7276 GCA_964370215.1 uncultured Oscillospiraceae bacterium
CTCTTGCGTTTTTGCGTCATTCGGTGTATAGTAAGAAAAGAATTCTTTTGCCTGATAAGTGGCGTACTGTTGATCAGACAGGCGGATACCATTCCACCCGTTCGATGCGACTTTGAAGGTCCCCTTGTGCATTTGGGTAGTAGATATGGATTTCCTTGTAGGCATGGCGTGCCATGCGCATGGTTTGGGCAGTCCCCGTACGCTCATTACCGTTGAATACGGCGACCAAAAGGTCACACCGTTCCACCAAATAGCGGTTGCGTTTTTCAAAACACTGCTTTGTGTACCCCTGCTGTAAGAGGATGACTTCATCGGCGGCGGCAAGTGCCGCTTCATAGCGTGTGCGCATGGGCGGTGGGTAGGTGTTGGCTTGTGCCTGAAAGGGGAGAACCGCCAGTAAACGAATGGGGTAGCCTGCTTTTTTGGCATGGAGCACCTCTTCCGCCGCAATCAGATCCACTCCCATTGCCATACCCGATAGAAAGGTGTTTGCGCCTCGTTTGATCGCACATTGAATTTCATGTTGTAGGATGGCGCGCAGTTTTCGCTTTGCCTCCTCATGGAATGCGTCAAGTCCCTGCGGTCGATGTCCGGTAAATGCCACTACACGCATACGATTCCCTCATTTCAATACCCAAGTGATTTTTGGGCTCATTTCGGCGATCGATTCCATCGATCAGAAAGGATTTGCATGAACTATTTACGGCGCTGTTGGTGCGAGATTCAACTCTCACACCTTGAGTATAACATAAACCTCATCAAAGGTACAGCACAAAAATGTGTCATGGCGATTGTCAAGGCAAACGCCTATGGACATGGCGACAGCATCATTGCAAGCAGGCTACAACAATTGGGGATCGGCTGGTTTGGGGTGTCCAATATCAATGAAGCGTTGACGCTGCGCAAAGCAGGGGTGGTGTCCCCCATTTTGATTTTGGGTTATACTCCACCACAATATGTCAAAGCGCTCACACGCCACAATCTGTCGCAAACGATTGTGGACCTCGACCATGCCAAGGCGCTGTCACAGGCGACCAACACCCCCTTGCAGGTGCACTTTAAAATCGATACCGGCATGAGCCGCATCGGCTTTGGCACCGACGAGGTCGCCACCGCACAATTGTTGGAGGCAGTTTCCCTCCCTCACTTACAGGTAGAGGGAGTGTTCTCTCACTTTTCCTGTTCCGACAGCTTTGATGCTGAGGATGAGGCGTTTACCGAACGGCAATCGATGTTGTTTTCCAAAACGGTACAAACCCTTGCTGATCATGGGATACAGCCGACCTATCGTCATCTGGCGAACAGTGCAGGGATTTTCAATTACCCCAATGCGGAGACAAATCTGGTGCGTGCAGGGATTGTGCTGTACGGCCTCTGCCCTTCTGAAGAAGTGGATGAGAGCGCCAAGGCGCTTCTCCCCCTACTCACGTGGAAAACGGCGGTGGAACAGGTGAAGGTGGTAAATGATGTCGACGTATCGTATGGGCGCAGTCGCCACATTGACACGCCACGCAAAATCGCTACACTGACCGTCGGGTATGCCGATGGATATCCGCGTTTGCTGTCCAATCATGGGGCAGTGTTGGTGCAGGGCAAGCGTTGTCCGATTGTCGGCCGTATTTGCATGGATCAGATGATGATTGATGTCACGGGATTGGATGTTGCGGTCGACGATGAGGTGATTTTGATCGGACGGGACGGCAATGAGGAAATCACCGCCGATGAGGTGGCAAAGTGGGCATACACCATTCCTTATGAAATTGTATGCGGCATCAGTCGTCGTGTCCCACGCCTGTATTTTGATGGCGAAAGGTTATTAGAAATCATCGACGAAAGCGCCTAGGCGAGCGGGTGAAACCCGCGGTTATTGCCGACCGAGCACCCATATCACGAAAACCCCGTCCACGAGTCGGTAGCACCGGCGGGCATTGTGGGCGATTTATGAATCGCCCCTACGACACAGTGAAAATAGGATCTTATAAAAAAGTTTTGTCCACTTTTTCAAAAGTGGCAGGGTGTGGGACAGTGTCCCACGGTCGGATTTGCCGTCACGCAACTCTCAAGCGCCAGCGTTTTAAGGCATTCGGAAAATTTCGAATGCCTTTTTTGTGCCCCAATAGCACTGATCGACATTGCGGGCGATTCGTGAATCGCCCCTACGGCACAATGGAAGGTTTGTTCTGTAGGGACATGGCTTGCCATGTCCGCAACATTCATTGCCCCATGAAAACAATGCAACCACCAACGGACGACCAAAGGTCGCCCCTACAGCGGACAGCGTCCGCAGGCATTTCGGTCGGGTCAAGACCCGACCCTACCACCCAATTGAAATATTGTTCTGTAGGGATGGGTCTTGACCCATCCGT
>CAYJIM010000093.1:0-6684 GCA_964370215.1 uncultured Oscillospiraceae bacterium
TATCACGACCGTCGGGGAAGGTTTTGCGTATGGCATGTTCGAAGGTGCAGGAAGTGTAGAAAACTCTTTGGTCATTGGCACTGAATTCCGGTTTCCCAAGTTGACAGCGGAACAAATGGCGCAAGAGTACATGTTTGGGAGCATGTTTGATGGTGCGACATTGGCGGACAACCAATCCCGTTCGGCATTGTCAATCATCAACGGTTGCCCTGCACCGACCGGCAATCGCAATACCTTTACCGGACAACAAAACGCCTTTAGCGATTTTTACCTACTCGACACCAGCTGGCACAACGGTACAACCTACCATCAAGTGGCGTTTGAAACCAACGGTGGTTCGGCAGTCACCGCACAGCAGGTTGCAGAAAACGGCACTGCAACGGCACCGACCGAGCCGACCTATGAGGGGTTCCATTTTGACGGTTGGTATACCGATGCCGATTTGAACAACGAATATAACTTTTCCACTCCGGTAACCACTGAAATTATGCTGTACGCAAAATGGACACCGCTCCACAGCGTGACATTCAACAGTAACGGAGGTTCAGCAGTGGATGTACAGCAAGTTGTAGAAAATGGCAATGCAACACAACCAACTGAACCGACCTATGCAGGGCATATTTTTGATGGTTGGTACAGCGATGTTGACTTGAACAACCAATATGACTTTGCTACCGCTGTGACCGCAGACATTACCGTGTACGCAAAATGGATTGTCATTCCGGCGATGGTAGAGGGGGACAACCAAACAGTGGAACAAGGCAAAGCTGTGACCTTTAAAACCTCGGGCGACTTTACCTCCTTTGGCGGTGTCAAGGTAGACGGTGTTCAACTCAAACCAGACCAATACACCGCAGTAAGCGGTAGCACCATTGTGACCTTGAGCCCGACCTTTACCCAAACCTTGGCGGTCGGCGCACATACCATGGAAATTCTGTCGGCACACGGCAACGTGACAACAAACTTTACCATCACTGCCCCATCGACCAGTACTCCATCGGGCACGGTTTCGGGTAGCACGTCCACCCCATCGGGTACCGTTTCGGGTAACACCTCTTCCATCCCGTTGGTAGGCCCTAACACCGGCGACAACAGCATGGCAGGGATGTTACTACTTGTCTCTACGCTTGCCCTCGGCGGTATCGTCCTTACCGTCCGCATGAGAAAAACAAAATAGTAATCACAAAAAAGGTGAGCCATATGGCTCACCTTTTTTTGTGGGCAGGCAGCATTCGCCGTGAAAAGTCGGGTGAAAATATGCAGGCATGGCGGCTATATCTTGCTGTGATCTGACAATGTAGACGAAATACGGCGCAACATCTTGTTCAATAAAACCTCTTGCATTTTTGATTGAAATATGGTAATGTTAGACTAAAATGACGGTGAAAGGAAGAGTTTTTTATGGAACAGTTGAAATTCGGTCTCGTGGGGGTCAGTGCGCGTGGATTTGACCTCTTAAAACAGGTATTATTGCCGATGGAGGACATTGCGGTGGTGGCTGTTTGTGACCGTTATGAAGACCGTGTGGTACAGGGGCAGGAAAAAATTCAAGAGGAAAGTGGGATCCAAGCGACGGGGTACACCGACTATCAAGCGATGCTACAACAGGAGTCTCTTGATGCAGTGTTGATTGCCACGGCATGGGATACACATGTTGATATCGCCATTGCCTGCATGGAATCAGGGGTGGCGGTTGCTTGTGAAGTAGGGGGTGCCTATTCGGTAGAAGAATGCTGGCAGTTGGTACGTTGCTATGAAAAGACAAAAACACCCATCATGATGATGGAAAACTGTTGTTATGGCAGAAATGAGTTACTCGTTTCCGCCATGGTTCAAAAAGGGCTGTTTGGAGAGATTGTCCACTGTGAGGGTGGATACTGCCATGATCTGCGCAAAGAGGTGGCATTTGGCAAGGAAAATCGCCATTACCGACTGGACAACTACCTCAAACGCAATGGGGAAAACTACCCGACCCATGAATTGGGGCCTATTGCACAGCTGTTGGACATCAACCGAGGCAACCGTATGTTGACACTCACCTCGATGTCGTCCAACGCCCGTGGTCTTGCAAGCTACATCAAGGAGCAGAAACCACAAAACGGCGAGTTGGAAGGGGTCCCGTTTGCACAAGGGGACATCGTCACCACCCTCATCAAGTGTGCCGGTGGACAGACCATTCGTTTGACGCTCGATACCACCTTACCACGGTTTTACTCGCGTGGGTTTACGGTGCGTGGCACCAAGGGGATGTTCTTTGAGGACAACCAGTCCTTTTTCTTTGACGATACCCATCAAGCATACGACTTTACTTGGCAGGAACAGTACCGCAATATGGAGCAATACCAAAAAGAGCATGAACACCCCATGTGGAAAGAGTTTTTGGAAAGTGGGGTACATGGCGGTCATGGAGGAATGGACTGGCTGGAGTTTGCCGATTTTTGTCGTTGTCTCAAAGGGGGACTGCCCATGCCAATTGATGTATATGATATGGCGGCATGGCGTGTCATCACGGTACTGTCCGAAGAATCGATTGCGATGGGCAGTCAACCGGTGGCAATTCCGGACTTTACCCGTGGCAAATGGTTGACCCGTTAAATTGACATCAACGAAAGAGAAAAGAGGTAGGAGCATGGTGCGTTACCAAAAAAATTATCCTCGTCCGCAATTGTTGCGCGAACAGTTTACCCTACTGGATGGACAGTGGGATTTTGCTTTTGACCCTGCAGGTGTGGGGACACAACAGGGGTGGCAAGGCGGCTTTACAAAAGAGACCGACATTCTCGTCCCCTTTACCTATGAAACCAAAGCAAGTGGCATTGGCGACCAAACACCGTACCACACCGTTTGGTATCAACGTGCCTTTGTGGTAGCGGATCTGCAAAAGCGCACGATACTGCATTTTGAGGGCAGTGACTACCGCACCAAAGTGTGGATCAACGGGCAGTATCAGGGGCTTCATGAGGGCGGATACAGTCGTTTTTCCTTTGACATCACCAATGCGGTCGTGACAGGAGAAAACAGATTGGTGGTGCAGGTAGAGGATTCCTTTGACACCCAAATGCCTCGTGGAAAACAGCGTTGGCGTGGGGAGAACTACGGCTGCTGGTATGTGCAGACAACCGGCATTTGGAAAAGTGTGTGGATCGAACAGGTACAACCGGTGCACCTCACGGCGTTAAAACTTACCCCTTGCCTTACCAACCAAAGTGTGTGTGTGGAAGGGCAAGTCGCTGGCGATGGGGTGGTGACAGCCTGTATTGCCATTGGCTTTGAGGAGCAGGACATCACAAAAACGGTGGTGGCCGTTCATGGAGGGCAGTTTACCGCAACGATTCACCTCAGCAGTCCGACGGCGTTGTGGGGCATTTACCTGTGGTCACCCGACAACCCCAATTTATACGACGTGACGATCACTTTGCAGGCAGCAGATGTGGTGACCGATACCGTACACTCCTATTTCGGGATGCGTGAAATTCGCATCAAAGAACAACAGGTACTGCTCAATGGGACACCGCTCTATCAGCGCCTGCTGTTGGATCAGGGATATTGGCGGGATTCTCACCTCACGCCACCGAGTGAAGAGGCGTTGATTGCTGACCTTGATCACGTCAAGGCATTGGGATACAACGGTGTGCGCAAACACCAGAAAACAGAAGACGAACGCTTCTTTTACTGGTGTGATGTCAAGGGAATTTTAGCGTGGTGTGAAATGCCGTCCGCTTATCAATACAGTGATCGGTTGGTGACAGCAGTGAGTACCGAATGGTTGTCAATTGTCAAGCAGTACTACAACCACCCCTCTATCATCACCTGGACCCCCATCAATGAGAGTTGGGGTGTGCCGATGATTGAGACTGTTTACCACCAACAACAATTTTCAGAGGCGCTGTACCATCTGACAAAAGCAGTGGACAGCACCCGTCCCGTTGTGTTGAATGATGGGTGGGAGCATACCATTTCCGACATCATCACCTTACACGATTATGAGGCGGACGGCGCACGGTTTTTGAAGCGCTACCAAGCACTTGCGGACATGCTCGCAGGCAAGGTGTATCCCAATGAGAAAAAAGCCCCCTTTGCAAAAGGATATGGCTATCAGGGACAACCGATCATCTTAAGCGAGTTTGGGGGTATTGCCTACCAGACCACGGGCACAGAAGGCAGTTGGGGGTATGGTGCAAGGGAAACCGATGAAACGAGTTTTATAAAGCGACTGCAAAGTATTACCGAAGCGGTGCAGAAAACAGCGGCCATTTGTGGCTATTGCTACACCCAGTTGACCGACGTGCAACAGGAAGTCAACGGGTTATTGGATGAGGAACGAAACTACAAAGTGGATCCAAACATCATCCATGCCATCAATGCAAGGGAAAAACCGCCCTTACTGGAAGATTTAACCCAATTTCCTGACTAGACAAAAGTACAATCGCAAAAATGGTGAGCCATATGGCTCACCATTTTCATGTAAAGGGGACTAGGGATTAAAAAACTACCAATAAAGTAATGGATCAAGTCACTCTATTACCACCATCTGGTGGCAGTTGAGACCTTCCACTTGAAAAGTAATTGTTTGATTTTGCAGGGAATAAGGGATCGGGCGTTTACTGACTGCCTCATATACCGCAGTGATCGGCTTTGTCGTTTTTAAGCGGACGGTGAAAGGCGCAAGGGTTGGAATCCCTTCCACGACCTCTACTGTTCCTTTTTTGATCGGGGTTGCATAGAGCAGGTGCAAAATCTGTCGGTTTTTTTGTTTGCGTAATGTCACAATGCCTGCCGGTGGGAGGTCGGTGGACAACACTTTTTCTTCACCCAAAAGGCAATCAATGAGGTGCAATAAAATCTGTTTATGTGCAAGTTCGCCGCGTGTAGCATATTCTTTGAACAGTTTCCAAGGCACATAAATCCCATTGCTGTTTTGCACGATGGCGGGCTTTGTATCGTCAGGATTATTAGGTGTATGGAAATGAGAGGAAAACTGGAATGTAGTGCGATTGAAAAAGGACGCTTCATGATAAGCTAAGATTTCAGCCTCCGATGAAACGAGGACTTTATTCGCTTTGGAGTAAACAACAAATGCAGAGGCGGATAAATCCTTCAGGTTAAAAAGTGGTCGACAAAAGGAAGGATCTGCCCAATCCACACCATCAAACTGCACGCCTAAATCGATCCCGAAAGCGTCTTGTTTCAACCATTTTCCGCTGTCACCTGTGGACAAAATTTTACCACCTGCTGCGATAAAGGCGGTGAGTTTTTGCTGCAACGGCAAATCCAATTGAATCAAATCTGGCAAAATCAAAACTTGATAAGCAGAAAACGGCATTGTTGTGTCGATAATGTCAAAGAGGTAGTGTCCTTCTTGTAGCACACGCAGTGCGCCGAAATCAGAGAGGTTACGTTCCTCTGTGGATAAGGTGGGGTCAACATGACCACTGGCAAGACAGGCCTCTACAGAGAGAAAGGCGATTTGAGCAACATTTGTGCTGTTAACGCAAAAGGGCTCTTTTTGTTCCACTTCTTGATACGCTTTGCCGATCAGTTCATAGGTGGTGGGATCCAACTTTCCAAATGGATGAAGTTGATCTCCGATGGAGAGTTTGGCCCCGACTGCGAGGCCTAAACTGCACTCATAGCGCAGTGCATCGGGGTGTTTGAAACCGCCAAATTCGCCCCATGAAAGATGGAATTTACCGGTCATTCCAAGGTATTCTTGATTGATGTTTTGCAGGTAGCGTGCAGAGAGCGGGAAATGATCGTAGCCCCAGCCACCGGTTGGCAGAGATTCAATTTCTAAGTGAGAGTTTAGTTCCATCAAATCGTAGCGCCCACGTGCAATGTGTCCATTGTTGTGGAAGATGGGGATCTCTCCGGCAATTTCATTCATTGCTTCGGCATAGATGCGAAAGGTGCGCTTGCCAACTTCTTTCATATCCTCTTCATTTTCAGGGTTATAGCCCAATTCTAGTGCCGTTTTGACGCAGTTTTGACAGTAACAAATGCGTTCCCCTACAATGTCAAGCCAAAGGCCATCGCAATCATAAGTCTCCACGATCTCCCTGACATGTCCTTTCAAATAATCAAGATAAGGACTATTCATGCAAAACATGTGGTAACCGGGTTCAGCAAAATTGACAGCCCAGGTGGTACTTTCATCTTTGTTGCGCAACAGCCACTCCGGATGGCGTCTTGCAATTTTTTCATCCAAACCGGCAGAGATGTAAATGGGACACTGAACATTGATTTCTCGGCAGGCGCATACCATTTCTCGGAGTAAATTTCGTGTCAGATAAGGGTGTTTTTCGTTTGCGATGGTGTCTTCGTCATAGCTCCAACCATGGTGACATTTTGCAAAAATATTGATGGAATTTACGTGGCCAAGCGTTAAAGCATCTTGAAAGTCTTGTTTGTTGAAGTCTTTACCGATCCCTTCAATTTTTTCAGAAGTATGAAAATCAAGATGAATTTGTCGAAATAATAATTGATCCATAGCGAAAATCCTTTCTGCAAGGGGTTTATACGAATGCATAGACATGTAGTAAAAGTAAATTAGGACAACTCGGCAGGTATCCATCTGACTTTTGCCAGTGTAATACCGCGATCGGTTAGATCTTGATAATCTTCGGGACCACAAGACGAGAGATATTCTTCGCCGTCAATGGTTGCAAGTTCACCGGCATGACCGTG
>CAYJIM010000094.1:0-6399 GCA_964370215.1 uncultured Oscillospiraceae bacterium
TGGTTGCCCCGTCGTTTTCATTGTGCGGTAGGGGCGATTGGTTGAGTGAAAAGTGAAGAGGTAGGGGACGGGTCACCCGTGTTTTCCACCCCGTTTTGTGTCCGATGAATGACGGATGGGTCAAGACCCATCCCTACAGAACGATATTTCAATTGGGTGGTAGGGTCGGGTCTTGACCCGACCGCAATGCCTGACGGTTGTGTAACACCATCCCACGTCGAGGACGGGGTTTTCGTGATATGGGTGCTTGGTCGGAAACGCCCGTGCGTGCTACGCACAGGAAGATTTTTTATCGTAAAATCTCCCTCTTTCAAAACAATTCACCGGATTGTTTTGAAATTCACCCTCTAAATACTCCTTTGCAGCATTCAAGACCTTGAGGCTTTGCCTCAAACACCACCACTTTTGAAAAAGTGGACAAAACTTTTATCGTCGGTGCAATCTCACCACCCCACATGCGATTCACCCACCGATCGGCAAGGTGAATCGCACGCAAAATCCCTTGTCGATCTCACCGTCAATGCAAAAGGTGGCGGTTTTGCCGTAATAGAGGGAAAGACGCTTGTTGACATTCAACAGTCCAATGCAGTGACGGCTGTCGTTTGATTGCAACTTTGCACGCAGTGCGGCTAAGCTGTCAGCGTCGATGCCGACCCCGTCATCCGACACCGACACCGACAATCGATCCCCCTCCTGTCCGACCACCAGCTGTACCTTGCCCCGTCCCCGTTTTGGTTCAATACCGTGGATGATGGCATTTTCCACCAATGGTTGGATGAGAAAGTTTGGCAGGCAAACGGCTGTGACCGCAGGGTCAATCTGTTGCTCAAAGGTCAGTTTTTCACCAAAGCGCACCTGTTGAATGGCCAGATAATGGTGAATGTTTTCTAGCTCTTGGGTGACGGTAATGCGGTCGGACTGGTGGACAACGGCACGCAAAAGGCTACCGAGCGACACCGTCATATCGGCAATTTCCCCCACCTTATGGATGCGTGCACTCCACCCGATGGTGTCGAGGGTGTTGTACAAAAAATGTGGATTGATCTGCATTTTCAAAAATTCCAGCTCGGTTTGCCGTTTGGCAATTTCCAGTTGGTAGTTTTGTTCAATGAGGAGGTTGATGTCGGTGACCATCCTGTTGTAAGACAGGGTCAATGCCCCCACTTCATCCTCGGTGGTCACGGGGGTCTGGACTGAAAAATCTCCCTTGCCGACCCGTGCCATATTCTCGGAGAGCACTTGCAGAGGGGTCGTGAGTTTTGCAGTCAACAGCACCACGATACGCACACACAACAGCACGACCACCAGTGCCACGGCAAGGCTGGTGGCAATGTAGCGCCACGCTTCCCCTTCAAATTGGGAAACGGGAATCATCAGCACCATCCGCCAGTCGTTTGCCATCTCATCGCCGACATAGACCTGATAGCGCCCCTTGGTGTCGCTGTCATAAAGGGTGGTCGGTAAGGCGTTCAGATCCACACCGGTAAAGGGGGTGCCGATCACGGTAGGGTCGTTGGCGGACAGTACCATGCCCTCCTCGTTGACCAAAAAGGCACGGGTGTTTTGCACGGCAATGTCGTGTAGAATATCCCCAAAAAATGAGGCTTTGTAAAGGACACCCACATACCCCAAAATCGTCATGGTACGGGTGTCGTAAATCGGTCGGGCGGCATAGAGGTTTTGTCGGTCGTCGTCATTGACCGTCCACAAGAGCGACCCTTTCCCCTCGTAAATGACGGTGTCGGCAAGGGGTGTCGGGGTAGGATCCAACATGTTTTGCTTTGCCGAAAAGCCCACGCCGTCCACCGAAAAGACCGACAGCATGGAGATGTTGTCATCCGCCAATAAGCGGTCGTACAGTACGGTGTCCATGGCGCTGTCCAGTTGCGACCGACGGACAACAGAAAGGGGGGTACTGTTGACCTCCTGCAACACCGAGAGCACCGTCGGATCGGTCATCAAATCAATGGTCACCGCCTCTGCGGCGTCCACCCCGTGCTGCAGGTTGTTGGTGACCTGTAAGGCAAGTTCGGTGAAGTAGATGTCGTTTTTATCCTCAAACAGCGTGAGAATGGAGTAGACACTGTTGCCGACAAGCAACAGACAGCAGACTGACAACAGTGCTGTAAAGCGGACGATCAGTTGGTGCTGTAATGTTTTTTTCACCTGCTTCATCACGCTTCCTCCGCACGGGTTTGACGCAATCGGTCAAGTAGCGACCGCAGGGTGACAGGGTCGGTGGTATCCTGTCGATAGGCACTTGGCGTACAACCAAAGATCCGTCGAAACACCTGGCTGAAATAGCGCTGATCCGAAAACCCGACCCGTTCACACAGGGTATGTACCTTCAAGTCGCTCTCTTTGAGCAGTCGGGTGGCATGGAGTAGGCGCATGGCAAGCACAAGGTCGCTGTAGGAAAACCCTGTTTCCTTTTTGATGCTACGAGACAGGTGCACTGACGAAAAGTGAAAGTGGTGGGCAAGGTGGGCAAGCGACAGTTCCTCATGATAATGCTCCGACAGATAGACGAGTAGCGAAAAGACGGTGGGGGAAACCCCTTCAAATTCTGCCACCGTTTGATGGGTGGTGGTCAAGGGTTTTTTGGTCTGTTCATACCGCGCGATGAGTCGGTCGGTATGCTGGAGTTTGACTAGAGCTGTTTTGGCACGGGCAACGGTTTGCAGCAACAAATCAGGATCAATCGGCTTTAAGAGATAGTCGAACACCCCACTGGCAATGGCTTGTTTTGCATAATGAAACTCCCCAAAGCCTGTGAGGAGTAGCACCTTGGTGTGTCGGGGTTTTGTTGCAATCCATGCCGCCAGTTGTAGCCCGTCCATCGCAGGCATCCGAATGTCGGTGACGACAATGTCGATGGGGTGGGCGTCAAAAACGGCCATTGCCTCCATCCCATCTTCCGCCGAAAACACGGTACCGATGCCAAGGCTTTGCCAGTCCAGAGAGAGCAGGCCCTGTCGGACCATCCGTTCATCTTCTACCAACAATAGGTTCACCCACACCACCCTTTCCGATTAGGTAAAAATGCTAAAAAACGACGCGCTTTCATGAAAAATTGCTGTAATATCACCATTATAGCATTCAAGTGGGCGAAAAGCAATGGAATAATTATCCTTTGACCGCACCTGAAACCATTCCTTCCATAATGTTGCGATGTAAAAAAATGTACACCAATACACTGGGGATGATGGTGAGCACCACGGCGGCAATCTGCCCGACGTAGTTGGTGCCGTATTGCCCTTGAAAGGCGAGCAGCCCCACCGGCAAGGTCATTTTTGATTGATCGGTCAAAAAGATCTGGGGCATCAACAAATCGTTCCAGATGTTGATGAAGACGATGACCGCCACCGTCACGACAGAGGAGACCGAAATGGGCAGGATAATGGTAAAAAAGATACGCAAAATGCCACAACCGTCCATGACTGCCGCTTCCTCAATGTCACGGGGAATGGTGGAAAAAAAGCCGGTGAGGATGAAGATGGCCATTGGGAACGCCCCGACCACATGGGGAATGATGACGGCGAGGTGGGTGTTTAAAATGCCCATCGTGTTGAACATCGAAAAGAGAGGAATGATGGTGGCATAGGCCGGAATCATCATGCCGAGCAGGAAGATTGACAGGGTGACTTTCGACAGTTTCCACACCATCCTCGTGATGGCATAGGCGATCATACAGCTCAAGAGCACCCCGAAAAACAGGGCGACCACGGCGATGAGCACCGAGTTGAAAAAATACACCCCAATGTTGCCGACGACAAAGGCATCGATGTAGTTTGTAAAATCAAGGGCTGCCGGCAGCCCCCACGGATTTTCAAACAGCTCATCCGACGTTTTAAAGGAACTTTGAAAGAGCCATGCAATGGGATAGAGACAGAGGAGCGCAAATCCCCCGAGAATAACATAAAACAACCCTTTGACCACTGGATTACCGGATTTCATTCGTCATCACCTCAATATTCAAAAGTTTCGGAGCGGAACACCGTTTTGGACAGCAGTACCGCACCAATGCAGAGCAGGAGTAGCACCATACCAATGGTGGCGGAATACCCATATTTTAAGGTACGGAAGCCCTGTTGGAACATATAAGTCGACAACAGTTCGGTGGCATGGTTGGGTCCCCCACCGGTCATGACCGCCACCAGATCGTAGTACTTCAAAGAGCCGGTGATGATGAGCACCGCATCGATGGAGAGCACCGGTTTGATGAGCGGAAAGGTGATGTGCAAAAATTGTTGTAGCGAGTTCGCACCGTCAATTTTCGACGCTTCGTACAGCGAACTCGGGATGTTTTTCATGGCGGCAAGTTGGATGATCATATGATAGCCGACATACTGCCACATGACAACGACGATGATACAGATCAACGCAATGTCGGGATTGGACAGCCATGCCTGCTGTAAATCACCCAACCCCAAGAGCCCCAATAGCTGATTGACAAGGCCGAATTCTGAGTTGTAGATGAAGCTCCACAACAAACCGACCGCCACGCCACAGATGACACAAGGGAGGAAAAATACCGTTTGAAAAAAGTGACTCCCCCTGATTTTTTGAAAGAGGAGGGTGGCAAATAGCAACGCCAATGGCAGATGTGCCAACAGTGATCCCAGCACCATCAACAGGTTGTTGCCGAGGGCTTTTAAAAAGGTGGTGTCGTTCAACAGGTTGAGATAGTTTTGCAGGCCGACAAAGGTGCTGGGGCTCATCATGTCAGTGCGAAACAGACTGATGTAAAAGTTGAAGCCGATGGGAATGAGTGCAAAGATGAAGTAGACCAAAAAACCCGGCACGACAAAGAGGGCGATGGTCAGTTTGTTGGAAAATATTTTGTCCATAGCGGTGATCCTTTCTCGATCGGTGGTATGGTAATCGCCCACCGCATCGATCACGGCAGGCGATTTTTGGATTGCATAGCAATTACCGATCGGCGTTGTCCTCCGAGAATTGTTGGAGTGCGTCAAACTGTGCGGTGGGGTCTTCGCCACCGAAAATGGCCTGCACTTTATTGTTGAACTCCACCCCTTCACCGGCACCAAATGCACGGTCAAGCCATGGGGTGAGGCCTGTGATGGTTTCGGATAAGGAGACCGCTTCCTGTGCCAACGGGCTCAACTTAGACTCATCGATCTCCAAGGTGGTAATGGGCAATCTACCGACATCATAGAGGAAAATTTCTTGATATTTTGAAGAGGTATACATTTGAATGTAGTCAAATGCTGCATCCGGTGCTTCACTGGTGCTTGCAATGCCCAGGCTCACGTCGATGGAGCCCACGACAACCCCGTCGTTGGCGGTCTCTACCGCAGGGAGCAAAAATGCGCCAACGTTGTCGGTGATGGTGCTGTCTTCAGCGGTGACGGTGGCAATGTCCCAAGAACCCTGTGGGTACATGGCGGCTTTCCCGTCCTTGAACAGTTTGGTACTTTCCTCACTGGACATGCCCAAGAAGCCGTCTTGTAGATAGCCTGCATCGATGAGCGCTTGTGCTTCTAGTCCTGCCTCAATATGGGTTTGATTGTTCCAAGCCACCGAACCGTCCAGTAGTCCGTTGTAAACGTCCATGCCGCCCAAGCCGTTGGTCAGCTGTTGCACGATCTGTGCCGGAATCCACGCATCGGGACAAGCGATGGTCAGTGGGGTTTCGCCGGCGGCCTTGAGGGTGTCGCAGACTGTCAAGAATTCATCATAGGTGGTGGGGACGGTAAGGTTGTTGGCAGCAAAGATTTCCTTGTTGTAGTAGAACATCAAGAACACCGAGTTGGTGGGTACGGCGTAAATGCCACCGTCATAGGTCAACGGTTCAAATGCACCGCCAATGAAGGTGTCTTTCCAAGCCGTGTCGGCATTGACGTATTCGGTGATGTCTAGCACCTTACCGCCGTCGACATAGGGGCGCAAGAAATCCAGTTCCCAAGTGAAAAAGACATCCGGCACGGTGTTGGACGCCATGAGGGTGGCAAGCTTTGTTTTGTACTGTTCGTTTTCGTACATTTCAAGTGTGGCGGTGGCACCGTATTCATTCGTTTCATTAAAATCAGTGGTCAAGTCCTTATACACCTGTGTGGTGGGGTCAGCCTCGGTGCCGTTCATCATGACGGTGATGGCTTTTCCTTCGCTAGAGGTGCCGCCGTCGGCAGTGTCGCCGGCAGGGGTTTGGTCACAAGCGGCCAACAGGGAGACAAAAAGGGTAGCGGCCAAGGTGGTAGCAAATAACTTTTTCATAACATCAATTCCTTTCTGTGATCGACACATGTTAATTTAAAACAATAATATCATATTTTATATTTATTTTCTATGCAGTTTGTTAACATAAAATGTTTGTAATTTGCACTTTTGCAAAAATTGGACAGGCGGTTGGTTGAGAGAAAAGTGAAGAGTGAAGAG
>CAYJIM010000095.1:0-5739 GCA_964370215.1 uncultured Oscillospiraceae bacterium
CACCATGCCACGTCGTGGACGAGGTTCCCGTGCGATGGGTGCTCAGTCGGAAACGCCAGCGGACGCTGTCCGCAAGCGACAGATGTAATCATCCATCACAAACCCACCGCCAATGTCGGTGACTGTTTCTTCCACAATTTCAAACCCCATTTTTTGATAAGCCGCCAAAGAATGGACATTATAGCGGTTGACGGTGAGGGTGATGGCGGACTTTTCACGGTGTCTTGCCACCGATTGCAAAAAGGCAATTGCCACCTTGGCAATCCCTTTGCCTCGGCTCCCTTTTTGTAAGTAAATTTTACTCAAAAACAGGACATCCGCCTGCAATGCAAAGGAGACATACCCGACAGGGTTTCCTTCGTCACAAAGCAGATAATACTGATAGATCCCCTCTTCCACCTCGCGCTGAATCGCCTCAGGCGAATGATAGGTGGCAAGCATGTACTCGACCTGTGCTTTGCCGATGATTGGGGTGTAGTGCTCTGTCCAAATCTCGTCCGCCAGTGCTGTCAGGCAAGCGACCTGCTCCTTGTTTTTGACCGGCACCAGTGTGGTTTTGTAGCAAATGTCGACCCCTGCCTTACCCAGTGCTTGCCGCAGAGCCGCATCGTCCCCGTCAAAGACATGCCCTTCCATTCCATTTTTTCGACTGCCCTCAATGTTTTGGGGCATATCATCGATAAAAAAGCACTCCGCCGGTTGCAGTGCAAACTTTTCAAACAGCCGTTTGTAGATGGCATCTTCCGGCTTGATGACCCCTTCGAGTGCACTGATCAGTCGCCCATCCATCAGTCCGATAGCAGGCACATGATGACGGTATTCCTCTTCCAAGCTGTGGGACGCGTTAGAAAGCAGGTACACCCCGTA
Organism: uncultured Oscillospiraceae bacterium; assembly: GCA_964370215.1. Taxonomy (GTDB): domain Bacteria; phylum Bacillota; class Clostridia; order Oscillospirales; family Ruminococcaceae; genus Massiliimalia. Next base: position 868 of record CAYJIM010000095.1, read on the forward strand.
CCCCTTTTCTTTGAGTTCTTCCACCAGATAATAACTCTGATCCGACAACGTCAGGTGGTTGTACCATCCGTTCAGCATGTTGCGCAGGGGCTGTTGCAGGTGGGTAGGTAAACGAGGGGCGACAAGTTCTGCCAATTCCGCCTCCCGCAACGTCCCATAATCCAGTTGAATCCAGTCCCCTGTTTCAAACAGCTCACGCAAAATCAAGCGACGATCCTCTGCCTTGTCGACAAAGGGTTTCATGATTTCCTCTCCATCAAAATGAATCAGTACATTGCCCATATCAAAAATAACATTGCGAATCATCTTCATTTCCTCCTTAAATGGTCAGCCATGACGCTGTCATACACCGCCGTGATCGGTTGAATGGTGGAAGGCAGTGCCCCTTTGGGTTGCAACTGCTTTTGGTATAATTTCAGATCGATCCATTGCCCTCTCTTAAAGCCGATTTTTTCATGCACCCCCACAGCAGCAAACCCCAGTGCTTGATGCAAACGCTCACTGCTGTCGTTTGGCAGGGCAACCCGTCCCACTGCGCAGTGGTACCCCTGTGCAGTCAGTAGAGAAAGGAGTGCTTGATAAAGCTGTTTGCCGATCCCCTTGCCCCTTGCCGCAGGAGCAAGATAAACCGACAGTTCACAGCTCCAGTCAAACCCCTGACGTACCCCTGCCCTACCGGCATAGGCGTATCCGACAACCACGCCTTGTTCTTCCCACACAAGATAGGGAAACTGCGGTAGCGTGCTTTGAATACGCTGTGCCATCTCCGCCACAGTCGGTGCGATTTTTTCAAAGGTCACCACCGTATCGGTGACAAAGGGGGTGTAAATGGCGGTGATTGCCGCCGCATCCTTTGGTGTTGCCAAACGAATTGCCATGATGGTTCCTTTCTATCAGTCAACTTCAAACCCACCCCAACAGTAGCATCCCATATGCGACCCCTGCCAAAACAGGGAGGTGTAACAGGTACCCCAACAAGGTGTGTCGCCCCAAAAAGTTGATGGGCTTTAGGTTGATATGCAGTAATTTGTTGTCTTTTAATTTGTCGTACCACAAGCGTTGTGCCGTTCGCCCCGACCAAAACAGGAAAATCCACGGCACAAAGGCAAAGTAATCCGCCGCATGGGACTGTCCAAAGCGATCAGGGTAGCAGAGCGCAAAGAGTACGATCAATCCCACCAACAGGGGCAGTTGGGGTAGTTTTTTCACAAGGTCGTCCAACAGATAAACCGAGACGTACCCCAACGCCATAAAGGTGAGAATGCCAAACCAAACGGTTTGGTCGGGCATCAAGAGTAACGACCCGATGGTGATGACAAGGGCTGCCGACAGTACCCGTACCCCGTGTTGCAGACGTCGCTTGGTCAAACCGGCGCTAAACCCTGCCAGTAGGATAAAGGGGCCACAGATGAAAAATTGCCACACCCGTTCGGCCTCGGTCAAGCTGACTCCACTGCCCCATAAAAACCCTGTAATGTACTGCCAGTGGTACGCCGCCATGTTCAAAAAGAGCATTCCTCGTACAAGGTCAAGCGTTTCTAACCGTCTCATCCTCTGGACTCCAAGAAGTAGCTTGCCTCCATGTCAGCGGTGGACAGTGCAAACGAAAGTGGGAACTTTTCAAAGGCCGAACCGACGTTGCGGATGTCCTCACTGCCTGCAAAACCCATATGATAGCGGATGGCAAACGCCTCTTCTCGGGTCAGTTTCATAAATCCACCGATGATATACACCGATTTTTCCCCATGCCCATAGGGGAGCTGATCGTCAAAATCATAGGAGGGCACCTTTTGCCAAACACCCTGTTCGTCCTTCACATTGCGAAAGCTCTTTTTATAACAATTGACCTTACAAAGGTCGTGCAGGAGTGCCACAATGGCAATCGACTCTGCTGAAGCGGTCAGCCCATAGGTCTCTGTCACACGAGGACGATTCATATAATCAACCAAACAGTGGTAGACGTTGAGACTATGCTCCACCAGTCCGCCGGGGTAACTGCCGTGAAAGCGTGTCGATGCAGGCGCTTCGAAAAAGTCGCTGTGGTGCGAGGTGAGGTATTCCAGCAGTTTGTCGGCACCCTCTCGCGTGATATGTTCTTGATAAATGGCGATAAACTCTTCACGATGTTCCATTTTATTCCTCCATAGCCATGACATTTCGTTATTACTCAACAATTGGTTTTATTATACCATATTCGGCGATCGTTGTACAACCATAATTTCATACAATTGGCAATTGACAAGAACGTTTGTTCTGTGCTATACTAAGAAAAAAGAACGATCGTTCTCTTCATTTCTATCACAGTAAAAGAGGTGCTACGCGTGGAACTGATTGAAAAACTAAAAATTCTAACGGATGGGGCAAAGTACGACGTCGCCTGTACCAGTAGTGGGGTGGACAAATCCCCCGGATTAGGTGGCATGGGCAGTGCCATCGCCGCCGGTATCTGCCACAGCTTTTCGGCAGATGGACGGTGTATTGCACTATTAAAGGTACTGTTGACCAACCACTGTATCTATGATTGTGCCTATTGTGTCAATCGCCGTAGCAACGACCGCCCGCGTGCCGCCTTCACCCCACGAGAACTTGCAGATTTAACCATCCAATTCTATCGCCGCAATTATATTGAAGGCTTATTTTTGAGCAGTGGGGTGTTCAAGAGTGCCGATGCAACGACCGAAAAGATGATCGAGACGTTGAAAATTCTGCGTGAAGAGTACCACTTTTACGGATATATTCACGCCAAGGCGATTCCAGGTGCCGATCCCTTACTGCTGTCACGGTTGGGGACGCTATGCGACCGTATGAGTGTCAACATCGAACTGCCGAGCGAGCAGAGTTTGGGATTACTTGCCCCCGACAAACCCAAATCCTCTATCTTAAAACCGATGGGGCTACTGCGTGACCGGATGGCAGAATCTCGTCATGCCATCACCCGATATCGCCATGCCCCACGCTTTGCGCCGGCTGGGCAAAGCACCCAAATGATCATCGGTGCCACCCCCGACAACGACCTACAAATCCTGCGGTTGAGTGAAGGGTTATATCAAAAATATCAACTCAAACGAGTATTTTTCTCTGCTTATCTCCCCGTCAACAATGCGCCCAACCTCCCTGTCGCTGCCGATTTTAAGACACCGCTCTTGCGTGAACATCGCCTGTATCAAGCAGACTGGCTGATGCGGTTTTACGGCTTTTCGGCAGGCGAAATTGTCGACGACAACCACCCCGACCTGCACCCATTGGTGGACCCCAAGGCAAATTGGGCGATCGCCCATCCCGAGGTATTCCCGTTGGAAGTCAACCGCGCCCCTTATGAATTGCTGTTGCGGGTACCGGGCATCGGGGTGCAAAGTGCCCGTCGCATTCTCGTCGCACGTCGCTCCACCACGTTAGACTTTGACGATTTGAAAAAAATCGGTGTGGTGCTCAAGCGTGCACAATACTTTTTACTCTGTCGAGGTAAGCGGATGTACGGATTGCAGGTGACGGAACAGAGCATTTTGCAGGGTATGATCACAGCCCAAGGCTTCTCGGTGTTGCAACAATACCAATCCGCCGATCAACTCTCGCTATTTCGTCCCACCCCAAAATTTGAAGATATGGAGCGCTTGCTCCTGCGTGCCTAACCAAGGCGTCTTCGATAGGAGGATTTTTATGCAGACCATCGGTCAATGGATCTATCATTACGACGGCAGTTTCGGCGGATTTTTGACCGCAGTCTTCACCGCCATTGCCGACCGCCAAACAGTGGTGTCCATGGCGGTCAATCCCACCCAAGGGTCGCTCTTGCCCTGTCGTGCGATCATCACCGATCGCAGCAAGGCGGCACGGGTGTATCGCTCCCTCTCGACAAAGGTGTCAAGGGCATTTCAACAAACGGTCACCCATGCGTTTTTATGCGACCTCCCCGACAAAGAGGTGCTGTTGTTGCAACTGATTCAGCAGGGGTATCGCCACGGCGGTGTGATCCTGGATCGACTGACCGATCCCACCGTTTCTGCCATTGTCAAGGCGGTGGACGGTCTTTACAAAGAGGTGCACCGCTTTAAAATGTTTGTCCGTTTTGCCGACTATGATGGCCTCCTTGCCGCACAGATCCGCCCTGTTGGGGATCTGTTGCCCTTGCTTGTCGACCATTTCATCGAACGGTTCCCCCATGAGGCGATGCTCATTTACGATAAAACCCACCGCAAAGTCTGGTGCTATCAAGAGGGGCGATCCGAAATTGTGGCGGTAGAATCCTTCACTTTTGCCGAAAAGGATCCCACCCAACGACAGATGGAGGAATTGTGGCAGACTTTTTATGATGCAGTGGCGATTGAAGGGCGCATCAACGAAAAGTTGCGCCAAAACCACATGCCAAAACGCTACTGGGCCGACCTTACCGAACGCATCACAAACACTCCGTGAATACCACCATGGCAACTGGATGATGAATATGATGTCTGTAGGGGCGGGTTTTAACCCGCCCGAAACGCCTGCGGATGCTGTCCGCTGTAGGGGCGATTCACGAATCGCCCGCCAGTTTCCCGTCAAATTTTTAATGGGTGGTGAATGGCGGATGGGTCAAGACCCATCCCTACAAACCCTCGTTTGCATTGTGCTGTAGGGGCGCGAAATGCCTGCGGACAGGTGTGGAAGCCTGTCCCTACAAATGATATTTTCATTGTGTGGTGCGGGCGGATTCCATATCCGCCCGCAAAAAAGCAGTTTGGTATACTCCAAACCGCTTAAACGCTGACGCATGAAAAGTGCCTATCGGCAATCAAGACCGCAGAACTCCGTCCCGCACCCTGCCCCTTTTGAAAAAGGGAACAAAACTTTTATTGTAGAATCCTGCCTTCATTGAGAGGTAGGGGCGATTCACGA
>CAYJIM010000096.1:0-5620 GCA_964370215.1 uncultured Oscillospiraceae bacterium
CAGAATACTTAAAATTAGTTGAATCTAAAGTTGATGAGTTCAAGAAAAATAGCAAATCTACTTACTTGAGAAAAATATGGCAAGAAAAAACCAACACTGAAACACCTAGAGAATGGTCGAAAAAGTATAAAATGCCTATTCTTTGTTTAATTGATGATGGTGACCTACAAAAAGCAAAAGCAGCATTCGGAGTTCTCAACAAAAGACAATCAGACAACAACTCAATCGACCGAGCGATTGAGTTTATTTCAAATGCTAATTTTTTCAGTAGACTTAGTAACGAAACTGATAGAGATATTGCATTTAAGAGGTCAATTATAAAGAATTATGCTGTAATGCTCACAAATATCGATGAGGTAAAGGATTATTTGAGCTCGCGCATAGATGCTGACCCGTATGATTGGTTTTCGTTGCCTGAAGTGGATAAAAAATTAAATCAATTAGCCGAAGCAAAGTATAACCAAGGTGGTTGTGACAAAGCGTTAGAAAAAATAGATAATATGGATATAGCAGATATAAAGCGTTATCTTAAAGATTTAATTCAAGATAATATGACAGTTGGAATGGCAATCATTGAAGATAACTAAGGAGGGATTATTATGACTATTGAAGCCAGCTTAAATAAAATAGATAGATATTTAAAATCAAAGAGCTCAAACCCTCTAATTATTGATGTTCAAAACGCTTATGACTTAGACGCAATATTAACGAAATTTAATGTAGGTGGGAATAACTTTGTTGATATATCGACCTTTTGCAACGCAGATGAATTGCCAAAATTAGAAGATTTATTACACAAATTTCAAGAAAGTACAGACAACTTATTTATTACAGGATTTACTTCTTTATATAAATTGCTAGGCTTTGAGGAGCTACAAAGTGCTTTAAATACCATATTGCATTTGTCATTAGTTGGTCATTTGGTCATCTTATCCTTTCAGTCAAAAAAATATTTAGAATTCGCCGATCCTCGTCTACAAAGAAGCATTAGTGTTGTTGAAGGAAGTACTTCCGCTATTCCAAAATTGTTCTTTTGGTCATCAGCTTTGCCAAAAAATGATAAAACGATTTATTTGAGTGGCATTAGTCATATTGGAGGTGCTATTGAACAAGGTACATTAGATTCAATTCATATATCAACAAAAAAAATAAAGGCCTCTTTTCCAAATGCAGTTTATCCTATTCGTGAAATAGCTAGTGCTTTTGACGCTGTTGCAGCGAGTGATCCTGCACTTAATATTCTCAATGCAGGATATGGAACAGAAGAACAATGGCTATATTTGCTTTCGCTGATTCTAAAAAACACATCGTTAACTAGCTTATTTAACAATGAATTTGGAAGTTGCGATAATCTACATTTATCTGTTGCTAATTATAAGAACTATGAACCAATGAAAAAGTGGCTTTACTTTATCGGTTTGAAAATTTTTGGTGCAAAAAACCATTATTACTTAGATGCTGTAATAAAAGTAGCTAACACTGAAAAAGAGTTAGTTCGCCATGTTTATCGACAAATCATGGAAGTTGAATTTAATAGTGAAAGATTTAATGATATATACAATCAACGAAAAGACTTGCTGAATGCACTTGATAATCCTATAGAAGATGTTATAGATTATTGCAAGATTATCAGGCAAAAAGAAAGCCATGCTATATATTATTTAACGGACACAACGATACAAGAGAAAAATTTAATTTTTGAGTTAATAAGCAAATATGGAAATACTTTTAGCGATGAAGTATTGCTTGTAACGCTAAAACAAATATATCCTGACTTACACCTGTATTTGAGCAAATGTGAATACAATATTCCACTTTTAGATCAATACTTTAATATGTACAAGTTTAGCAAAGTTCGTAATCAAATTCAAAACGAACTTGGATTGTTAGTTAACGAACAAGCTACAGCAAGAGATTTTAATCGTATATTAGAACATAGGGCAACCATGATGGAAAAAATTAACAAAACAAAGACTGAAGCATACTTTGTTGATGCATTAGGTGTTGAATATTTATCGTATATCGTTGGTAAATGCAAGGAAAAAGGTCTTTTTGTAAACACCACTTTATGCAAATCCAACCTACCCACAATAACAAGTGCAAACAAGGAATTTTTAGAAGATTTTAATTTGTTGAATGTGCCTGTAAAATCGATTAAAGAACTTGATGAACTAAAACATCATGGTGCCAATGAATATGATTACACAAAAACAAAACTACCAATACATCTTGTTAGAGAATTAGAAATTATTGACCAAATAATTGATAATATTTATTACAGCTTACTACAAAACGAATTTGAAAAGTGTGTCATTGTATCAGATCACGGTGCTAGTAGGTTGGCAGTAATTAAAGAAAGTGAAAACATTTGGGAGATGTCATTGAAAGGCGAACACTCTGGAAGATGTTGTAAAAAAGACGAACTAGATATTAAATCTGAATTTGCTGTGGATACTGATGAATATTGGGTTTTGGCGAACTATGATAGATTTAAAGGTAGTCGCAAATCAAATGTTGAAGTACATGGTGGTGCAACTTTAGAAGAAGTCGTTGTTCCAATAATTGAAATTATAAAGGCTCCACAAAACATAGAAGTTATTCTCGTTGATAAAAATGTTATAGTAGGATTTAAAAAGAATGCTGTTCTAAAAGTGTTTATAAGTGAGCCAATACCCAATATTAAGCTAAATGTTGGTGGCGAAATATTCGAAGCTGAAAAATGTGATGACAACATATATGAATTTGAAATGCCTTCAATCAAAAGAGCAAAGACATATTCCGCTACTGTATACTCAGGTGAGAATGTAATAGCTGAACAATTACACTTTGATGTAAAAAAAGACAGCTTCAAGGAAAAAGATATTTTATAAGGGGGAAAGATAATGGAAGAAAAATTACGTGAGTGTTTTGATGAAATGGTAGTGTATAAAGACCTTAAAGAAAGTAACTTCTTTGCAGCACTAAGTCTACCTTCTTTTCTTCGAGATTGGCTTTTGAGAAAATTCAGTGACGATTATGGAAAATATGATTTAGATGAAATTACAGATTTTATTAGTACTTATTTGCCCAAAAAAGATGAATGGGTAAGTATAAAAGACCGAATTACAATTGAGAATGAAAGAGTAAAAATTCTCACAAAAATTGAGGTCGATATAAGCATTAAAACACAAGAGATTAGTTTTGCTTTACCTGATTTTGGGCTTACGCATAAGGAAACGATAATTGAACAACATATATGGGATGAATGTAAATCTGAACTTGTGAACGGTAAAGAAACTTGGGGCGTTGTTGAGTTAGGGTACAGACTTCCAGACGATAGTGTCAAGCCAAAAATCTTAGGAAAAATCAAACTTACTGGCTTTACAAACTTTTGTCCATATACCATTGATCTTGATTACTTTAAAGAAGTGCGTAATGAATTTACTGTTGCAGAATGGATAGATGTTATTTTAGGAGCGATAGATTATAACGCTAGTGGTTATGATGAGGAAAAGCAAAAACTTACTATGCTTACAAGATTATTGCCTTTTGTGGAAAAAAGACTAAACTTAATCGAACTTGCTCCTAAAGGAACTGGAAAATCATATCTCTTCGGAAGAGTAAGTAAGTTTGGTTGGCTTTCTTCAGGTGGAGTAATGTCAAGAGCAAAAATGTTTTATGATATAAGTAAGCGGACACAAGGTTTAGTATGTAATAATGATTTTGTTGCTCTCGATGAAGTTCAAACTATTTCTTTTACAGACATAGATGAAATGAGAGCGGCATTAAAAGGTTATATGGAATCAGGTATATTTACGGTGGGAACTTACGAAGGTGTCGCAGATGCTGGCATCATACTTCTTGGAAACATTGCTCAAGATAATATGGATGTTTATAAAAGTATGTTTTCAGAACTTCCAAAAGCATTCCACGAGAGTGCTTTGCTTGATCGTTTTCATGGTTTTATCAAGGGATGGGATATTCCTCGAATGAACGATGATTTAAAAATTTCTGGGTGGGCTTTGAATTCTGAATATTTTTGCACCATTATGAATATGTTACGTGAAGATGTAAGTTACCGTGCAATAGTAGATAAGCTTATAGAAGTTCCAGAACGTGCGGATACACGTGATACAGAGGCTGTAAAACGAATTTGTACAGCGTATTTAAAGTTGCTATTTCCAAATGTCCGAAGCGTTGATGATGTGAATGTTCGTGAATTTAAACGCTATTGCTTGCGTCCTGCTGTGGAGATGCGAAAAATAATAAAAATGCAATTGGGAATACTTGATTGTGAATTTAAAGGCAAAGATATTCCGTCGTTTGGCATTAAGGAGTTAAAAAATGAATATTGAGTGCTTTATGTGCGGTGAAAATAATTTAGATAATGATACTATTGGAATAAACAAAAAATTATTAGGCCGATCAATTGTTAATTTTTATTGTATGAATTGTCTCGCAGAAAGTCTAAGCTGCACTAAGCAAGACCTTTTAGACAAAATTGAAGAATTTAAAGATGAAGATTGCATCTTGTTTAAATGATGAGCATTCTTTGATCATTATTAGGATAATACGCAGATTCTAAATCGTTGGAAACAATAAAAATTAGTATGTACAAAAATGCCTGTCGCGCTTGAATATACCGTATTTTCTCCTCAACCACATAGAATAAAAAAGAACCTTTAGCCTCCCTAGATGAAGACTAGAGGTTCTTTTTTATTCTACCACTAGCCTAGCTCTTAATTTACTTCAACATAGAATACAATTTCTTCAATTCTAATTTTAGAGCCTCGGTGGTTGGGTACTTTTCTGCTCTTGTTTTGGTGCTGTTTAGAGAGTTTTTTAGTATAGCTAGCAATTGCGTTCGTGCTTGCTCGCTGCTCGCTTTCACAGTCGGATTTTTCATCACATCGTTCGCTGAAACAAATTCTTCTTGTGGTTGCAGCAGTGTCATCATGACTTTAATAATTTGATAATTGTCCGAATGCTCGCCGATATGTGCATTCTTGCCCCTGCTGCGTAGTACCACCTCGGGAGGCAAAAAGCTCACCATCAAACTGCTCTGAAGGATTTTTATCTCCCCGTTGATTTCTTTGACAAACCGATGTGTGGAGCATAAGGAGACCGCTTCTGAGGTAACTTTTATATTGGCTGGCATAATATTTAAATGTAACTTACCTTGGTTATCATGATGTGCCTTCACGTGATCGCAAAGCAAAATGGCTAGTCGTACTACCTCTCTTATTGAAGATTCTTTTGTTTTCACGGTATTGCCACTCCTTTACGGTAAAAACTCTTGAATGCGACTAACGTCCGGATGATCTTTTGGTATTAGTAAAACTGCTCTATTTTGTGCTGCCTTTTCTTCTATCAACTCTCCGCTTTCGCTTGTTGTGTCGGGAGTATGAAAAGCGCTCTTACAACCTACTCCTATTACTGTTAATTGAACTGGGGACACCCCCAGATCCACTAAAATGGCTTGGACGCTGACTGCGCGTTCCTCTGACAAGCGAAGAGTTGTTTCCTCCCCTCCTGTAGCGGTTGTGCCGACTATATATAGGCGCTCTTCCGGATTGGCCAACAGGCGTTTTGGAATGGCTATACTTAAATGGACAGAAAAGATAAGGTGGTGTACAATAGA
>CAYJIM010000097.1:0-5496 GCA_964370215.1 uncultured Oscillospiraceae bacterium
CAAAGAAGCATACACAGAAATAATATCTTGATTTTCTAATAAAAAACTATTCATTAGTTCCCCTTAAAAAATATTTTTTCTATTCAACATACATTATTCCTCTGCATTTTCTGTAGTGCTGTTGTTAATACTAGATTGCAACTGCATTATTTCCTCTACTGACAATTGCAGTATTTCTTGTTCTTTCATAAGTTTATCAAGAGTAATTTGTATATCTATAACTTTATCAGCAGTGTTTTGATTTTCAATTAGTTTTTCTATATCTATTTCTAAAACATTATCTTTTGAATCAAATTGTATAGCAGTATGGCCTATTGATGATGCAACATTCTTTTTTTGTAAGTAACATCCACCAAAAAAAAGCAATAAAATCAAAAACAAATATAAACCTATTTGCGTTATTGAGATAAAAACATTCATAAAACTGTACTTACCACCTTTGAATTTATGTATAGGCATTTCGAAGGGTTTAATTTGAAAATCAACTTTCACTACTTCAATAATTGTATTATACACCCCCCTAAATTTTCGTTCTTGCTGTAAATAAAAAGAATCTAAACCCCAAAATAATAATGCAGGTAGAATAGCAATAAAAATAAAAGTAATATTAGAGGTACTTGCATAAATAGCTAATAAAGCAGAAACTATGGTAATACACATACCTTTTATTTGAAATGAATTTGTGTTCATACGTGTAATAATATTTTGAATGAACTCAAGATGTTTAAGTTCTTCATTAGTAAAATCTTTAGACATTTTTTCTTACCTCATATTCATTAATATTTTCTTTTATTCTTACAGCAGACTCAATATAAGTATTTGGCTTTTCACAAAAATCTTCCCATGTAACAGATTCTACATAGGAACTGTGACCCCTATAATGAATACAACTACATTGAGAACAGCGATAATTATCGGGGGCTTTCTGGTTAAACATATTCTTACGCAATATTTCAAATAAGAAGTCTGTATGTAATGTTCTTGAACATGAGTTTTGTGTAATATAATACCCATAGCTTCCATTTTCATCAGGTAAAACTACTGCCAAAACAGCATTTGTTTTACTCTTCTGACCTTCACGAGACTGTTCTTTTAATGAATATGATATTTCCCAAGGTATCCATTGGTCTTTTTCAGCAGTGTAGGCTTCTTTCATTCCTTTTGATATAAGCACAATTGTAACAGTACTATCAAAAATCTTATCACCTAACTTTGAGCCGATTGTTGCATCTGCAAGAGTCCCCATATCTTCATCATCATCTTCACCTTTGTAGATATGGTCACTTCGCTCTTCAAAATATTTTTGTAATATATTTACATAATCTCTTGCAGTTGTTTGCTCCCAATAGGTTGCATTAGAAAATTGTTGAACCTGTTTATCAGAATGTTTATATGAAATAAAAATTTTTCTGCCCATGTTTCCTCCTACTCATCCTATATCGGTTTTATTACATCATATAAGATATCAAAGTTATCAAAGGCCTTTTCTGTTTTAGAAAAAGCAACCCAGTTATTTAAATCATCACAAGTTAGTTCTTCTAAATGACCTAAGTCAAGTTTATATGCAATATTCATTTTTTTATCTTCCGCTGAAAGTATAGCAAAGTTTTCTTGCATACGAGAGGAAAAACGCGCTCTCTTTTTTATCAATTTACTCATGCAAATTTCAGAATAAATCCATGGCGAAAAGGTATTGTTTTCTATTCCATTAATAGTAAGAGGTATTGATTCATTAGAATTAAGAAAAAAGAAAGCATCACAAATTTCAATCATTTTCATGAGTGCCATATTAAGCATCATATGTACATGACTTGTAGTAAAATTACGCTTATCATAATTATAAGTTCCACTGGAAGGCTGCCATGCAATCTTCTCATCAATTATTTTTTGTAACTTCTCACTATCTCCCCAAATAGTTGAGTCAATAAATGCTTTAATTCCGAAAGAATCTTTTAGCCACTTCTTAAAAAGCAAGGCTGTTTCTAAATCGTTATGCGAATGTGATATGAAAACATTTGCCGACACATTTGGAAACCAGTCGCTTTGCATCATCGTTCCATTAATAACCTTTTCTGACGTAAAATACTTCTTAATGCTACTTGAATATACTTTTTTTTCTTTTTTATACTCATCTATGAGATCATCTATATCATAAATCTGATCATAAAAAATATCACTATATTCTGTTAACCCTGTTACATTAAAACCTCTATACATTATCCACCTCCATTTATTTTATACCCTTCTCTAAACACCCACTCATTTTTACTCCACAGGAATCTCAGAAAAATGCTTATTTCTAAACTTTTCTAACAATTGGCTGTCATCCTTAAGTAACTTTAATATTTTATCTTCGTAGTCGTTAACTATTTTATTACCAATGATGGAAGGAAGTCCTTTATTGTTATAGTTTTTTATACCTAAGTCATAATCTTTAGTATTATAAATTTGTTCAAATAATAAAATTCTTTCTTTATATAGGTCTTCAATTTTATTATCTACAGTATTCAACAATTCTGAAAACTTTGCTTTCATGTTATCTTTACTTTTAATATCTTGTAAAAGATTAGACTTTAATTCATTATTAATAATATTTTGAATATACTTCATTGCTTGGCTTTCTTTGTCTTTATTTATTTTATTAAACAACTCTACCTTTGCTTCGTCAAGTTTTACTGAACTTGTAAAAAAACGTTTTACTCCAGCTTCTAGAAGCAATCCATCACAAAGGGAATTTTCGACTTCTTGAAATGGAAGTGTATAAATAGATTTTTTTTTGTTAGCGTGAATAACGGCATCTAAATGAAAATCACCATCAATGATACCAATTGCACTATTACCATGAAAGTCTTTTAATGCATTAAATGCTTTTGTATATTCAATAACTCTTAAATGTCCATCAACAGGTTTTACCGTATAATTTGGAAAAAGAATACTATATAATTTAAAATCTAACTTATCGTTTTTACCTTCACAAAAGAGAATTTTCTTTCTACTTCCTACCAGTTGCATTAATAGAAGTTCTGGAATAGTATTATTTTCTTCTAAAGGTACAATGTCCCATGTAGCAGGGGCTGTAAAACTTTTACACCATAATTTTTTACACATTGTACGTGAAGTTGCAAAATCTAAGTTATGTGTTAAGTATATAAACTTACAATCTAAGCGGGACTGTTCCAGTTGATCCCAAAGTTTACAAACAATAGCCATATTTAAGTGATTTTCAGGTTCATCAATAATAATATAAGAATTCTCTTTTGCTAGCAGTACATGTGCAATATAATAAAAAACTGCTTTTTCACCATCGCTTAATAAATGAAAATCATAACTATCGGTATCTCCTTTTATTTTTATATTATGCCCTCTATTTGAGTATTCCATTGTTCTATGAGAAATAAGCTCATTCCATATTACCATTGCTTTATCTAAGATAGATTCATTTCGTTCATTTTCAGCATAAAGTTTAGTTGAACAAGTAATATAATTTTCTATAAGCGATAACATCAAGTTCTGTAAGTCATTTGAATAATCATGATTATTATTTAATTCTTTCCCCAATTTTGGTTTTCCCTGATAGTTATGTACATTTGTTAAAGATTTATTTCCAATAGGAACTGAGTCAATACTACTAATATTGAAAACTTTTTGAGCAGGGATTATTGCAATTTGCGTTTTGAAAATCTTATTTGTTATTCTTGAAAAGGAACTTTTCCCTGATCCGTTCGCTCCAATAATAACATAATTTTTATCAAGTTCCTTAAATAATCTAAAATAGTCTAGCTGCGCTAATTGTTGAAAAAAAGTAAGAATAGAAGCTTCAATACCAAATAAAAATGTGTGTATTTCATGCAATAGACCACTTGAAACAGTAAAATCTGCAGTATTATCAATTATTGCTACAATATTAATTTCATGACTCACAAATTGATTCAAAAGATTTTGAGGAACAGATGAGAGTATGTCGTATACTAACTTAGAATATTGCATCTCATTGTCATTGAAGTTTTCTGAAGTAATAATATTAAGTTTGCTTATGACTTCAGTATATAACGAATTGCTATGCTCTAGAGCAATTCTTTCCGTTAATGATGCAATTGGGGTACTTAAAGTTTTATTCATTCTATCTGCTAAACTGTCTTTTTGGTCTGCAGAAAGACTATTTATTGATTCTCCAATTTCTACATATCTTTCCAAATTACTAATAAGATGTTTCGCCCTTTTAACAATTTGTTCTTTGATATTATTGCCTTCCATCACACTCCCCCTACACAAACATTTTTTCTAAGCACGCCTTTTTTATATTTTTTAACTTTTCCAATTTTTGCTTGTTTAAATCTATGAGATTATCTACCGTTTTGAAAAGATTACCAATTTTAGTTTGCTCCCCAATTTTTGGATACTTTATGTTATAAGCTGACAATTGCGGTACTGTTAGTTGGGGAACACCGGTTGATTCAATCATAATATCAATATTATTAACCGTATTTTCAAGGAAATGAATATCCAATGTAGAAGTAATAGTTAATAGCCTTACGACTGGGGTAAAGTTTGTTTCTCTTGCCTTGGCATGCCCAACATCGCCTCTTCCAGTTACAGTAACAGCAGGTGCTTTTATTCTGTATTCTTTTTTGTAATAACCAACGATACCTTCACCAGTTAAAGCATTCGCAATTACAGGGTATTTTCCAGATTCACATATTAAATCTTTATTAATGTCACCACCAGCTACAATATTTTCAGCCACTTCCCCCAAACTCTTTTCTTCCCACTCTTCGGCAAACCCTTTAAACCGTACTTCTGGCAGAGTTTTACCGTTTTGTGGAAACATTTTTTGTAGCAAGGCTTTTTTTACATTTACCAATGCATCGTGTTTTTTTTGTTGTTGTGCAATGCGAGAATCAAGCGTATTAAAAAGGTTTCCAACTTTTGTTTGTTCGGGAACTTCTTTGGGGTATACTACACTAGTTTTAGATAAGGCACTTTTACTTATAGATAAAACTTTAATTCCTTGCATTAACGATAATAAATTATCATGGTAAGCTTTGGAATTTACATAGTAGCCCAAATATTTATGAGCAAATTGTTCTTTTGGTCTCGCCACAATTGTATGCAAGCCCGATACAACAAACTCATCTGTAATATTTGTAATTTCAACTGCTTTTCCTACAGTTTCATCTTCTGCGGCATCTGCAAAAACTATATCACCGTTTTGTAATGTAGCACCATTAAATTTATGTTTATCATCATCAATAACATAGGGAATAGTATCATTTTTTATATCAACTGTTTCACCAAATTTTATTAATACATCACCATAGTGAATATTTTTAATAGTAGTTTTTTCCGTCGTTAAATTTGCTCTGGAAAGCGTATTAGTTGGTACAGTTGTTTCAAATATTGCGTTAAATTCTTTCTCTTCCCATTCATCTACAAATCCTTTAAAACGTAAACTTGGTGTTCGCTTTATCATGCTTCACCGCCTAAAAGCTTTTGTAA
>CAYJIM010000098.1:0-5222 GCA_964370215.1 uncultured Oscillospiraceae bacterium
CTCCGGTGGTGTGGTTGGGGTACCCTCCGGTGGTATACCACCATCGCCATTGATGACAATCGAATTGGCACTCATTGTCTGAGCAAATACGCTGATGGTCGCACCGGTAAAGGAAGTACTCCAAATACATACCGCAACGAGCATCACCCAAGCAAAAATTTTCCTATGTTTTCCTTTCATGATCATTCCCCCTGTTTATGGACAGAAATAGATGTTTTCGTGGTAACCTAGGGAGGTCAACTACTCTTTATTATTATACCATGCTGCAAAGAACCCTGTAAATGCTAAAAGGGGCAATTGCTTTTTTTCAGCAATTGCCCCTTTTTTTCTCTGTATTTTTATTGCGGTATAGCTACCACACCAAAGTAATTTTCAACAACCTAAAAAATTTTCTACTTTTTCACTGGGATACAATATAAGATTGATGCGTTTTCTTTGGGCGTTCCACTCTTTTTTATTCAAAATCTTTCGCTTCTTCTTTCAGGCGATAGAGTTCTTGTTTCAATGTTGCCTGAATTTCTGCATAATCGGGATGATCATACACATTTTTCAGTTCTTTGCTATCACTTGTCAGGTCAAAGAGTTCCCAAGCCGGTTGTTTTGGCTCGTCAATGGCACCACTTTTACCGAGTGCTTCGCCATAATAATAGATGAGCTTATAGTCGGTGGTACGCACCCCATAATGCGACCAAACATAGTGGTCAGCAAGATGCATCCAGTAACGGTAGTACATCGAAGTACGCAGGTCGGGGGCGCTTTCCTCTTCCAACAGACGACGGAAGGAATGCCCTTGCATATCCTCAGGACTTTCCACCCCTGCATAATCCAAAAATGTTTTAGCAAAGTCAAGGTTCAAAATCATTTGGTCATTGACCGAGCCTGCTTTGATGACCCCAGGATATTGGATGATAAACGGCATCCGCAAGGATTCTTCGTACATAAAGCGCTTATCAAACCAACCGTGATCCCCTAAGTAAAACCCTTGGTCAGAGGTGTAAATGACAATGGTGTCCTCTTCGATGCCCTCTTCACTCAAGCAGTCGAGCACTTTGCCCACATTGTCGTCCACACAAGCGACACAGCGCAAGTAGTCCTTCATATAACGTTGGTATTTGAAGTTTTTCAATTCCGCATAGGAGGAAAAGCTGACCGGCACCCCTGTTTCCAATGGCGTGAGGGTATACCCTTCCAAACTATCCGGTGTTTCAACATGATCGTCCAACACTTTACCGGCAGGCATTTCGACCTTCAAGTCACGGTAGGAAAGGTCCGACTCAATGGTCATCTGCGCTTCTCTTGCCGCATCGCAACGGGTCTCATAATCGTCGTCAAAAGTTTCGGGGAGCGGCAGTTCGATATCCTTGTACAGATCCTTATACTTGTCGCTCGGTTCCCAACTGCGGTGAGGGGCTTTGTGGTGACACATCAGCATAAAGGGTTTTGTCTTGTCGCGATTTTTGATGAAGTCGACCGAAAGGTCACCGATGATGTCGGTGGCATACCCTTTGATCACCTTGTCTTCGCCATTTTCACGCATGATTGGATCAAAATAAAAGCCTTGTCCGTGCAGCACATTGTAATAGTCAAAACCGGTCGGATCGGCATTGCCACCAATCCCCAAATGCCACTTACCGACGATCCCTGTTTGATAGCCTGCCTGTTGCAATAGCTTTGGCATGGTCTGTTGTCTGCCATCCAATTCATCACACAGTGTCATTACCCCATTGAGATGGCTGTGCTTACCTGTCAAAATAACTGCTCTAGAAGGGGCGCAAATGGAATTTGTGCAAAAGCAATTGTCGAACCGCATCCCGTTGTTTGCAATGCGATCCATGTGGGGGGTTTGATTGACCTTACTACCATAACAACTCATTGCATGAGCGGCATGGTCATCAGTCATAATGAAGAGAATATTGGGTTGCTTTTTCATCTTACTACCTGTCCTTTCCTGATACCTTTATTTTACAAAACCCCTGTCTCATCGCAAAACACAAAGAGTGCGCTTAAGACAGGGGCTATCGAATACCAATGGATTAGGGTGTGTCGGTGGGATCTTCCTCCCAAGGGATGAGTTTACCGACCAAAATATAGCGTGCTTCATCATAGTCGTACATACAGGTGTACAAACTGATGAGACGATCTTCAGGATAAAGCTCCAATCCGCTATCAAAGGTAGACTGCGCTTTGATGTCTGCGGCATACTGCATGAATTCTTCATCGGTATTGTAATTGGTGTGCAAAATTTGGTAACCGTCAGACATATAACCGGCAACCAGTTCAATATAATAGTTTTGGGTCGGGGTGGCGTAATAGAGTACAGGGTGTGCTTCATAATAAGCTTGATCATGGTATAGATCCAGATCCCCAAACATCGATCCGTTTCGCATATGATGCCCGTAAATAAAGGTATTTTGATCGGTCATCGCCGCTTGGTTGGTGAACTCCATAAAAAGAGCCCCCATATTGTTTTGTTCTCCACTGAATAAGTGGTTCATATAATAGTCGTTGTCGGTGCCCTGTACAATGGGATAATTGAGCACGCTGTCGGGCCCATAAATCCACCCCACGGTATCGGGGTTTTGGGAAAGTAGTGTGTCAAACTGTACTTCAATGGGAAACTGGGTGACTTCACCCTGCTGGGTTTCGGTTGTCGGTGCAACAACTTGGGTTGCTTCACTGATACTTTCATAACTGTCATCGCCGGTCACATACATCAGCAGTTCCTGTACAAGCAAAATTCCGCTGACAATAAATACTACCAAAAAAGCAATCAAAGCAATTGCCAAAATCGTTTTCTTTCGCTTCGCCGATCCTGTTGCCACAACATCACGCTCTCTTTCGTTAATGTTTCCATTATACCACGCTTGCCCTCTTTTGACAACCAAAACACCTCAATTTCACCACTTTTTTGCACAATGTTTGCGTTACAATTTTACTTGACAATCAACGGGATTTACGGTATGATTAGGTACTGTAATGACAACAGGATTTTACGACCATTGACATCAGATGGTCGGCTCTATAAGAGGGGACTTATTTGTGCAGCTACAAATAAGTCCTTCTATCTGCAATCACGCTATAAAAAGGAGAGATTTTTTGAGTTTTTGGGCATTGCTGTTGACAGCGATAGCACTTTCTATGGATGCATTTGCCGTATCTATTTGTAAAGGGCTTGCCATGCGTCGGATCAACTGGAAAGGCATGCTCCTCTGTGGGGTGTATTTCGGCTTTTTTCAGGCATTGATGCCACTCATTGGCTACTTATTGGGACAGAGTTTTCAGTCTTTCATCGATTCGTTCGACCACTGGCTCGCATTCGGTTTGCTCGCACTCATCGGTGCAAACATGATCAAAGAGTCCTTTTCTAAAGAAGAAGACGACCCAAATGACAAAACCGACTGCAAAACGATGCTGCTGCTTGCCATTGCAACCAGCATCGATGCACTTGCCGCCGGTGTCAGCTTTGCATTTGTTGGGGTGGATATTCTGCCCACCATTGCTTTGATCGGAGCAATCACCTTTGTTGTATCAGTCATCGGGGTACGCATCGGTCACGCCGTTGGTGAAAAATTCAAAGCAAAAGCGGAATTTGTCGGTGGCGTGGTGCTCATTTTCATGGGAATCAATATTTTAGCGGAACAGTATCGGTGGTTTGGATAGGTAAATGTATTACATGGAGGAATTTTAAATGGATTTATTACTACAAGTATTTTTATTGGCGTTGGGCTTTTTCTTGCTCAGCAAAGGTGCAGACTTTTTTGTTGATGGCGCAGGTGGCATTGCCGACAAATTCCGGGTACCTCAACTGGTCATCGGTCTGACCATCGTGGCATTTGGCACCAGTGCACCGGAAGCGGCAATCAGCATCAACGCAGGGTTGCAGGGCAGTGCCGGCATTTCCATCGGCAACGTGCTCGGCAGTAACATCTTGAACATCTTACTTATTTTAGGATTGACCGCCTTGATCATTCCTTTAAAAATACAAAGTTCGACATTGAAAAAGGAAATCCCATTTACCTTGATCATCAGCATCATTCTAGCAGTGATGGGGTTGGTGTTCGGACAACTCAACTGGATCGCAGGGCTGATTTTATGGGGACTGTTCATTCTTTTCTTTGTCTACCTCATTCGCCTGTCCAAAGAAAATGCCGCAGAGTTTGAAAAGGACGACGACAAGCCCAACAACGAAAATGTGTTGAAACTCATACTCATGACACTCGGTGGGATGGCCGCCATCATTGTCGGCAGTAACTTTGCTGTCAACAGCGCCACCGCGCTTGCCGAAGCCATCGGCATCAGCGACCGCATCATCGGCCTGACCGTTGTCGCTTTTGGTACTTCTCTGCCGGAATTGATCACCTCGGTTACAGCGGCACGTAAGGGCAGTGCCGATATTGCCATCGGCAACATCATCGGGAGCAATATTTTCAACATCCTGTTTGTGCTTGGCACCACCTCGCTCATCACCACCATTCCATACGGACAGGAGTTTTTGGTGGACAGCATCATCGCAGTGGTTGCCGTGGCCTTACTGCTCATTTGTGTCCTGCCAAAACGAAAACTTACCCGTGTTGGCGGGGGCATCCTCCTCGCCTCTTATGTGGGGTATTTTGTGTATCTCCTACTCGGCACTGCATAGCCGGTAGCACCGGCGGGCATTTGACCGAGCACTCATCACACGGAATGCCCGTCCACGATGTGGCACGGTAAGATCGCATCTGTTATAAAAGTTTTGTTCACTTTTTCAAAAGTGACGGGTTTGGGTGGAGCCCAAGGTCTTGATTGCCGTTAGGCAATTCTCAAACGTTAGTATTTAAGGGATTTGATCATAGATCAAATCCCTTTTTTGCTGCAATAAATGGCGGACAGGCATGGGAGCCTGTCCCTACAGATTCATGTTTTCATTGTGCGGTAGGGGCGACCTTTGGTCGTCCGCAACACCCGCCGGTGCTACCGGTGCGGCAACAACAGCGGATTTCACCCGAAAAAAGGGATTTGGTTTTCACCAAATCCCTTAAAACGCTGACGCTTGGAAGTTGCCTGTCGGCAAGAAAACCGTGGGACGCCGTCCCACACCCTGCCCCTTTTGAAAAAGGGAACAAAACTTTTGTTTGCCGCCCGATTTTCATGAGGCGATAAACGAAGGACACATCCCACGTCGTGGACGGACATTCCGTGCGATGGGTGCGCGGTCGGCAATGCCTGCGGACGCTGTCCGCCGT
>CAYJIM010000099.1:0-5044 GCA_964370215.1 uncultured Oscillospiraceae bacterium
TCTGCCGTCAATCCCTGTTGTGACTGAAATGCCTGTACCGCCTGTTTGGTCTGCTCCCCATAAATGCCATCGACCACACCGTCAAACAGACCACGTTCCTGCAAACTCTCTTGAATGGCGGTCACCTCTGACCCTCGGGAACCCACTTTTGACAGGGTCGGTAACACCTGCATTTGTTGTTCATATAGGTGTGCTGTGAACCCCACCGCAAGTGCGATTACTGCCAAGCATACCGTCAACTGTTTTACCTTTCGATTGATCATTTCAAAGCCTCCGACAAACACTTATTTTGGTTAGTATGTGCCATATCCACCGTGCTATTCCACCTTATTTCGCACAATCAGAACAACTGTTGTGTAATTTTTCATATTTTGTCGTTTTTTGCCGAAACAGAAAAGAATATTTTTTCTGTTCTTCACAGATATCACAATGATTTTTGCGCCATTTTACGTTTTGTTCACAAATAATTGATTTGTGAACCGGTAAAACATGGTATATTAGTGTCAGATACAAAACAAAACTGACAAAAAACCGTTTATTTGCGCAGTGGTTTTGTTTGTTGCAAGAAACCCTTTTTTAACGCAAAGAAAGAGAGCACATTTTATGAATATCGCACGATTACTCAAACCCAAAAGCACCGTTACTTTTTTAAGAGATCACCATACCTTGCAAGAGGGGTTAAACACCTTACAAACCTATCATTTCACCGCACTTCCGGTCATCGACAAAGATGGCTTTTATGTTGGCACCGTCAGCGAAGGGGATTTTTTGTGGCGCTTGACTCGAGAATTCCCCTACGACACCATGTTGCTACAACAGGTGTTGGTAGGAGAGCTGATTCGCCCCACCTTCAACCCTGCCGTCACCATTTCCACCTCGATGGAAGAATTACTCCAACGCACCACCGAGCAAAACTTTGTGCCAGTGGTCGATGCAAGAGGAGCATTTGTCGGCATTGTTACCCGTGGAGATGTCCTCAAATATTTTTATGCCGTCGGCAGTGCCGTTCCTTCGGTACCGGTTTCCGCTTCTGTTTCCTATTAGTGCCTTGTGAATGTCAAACGCTGATCGGGGCCTATTTAAAAACAAAATAAAAGGAGAGGTTTTCATGCAGCTACATGACAAAAAGCATCCCCCTACCCTCAAGTCCGTCCCCCATATGATTCACGGAGGGGACTACAACCCCGATCAGTGGCTAAACTACCCTGATGTGTTGAAAGAGGATGTCCGCTTGATGAATCTTGCTGGCATCAACTCCGCCTCGGTCGCCATTTTTGCATGGCAGGCCTTGGAGCCGGAAGAAGGGGTTTATACCTTTGAATGGCTGGACGAAACGATGGACAGATTGCATGCCGGCGGTGTGTCGGTCATTTTGGCAACCCCTTCGGGTGCACGTCCTGCTTGGATGGATGCAAAGTATCCGGAAGTGCTGCGTGTCAGCGACACCCGTGTCAAAAACTTACACGGCGAACGCCACAACCACTGCTATACTTCTCCTTACTATCGTCAAAAAGTACATCAAATGAACCAGATGCTCGCCAACCGCTACAAGGATCATCCAGCGCTTACCATGTGGCATCTGTCCAATGAGTACGGCGGTGAATGCCACTGTGAAAACTGTCAGAAAGCATTTCGCGACTGGCTTCGTGTACGTTATGAGGGCGACATTCAAAAATTGAATGCCGCTTGGTGGACCTATTTTTGGAGCCATGCGTATACCTCCTTTGATCAAATTGAATCCCCCTCTCCACAAGGGGAATCCCGTACCCACGGTTTGAATCTTGACTGGAAACGCTTTGTCTCGGCGCAGACAACCTCGTTTATTCAAATGGAAGCGGATGCCCTAAAAGCCATCACGCCTGACATCCCAACCTGCACCAATCTGATGGGTTTTTACGAGGGGTTGGATCCTTGGGTCATGCGTAACGCCATCGATGTCATCTCTTGGGACAACTACCCGACATGGCACAACGATACCGAGGCTACCGCAGACATCGCTTGTCGCATTGGCTTTGTCCATGACCTCAATCGCTCGCTTCTGCAAAAGCCATTTTTCCTCATGGAGTCCACTCCCAGTAACGTCAACTGGCAACCGGTCAACAAGTTGAAACGCCCGGGTATGCACCTATTATCCTCTATACAAGCGGTGGCGCACGGCAGCGACAGTGTGCAGTATTTCCAATTCCGCAAGAGCCGTGGGGCAAGTGAAAAATTCCACGGTGCTGTTGTCGACCACGTCGGCCATGAGCACACCCGTGTCTTTTCCGAAGTGGCACAGGTCGGTCAAGTACTCAAAAAATTAGACGGTGTCGTCGGCACCGGTGCTCCTGCCAAGGCCGCTGTCATTTACGACTGGGAAAATCGTTGGGCGATCGACGATCTACAATCGCTCAACCAAAACCGCAACTACCCTGACACCTGTGTCTCTTTCTACCACAGTTTGTGGAAACGTGGGATTAGCACCGATGTCATCGAGATGACCGAATCGTTTGACGGGTATCAACTGCTCGTGGCACCCATGCTCTACATGTTAAAACCGGGTGTTTCGGATCGTTTGAAGTCGTTTGTCGCAGCCGGTGGTACACTGGTGCTCTCCTACTGCACCGGTTACGTCAACGAAAGTGATCTCTGTTTCCAAGGAGGATTCCCCGGTGAAGGACTACAGGCAGTGACCGGCATTTGGGCGGAGGAAATCGATGCCCTTTTCCCACAGGATCGCAATCATGTCGTTTTTAAAAACAATTCCATCGGTGCTACCGGTTGCTATGAAGTGTACGACTACTGCGAACTGATTCATCCGGCAGACGGCTGCGAAGTACTCGCAACCTATGGCGATGATTTTTACAAAGGGCGTGCCGCCATCACCAAAAACCAATACGGCAAAGGCAATTGTTACTACTTTGCCGCACGCACCGGCACCGATGCCATTGAAGCGGTGCTTGACAAGGTGATTGCAAACCTCTCCCTCGCCGAATCGGCGCTTGCCATTCCGGAAGGGGTTAGCGTCACCCACCGTGTAGGTGACGGTGACCATTATCGTTTCTACATGAACTTTTCCGAACTCGACAAAACGGTATTGCTCCCGACCGCACAAACCGATCTGATGACCGACAATGCCGTCAGTCGTTTGGATCTCAAACCATACGAATTGGTCATTACAAAAGAATAATCAAAAGCCCGACAGCTGTTTTGATCGCTGTCGGGCTTTTCGTTTACACAATAAAAGTTTTGTTCACTTTTTCAAAAGTGACAGGGTATGGGACAGCGTCCCATGGTGTTGATTGCCGCAAGGCAACGTCCAAGCGTCAGCGTTTAAGGGATTT
Organism: uncultured Oscillospiraceae bacterium; assembly: GCA_964370215.1. GTDB lineage: Bacteria > Bacillota > Clostridia > Oscillospirales > Ruminococcaceae > Massiliimalia. Next base: position 3,324 of record CAYJIM010000099.1, read on the forward strand.
GATCAACGATCAAATCCCTTATTTGTGGGTGAAACCCGCTGTAATTTCCGACTGAGCACCCATCCATCGCACGGAAACTTTGTCCACAACGTAGGAAGGTAAATCGAAATGGTAGGCGACCGCCAAATAAAAATACTGTTTGTAAGGGCGACCTTCGGTCGTCCGTTTTTTGCGATAAACGGCGGTGTGCATACACCCCACACCCTACGTAGCAAGGGCAAGGTTTGGTAGGGCACGCATTGTATGCGTGCCGAAATGTCGACATCTACCGATCACAGGGAGATTTTTTATCGTAAAATCTCCCTCTTTCCAAACAATTCACAGGATTGTTTGGAAATTCACCCTCTAAATACTCTCTTGCGGTATAAAAGACCTTGAGGCCTTGCCTCAAACACCACCACTTTTGAAAAAGTGGACAAAACTTTTATACACCACCCGATTTTTCATTGTGTGGTAGGGGCGACCTTTGGTCGTCCGCAATGCCTGTCGGTGCTACCGACCGTTGTCCGCCCTACTGACCGTTTTCGACGATGTGTTTGAGGTAACCATACCCTTCCTCTGTCATCTGTTCATACGGAATAAACCGCAAGGCTGCACTGTTCATGCAATACCGCAATCCGCCGTCCTCTTGAGGACCATCGGTAAAGACGTGTCCCAAATGGGCATCCCCTGCACGACTGCGCACCTCTGCCGCATTGACACCACCGGTAAGTTCCGCCGACTGGGTTACCACTTCCGGTGCAATCGGACTTGTAAAGCTCGGCCAACCGGTTCCGGAATCGTATTTATCATTGGAGCTAAAGAGCGGTTCTCCCGTGGTGATGTCCACATAAATGCCTGCCGCATACTGTTTGTCATACTCGTTGAAAAACGGTGCTTCTGTTCCGTTTTTCTGGGTGACATCATATTGCTCCGCTGTCAATGTTTCCTGCAATACTTCCTCTGTGGGTTTCGGATAATGTACAGGATCCACCAATTGCTCGTCATCCGTTGACGCATTCAAATTGATGTGGCAGTACCCATTCGGGTTTTTTTCAAGATAATCCTGATGATATTCCTCCGCCAAGGCAAAGTTTTCAAGTGGTACCGATTCCACCACGATCGGCAGTATATAATCGTCTTGCAACTGTGCCAAGTAGGCATCAATGATCGCTTTGTCCTCTTCGGTTTCATAATAGACCCCAGAGCGGTACTGCGTACCGACGTCGTTGCCTTGCTTGTTGACCGATGTCGGATCAACGACGCGGAAAAACTTTTCCATCAACTCATCGAGCGTCACCACATTGGGATCATACAATACCCGTACTGTTTCGGCATGTCCCGTTTCACGATAGATGACATCCTCATAAGTGGGATCTTCTGTCGTGCCGTTTGCATAACCGGATGCCACGTCATAGACCCCTGCCACACGGGATAGGTAGGCTTCCACACCCCAGAAACATCCACCGGCAAAGTACGCTAGCTTCAATTCAGGCTGTGTCGTTTGCAGCGCCTCTACATCAGTGGAGGTCGTTTCAGGCAACGGTGCTTGCGGTTCTGCGGCCACTTCCGTCCGTCTCCCTTGAAATCCAAATACCCCTACTGCCGCCAATGTTGCGGCAATCAATCCAAATGCAACTCCTTGTTTTACCTTTTTCATGCTGTACACCTCGATCTCCAATCGATCCCGGTTTGCCACAGATCCCTGTGACGGATCACACCCTCCTTTTTCCTCGGTTGCT
>CAYJIM010000100.1:0-4724 GCA_964370215.1 uncultured Oscillospiraceae bacterium
TTGAAACATCGGTGATAGCACTCCCCTCGACAAGTCCGGCGTATGCGGCGATGTCGTATGAGGAAAAGAAAAGGCGATGGAAGAGAGCGTTGGCGACAGTGCTGCCTGCTGACCCATGTGACGAAAAGAATTGCAATTGATATTACCGATAGTGCTATGCTAATTTCAATTAAAATTATGATAATAATATCCGCCATACTTGACATTGAGAACGCTTTGTGCTATTTTATAAGAAAGGGCGTTGCCCCTCTCTCATTCTTTTAGCAACTGGGCTATAGCTACTAAGAGATTGATTAAAGCAGTTACGATGTTGAGTGTCACCTCAATGTTGTGACTGCTTTTCTTTTTCCTCTTTTTTTGCGTTTGCCAGCGCGATATTCTCGTTGTCCAAACTTTCATCATGGGTACGATCTAACTACTCCACGTCGTGGATGGGCTTTCCGTGCGAGGGGTGCTTGGTCGGAAACAACAGCTAGTTTCACCCGCTGCAGGGAGATTTTTTATCGTAAAATCTCCCTCTTCCCAAACAATCCACCGGATTGTCTGGGAATTCACCCTCTTAATACTCCCTTGCGGCACTCAAGACCTTGAGACGTTGCCTCAAACTCCACCACTTTTGAAAAAGTGGACAAAACTTCTCCTTACCATTCAAATTTTCATTGTGCGGTAGGGGCGCCCCTGTGTGGTCGCCCAAATGCCTGCCGGTGCTACTGGCTCGTGGACGGGCTTTCTGTGCGAGGGGTGCTTGGTCGGAAATGCCAGCGCGTGCTACGCACAAAAACATCACCGAAGTACAACTCGCTTATGTGATCCAGTATAAAGTCGTACTGATCACGCTTATCGTGCACTTCGGTGACTAATGTTCAATATTCAATTATTGATCCCTTTTTCTTTTATTATTCTTATTCGACCGTTATCCTTTCTCACAATATTCCATTGGATGACTCTAAATGATTTTATCTGAGCATCATTGATTCCAAATAACGTCAATCTACTTTGTAATAAATCTCTGTTGTTCTTTTGGTTTTGTTTCACACAATAGCCATATCGAGCAGACTATGGACCGTCTATATACTATGTTGATAACAATTCTTACCATAATTACCTTTCATATTCTCAATCACCACAATTGATTGATCAGATCATCACAGATCCGAACAATTACTCTTTACGAGTAAAGGGAAACGTGCTTTGTGAGATTGTACTTTAAGGTACTTACATTTCAAACAATCAATGATTCAATACATTGATAACGTGTGGATCAAATTTATGCCACAATCGTTCATCTTGTGAAAAAATAGTTTCTGAATAAGGTTGCATCTGCTTTTACCGGACGTTTTCTGGTATTGAAAAGGCTTTCAAATACAGATGTTAGAACCTTTATGTATGCATGTTTTTTGTATGCAGATTGATTCCTACTATTGATGAGATTTTATCTCACTCATTTTTCCTGCTATTATCAAATCAAATTTAGACATCAAATTTTATTTGAATCATGGTACTTCAAGAAAATCGCTGAGCTTTCTTATTCTTCTCTCTTTCTAGGAGACTGCAACGCATTGACATTGCACAATAAGGATGATCGGATTTACATTTTATGCTCAAAACATATGGTTTTAGTTTCATGACAGCTAGATGAAAAAACAGAACTTTAGAAAAACCAGCTTAACTATCCCCAAATGCTTTTCTACACCTTTCTAATTTTTTGTTTCACCATCATATTGTTTTAAAAGACACCTTCAAATGGTACATTGTTATATTTTGAAGTCGATCTTCTTTTAAAATCTTTACAGGCAAACTGTTTCAATCGTACCCTCTATGTTGCAATATTTATTTTTAAGTGAGAGGTTTTTTTGAGCATCCCTCTTTGATAAATATATTTTAAACAGCAGTCACAACAATGAGAATATCCCTTGTAGAACGGGCGCCTCTTGATTTACAGAGGTGGATTTTTAAAATCAGCGGACAAAGATGTGATAAAACGACCGTGTGTAACTATTTCGGCGGACTCACTCCTCGCTTATTAAATGAAATGATTCAGCTGTCCCAAAGATTTTCTCTTCATGACGATCCCTTCTTCACTCATTATCATTAAAATACCGTTTGCCAAAACCTTTGATAAGGGTGCAGTCGAATTCAGGACGTCCACTATGGCCAAATTCGGCTCTTATATGTGTGTAAGGTCTACACCTCGGTTCCTGTCACTGATTTATGTTAGTCGGTGCAAAGATCTACACCTCGGTACCTACCACAAACCCATAACAAGGGCAATTCGATATATTTAATCTTACAATCAAACCAGATTGTTTGATATGAAGCTTGTTGGTTTAGTTCATTGGCCTATACCTCTATCTTTTGATATGGATGAAAACAAAGTGGCAGAAAAAACCTCCTTTTGTTTTCCCTATGGTACGACTTGTTTGAGGGGTGTTTGGTCATTGATCTAACCACAATACCCACATGTCTCAGAAGAGGTGCTGCGATCCAAAATGGCAACCGCGACCTACAAACCAACCAAAACAAATCATCAAACAAAGGTTTCTTACGACGGCAAGCTTTATTGCTACAGAAGACTTTCACTTCTTTGTTTTTTACAATCACTTCATCTGTAGGAAAAGAAAAACAGATCCTCAAACAATCTTTTTGTTTTCCTTTTCATTTGGTTAAGGTATCGACATTGTGATGAAGATGCCGACGAGAATGAAATGGACTTGTCGTGTAAGGATTGGTTTAATTTTTCGTTAGTACATTGGACTCATCTCCTTTTGTCTATGGCTCTATTATAGCACTTTGATTGTGTGATGTCAACTGTTTTCTGCGCTATATTTAAAAATATTTTATTGAAAAAGCAATACAACTTAATATAAAGTTGTATGTTTTTGGCGAGTTGATGTAGAAATCACAAATCATATGCGGAATGTTTATAAAATGGCATTGACTTTTTCTTCAAAATTCAGTACAATGATGATAGACAGTAAACCACAAGTTATGGAGGAACTCTCAATGGAAAATCAAGAGCAGTTTGACTATTCGCCGGATCTGTACACCCTGATCGACGAAGAAGGAAACGAACAAGCATTTGAATTATTGGATATGATGGAAGTAGACGGTAGCCGCTACTACGCATTGTTACCATTTTACGAAGATCCCTCGGAAGCGTTGGAGGACGACGGCCAGTTGGTGGTTCTCAAAGGCGAAGAGATCGATGGGGAAGAGATGATGGCTTCCATCGACAACGATGAGGAATTTGATCGTATCGGCAATTTGTTTTTGGAAAAACTTTCGGATCTATTTGAAGCGGAATTTGAAGAAGCGGAAGAAGAATAATTTTTCTTTCAAGCAAACTTTGGTATATTTTTGAAAACGATTGCCACACTAACAACAGTTCATCATGAACTGCCTTGTTATGAGCGTTGCTCTGGTTAGTGCAGCTTATAATAATCCAACACTTATTATAAGGGGACTCATCTCTGTGGCATGATTGCAGACCTCCCGCCTTGGCGGACGAAGGGAGCAGGAAACCTACAGGACGTTACCCACCTGCTTTAGGCGGGTTTTTATTTCTGCACGACTGCAAGGTGGTTTTTGACGGATTCAGCCGTAGGTCTTTTTGACCTACGGCTTTTTTGTGGGTGAAACCCGCTGTTGTTTTTGACCGAGCACTCATCACCCAACGAAAATTTGATGGGAAATAACGGACGACCAAAGGTCGCCCCTACCGTGGAATTTGTTCCTTTTTTGTTGACAAAATAGTTGCAATTTTTTTACCTGAATGGTATAATCGAAATCGGGTATACAAATTTCCATTTTAGGAGGATATGATGAAACTAAAACAATTTTTTTGCACAGGGGTATTGGCGTTGGGACTTGCCATTTCTGTGCCGATGGTGTCGCCCGTTGCCTATGCGGCGGATGCGGCAGAGCCGATAATCAATGCTGATAAAATTTATGGCAACGGGTCGCCGTTGTTGATCGTTGCGGGGGCGGATGCCGGCACCACTTCGGTTTACCACGATAAAGGAACGATTGGAGTGTATGACGCAGGGGATGACACCGCTGTGATCGAGAGTGTTGACCTGAGTAGCTATATCGTTTATGGTGGGTATGAAAGCACTGCATTGACCGGCAGTACCGACATCACCATGCTGGGCGGAACGGTAGCCATCATTTACGGTGGTGGTGCGACTGACACTGCAACAGTTGAAGCAACCGATGTCAATATCCAAGGCGGCACGATTGCCCGTGCTGTATACGGTGGCGGATTACATGCACCGGTTCTCGGCAACACTGCGGTGACCGTATCGGGTGCCGCATGGGTCAACGGATCGGTTTACGGTGGGGGATCATTTGACACCGCAACGGTGGCGAATACCAATGTGCACATCCAAGGCGGCATCGTTGGGTATGTTTATGGTGGCGGAGATGTAGCACCGGTCACCGGCACGGCTGCGGTAACGGTATCGGGAGACGCACAGATCCAAGGGGATCTTTACGGCGGTGGCGTTAATGCGTCGGCAGAGGTTGGTGCAACCGATGTCAACATCCAAGGTGGCACCATCACTGGTGTTGTACACGGTGGCGGACTATGGGCGCCGGTTACCGGCACAGCTACAGTAACGGTATCGGATACAGCACAGATCCAATGGCATCTTTACGGCGGTGGTACAATGGAGTCGGCAGAGGTTGGTGCAACCGATGTGATCATCCAAGGCGGCATGATTGAC
>CAYJIM010000101.1:0-4695 GCA_964370215.1 uncultured Oscillospiraceae bacterium
TTCACTATTCACTGTTCACTCTTCACTCAACCAATCCGCCCCTACAAAACCACCCCAATAGGATCGTGGTGATCCTATTGGGGTGGTTTAAGTTATGGTTTTAAGAGTGGCTCTACCTTTTTGATGAGGTTGAGCAGGGAAGAAGAGGTGCGTGGATAATCTGTTTGCAATTCTTCCGAGGAAAGCGAAACCAACTTTGGATTGATGCGGTGCTCCTTTTTGTTTTCAGGGTTCTCTAAAATGATCGACATTTTCGCTTGGTTTTCAACAAACTTCGACAGCATCATCGCTTGGAACTGTGTTTGGTGCACAGCGAAGAGGTTGACATCATTTTTTGGATTGACGGTATAGATCATGCGGAAAATTTGATAGACGGTGAGCATCAAGTGATCCGATACATACTGTATGAGTTTTGGGTGGTCAATCGACTCCAACAATGAAAAGATAATGTGAATGGAATTGGCGATCAATCGCTCATGGAGCTGTACCACACCGGTAGGGGATTCGGGCAACGGCCCTTGCTCGACGGACAAATCCTGTAGCGATAATGTGGCACCGGTGCGTTCCGGCGAACGTCCCAACAGGTAATCACAGGACACTTGATAAAAGTCTGCTGTGCGCACCAAAAAGTCCAGCCCACATTCGCGGATCCCTTTTTCGTAGTGGGATAATAATGCTTGGCTAATACCCAGATCGGAGGCCGCCTGTTTTTGGCTGATCCCACGCTCTTTGCGCAACAATGTTAAAATTCTTGGAAAATCTGCGTTCACCGAAAACTGCCTCCCTTTTTTAAATCGGTTTGATAAATCACCTTCATGATGACAGCAAAACACTGCGAAGATACATCATCAACCACTGTGTTGTAAATTTTATCACATATATTACAAATTGTAAAGAGAAATGTCGAAGAAATGAAATTTTGTCATTTTTTGAATAGAGCATTGCTTGCTAGTTTGTTGAATATTCACAAAGAATAAAAGATTTACAAAAAAACCGTTCTTTTCTATAAAGGAATCGATTATAATATAAGCTAGCAAATAGAAACAATCGGCAAGTAATGATTGTGACAGGAGGGGTTTTATGCGCAGCTATCGCATCTACTTATATCGTCATGGAAAAACCGTGGCAAATCAAGAGGGCAGATACATCGGCAGTACCGATGAAGTGCTGAGTGAAGAGGGGGTCATGGAGCTTTTGACCCTAGAAAAAGAATGTATTTATCCACCGGTAGGGAAAGTGTATTGCAGTCCGATGCAGCGTGCGTTGCAGACGGCAAGGATTCTGTATCCGGAACATACTTGGTATACGGTAGACGGCTTGCGTGAATTTCACTTTGGCAGTTATGAAAATAAAACCTTTTCCGGTTTATCGGAAGAGCATCCTTTTTTCAATTGGATTCAAGGCAAAGGCGGAGAAGGCCCCACCGGTGCCGAGGATACCGGTGCGTTTGCCCAACGGGTGCAGCAGGCGTTTGACGAGATTGTCAAGGATATGATGGATCGCCGTATTTTTGAAGCGGCAGTGGTTACCCACGGTGGTGTCTTGATGGCATTGCTTGCCATGTGCGGTCTGCCCAAAATGCCACCGGCACATTGGATGGTAGAAAATGGTCATGGGTATAGCATTTTATTACATGCCAACTTATGGGGCAATGTCAAGAGTTTTGAAATTTGTGACCCGTTACCGTATCAACAGGAGCAGGAGCGTGGGGAACAGGTGTTTGAATTTTACGATGTTGAGGATCTGAAAACCCAATTTCGCAACGAGTAGGAGGAACGATCTTGGAACGCATAGCACAGTACCACAAAGGACGCTATCGGCTAGCGTTATCGCTCTTCAAACAGGAAGCAGGCCCCTGCATGGCAGTCAGTTTTGCAGCGTTACTGCCCATCGCAGTGCAATGGAGTATTGCTGAAAATCTTTTACAGTTGGAAGGATTTCACAGTATATTTTTTTGGATCCAGTTGTTGTTGCAAATCGCATTGCTGTTGTTTATGACAGGGCCGGTACTTTTGGGCATAGGCCGATGGTTTTATCTACTGCCCCTCAAACGAGTTGCGGTGGAAGAGTTATTTTATTATTTTGAGGACAAACAGCAGTATCAGCGTGCGGTGCTGTTCACACTGCATATGGCCGGACGTGTCTTGTTCTGGATTTTAAGTTGTGTACTCACTTGGTGGTTTTTTGATATGCTGTTGACACAGTTTCGCACCGAACTGATCGCCATGACCATCCTTTACAGCATTCTGCTGGTATTACAAGGGCTGTTGGTCGTGATCTTTGCAGGGGGCTTGCTCTACCACGCATTTCGGTACTTTTTGGCACCATTTTTGCTGTTTGAACACGAGCAACTGTCGGCGGCAACCTGTATGCGCTATTCTTACGACTTGATGAAGGATCGTCGTGTGGATGTGATGATGCTCATCATGTCTTTATTTCCGCTATATTTGATTTGCCCCTTGGTGGTGCCGATATTTTTCACCATCCCCTACCTGTCGCTACTATGTAGCTATCGCAGTCGGGAGCTGTTGGAACAGTCCCAATATGAGTCGTGACAGAAGAATGTAGTAAAAGAGAGGAATACAGCAATGAATTGTTTACAAAAAGCAAATACCGTGGTCGTCAAGGTGGGCACTTCCACGTTGACCCATCCATCCGGAAGATTGAATATTCGTGGCATTGAAGCACTGGTCAAAGTATTGGCGGACTTAAAAAATGCAGGCAAGCAATTGGTGGTGGTCAGTTCCGGTGCTATTGGTGTTGGCGTTGGCATTTTGAACCTGCCGGAAAAACCGACTGATATGCCCACCAAACAAGCGTGTGCCGCCATTGGGCAGTGTGAGTTGATGTACCTTTATGACAAATTATTCGGCGAGTATCACCACAAGGTGGCACAGGTGCTCCTGACACGGGATACGGTGGAAGATCCTGTGCGTAAACAGCACGTGCAAAATACCTTTGCAAGGTTGTTGTCCTTAGGGGTGATTCCGATTGTCAATGAAAACGACACCGTAGCAGTAGAGGAAATTGAGTTTGGGGACAATGATACCCTAGGTGCCATTGTGGCCACTTTGGTGGATGCTGAACTGCTCATTATGATGAGTGACATCGACGGACTTTATGACAAAAATCCACGAGAATACGATGATGCAGCACTCATCCAAACGGTAACGGCCATCACACCGGAGATTCGTGCACTCGCCGGAGGGGAAGGGTCTTCCCTCGGTACCGGTGGCATGGTCACCAAACTGAATGCGGCAGAAATCGCTTTTGCCAATGGATTTTCGATGGTGCTGACCAACGGACAGCACCCGGCAAATCTTTACAAACTGCTAGATGGGGACAAGGTTGGCACTTATTTCGGGAAAATCACCGCAGAGGAGGAAAACGCATGAGTACGGTAACAGCATTGGGGGCAAGGGTCAAAGCGGCGGCACCGATTCTTGCCACACTCGATACAGCAGGGAAAAACGCAGCGTTGCAGGCGATTGCCAATCAGTTGCGGATCGACTGTGACACGATTTTAAGGGCAAACGAACAGGATCTGGCATTGGCGGAACAAAACGGGGTGCGTGGGGTGATGCGCGATCGATTGCTGCTGAACGTCGATCGTGTTGAAGCAATTGCCAAAGCGACCGAGGAAGTCATTGCGCTCCCCGATCCGATCGGGACGGTGCTTTCGGGCGGAAAACTTGCCAACGGCTTGCAACTGCAACAGGTGCGTGTGCCGTTGGGGGTTGTGGGCATGATTTTTGAATCACGTCCCAATGTCACGGTGGATGCTGCTGTCCTCTGCTTGAAATCCGGCAATGCCGCTTTTTTGCGTGGGGGGAAAGAGGCACTTTATACCAACACTGCCCTTGCCAACAGCATGCGCAAGGCACTGCAAGGGCAAGGGTTACCGGCGGACTTGATCGTGTTGTTGGAGGATACTCACCGCGCCGCAGCGCAGGAGATGATGCGGTTGAACGATGCGTTGGATGTACTGATTCCCCGAGGTGGTGCAGGGCTGATTCAAGCGGTGGTCGCCAATGCCACGGTACCTGTCATTGAGACGGGGGTAGGCAATTGTCATACCTATATCGACCAGACAGCGGATCTTGCGATGGCGGTGTCGATTGTCAACAATGCCAAAACGAGTCGTCCATCGGTCTGCAATGCCTGTGAAACAATTTTGGTGCATCAGGCGGTGGCTGAAAGATTTTTGCCACAGTTGGTGGCAGGGTTTACTCATGCGGTGGAACTGCGTGGCTGTGAGAAGACCTGTAGCATCTTAAACAGTGCGGTACCGGCAAGCGAGGTGGATTATGAGACGGAATATAACGACTATATTCTGTCGGTCAAGGTGGTGGCAGATTTGGATGAGGCCATTGCCCATGTCAACCGCTACACTACCCATCATTCGGAGTGTATTGTGACGGACACCTTGGCGGCCGCCAACCGCTTCACAGGTGAAGTGGACGCCGCGGTGGTATACGTCAATGCGTCGACACGCTTTACCGACGGGGGTGAGTTTGGATTGGGTGCGGAAATCGGTATTTCGACTCAAAAAATGCACGCTAGAGGGCCGATGGGTCTGACAGCGCTCACTACTTGTAAATACATCGTCATTGGCGACGGTCAAATTCGCATATAGTAGGTGGTCGAATATAAAGTTTTGTCCACTTTTTCAAAAGTGGTGGAGTTTGAGGCAAG
>CAYJIM010000102.1:0-4644 GCA_964370215.1 uncultured Oscillospiraceae bacterium
ACGAGGGATGAACCACGGACGACCAAAGGTCGCCCCTACGGCGGACAGCGTCCGCTGGCGTTTCCGACCACACACCCATCGCACAAAAAGCCCGTCCACGACGTAGGATTATGGGATGTAACCGGCGGGCGGATATGGAATCGCCCCTACGGTACAATGGAAGGCGAGCGATGTTCGCCTCCTCTACCAACCAACAAAAATTGGAAGAAAACGACAAATAGGGTGTCCATTTATTGAGGTCTTGCACAAAAACCGAAGATTAACCTACAGGTTAATTGACCGACCTTTCGATCGGAAAGGTGGCAGTTGAATTCGTGAATATTGCTATAAATATCGACTGAATAACAGAAAATATTGATCATTTGAATTGAAAATGTTATGATAATAAAAACAAAGCAATAAATCATTCATAATTTTTACCACTGCCTAATAGACTGAAAAAGCTTGGATCCCCGTGGAGAAAAGGAGACTGTATGCACATTCCTGTAGATCATACCTCACTCAAGCTATTTGAAGTATTGGCAAGTCCCATTCGTTTGAAGGTGTTGGAGCGGCTGCGCATTGGCAACGCCAACATCAAACAACTGGCAAGCTATGCCGGCGTCAGCAGTGCCATCATGACCACTCATGTCAACAAACTCGAAGAGGTGGGGCTCATTCACACCTATCGCTTAGGACGAGAGGGTAAGGTGTGTGAACTGTTTTTTGGCGATTATCAACTGGTTCTGCCTTCCAACAAATCTCCCCTCAAGCACCGCCACACGGTACAATTGCCGCTGGGGGAATACACCAAAGTGGAGGCAACACCGCCCTGTGGTATGGTCAATTACGAAGAACCCATCAGCGTACACGACGACCCTCGTGTGTTTTTCCACCCCAAACGATGTGCGGCCGCTTGTTTGTGGCTCACATCCGGCTTTGTGGAATACACCTTTGCAAACTATGTGGAAAACCCTGAAAACATTGTACACATCGACATTTCCGCAGAACTGGGGTCGGAATACCCCTTGGTGCGGGACGACTGGAAATCGGCCATCGTGGTGTACCTCAACGATGTCATGGTTTGTGAATGGGTGTCCCCCGGTGACTTTGGCGATCGCCGTGGCGCATTTACCCCAGGTTGGTATCTCGGTGGACAATACGGTATTTTAAAACACTTTACCATCACAAATGATGGCGTATATCTCGACCAAACAAGGGTCAACAGCCGTAGCATCAAAGATTATCATCCCGGAAAACTATTTTGGACCTTGCGGTTTGAAGTCAAAAAATACGATGACCGATACGGTGGCATGACCATTTACGGAAAAAATTTCGGCGACTATGCACAGGGCATTGAAGTGAAGGTGTATAGTCAATCGCAATAGAGAAAAAGGAGGGTAAGCAAAAGACAATCAATCACGGAGACCACCAAAAGTATGATACAAATAAGGAGGATTTGAAGATGAAAAAATTATTGGTTTGCCTATTGGCAGCAGGGACATTGGTCAGTGCAATGGCAGGGTGTACCACAACAGCACCGACAACGACAGACGGTGGGGATACTGCAACAACCGAAGATACCACACCGGCAGAGGACAGCGCTGAGGCGACCACCGAAGAAGGTGGACTTGACATCAACGAAGACGGCACCATCAACAATCCCGAAGATGTTGTCATTGAAGAGGGCAATTTGGTATTTTGGTCGCTCTTCTCCGGTGGTGACGGGGAGTTCATGGAACAAATCATTGACGATTATAACGCGTCCGATCCCACCCAGCCGGTACAAGCGGTACTGCTTCCTTGGGGGGATTACTACACCAAATTGATGACCGCAGTGGCAGCAGACAAAGGGCCTGACATTGGGGTATCCCATGCGTCGAGACTGCCGGAAATGGTACAAAACGGCATCATCATGCCGATTGACGACGTGGCATCTTCCGCCGGTGTGGACTTGAGCCAGTACAGTAATGTTGCGGTGGACGGTTCGACCTTGGATGGCTCGTTGTATGCCATTCCGCTAGACACCCACGCAGAAATTTTATACTACAACACCGACCTGTTGGCCGCTGCCGGCATTCCGCTAGAAGCGGATGGCACGGTGAAAATTGACAGCTGGGATGACTTTACAGCACTGCTCACCCAAGCAAAAGACAGCTTGCCGGAAGGCAGTACCGCCATGTCGTTGACACAGGACGGAGACGACCCATGGCGTGTCTGGTGGGCGATTTACTTTAGCATGGGTGGGACCCCGATTGTCAACGAAGATTCCACTGAAGTGACCATGGATCGCGACATTGCCATTGCCGCCGCCCAAACACTCTACAGCTGGTATACCGAAGGCTTGATCATTCCGGCAATTGAGGATCATCAACAATTCTTCCAAGGGGGCAACGGGGTCTTTGAATTTGGTGGTACTTGGGCCGTTGGCGTTTATGAAAGTACCGAAGGGTTTAATTACGGCGCAATGACCGCACCGATTGACTTTGGCACCCCGACCGCATGGGCAGACTTGCATACCTTCACCCTACCGGTCAACGGGGATCGCACCGATGAAGAATCCTTGGCAGCGATGGAATTCATCTCTTACGCCACTTCGACCGGCGCAGAAATTTGGGCACAGTCGGGACAAATTCCGGCGTACACCCCAGTCGTCGAAGGGGAAAGCTACAACGCATTGCCACATCGTTCGACCTATGCGTCGGCGGCTGACATTGCCGTATTGCCACCAAACACCGCGATTTTCGGTGCCATCAAAACAGCGATGATTGCAACATTGGATACCGTGTGGTTGGGTCAGGAAGAAGTGGGCGTTGCCATTGACAACATGATTGCAGAAATTGAGTCCAACCTATAAGCATCACCGTGTACATCCTTGAAGGGCAGCCGCAAAGGTTGCCCTTTGATCATCTATTGGAAAGAGGGGAAGAAGCGTGGGGGAAAAGAGAAAGCAAGCGGCCAAAAACTGGATGGCGGCACTGTTGTTTATGTTGCCATTTTTGGTACTGTATACCACTTTTACCATTTGGCCGGTGGTGCAGGGCATTTATGTCAGCCTGCACAAATGGGGCATTATGGGCAAAATCAGCTTTTTAGGACTGGACAACTATGAAAAAATGATCGGGGAGCGGTTCTTTTGGGAATCGCTTGGCAACACGACCACCTTTGTTGCCATTACCGTACCGTTGATGATCGTAGTGGCAATGGGGTTGGCATTGCTTGCCAACCGTGCCTCCAAACTCAAAAAGTTTTACCGCTGTTGTTACTACATTCCCAATGTCCTGTCGGTGTCGGTCATTTCCTACCTGACAGTGGCAATGGCCTCACCCTATGTCGGGTTTGTCAATGGGTTTTTGCATCTGTTGGGACTGCCGCAAGGGGTGGAGTTGTTGTGGTTACAAAACGAATATTTGGTGTGGTTGACCCTTGGGTGGACAACCGTTTGGTGGACGGCAGGATTTAGTATGCTGTTGTACCTGTCCGCCTTGCAGGAAATTTCACAGGAAGTGTATGAAGCGGCGGACATTGACGGGGCGAGTAAGACAAAACAACTGTTGTTCATCACCATCCCGTTATTGAAACCGACCACCTATTTGGTGCTGTTGTTGCAGATCATTGCCTCTTACAAAGTGTTCGGGCAGATTTTTATGATCACCCGTGGGGGACCCGGCAATGCGACAAGACCGCTCATTCAATACATCTATGAAACCGCCTTCACCAAAAACAATTTCGGGTATGGTGCGGCGATGTCCTATGCACTGTTTGTCATTTTAATCATTTTGACAGTGGTGCAATTGACCGTCAAAAAGCGAGGTGAGCGTGCATGAGAAACAAAAAGACCGTCGGCGATTGGGTATTGGAAATTTTTTCGCTCCTCTGTGCAGTGTTGTTTATCGTTCCGGTCATTTGGGCGATTGCGGTATCTTTTAAGGCAGAGGGAACCCCCATCAATATGATTTCGGATTGGTTTTTACCGCCCTATACCCTTGAAAATTACCCTGAAATTTTATTTGAAACGGCAGTGCCCACGTGGTTTGCCAACAGCCTATTCAATGCAGTGGTATCGATGGGGCTTGTACTGCTCGTTTCAGCGATGGCGGCATTTGCCATTGCAAGAATTCCCTTTAAGGGAAAATCGGCCTTTTACTTTTACTTTCTGCTTGGTATGATGGTGCCGGGAGAAGCGACCATCATCCCCTTGTTCATCACCGTCAATGACTTCAATCTCATCGATAGCTATGCCGGTATGATTCTGCCGGGACTTGCAGGGTCGATGAACATGATCATTATGGTCACTTTTTTCAAAGGCATCCCGAACGAGCTGTTTGAAGCGGCACGCATCGACGGTGCCGGCAATGTCAGCATCTTTGTGCGCATCCTACTGCCACTCTGCAAAACGGTGCTGGTCACCATCGGCATCTTTTCCTTCTTGGGTAGCTGGAACAACTATTTGTGGCCGTTGCTGTGTGCCATGAGTGAATCGATGTTCACCCTACCCATTGGATTACCGTCCTTTGTGGCGGCCTATAGCATTGACTATGTCAAGCCGCTGACCGCCAATATGGTGGCGTCGATCCCTGCCATCATTCTATTTTTGATCTTTGAAAAACAGATTGTACGTGGGGTGGCGATGTCGGGCATCAAAGGATAGTGAATAGTGAATAG
>CAYJIM010000103.1:0-4374 GCA_964370215.1 uncultured Oscillospiraceae bacterium
ATATAAATATCCATTTTTTATTGTACCAAATTCCCCCACCAAATGCAATGGTTTTGTGAAATTTTGTTGGGTGGTGGATGGCAGACAGGCAATCGTTTGAGTGAATAGATAGGGGCGATTCACGAATCGCCCGCCGGTTTCCCATCAAATTTTCATTGGGTGATGAACGAAGGACAGAGCAGAGCCCTGTCCCTACAGACGGTATTTTAATTTGGCGATAAAAATAGGGCGGATATGGAATCCGCCCCTACAAAACAATATTTCAATTAGGATCGTAGGGTCACGGCTTGCCGTGACCGAAACGCCTGCGGACGCTGTCCGCCCGCAAAAAAAGGCATTCGGAAAAATCCGAATGCCTTCAAACGCTGACGCTTGAAAATTGCCTAACGGCCAAGTAAGACCGTGGGACACCGTCCCACACCCTGTCCCTTTTGAAAAAGGAGACAAAACTTTTAGAGTGGACAGAGCAGAGCCCTGTCCCTACAAGGTCACATCCTACCATGCCACGTCGTGGACGGACATTCCGTGATATGGGTGCTCGGTCGGAAACGCCTGCCGGTGCTACCGGCTCGTGGACGGACATTCCGTGATATGGGTGCTCCGTCGGAAATGCCTGCCGGTGCTACCGGCTGCTACCGGCGGTTTGCGCGTGCGCGTTGGGTTGGGTCGAGAATTTCTTTGCGGATACGCAGACTTTCCGGCGTTACTTCCAACAATTCATCTTCCCCGATAAACTCCAAACACTGCTCCAAACTCATCACTTTTGCCGGTACCAAACGCAACGCATCATCCGCACCCGACGCACGGGTATTGGTCAACTGTTTACGCTTACAGACATTGACCACCAAATCTTCCGCTTTCGGGGATTGTCCGACGACCATGCCCATGTAAACCGGTACCCCTGCACCGATGAACAACGTCCCACGTTCCTGTGCATTGTAAAGACCGTAAGTGACCGACTCACCGGTTTCATGCGAGATCAAAGAACCATAGCTGCGTTTTTCGATTTCACCTTTGTACGGTTGGTACTCATAAAATACCGAACTCATAATTCCTTCCCCTTTGGTATCGGTGAGGAATTCATTTTTATAGCCGAACAGACCACGTGACGGAATCAAGAACTCAATACGCATACGATCCCCTTGTGGCTGCATGTGTTGCAACTCCCCTTTACGGGTGCCCATTTTTTCCATGACAGAGCCCATATATTCTTCCGGCACGTCAATGACCAAACGCTCGATCGGCTCACAACGCTTGCCGTCGATTTCACGGAACAATACACGTGGGGTGGAAACTTGCAGTTCATACCCCTCACGACGCATCGTTTCAATCAGGATTGACAGGTGCATCTCCCCACGACCGGCAACCAAAAAGCTATCGGTATTTTCCGGTTGGTTGACACGCAGTGACACGTCTTTTAACAGCTCACGATCCAAACGCTCACGAATCTGACGGCTGGTGACAAACTTGCCTTCTCTGCCTGCAAATGGCGAATTGTTGACGGCAAAGGTCATTTCGATGGTCGGTTTGGAAATCGCAGAAAATTCAATCGGTTCAATGGCATTCATATCACAAAGGGTGTCCCCAATAGTGAGATCAGCAATCCCCGAAATACAGATAATGTCCCCAATTTCAGCGGTCTCACAAGGGACACGCTTGAGGTTTTCAATTTGATAAAGGTTGACAATTTTGCCTTTGTAACGGCGTTTTGGGTTGTGGTAGTCACAAACCATGACTTCCTGTCCCTGTTTGACACACCCACGGTCTACACGACCAATGGCAATACGGCCGACATATTCGTTGTAGTCGATGGAGGAAACGAGCATTTGGAACGGCTCTTCCGCTTCCCCTTCCGGCATCGGAATGTGCTCCAGCACTGCATCAAACAGCGGAATCAAATCGGTACCCGGTTTGGTGTAATCGGTGGTTGCAGTCCCCTCACGACCGGAACAATAGATGATCGGGCTGTCCAACTGTTCATCGGTTGCATCCAATTCCATCAACAGCTCCAGTACTTCGTCTTCAATTTCATCCAAACGTGCATCAGGACGGTCAATTTTGTTGACAACGACGATGACTTTGTGCCCCAGTTCCAATGCTTTTTGCAAAACAAAACGAGTTTGCGGCATGGTGCCTTCAAAGCTGTCAACCAACAGCAGTACCCCGTCTACCATTTTCAAAATACGTTCTACTTCCCCACCGAAATCGGCATGTCCGGGGGTATCGATGATGTTGATTTTCACCCCGTTGTAATTCGCGGAGGTGTTTTTGGCCAAAATGGTAATCCCTCTTTCACGTTCGAGGTCGTTGTTGTCCATGACACGATCCTGTACCACTTGGTTTTCACGGAACGCACCGCCTTGTTTGAGCATTTCATCTACGAGTGTGGTTTTGCCGTGGTCAACGTGGGCGACGATGGCAATATTTCTCAAATTTTCTCTAATCAATGTGATTTTCCCCTTATCTTGCTTTGCGATCAATCTTTTTTAAATTTCCTGTCATTTGCCCAAAAAGGCACTTCTACCATTATAACGGTCTTACGACTATTTTTCTACCTTTTACACAAATATAATTTACTATTTTGGCTGTGTTCACACAAACAAAGTTTTTTTAATTTACCGTTTGGTAATGTTGTCACATAGACGTGCGCCACCCACATATGGATCGCCCCAATTTTCATTGGGCGGTGGAAGGCGGACATAGCTTGCGATGGGTGCTCGGTCGAAAACGCCAGCGCGTGCTACCCGCAAAAAAAGGGATTTGGTCAAAAACCAAATCCCTTAAATCGCTGACGCTTGACAATTGCCTAGCGGCAAGTAAGATCTTGAGGCTTTGCCTCAAACTCCACCACTTTTAAAAAAGTGAACAAAATTTTTATCATAGGTTCCATCTCACCATGCCACGTCGTGGACGAGGTTTTCGTGCGATGGGTGCGTAGTCGGCAACAACAGCGGGTTGCACCCGCAAAAAGGATCTGCCGGCGAGGGCAGATCCTTTTTCTTTGTTATTTTGTTTTTCTCATGCGAACGGTGAGGAGGATCCCACTGAGCGCAAGAGTGGATACCAATACAAGCATTCCTGTCATGCCGTTGTCGCCGGTGTTAGGGCCTACCAACGGGGTGGAAGAAGTACTGCCCGAAACCGTGCCCGATGGGGTGGATGGGGTCGGTTCAGGTAGGTTGTGCGCAACAAACAGCGGACTGTTGTGGCTGACTGCCAACTCCATACCAACACCTGCTAGAACACGGTACTGCCCCAATTGTGGGATGGTGTCTGCCGACACCTGTTGCAAGGTTTCTACTTCACCTGTCATCGGGTTGAGGTGGTAGATGTTTTTCATCAAATCAGCAGTCAATCCCATCAGTTCCGGCACCATCACTTGATAGTACCGAGTGCCAACTACGTCGGTGATCCACAGTGCTTCTGCTCCGTTGATCGACAGGTCAAACCAGTCGCCGTTGATTGCACCGGCCTGTTTTGCGCTGTCGCTGATGGTTACCATCGCATCAGAGAATGCGGTTCCGGTCGGATAGAGAGTTGTAAAATCACTGCCGTAGAGTGCTTTCAACTGCTCATAATAAGCATTGTCGATCATCGCCGGTTGGAGTGCTACAGTCGCCGGCTCTTGCCCAAAAACATATCCTTGAGTCGTGCCGATCGGCAACGCTTTGGGCTGGTTGATGACCCCCTTGTGGGTGGCTATTACTTTTCCAGTCATGGACGAGATACTGTATTTGTCGGCATCTGCACCTGTCAAAGTCACAGTATCTGCCATGATCGTGGTGTCAACCTTATCGTAACTGCCGGAAGCTGCCGATGGGAACACCGTTTGTGTTTGTGCCACAACGCGGACATCGTCGTCGCCCACATCCTCATTGATGATGATAATCGGTACGTCGGTGTAGATCGATTTTGCAGTATAATCCACCGTCACGCTGTCCGCCAAGGAAAGTGACAACGACATCGGATTCATCGTCAGCGATCGTTCCGCACTTGTCAGCATCAATGTACCGTCCTGTAAGGCACCTTCCAGATGAACCAAATAGCTGTAGTCGGTCGCACTCGGCACTACTTCGGTCACCGTTTCTCCCGCTTGGCTCCATTCAATGACCGTTGCAATACTGTCGGATATCGCAAAGTTGTCGCCCAAACCAAGTGCGGTCGGCAATGGTACCTGCCCTACCAAGGTCGGGAGAGAATCGCTGTTGTAGGAAACGGTGGTGCTATTGCGATCAATCGGAATCCCATTGATGGTCACTCCACCCAAGTAGATGATCGGGTACTGTACCACACCGGTAGTGGTATTTTCAAAGGTACCGGTGCCGGTAAAGTCACCGTCTGCGCCAAATGCAAAGATACCGCTATTGACAAAGG
>CAYJIM010000104.1:0-2610 GCA_964370215.1 uncultured Oscillospiraceae bacterium
GTGTGGTCGGAAACGCCTGCGGACGCTGTCCGCTGTAGGGGCGATTCACGAATCGCCCGCAAAGCAGTTTGGAATACCCCCAAACTGCTTGAACGCTGACGCCTTAGAATTGCCTGTCGGCAATGTGACCTTGAGGCTTTGCCTCAAACACCACCACTTTTAAAAAAGTGGACAAAACTTTTATGATAGCCTCCATCTGACCATCACCACCGTCACGGGATTTTGGAAGGAAAATATGATGCGGTAGGGTTGACAGCAAAGCGGTTGTCGTGTTATGATAGAAAAATAAAGTATCTCGTTGAAGAGGACGTCATCACAACCACGACAAACAAGCAGAGATTGTTGCCCTCGGCTGTAAGCAACAAACCGTTTTGCCCTGTGATGGTACCACCTCGGAGTGTGCGTAATCTGCACCGGTCGATCCCCGTTATCCGATCGCATCAAGAGAGCGCTTTGGCGCTAATTTGGGTGGAACCGTGGAGTTTTTAAGCTTCATCCCATGGTCGCAATTGTTTGCGCCGTTGGGGTGGGCTTTTTTTGTTTTTTTAAGGGACCACAACCAATTGGAATTTCATTTTTGAGATCGCATAGAAAGGAAGGATCATATGATTCAAATTACATTAAAAGACGGCGTGGTCAAAGAGGTTGCAAAAGGCACCACTGCCGCTGACGTGACCCGTGACATCAGCATGGGGTTATACCGTGCGGCAACCGCCTGCATCATCAACGGCACCCTCTGTGACCTACGCACCGAATTGCAGGAGGACTGTACCTTTGAAGTGGTCACCTTTGACCATCCGGCAGGCAAATCCACCTTTTGGCACACCGCTTCTCACATTTTGGCACAGGCGGTCAAAGAATTGTTTCCCGATGCAAAACTGGCCATAGGTCCTGCCATTGACGGCGGATTTTACTATGACGTCGACGTCAAAGAACCCTTTACGTTAGAGCAGTTGGCGCAAATTGAAGCGCAGATGAAACGCATTGTCAAATCGGGCGCTGAAATCACTCGTTTCACCCTTCCTGCCGACGAGGCAATTGCCCTGATGGAACAACAGGGTGAGGACTACAAGGTGGAACTGATCAAAGAACATGCCGGCAAAGGCGAGCCGATTTCCTTTTACAAACAAGGCGATTTTGTCGACCTCTGTGCAGGTCCGCATTTGATGGCGCTGTCGGTAGTCAAGGCGATCAAGTTGTTGCAATGTACCGGTGCGTACTGGCGTGGAGATGCAAACAACCAACAGCTCTGTCGTGTGTATGGCACTGCCTACCCGAAAGCGGCGATGCTGGAAGAACACCTCGAGCGTTTGGAAGAGGCGAAAAAACGTGACCACAATAAATTGGGGCGTGAGTTGGAACTGTTCACCACCTCGGAACTGATCGGCCAAGGCTTGCCGATTCTTCTGCCGAAAGGGGCACGTGTGGTACAATTGCTACAGCGTTTTGTCGAGGACGAAGAGCAAAAACGTGGTTGGCAATTGACCAAAACCCCATTGATGGCAAAGAGCGACCTCTATAAAATTTCCGGTCACTGGGATCACTACCAAGACGGCATGTTCATCATGGGTGACCCAGAGTCGGACGACGAAGTGTTTGCCCTGCGCCCCATGACCTGCCCGTTCCAATATCAAGCCTATCTCAACCGTGGCCGCTCCTACCGTGATCTGCCACTGCGTTACAACGAGACCTCCACCCTCTTTAGAAATGAGTCGTCGGGGGAAATGCACGGCTTGATCCGTGTGCGCCAATTCACCATTTCCGAAGGGCATTTGATGTGTACCCCCGAACAGTTGGAAGAGGAATTCCGTGGCTGTCTGGAACTTGCCATTGATATGCTCAAAACCTTAGGGCTTTACGAAGACGTTTCCTACCGCTTCTCGCAATGGGATCCGAATGATACCGAAAAATACATTGGTACCGTGGAGCAATGGGACGAAGCGCAATCGACGATGAAACGCATTTTGGACAGCCTTGACATTCCGTATGTGGTCGGTGTGGGGGAAGCGGCGTTCTACGGCCCGAAACTGGACATTCAGATCAAGAATGTATTCGGCAAGGAAGACACCCTCATCACCCTGCAAATTGACCAAATGCTGTCGGAAAAATTCGGCATGGAATACGTCGATCGTGACGGACAAAAGAAAAACCCTTATATCATCCACCGTACCTCTCTGGGTTGTTACGAGAGAACACTTGCCCTGCTCATCGAAAAATACGCAGGGGCGTTCCCGTTGTGGTTGGCACCGGTACAGGTCAAGCTACTGCCAATCGCCGACCGTCACCTCGACTATATGAAAGAGGTGCAAAAGGCGTTGCAAGCCGCTGGGATTTTGCGTGTGGAAATCGACGACCGCAGTGAAAAAATCGGCTACAAAATCCGTGAAGCACAGCTGGAAAAAGTGCCGTATATGCTGGTTGCAGGGGACAAGGACATCGAAGCCGGTTGTGTTGCCGTGCGCTCCAGAAAAGAGGGCGACCTCGGTGGCAAAACGGTATCGGAAGTGGTCGACATGTTGTTAGAAGAAATCAACGAAAAACGCCGCTAGCCGGCAGACAGCGTCCGCAGGCGTTGCGGGTGAAACCCGCTGTTGATTGCCACCCAACCCG
>CAYJIM010000104.1:2710-4281 GCA_964370215.1 uncultured Oscillospiraceae bacterium
TTGCGTGTGCAGGATGGGGTGATTGTCGACATTGCCGACGTGCTCCTCCCGCTGGCAGGGGAAGAGGTGCTGGACTGCCGTGGCAAACGCCTGTTACCCGGGCTTGTCGATTTACACTCCCACGGTTGTGTGGGAGGGGACTTTTCCATTGCTGACCGCACGCAGCTACAAGCAATGCGAAAGTACTACGCAAGCCACGGCGTGACGGCGGTACTCGCCACTACCATGACGATGGCAAAGGCGGACTACTGCACCGCTTGCACCACCCTCAAAGCGGAAATTGCCGACCCGATGGCGGACGGCTGTAAACTCCTTGGAATCTACATGGAAGGTCCTTTTTTGGGTGAGGCAAAAAAAGGGGCGCATGACGCACAGTTTCTCTCCTGCATAGACGCCGATTATTTCGCTGAATTGGATGAACTGTCGGGGGGCAACCTGACGGTCATCGCCCTCGACCCCGATTTGGATGGGGCGACGGACTTGATGCGGCAGTTGCATGGTAAAAAGGTGTTTTCCATGGCACACACCGCCTGTGATTACCAAACGGGACTCCAAGCAGTGGCGGCAGGGGCATCGCAGATCACCCACCTGTTCAATGCCATGAATGGCCTGCACCACCGTGACCCATCGCTGTTTGGGGTGTTGCAGGATCGTGACATCAAAGCAGAACTCATCAGTGACGGGGTACACATCCATCCAGCGGTGGTACGTATGATGTTTTCCACCTGTGCCGACAAACTCATCCTCATTTCTGACTCGATGGCGGCCTGTGGCTTGGGCGATGGGCAGTATGTGTTGGGTGGCTTGGACGTGACGGTCAAAGACGGTAAGGCACTGCTCAAAGACGGCACCATCGCAGGGTCGACCTGCAACCTCTTTGAAATGCTCAAACGTGCCATTTCCTTTGGTGTGCCGATGGAACAAGCGGTGTTGGCGGCGACCAAACATCCGGCAGAGGCCATTGGCATGGCGAATCGTGTCGGACAACTTGCAGTCGGGCGACCGGCGGATTTGCTACTGGTCAATGACACCTTTGACCTTGAAGGAGTCTGGATTGACGGCAAGGAATACGTGTAGCACGAGGCATGGTGGGGTTGCCACCACAATAAAAGTTTTGTCCACTTTTTTAAAAGTGGTGGTGTTTGAGGCAAAGCCTCAAGGGCACATTGCCGTCAGGCAATTTCAAGCGTCAGCGTTTAGGGATTTGGGTTTTCTCCAAATCCCTTTTTTTGTGGGCGGACAGCATCCGCTGGTATTTCCGACCACACGCCTATCGCACAAAAAGCCCGTCCACGACGTGGAATTGTGGGATGTAACCGTCGGGCATTCGGGCGGATATGGAATCCGCCCCTACCGCACAATGAAAATATGGTTCTGTAGGGATAGGCAAGACACGTCCGCAACATTCATCACAAAACAAAAAAGGGGTGCGGTAGGGGCGACCTTTGGTCGTCCGCCATCCATTACCAATGAAAACGACGAGGTAACCTCGGACAATTCGTGAATCGCCCCTACAGCGGACAGCGTCCGCAGGCATTGCGGTCGGGTCAAGACCCGACCCTACCACACAA
>CAYJIM010000105.1:0-4118 GCA_964370215.1 uncultured Oscillospiraceae bacterium
ACTTTTGCAAAAATTGGACAGGCGGTTGGTTGAGAGAAAAGTGAAGAGTGAAGAGGTAGGGGCGACCCTGTGTGGTCGCCCGAATGAGTGAAGAGTGGAGAGGTAGGGGCGACCCTGTGTGGTCGCCCGAATGAGTGAAGAGTGGAGAGGTAGGGGCGATTCACGAATCGCCCGCAATTGCCCCGTCCCGTATCATCCATCCCCCATTGAATATCTGGGGAAAACATGCGGTCACGGCAAGCCGTGACCCTACAATCCCAGTTGAAATATCGTCTGTAGGGACATGGCTTGCCATGTCCGTCATTTACCGCAAAACACGGACGACCAAAGGTCGCCCCTACAACGTCATGGTGGTTTTGTGATAAACGCCGTCTGTGACCACGGGCGGTTTGGTGGGATCGGGTATAGCACACGGCGGCAAAAAACACCCCGATGTTTTTTGAAATGCAACCGCCCTGACGGTATGGTTTGTGTGTATATTTTGATGCGGTTGCAAGAACAATCGGCAATACCGATTGTCCGCCGTGTGCCACCGTCGGGTTCATCCATTTTTGTGGGTGATCGGTTTTGTAGGGGACGGGTTGGTTGAGTGAATAGTGAATAGTGAATAGGTAGGGGCGATTCACGAATCGCCCGCAATTGCCCCGTTGTTTTCATTGGCGATGGATGACGGACGACCAAAGGTCGCCCCTACAATGCCACGGTGGATTTGCGATAAACGCCGTCGATGCCTGCCCTTACCCGTAGGGTGTGCATTGCATACACACCGCCATTCACCACGACCCATACTGTTTTGACAATTTGAGCAAATATTTTATTTTGGGGTAGATTTTTTGGGTTCCTTTGTGCTATAATGAAAGTGGTTTCGTTAGCAAAATACACCATTTTCCTACACAATAACAGGACAACATGAATGGAGGTTTTTTATGCTTGATATCATTGGTACCATTCTACTCTACGCCGGTGCTACCTTTGCGCTGTATAAGCTGTCCGCCGACTTTATGGGCTCTCGTAAAGTGGATCAGGCGGAACTGCAAAAGCGTGCTTCGGCACTGCCTCAGGACACGGCACTCTACTACCTACAACAGTACACCAAGGTGTTTCAGACCCAAAACCTATTGTCGGTGGTCAGTTTGATGTCGGATGTCTTTTACAGCAAGATTGCCGGTATGCTCGGTGCGTATGCAAAACTCGGCATCCGCAAGGAAATCGAGCTGTCGCCCTATCCCCCCAGCGACATCCCCGAAGACGAGGATGAACCGGTGGATGTACAGGGAAACCGTGACATGTCCTTCAACTTTACCTATTTTAAGGTGTTGGAACGGTTCATCGACAACCAGACCAACCGTGTCATCTATGAACGCTACCGTGACAAGGTATTCGCCTCCACCATCCTCATTCGTGGGTCGCACCGCACCGAAGCGGAAAAGCTGTTTTGCACCGGCTGTGGCAACCCCATCGATACCTCGGGGGAAACGTTTGTCTGTAAATACTGTGGGGCGACCTACCGCGCCGATAGCTTTGACTGGGTGCTCGACAGCGTGGAGTTTGGTCTTGTCCAGATGAAAAACCCCTTTGTGCGGGTGGCACTCATTTTCTCCATTGTCGGGATTGCTGCCATCCCTTTGAGCATTCTCACGCTGTTCATTCCCTTCTTAGTCCCACTCCTGTACCTCTGCAACCTCACCTATGTGGGGTACTGCATCTGGGGTATTTTCTTCACCCGAAAAATGGCGGCCTCCCTCAAAGAATTGCAGGCGTACGATCCCGGTGAGGCGGAATTGCGCATCTACCACCGCTTTGAAAATGTACTGCAACAGCTATACTTTTCGGCGGCCGGCGACCTTTCCGAAGTGCGTGCTGATCTGGATCCGAATCTAGTTGCACAGTTTACCGCCAATCCGCCACGCACCACCCACCATGTACTGGAGGTCGGTGTCATTCCAAGTGCGGAATTCAAATACTATCAGGCAAACAACCGCCAATACATCGAGGATCAACTGACCCTCAATTACCTGCTCCTCACCGCCGACCGACAGGTCGCCGCCCTCACCAAAAAAGTACCTGTCCGCTTTTACCGCAACCTCAACACCCGTGTTAGCAACCTCACCCAAATGCAGGGGCTGCGCTGTAGCGGTTGTGGATCGCCCTTAAGTTTGACCGCTCGTTGCACCTGTAAATATTGTGGTGTGCAGTACGACATGGCGGATTTTGATTGGAAATTGGAATCCATTGATCCGACCGCCTTTGACTTTAGTGGGGCGACCATTCTACCTCCACCCATCACCCTGCGCCCTTCCTTTACCCCATCTCAAAATGAGCAGGATCTGTATCAAAACGTCGCCGCGCGGCGCAGTGGACAGGAAACACCTGTCGCTCCTGCACCGGAACCGGAACCTGCCTTTACACCGGCCCCACCCCCTCCCGACAGCACACCGGAAAACCTCTTGGGTATTGTCAAGTGCGAAATGAAAAAGGAAAAAGGGGGATCCCCCCTTGCTTTGCAGGGCGAGAAGTTGACCGATGCCGAAGTGTACCAGAATTGTTTTCTCATGATCACCAACAAGCGCTTCACTGTCATCCCTGCCCCCGAGGAAGAAGGGTATCAACCGGGCCCCAATTTGGCGGTGGATCTCAACCAAGCGCTTGTGTCCTATCGATTGCACGCCATCCACACCTATCAGGTGGAACGCATTTTGACCGAAGCGGAGGTGCACCTTTACCTCTACGATGGCAGTGCCTTCAGTCTGCAATTTGAAAGAACCCCCTTTGCCCAGTTCAAACAGTTGCTGGAGCAAGTCCTGCCCGGTGTCACCGAAGCGCCGTATAAAATGAGCGGACAGTATCACCCCGGTATTTCGGATCGCGACCCCAGAAACCCCTATGGCAGACGGTACAACCAAAACCACCCGCGCACCCACACCGTTGCCTACACCAAGCAGTTGAAAAAGAACCCCAGTGCATTGGATGAGATCATTGCTGCCTACAAGCAGGAAGGCACTGTACCGACAGACTTCAACATCCTCTCCCATGGCACCGGTGCTTACGAGGGCATCCCCGGTATTCCGTGTTTTTACGATGGATTTATATAACGTTTGACAATTGTTTAAGGAGGTATAGATTATGGGCTTTATTCGCACCGTCATCGACGTGGTCAAAGAAACCATGCAGGATCAGTATCGCACAGTACTCAACTGTGAGGATATGGGTAACAACATCCTCATGGTGAAAAAAACAGGCAATCAAGGGGTGATTCGTGACGGCAGTGTCATCGTCGTCAACCCCGGTCAACTAGCTGTCTTGGTGGACAATGGACAGATCATCGACGCCACCGCCGAGCAGGGTACATTTCAATTCAAAACCGATGCCGCACCGACCTTTTTTTCGGGTAGTTTTGGTGCGGTATTCAAGGAAATGTGGAAACGTATCACTTTTAGTGGTGGCGCATGGCAGGATCAGGCGGTTTATTTTGTCAACATCAAAGAGATTATGGACAACGGGTTTGGCACGCCCACGCCGATCATGTATCGTGACTGGGAACATCAAATGGCCGACCCACGCAGTCCTGCCGGACGGACACCGATGCGTGTTGCCTTGCGTTGTCGTGGCAACTACACCTTTCAGGTGACCGACCCTGCACAATTCCTCTGCCAAATTGGGGGCACGGTGCCCATCTACAACAAGGACCTGCTCTGTGAACAGATGCGCATTGAGATCATTTCGGTCTTTCAAGCGGTCACAAACTCCCTTTGCAATGAGCAACATCAAATTTATCCGATGGATCTACCGGGACAGAGTTTTTTCATCAAGGAATTGATGGATCGGCAAGAATTTGACAAACCGATTCAACGTCGCGGCCTGAAAATTCTCGGATTCAACGTGCTCTCGGTCGATCTGGACGAGGACAGCAAAGCAAAAATCGACCGTTATGAGCGCTCGGGTGACACCTTTATGCAACAGGATAAACTTACCTCGGCAGTGCAGATGGCTGCTTCTAATGAGGCAGGCGTCGGTGCAGGGTTCATCGGCATTGGCATGATGAACAATGTGCTGGGAGGTGGGATGACCAACATGCCCCCCCAACAACCGCCGTATGGCTATCCGCAACAAGCACCACC
>CAYJIM010000106.1:0-4062 GCA_964370215.1 uncultured Oscillospiraceae bacterium
AAGCACACCCAATGAGTAATAATACTAGGGGAAAAAATCGTACTTTCATTACTTTTAGTATACTCTTAAATACGATTTCTAGCAAGCTTACATGTTATTTTTTATAAAAAAATTATATATTGACTAAAGGAAGAAAGTTTAAAAGATGCAGACAATACTATTATATCTTTTTTATGTACCTTTTATACATATTTTTCACTTTTTAATTTTATTTACATTTGTAAAACTCGGATAGGTGCTTTTAAACAAAAAAATCTATAAAATTTGGAGAAATCAAAAAAATCAATCTTGCTAATTAAAATACTATAGTGTATAATTATGGGGAGAATAAAAAAAGAAAGAAGGAAAAAAAAATGTCGCAAAACAAATTTGTGTACTTTTTCGGAAACGGAAAAGCTGAAGCTGATGCTTCTATGAAAAATGAGCTTGGTGGTAAAGGAGCAAACCTTGCAGAAATGACGAATCTTGGAATTCCTGTTCCACCTGGATTTACTATTTCAACTGAAGTATGCCGATTATATTATGAAAATAATAAAAGTCACTCTGAAGCACTAAAAAAAGAAGTTATAGAAAACTTAGAAAAATTAGAAAAAGCTACTGGAAAAAAACTTGGAGACGCAGACGATCCTTTATTGGTTTCTGTTCGCTCAGGAGCTGCTGCTTCAATGCCAGGTATGATGGATACTGTTCTAAACCTAGGTATGAATGATAAAGCTGTTGTAGGACTTGCAACAAAAACAAATAACCCACGATTTGCTTGGGATGCATACAGACGATTTTTACAAATGTTTGGTGAAGTTGCAATGGGTGTTCCCTATGAAGACTTTGATGGTGCATTAGATGCAATTAAAGAAAAAAGAAATGTTGTTCTTGATACTGACTTAACAGCTGCAGACTTAGAAGAGCTTGTAGGCGAATATAAGAGAATTTATAAAAACAGTGTTGGAGAAGACTTTCCTCAAAATCCTGTAGATCAAATGTGGCATTCTATTGATGCTGTTTTTGGTTCATGGATGAATGAAAGAGCCATTAAATATCGCTCATTAAATAACATCAGAGGATTAGCAGGAACTGCTGTAAACATTCAATCAATGGTATTTGGAAACTTTGGAGATGATTCAGGTACTGGTGTGTGCTTTAGTCGTGACCCTTCTACTGGTGAAAATCAATTCTATGGTGAATACTTAATGAATGCTCAAGGTGAAGACGTTGTAGCAGGAATTAGAACACCAGAACCAATTTCAAAGTTGGCTAACGAAAACAAAGAAGTGTATGATCAACTAGTAGCATTTCGCGATAAACTCGAAAAACACTACAAAGATATGCAAGATATGGAATTTACCGTACAACAAGGAACTTTATACATCCTACAAACGCGTAGTGGAAAAAGAACTGGTCATGCTGCAGTTCGCTGTGCAGTTGAAATGGTAGGTGAAGGTCTTATCGACAAAAAAACTGCTATCAACCGTGTAGAACCAGATCAAATTGACCAACTTTTACACCCAATGA
Organism: uncultured Oscillospiraceae bacterium; assembly: GCA_964370215.1. GTDB lineage: Bacteria > Bacillota > Clostridia > Oscillospirales > Ruminococcaceae > Massiliimalia. Next base: position 1,510 of record CAYJIM010000106.1, read on the forward strand.
TTGACCCAGCTGTAGTAAAAACAACTACTCCACTTACAAAAGGCTTAAACGCATCTCCTGGTGCTGCATGTGGACAAATTGTATATACAGCTGATGAAGCTGAAGCTTGTGTTGCTAAGGGACAAAAAGTAATGCTCGTACGTAAAGAAACAAGTCCTGAAGATATAGCAGGTATGGTTGTTGCAGAAGGTATTTTAACTTCAACCGGTGGTATGACAAGCCATGCAGCAGTTGTTGCTCGTGGTATGGGAACCCCTTGTGTTTGTGGTGCTAGCGAAGTACTTTTTGAAGGCGACAAGGTAAACATTAATGGTAATGTATTTAACAAGGGCGATTATATTAGTATCGATGGCTCTACTGGATGCGTATACGAAGGTCAAATGCCTCTTATTGAAGCTAAAATATCTGATGACCTTTTAACATTCCTTTCATGGTGTGACGAAGTGCGCAACGCTGCAGTTAGAACAAATACTTCTGGAGATACAATTACAGGCTTTAAAATTAGAGCAAATGCTGACCAACCTCAAGACGCAAAACAAGCATTTACATTTGGGGCTGAAGGAATTGGACTTTGTAGAACAGAACACATGTTCTTTGACAGAGATAAACTCATTCACTTTAGAGCAATGATTGCTTCTGACACAGAAGAGCAAAGAAGAAACGCTTTGGCAAATATTCTACCATTACAAAAAAAAGACTTTATTGGTATATTAGAAGCAATGAACGGTAACCCTGTTACTATTCGTTTATTAGACCCACCTTTACATGAGTTTATTCCTCATACAAGAGCAGAAAAAGATGAACTTGCTTCTCACATGAAAATAGATCCAGATAAGTTAAATGCAAAACTAGAAGCATTACACGAAATGAATCCAATGCTTGGCCACCGTGGTTGCCGTTTAGCAATTACCTACCCTGAAATTTATGAAATGCAAGTAGAAGCTATTACTTTGGCAGCAGTTGATTGTCATAAAAGAGGAATTCCTGTAAAGCCAGAAATTATGATTCCTATTGTATCTACTGTAAAAGAATTAAGTATTTTACGTGCTCAGTCTCAAGCTATTTTAGACAAGGTATTTGCAGATAGTGGTGAAAAACTTGACATTGAAATTGGATCAATGATTGAAGTTCCAAGAGCTGCCCTACTTGCAGATAAACTATCTGAATACTCTGACTTCTTTAGTTTTGGTACAAACGACTTAACGCAAATGACATTTGGTTTTAGCCGTGACGATGCTGGCAAGTTCTTAACTGAATACCTCGATAAAGATGTATTTGAGCAAGATGTGTTTAAAACTATTGACCAAGAAGGTGTTGGACAATTAATTGAAATGTCTAAAAAACTTTCCAGAGGCGTTAAACCAGGTATGAAACTTGGTATTTGTGGTGAACACGGTGGAGATCCTCAAACTATAGACTTCTGTTACCGTGCAGGACTAAACTATGTTTCTTGTTCACCATTCCGTGTACCGGTTGCTCGAGTTGCTGCAGCACAAGCTGTGCTTAAAAACACACCAAAATAAGGTGAGGCAAACTTTTGCTAGATAATGTATAATGTATAATTAAAGGCATTTTCAAGAAACCTTGAAAATGCCTTTTTTTGTATTAATTAATTTTTTTGTTTTAACCATTTTAGTTTTATGTATACAGACTAATTAATATCCTAATTCTTCGTGTATGTTTTAAAGCTCTATATTTCTTAAAAAAGCCCACCAAATGGTGGGCTTGACTACTAATTAGCTATGCGTAAAAAAGCATCAGTATAACCATAGCTCTTAAATCGCTCTAAAACAACGGTATACTCGTCTTTTGTTAATGGACCAATGACTACTTGGTATGCACCAGCAATTACATCAGATTTTACAAGATAAAAAGGATAATTATCTGCATACTGTGACAATACTGATTCAATGTTTTTTGAATCTTTATATGTTGCTAATTGTACATAATAATTTTTTCCATTTTTTGCTTCGATAGAATCAACTATATAATCTTGAAAGTTACCGGTAAATATAGGAGTTTTATCAATAATATCTTCTTCAATAGGCTCTGTTGCTGGAGTATAGGCATATATATCATATATCTCTGTTGTGCTTTCTTCTTCAACGATAGGTTCTACTACAACTACTTCAGGAACAATAGGTTCTACTATTGGTGTTTCTTCAATTACTTCATCCTCTAGTACTGGTTCTTCTTCTTGAATAACAACAATTGGTTCAATAACTTCTGGCTCAACAATAGTTACTTCTTCTACTATCTCTTCTGGCTCTACATAAAACTCTGGCTCAAACGTTACTTCTGGCTCATCAAAGATTCCATAGTCATCAAGAGTATCTGTCTCAAAAAGGTCATCTGCTGGACTTTCTTGCGTTACATCACTTACTTCTGGTGGTGTATCTAAAAAAATGGTACTAACATCAGAGAATGGAGTAAAGACAGATTCTTCTTCACTAGAGTCAGGAGCAGGTAGTTCTGTTATCATTTCACTTGGTTCAAGCGGACTTAAATTGACTACTTCATCAGTTGGAACTTCAATAGGTTGTTCAATAGGTT
>CAYJIM010000107.1:0-4027 GCA_964370215.1 uncultured Oscillospiraceae bacterium
GCGTTGACCCCCAAAGGGTTTTTGCTGTCCAACGGGATCATTGCAGACCTATTGGACCGATTGTAGGTGATTAGAATAGGAAAAAGGAAGCGACGTGTTCGTCATGAACACGTCGCTTTCAGGGTGTCAAAAAAGTCTTTTCCTGTCTGGACACCCTGTCAGAGTGTCCAAAAATCTGCAAGTCAAGGAACAAAACTTGAAAATGAGAGAGTAATACGGTGGTATATGAACGATATTTTCAAGTTGCAGTGACACAGAAAGCAAAATCGTTGCGCAACAAGGCTTATCGATTTTGCGGTTGCGGGTTTTTCGATGGTCTGCAAAAGAAAGCGACGTGTTCGTCATGAACACGTCGCTTTCTTTTTATCGTATCGAAAACTACTCGTTAGAGCCTTTTGGACTTATGCCATTGCCGGTTGGCTGTCAGCATCTTGGTCATCATCTTCTACACGTTTTTTTCTGGTGGTGAAGAGAACAACTACTTGAACCAAAGCGATGGCAAGCATCAACAAGGTCCATTGGTCAACCAAGATCATTGGCAAAGTCATGTCTTCGGTCAGGATGAAGGCAATGATTGCAACAATGGTTGGTACGAGGCTGAATGCACGAGCGGCACCTTTTTTGTTGACTTTGCTGTTCTCATCGTTCAATTCTTCGGTTTCACGTTTTTTGCCAAAGTAGCTCAAGAGCATGATGACACTCAAGATGCCGGTTGCGATGGTCAGCAACAAGTTTACCAATGCCCAAGCAGCGTTGCCCGGTGCAAGTGGGATTTCAGGTTCGTCAATTTCAGCGGTTGCCGGTGCAAGTGGCGCTTCGCCGTCTTCGATTTCAGCGGTTTCTACAGGTGCAACCGGAGCTTCCGGTGTGGTGGTATCCGGTGTGACAGGTACAACTGGTGTTGGATCCGGTGTGACAGGTGTTACAGGAGTTGGATCTGCCGGAGTCGGTGTAACGGTCGGTGGTGTAGTCGGGTCAACTGGATCAGCTGGATCAGTTGGATCGGTTGGATCAGTTGGGTCGGTTGGATCGGTTGGATCGGTTGGATCGGTTGGATCGGTTGGCGGAATGACGTCTTCCGGTGTGGTATCCGGTGTCAAAGTCAGTGTACCCGGACGGTATTCAATGGTGTAGTTTGCTGTTACATCATCGGTTCCGTTCATGATGACTGCATCTTCCAAGGTGTACGGGCTGGTTCCTTCGCCAACTTGTTCACCTACTGCAAGGATGGTGCCAACCGCATGGTCTGTCACCAAACCACGGTCTGTGCCCATTTCTTCAGCGTCATAGTAATGTGCCATTTCCGGTGCGGTGAACGGGGTGCCGTCATCTTCCATCGAAAGATCCATCCCTTCTACGGCAACTGGACGAGGGGAGATGTCATAGGTCGCGGTGAAGTATTCGGTGCGATCTGTCGATGCAACCACTTCTTGCGGCAATAGGTTGCCTTCGCTGTCTGTGACTAAGATTTTGTAATCAAATGCGTAGCTTTTTGCATCTGCATCGGTTTGTACTTCATCCAAGTTGAAAGCGCCATCTTCTTCATTCCAGAAGAACACTTTCAGCTGTTGACCATTTACCAAAGTGTCGGTCAATGGCTCTAATGCGTAATTGCTTTGGGCAACAGCCAATGCTTCTTCAGCGGTGATGGTTTCTGCAGTGCCGTCATATACTTTTTCGTTGCTATATTCCGGTGCAGACAAAACGATAAAGTCATTGTTAGAAACAAAAAGTGCATAGTTTGACAGGCCATTGACTGCAGAAAGATCAAATGTGGTTTCGTGGCGCCCTGCGGCCAATTCGTACATTTCTTTACCGCTTTCCACAACAACTGAAATATCATTGCTCGCATAAGTGGTGTATCCTTGGTTGCCTTCCGGCCAACCAATTTCTTGATAAGTCAAACCATAGAACGGTGTTTCAGCGTTAACCAACGCATTGTCAGCAGCATACCAACGTGCAATTTCAGCACTACCAATCAATGAGGTGACATTGCCTGGTGTTTGCCATAGGTGATAGTGGTAATTATCGTATGCAGGCAAATTATCTGTAGGAGATAGTTGTTCAATTTTTGCATTGGATCCCTTTACGGTGAACACACTGCCAGCCGTAAGGTGAACAGTACGAGGGTAAATGCGAAGTTCTACAACACCCAACAACGCTTCACTCTCTTCATCGGTCAACACTGTACCATTTTGTATAATGTTGTACTCAATGACATAGGATTCGATTTCATTGTCATAGAACGGTTCTTGATTGGTTTTTGGTGCAACACCAGGCATCCAATTGACGTCTGTGACACTGTAGGTGCCACTTGTATTGGATACGCCCTCATGAGAGATTACTTCGATCGAAATACCTGCTTTGTTGTATTCCGGCGAAACTTTTTGCAAGTGGGCTAAAATTTCCGCTTCGGTAATCGTCAATGCAGTGGTATCATAAATGTGACGTTTGCTTAGTACGGTAACATCTGAACCAAAAGCTCTTTCTTCCTCTACCACGCTAACATAGTTTGTGTCAATATCCTGCCAGTTGAGTTGTGACAGTTCATCTGTGGTATAGGTTACGCCGTCAACCAACCACATGGCATCTTTAGCTGGATCGGTACTTTCAGGTAGGGAAGGTGTTTGCCAGTTTTGTGCAATGTAGGTGCTGTGACCGGATGTTGCCAATTGGGTATAAACAACTTCGCCTTTGTCTTTCACGCCGTCATTGTTGACATCCATGTGAATTTCTTCACTAATATAAGGGTAAACAGCTTGTGCAGCAGAGGCCTTAAGATACTCGCTAACCGGCATATTGTTCCCGTTGTTAGTAACATAATACCAGTTTTTAAAGGTTTTCCCTTCCGGCGCAACACTGCTACCTGTTGTTGTCATCCAGTAGTCTGATGCTGTCGGTAATTCATCTGCTATGGTTTGGCTAGTTAGCTTGTCATAGCGACCCAGTTCATGCCCGTCCTCATCATAATAAACAACATCTACGATACGATGCCAGTATTGGCTACTGGTCGGAGAATATGCCGGATCACTCTCTTTAGAGTCAACTGCGATTTGATAGTAGGTTACCCCTTCCGGCAGCTGTACAGTTGTTACCCATGCACTTCCGTTATTTGTGAAGGTAAGCGGCATGACAAATGGTTCTCCGGAGGTATCATCCAAATAGTAGTACAATTCGCCTATCACTTCCGTGCTAGCGTTCGGTTTTGCTTCAAGTGTCACAACACCGTCCTTGTACACTGATTTGGTAATTGCAAGGAAATCATCAGATTCAATATTATCAAGCGATCCATTGATCACTTGTTGTGCAGGGTTATTGCTCACTTTATAGTATACACTGTAAGAGGTTGTGGCGTTCACGGTATACTTTAAAGTAATGGAGTTGGAGCTGTTGCCTGCATCAGTAACGTACGCATAGACACCAGAGGCGCTTCTTAAAAACTCTAATGTAACACCTTGATCAATCCCAGCTTGTGTTAGACCCATGATCATAGTAATTTCAATCTGAGTGGGACTCACATATTTCGCAGAAACTTGGTGCTCGACAACCGGTGCTGATTGTGCTACATAGGTTGTTGCCGCAACATAGCCGTAAAGATCCATGCTTTGTGTAACAGTGGTTGGCAGAGTGTCGATCGGTTGATCATTTTCATCCAACCAAGAGAACCCTTCCGGTGCGGTTGGGAACGCCGCATCTTTTGCTACTTCATAGCTTTGACCGATTTGCTTTCTTTCGGCATCAAAGAAACGAATGACAAAAGTTTCTACAGCTTCGGTGCTAGTTGTGGAAGTGGTATCTGTAGATACAGTGCTTACAGTAGAAGTGGTATCAGTGGATACGGTACTTGCAGTGGAAGTAGTATCGGTGGATACGGTACTTGCAGTGGAAGTGGTATCAGTGGATACAGTGCTTACAGTAGAAGTGGTATCGGTGGATACAGTGCTTACAGTAGAAGTGGTATCGGTGGATACGGTGCTTACAGTAGAAGTGGTATCGGTGGATACGGTGCTTACAGTAGAAGTGGTAT
>CAYJIM010000108.1:0-3930 GCA_964370215.1 uncultured Oscillospiraceae bacterium
TGTACTCTCTATACAAATTTGCAGAAAACTGTGGCGATTATTATCAATTTACTTTAAGTAGGCTTTTAAACCACGATATTGAAAGTTCTGGCGTTAGTCCTACAGAAATTTTCGGTTTAGATAGAGATACCATGGAAAAAATCTTGAATGGATTAAGTATAAATTATCCTGATTTTATCAGTGCGTCATTTACATTAGATTTGGATAATATCACTTTGCGAAGTGACAAATCAGCAAATGATGTGTTAGAACTATTTTAACGGAGGTAAAAGTTATGCCATTATTAGAAAAATACAGACATTATTTTAATATAGATCCTGACTATTTCCCAGCAGTTAACGAGGCTGTTATTAGAGATAATCCCGATATGTGGAAAAAGTTTTATCCTCATACAACATTTGTGAGACTCCTAAAAGACACTGTCAGAGCACTTACAAGGCAACAAAAGCTCTCAATATGGGTAGAGGGTGCTTACGGAACTGGTAAGTCGCATGCTGTGCTTACACTAAAAAAACTACTTGATGCTGATGAAAGTGAGACAGTGGAGTATTTCCAAAAGTTTAGCTTAGATAAAGATTTATTCAACTCTTTTCAAGGCGTTAAAAATGGTGGAGATATTTTAACTGTCCATCGCTATGGCTCATCTTCTATTAAAGGTGACCATAACCTAGTTTTTGCAATACAGGAGAGTATTCAAAAAGCACTATCAGATAGAGGGATAGAAAATAGAAATACACTTGTTGAAGCTACTATTGAGTGGCTTTCTATCCCTGTAAATAAGAATTATTTTGACGCATTGATTACAAGCACTTATGCTGATTTATTCGGTGGTGATAGTGCTGAAACTGTTATCACAAAGTTAAGTGAGTATTCAGGTGATGCACTTATCAAACTGATGGATAAAATCTCTAAAGTTGCCGATGAGCAAGGCATGAGAATGCTGTCCTTAGACGCAGAGGGTTTATCTGCTTGGATTAAAAACATCATTAAAACCTGTAACTTAAAAGCAATTGTGTTTATTTGGGACGAGTTCACGGAGTTTTTTAATAACAACAAGAGAAGTTTGACTGGTTTTCAACAAATCGCTGAAATAAGCGAAACAGATCCATTCTATCTAATGATAGTTACGCATAAAAGTGCTGCCCTTTTTGATGATGGTGACAAGGACAAAACCAAAATCCTTGGTCGCTTTATTAAGCCTACCTGTATCATTGAATTGCCTGAAAATATGGCATTTCAGTTAATGGGTGCTGCGATGGAAAAAAATAAAGATGAAGAAGTTTTAAAGGACTGGGAAGAAACAGTTGATGATCTTTATGACAGAACCGATGATTCAAGAAAACTTGTAAAGATAAACGCTAAAATATCAGACGATGAATTAAAGTCTATTTTACCTATTCACCCATATACTGCGTTGCTTTTAAAACACATATCGTCTGCTTTTGATTCTAACCAACGTAGTATGTTCGACTTTATAAAAAATGAACAAAGTGATAATATCAAAGGGTTTCAGTGGTATATCGACAATTACGGTCCAGAGGATGAAAACCCACTGCTGACTGTTGATATGTTATGGGAATTTTTCTATGAAAAAGGAAAAGAGTATTTATCACAAGATATACGTTCAATTCTTGACTGTTACCAAAGAGCAACTACTAAAAATTTGTCTGAAGATGAAAAACGAGTTTTAAAAACTACATTGCTACTACAAGCAATATCTCAAAAAGCAGGTGACTCTGTAGAACTATTTATTCCAAATGAAAAAAATATTGATAATGCGTTTGAAGGTTCTGATATGGAGCATGGTGCAAGTAGATGTGCTGAAAAATTAGTTCGTGATGAAATACTCTACAATAAACCTCTTGGTGGCGGTAGAACACAATTTTCTGCACTTGTAAACACTGGCGATATGGCTATGGTTGATAAACACAAAGATGAAGTAAAACGCAAACCAACAACAGCTCTCATAGATGAGGGCATGTTACCAGAATCAATTTCACTTACCGGAGCGTTAAAACTTCGATATGTAATGAACTTTGTTTCAACCACTGATTTCGACCAAACTATTAAGCGGTTGAGAAATCAAGAAACTAGCTTCTCCGATAAGATTGTTTGTGTTGTTGCACTTGCAAAAGATGACAACGAGAGTGTTGCGTTAAACAAAAAAATCAAAGATGCAGTACAAGATGATAGTTTTAATATAGTTTTTATAGATGCAACGACAACACCTTTGGGGAAAGATGGCTTTGATCAATATTGTGATAACATGGCTCAGTATATGTACCATCAAAGAAAAGATGATGGTTTGGCTAGACAATTTGAGTTGAATGCAAAAGATTCCTTAAAAAAATGGAAATCCCGAATAATGGATGGTGAATTTATAGTATATAGTAATTCTATTAGAGATGGTAAGCGAACACCAACTTTAGACGCACTGTATATGGCACTGCAAGAGATAAATAGAGAAAAATATCCTGATTCATTGGAAAGTAAGTATACTGTCACTGATAATATGTATATGCCTAGTGCTATTAGGCAAGGTGCTGGTTGTGGCTTAAAACAAGAAGTTTCTGGAACATTCAGATCAACAAATCCTTCTACGAAGCTAGAAACAGCATTAGAAGGCGCTTGGGGAGTAGCTGAATACTGGAAATCAAGACCTGAACTTTTGATTTCTAAAATCAAAAATCACATTGATGCAGTGATTTTTGAAGCATTTGAAAATAATGGTAGAATTTCAATAGCAAGAATTTATGATGAATTAAAAGCACCTCCGTTTGGCTTTATGCCTTGCAATTTGTCTGCATTTATTGTAGGATTTATACTTAAAGAGTACATAAATGACATTTACAGTTTTAGCGATAACACCGTAAGTGATTCTTTAACTGTGCCCAAAATGCAAGAGATGGTTTATGAAATAATAAATCATCAAATAACACCTAGCTCTAGGTATAAGGAGAAGTATATTGTTGCACTAACAGAAGATGAAAAAGCATTCATCGAGTTTACTTCCACAGCATTCGGGCTTTCAAAAAATAGTTGTTCTTCTATTGAGCAAACAAGAGAACATATTCGCAGAAAAATGCAAGAACTTTCATTCCCTATTTGGACGCTGAAATATACTCTTGATGATGAACCAATTAAAAGCGATAAATCTTTGATTGGTGATATTATTGATAAGCTGTGTGGTATTGCAAACAACAGTAATATGTCAGGGCAAAAAGCCTCAGATAATGACATAGCTTATTCTATCGGTAGACTGTACTTGAAAAACATTGATGTTGCTGAAGATATGAAAAATTTATTAAGCAAAGAGCAATGTGTTAAAGGTATGCAAGTTTATTTAAAAGAATTTGAACAAGGCGCTCTTATCAGTCTTGCGGAGGAAATAGCAGATAGTGGTCAATATATAAATGTATTGCGCAAGAAATTTGATTCAGACGCAGCGAATTGGGTCTGGAACACTGCTACAGCCGATAGTAAAATCAGAGAAGTAATTTTGGAATATAAATTAATTGATCAAAGCAATAAAGTTATTTCAAGAACAAATACTATAGGTGAAATGACAAAAGAATGGTGCGATAAGTGTAAATATATTCGCATATCTTATGATGCTGCAAAAAATTATTTAACAGACATTGCAGAGTTATTAGAATTGTTACATACAATCAAAAAAGCTGGCACCATTTTAGACTCTCAAAAGCAAAAACTATATAATTTATTGATCTCTAATGCAGACAATTTCAATGAGTTCTATAAAAACCAAGTTGAACTCTTTAAATCGGTGTGTGAGCACTATTTGCATGGATTAACCGACGAAGATATAAGCAGCATATATATGAGTATACCATCTGATTCGTTTACAAAAGGAAAAGCAGAATACTTAAAATTAGTTGAATCTAAAGTTGATGAGTTCAAGAAAAATAGCAA
>CAYJIM010000109.1:0-3829 GCA_964370215.1 uncultured Oscillospiraceae bacterium
AATGAATAGTTTTTTATTAGAAAATCAAGATATTATTTCTGTGTATGCTTCTTTGGCAACTATACTCATACCATTTGTTCTCTTCTTTTGGGCACAGTATAGCGAGCGTAAAAAAGAAAAACGAGAACAAGCACAAATAAAAAACGATAAAATTGAGCTGAACATAAAAAATGAAAAAGATGCGATTAAGTCTTTTATAACTGAAAATATTATTCCACTTGATGACAAATTGGAAAGTATTTGTTGGGATTACGGCACACAATTAAAAGCTTTAGAATTCGACAGGGATTACGCAACTGATAATAATGTAAAAGAGTTAGCTGAAAAAAATATCGAAATTACGAATGGAAATTACAGGAAGGTTTTAGCAACTGTTTTGCAAAAATGTGAGAGAAAAACACATGAGTTAATAAATATGGTTTCATATTTTAAGCACTATAACTATATAGTTTCTTATCTACGAGTTTTAATCAAACTTAATTATAAAATTAGAGATAAGCTAGAAACTCTCACTATGAATGATTTAAGGTTTGGGATAATAATATCGTTGGCAAGTACAAAAGCTATTTCATACCTTATTGAGCAGTTTAATGAAATTTATGAAAGTTCGATTACATGGCAATTTTATTCTTTTTACAAACATGGCAAAGATACCAAAGAAATGTATTTGGATGTACTGAAAGAATATCCAGAATATTACGAAACAGTCTTAAAATATATTAGAGAAGAAGGTCTAAGTGAGGAGGATTTATGAAAATTACAATTGAAAACTGCAATAATATCGATTTTGCAGAGATTGGCATTGAGGAAGCTAAACTTAACATTAAACTTGCCCCGAATGGAACAGGAAAAAGTACTATAGCAAAAGCTATTCTAGGATCTACAAAAGAAGACGAGATGCTGAGATTATTACCTTTTAAATATCGCTTAAATAATCCAAAAAACATAAAACCTAGTATCTCTGGAATATTAGACTCAGAAACTATATTATGTTTTAATGAAGAATACTTAAGTCAATTTGTTTTTAAGGAAGATGAATTGATAAGTAATAGTTTTGATATTTTTATAAGAACAGAAAACTATATAGAAAATGAAAAAAAAATTGAAACTCTTGTAGCAGAAATAAAAAGTCTTTTTTTAAACAATGAAGAACTAGATAATTTTATTACAGCATTAAAAGAACTGGGAGGAGCCTTCAAATTGACACAATCTGGTATTTCAAAGGCTTCAACTGGTATGAAAGGCTTATCTGGAGGTAATAAAATCCAATATATCCCTAAAGGACTTGAAGTCTATCAACCTTTTATACAAAATGAAAATAATGTCCGCTGGATAGAGTGGCAAACAGGAGGTGTAAATTTTTCTGGCATTTCTGATAATTGTCCCTTTTGTACTTCTCTTATGGATGAGTCTAGAAAAGAATTGGTCGAAAAAGTTAGTAAAGAATATGATAAAGCGACAATAAAAAACTTAGTAGCAATAATAAATGTGTTTGAAAAACTAGGTGATTATTTTTCTGATTCAACAAAAGAAGAAATAAAGACACTGATAAATTTAAAATCCGGATTAGAGAAAAAACATGAAGAATTTTTAAGAGCAATAAAAACGCAAATTGATAATTTTGTTGATACATTGGAAAAGCTTAAGGCACTTTCAGGTTTCCAGTTTAAAGAAGATGAAAATGTAAAGGAAGCCTTGAATGATTATAAACTGAAATTGGACTTTTTTGATAAATTAAATTCTATCAAAACTCAAAAATCAATCTCTCCTATTAATGAAAAAATTGATATGATGATTATGAAGGCAGGAGAGCTTCAGGGACATATTAATCAGCAAAGACAGAGGATGAAAAAGATTATCAAAGACCGTCAAACTGAAATCAATAATTTTTTATTATATGCTGGTTATAAATATAAAGTGGAAATTTTGGGAGTAGATGATAAATCGCAACTAAAATTAAAGCACATAGACTGTGATGAGCATATAAAAGGAGGAAATCAACATCTTAGTTTTGGTGAGCGCAATGCTTTTGCGTTAGTCCTTTTTATGTATGAATGTATATCAAAAAAAACAGGTTTGGTAATTTTAGATGACCCTATTTCCTCTTTTGATAAGAATAAAAAATATGCAATTATTGAGATGCTGTTTGGTAGTGATGATAATTGTTTAAAAAATAAAACTGTAATTATGCTGACACACGATGTTGAGCCAATCATAGATACAATTAGTTCTTTGTCAAGAAGATATAAAAATAAGGTTAATGCTTCCTTTCTTAAGTTAGATAATGGAAAAGTCATTGAAAAAAATATTATTCGTGATGATATTCAGACTTTTTTTGAAATTTGTGAGGATGTCTTAAATTCACCCTTGAATGAAATCATAAAACTTATATATATGCGACGCAATTATGAAATTACTGAAAATAAAGGGAACGTTTATCAAGTTTTGTCTAATCTGCTTCATAAGAGAGATACGGATAAACTTACTGACAGTCGGAATGAATCAGGGATTATGGAAACTTGTGATTTTGACTTAGGGGTTATGGAAATAGAAAAAAAAATACCAGAGTTCAGTTATTCAGAAATATTAAAGAAAATAAATAACAGAGAAAATCTAGTAAATCTATATAATACATCAAGTAATGGATATGAAAAATTGCAGATTTTTAGATTAATAGGGTTACAAAATAACAATGCTGTAATACAGAAATTTATTAATGAGAGCTATCATGTTGAAAATGACTTTATCTATCAATTAGCACCATCTAAGTTTGATATGCTACCTCAGTATGTTATTAAAGAATGTGACAAAATAATTGTATCTTTGTAGTTGATTTATTGTTAAATAGGGGTAGTAAACTAAAATCTTATTTTTCTAAGACTTTTTGATAAAGATATTCTATACTATAAAAATACTTAAGTGAATAATTATTTTCGAGGAAGGTTATGAATAAGATATTCGATCTATTAAATACTCACAAAGAAATGATTATAACGACTATCATTTCTATCGCTGCTCCTTTTATTCCCATTATTTATGGAAAGTATTTTAAAAATCAGAAAGCATTATATATTCATCAGAGTACTCACCTAAAATATTCGAATAAAAAAATGAAACTTCCTGAAAATACAAAAGTTTTCTATAATGAGGAGGCTGTAGATAAAATCTACAGGTCAGTGATTAGGATTTGGAATTGTGGGGATAAAGTATTAAAAAAGAAATTAATTCCTACTAAATTTCCTTTACAAATCAGTACTCAAAATACAGGAAAAATATTAGATACAAAAGTACTTGGCATTTCTGGTAAGGCATGTGAAATAAAAATGCATAAGATAAAAGAAAAATCTTTTAATATTATTTTTGATTTTTTGAATACAAACGATGGTATTTTCATAGAATTGTTTCACACAGCACCGCTTAAAAAAATTGAATGGGAAATGAAGGGTGTGAAAATTAAACCAGTACGCTTTCTAAATGTCTATAGTGGTATGCCAATTTTATACAAAATACTTATAATTTCATATGGACTCTATGTTATTTGGATGCTAGGTTTAAGTGTACTAGAATTACATTATAGTAAGCAAGTAGGTGATGGTGTATTTGTTGTAATATATAGCCTAATTTTATTAACTTATGTTTTCGGAGTTTTTATTTTTAAAAGAGTTCCCAAATCTTTGTTAATTTCAAAAAAAACAAATACCCCCTCCTAAATAAAACCCTCCACAAAACGTGCGTCTTATGCTATAATAAAAGTATACTCTCACAGGAGACACAAAAATAATGGAACTGTACCACGGTAGCAATGTAGAAGTTAAAGAGCCAAAAATAC
>CAYJIM010000110.1:0-3509 GCA_964370215.1 uncultured Oscillospiraceae bacterium
CCTCATAGAGGCGAGCCGTAAGCCATTTGAAATTACATTTATAGTAGCGAAGCTAATATAAAACAAACGATAACAACAACCGGAGTACTCCGGAGAAATGAGGATCTATATGGCAAAGTTCAATGAAAAAACCTTTTTAAATTTCACCGCAGAGGATTTTGATGTCAGCGAAGTCATGGAGGACTACCGTGAGGCGATTCGTCAGGAATCCTGTGCCATCGGCGACCGGTTCTTCTTTTACCAACGAGGATTTTTTGACAAACGTGTCGTCTCGATGGCGCACGTACTATGGATGTTCCCCGGTAGAGAGGCACAAAAAGGAATGCTTGGCGCTGTGCATCAGGACTTAGGCAAGCTCACCATGTACGACAAAGAGGGCAACCGCATGGAATTTTTGTTCGACACCCCCGTGCAGGTGGAACACCTTTACGCCATGCTACAATCCACCTTTGCGGAAGAGTTTCAGATCATCGCCGGCGTCTCCGCTCCATTACAGCGTGCACTGGAAGAAGGCGGCGTCGAAGGATTTCACGCCTACATCCAAGCCCAACGCAACAAAAACCCGCAAATGTAAAATATTTCCACATAAAAAGAAGGAATGTTTCGTGTGAAACATTCCTTCTTTTTGCTTTTTGGTCGTTGCTTTTAATGGTGCCGTTGGTGGGGGATCTGTTTTTGTAGGGACAGGGCTCTGCTCTGTCCTCCTACGGTTTTCGCCCATTTTTGTTTAGCACTGGCTGTAGGGCGGATATGTAATCCGCCCTACAGCCAGCCGGTTCTATCCCACCATTCCACGTCGTGGACGGGCTTTTCGTGATATGGATGCTCGGTCGGAAAAAACTGCGGGTTTCACCCGCCGGAAATGCCCGTGCGTGCTACGCACAGGGAGATTTTTTATCGTAAAATCTCCCTCTTTCAAAACAATCCACCGGATTGTTTTGAAATTCACCCTCTTAATACTCTTTGACGCATTCAAGACCGTGGGCCGCTGTCCCACACCCTGCAACTTTTTGAAAAAAGTTGATTAAAACGTTGGCGTTTGATCTCGTTCTCATTGGGCGATGACCGCAATACCCGCCGATGTTATCGGCTGTGTTCCTTTGCGGTCAGTTCATCGACGGTTACACGAATAATCGCTGTTCTTTTCAACAATCCTTCAGGATAATTGTGGACAACTTCCCTTTTATAATATTGTCGCATAATCGCACCAATACCAACCAATTTATCCTCATTTTCCTCAACTAATTCCGCAGTTCCTCGTCCAATCAAAGAACGATAGGCATAGGTACACTCACTCGGATCTTCAGGACTTTTCAACAATTGATGATGGCCATCCCACTCGACACAGACTTTCGGGTTTTTCGCCAGCAAATCCAGCTTATAGCCGATCGCCGCACAGTGCAGGTACACCACCAAGCGCTGATCCTTCCACATTGCACCGAAATTCATCGGCACAATATAAGGAAGATCGCCATCGACCAATCCTAGACGGCAGACCTCAAACTCTTCCATCCAGTCCTGCATGACGGCAATATCCGTCACTTCACGATCTTTTCTCCGCATAATCTCTTCCTATCCCCCGATTTTATCGTGGAATCCCATGTATGGGCGAAGTGCTTCCGGAATGTTCACACTACCGTCCTCATTGAGATTATTTTCCAAAAAGGCGATCAGCATGCGAGGGGGCGCCACAACAGTGTTGTTGAGGGTGTGCGCAAAGTAGTTCCCTTTTTCCTTACTGCGCACACGAATGCCCAAACGGCGTGCCTGCGCATCGCCAAGGTTGGAGCAACTCCCCACTTCAAAGTATTTCTGCTGTCTCGGACTCCACGCCTCAACATCGATACTCTTGACCTTCAGGTCCGCAAGGTCGCCCGAGCAACATTCCAAAGTTCTCACCGGAATATCGAGCGAACGGAAGAAATCTACCGAATTTTGATAGAGTTTTTCAAACCAATCCATGCTTTCTTCCGGCTCACAAACGACGATCATTTCCTGCTTTTCAAATTGATGAATGCGGTACACCCCACGTTCTTCAATGCCGTGTGCGCCCACTTCTTTTCTAAAGCAAGGGGAATAACTGGTAAAACGTTGTGGCAATGTTGCAGGATCCAACATGGTATCGATGAATTTCCCAATCATCGAGTGCTCACTTGTCCCGATCAGGTAAAGATCCTCCCCTTCGATCTTATACATCATATTTTCCATCTCTGCAAAGCTCATAACACCGGTCACGACGTTGCTACGAATCATGTACGGTGGAATGCAGTAGGTAAAGCCGCGATCAATCATAAAGTCGCGTGCATAGGAAAGAATCGCCGAGTGCAGACGTGCAATGTCCCCCATGAGGTAGTAAAAGCCGTTCCCGCTCGTTTTTCTGGCACTATCGAGGTCAATTCCGTTCAATTTTTCCATGATTTCAACATGATAGGGCACTTCAAAGTCCGGCACAATCGGTTCACCAATTCTGGCAACCTCTACATTTTCGCTGTCGTCCTTGCCAATCGGCACCGAATCGTCAATGATATTCGGGATGACGAGCAGGCATTCCTTCATTTCTGCTTCGTATTTCACTTCATCCTGCTCAACCTGCGCCAATTCTGTCGCAATTTCAGCCACCTGTGCCTTGGTCGCTTCCGCTTCCTCTTTTTTGCCTTGCGCCATCAAACCACCAATTTGCTTGCTGATTTTGTTACGCTGACTGCGTAGTTCGTCTGCACGGGTTTTTGCTCCACGGTAAAGGCTGTCCAACTCGATGACTTTGTCAACGAGCGGCAATTTATCCTCTTGGAATTTCTTTTTTATATTTTCCTTTACGATCTCCGGATTTTCTCTGATAAATTTCATTTCTAACATAATATTTTCTCCCTTATCCCTTTGTTAATCGACAAATGCGTCGGTTACACGCTTTACGAGTGCCTGCAAATCCTCTTGTCCGTAAAATTCAATGCTCAAGATGCCTTTTTTCTTACCGGCAGTGACGGTGACCGTTCTGCCGAGCTCTTCGGAAAGTGCCAATTCCACTTCACTGTAAAAGCTGTTGCGTGTAAAATCATTTGTTGTGTTGGACAATTCCACTTGAGGTTCCTTGCTCGCCGAAACCATTTTTTCAACATCACGCACCGTCAGTCCGTTATTCATTACCTTTTCCATCGTGGAAAGTGCCTTTTGATCGTCCCCAAACCCGAGCAATGCTCTGGCATGCCCCACTGTAATGGCACCCAAACGCAACTGTGTACGGATTTCCTCCGGCAAATTCAGCAGTCGAAGCGCATTTGCAATAACCGGTCTGGATTTCCCCACCCGTTTTGCCACTTCTTCCTGCGTCATATGGTAAACATCAATCAATTCACGGTAACCAAGTGCCTCTTCAATCGGATTGAGATCCTCACGCTGTAGGTTTTCAATGAGTGCAACTTCCATTGTTTCCACGTCAGAAAACTCTCGAATCATTGCCGGCACTTCGGTCAGTCCAATCATGCGACAAGCACGATAACGGCGCTCCCCAG
>CAYJIM010000111.1:0-3375 GCA_964370215.1 uncultured Oscillospiraceae bacterium
CCGCCGTTCCAACCCCATTTTCATTGTGCGATGAATGGCGGTGTGCATACAATGCACACCCTACGGTATCGGATAATGTTTGGTAGGGCACGCATTGTATGCGTGCCGAAATGCCGACATCTACCGCCCACATGGAGATTTTTTATCGTAAAATCTCCCTCTTTCAAAACAATTCACCGGATTGTTTTGAAATTCACCCTCTGAATACTCTTTGACACATGCAAGACCGCGGGACGCCGTCCCACACCCTGCCACTTTTGAAAAAGTGGACAAAACTTTTGGGAAGACAGAGCAAACTTTCCATTGTGCCGTAGGGGCGATTCACGAATCGCCCGCAATGCCCGCGGACGCTGTCCGCCTACTGTATGACCCGCGCGGCAAACTTTTTGTGATCGCAAATCTTTTGTCGGAATCGCCTGCGCGTGCTACACGCTAATAACGGTTGTCAAAAATACGGGTAGACTTTTTCTCACTGCGTGGCAATTCGCCCAACCTAACTGCCTTTGGTTGAATCAACAATCCGACCCGTTCTTTGAAGAGACGGCGCACCGTTTCCTCCACTTGATAGCCATTGACGCCCTCTTCCGTTTCAAAAAACAACGTCATGAGATCTTTCCCGTTCAGATGATCGATCATCACTTGATATTCACTGGATACCCCATGAACATCACGCAACAGATCCTCCACCTGCCCCGGATAGATGTTGACCCCTTTGACCTTCACCATATCGTCACTGCGCCCGATCAGGGTGTCAATGCGAGGGAAGGTTGAGCCACAAGCACAGCGCCCCGACAGGATACGTGTCAGGTCGTGGGTGCGGTAACGAATGAGCGGTGCCCCCTCTTTACAAAGGGTGGTGATGACAAGTTCCCCCACCTCACCGTCCGGCAGGACTTCACCCGTTTTCGGATCGATGATTTCAAAGTACAGATAATCGTCCCAGTAGTGAATGCCACATTCGTATTCGCAGCTAATACCGATCCCCGGCCCGTAAATTTCAGTCAGGCCATAAATATCATACAGCGCCACATTGAGGGTTTTGGCGATGCGACGGCGCATTTTTTCTCCCCAACGCTCCGACCCGATCACCCCTTTTCGCAGATGAATCCGATCACTGATGCCGCGTTTTTCAATCTCCTCGGTCAGCAACAATGCATAGGAGGAGGTAGAACACAGTACCGTCGAGCGCAGATCCTGCATCATCTGCAACTGCTTTTCGGTGTTGCCGGGTCCCATTGGCACTGCCATGGCACCCAATTTCTCAGCGCCCAGTTGAAAGCCGATCCCTGCTGTCCACAAACCATACCCCGGGGTGATGTGAATGCGATCCAACTTGCCGATCCCTGCCATCTCATAACTTCTAGCAAACATCTCCGTCCAGTCATCGACATCCTTTTTGGTGTACGGAATAATAATAGGGGTACCTGTTGTACCCGACGAGGAGTGAATGCGAATAACCTCTTCCTCCGGTACCGCTTGAAGGCCTAACGGATAACCCTGTCTGAGTTCATCCTTATCGGTAAAGGGAAGGGATTCAAAATCCGCTTGGGTACGAATGTTTTGAGGTAAAAAATCAGCAAATTTTTTCTGATAAAACCCTCCGTCCACTTTTGCCAAACGAGTCAATTGTGCCGATAGTTTTTCCCATTGTTGTGTTGATAGCTGCATGTCGCACACTCCATTCTGTCACACGTGGTGACGTCGTCATAGTTCAGATCGCATATTATGATAACAATAATTGACAAGCATAGAAAATGATTGGTAGCGTTGCCGCACAGAGAATGGTCGTTGCGGTAAACACCTCCGAGGCATACACCGCATCTTGATCAAACCGTACCGAAAAGAGCACTGCCAAAACGGCACTTGGACAGCCAACGACCAATACCGCGACCGTCGACACCATGGGGTCCAAGCCCAATGGCCAAAGGAATAGCAACGCTACGACCGGCAACAAAATCAGTTTTAAAAATGCCATATAGTAGACACGAAGAGACAAAAACACCTTTTTGAGGTTGCTCTGTGCCAACGTCAAACCTGCAATGAGCATGGCCAGTGGGGTGTTCATCGCCGACAGACTGTTCGCCGCATCGGTGACAATGTCCGGCAATGTCCACTGCAACAAAAACAACACAAGCCCGATGAGCGGAGCAAGCATGGCAGGGGAGAGAAAATTTCTCACCATGATATTCCACGGTACCTGTGTTTCCGTTTTGCCTCGCATCAATAAAAACCCATGTGTCCAAGCAAATAGTTGGAATATTGCCATGTATGCCGAGAGGTAAAATACCCCTTCTCCGCCGAACACACTGCTAATAACAGGAATGCCAAAGTAGCCA
Source organism: uncultured Oscillospiraceae bacterium (assembly GCA_964370215.1). Classification (GTDB taxonomy): domain Bacteria; phylum Bacillota; class Clostridia; order Oscillospirales; family Ruminococcaceae; genus Massiliimalia. Next base: position 2,337 of record CAYJIM010000111.1, read on the forward strand.
CAGTTAGAGTAACAGAGGGAAAAGCGCTCCACAATATGTCGTCTGCTCGTCGGGCGAATCAGCAGATAACTCAGTCCAATGACCAGTAAAAAGGTGCCGACCGCCAGACCAAAGGAGATCATAAGGTTTTGAAACAGTGCCTCTTCAAATTCTCGTTGATAAGACAGTAAAATGGTGATGGGGTTGACTACCATCAACAGAAGCGAGGACAGATCCTGCTTGCTTTTGTCGGTGATGAGCTTTTTCTTAAAGCAGATCACGCCAACCCCCAAGACTGACAGCATGACAATGATTTGTTGTAGCAGGATCAAACTGAGTTCCATACAATACGTCCTTCCTTTGTGCGCCTCTCGACTGATACTTGCGTCCTTTAAAGCACCATCAGTCTAATGTGTAAAATCACTGTTCCTACTATAGCACAAATCTGAGAGAAATACAAGCGATCTTGCGACCCTGCCGTTGCCCTTTGGCAAGATTTTTGTGCCTTCTTTCCATTTTTCGTAAATGTGACACAAAAAAACAACCGCCATCCTCTCTGTACGAAAAGATGGCGGTTGTACTCATTTGATTTTCTGTAAGGTTGTGTTTTCCTCACAAGTCGGGCAGATTAATCTCGCACATAGACCAATCTTGGGTTGTTGATCGGCTGCATGTATACGCTCACGGTCAGTCTGCGTTGAATGTTCGGGTCACAGATATACCATGCACCGTCCACTTTTACTTCCGTCCATCCATGACGAGTCAATCCACCTGAGATGGAGGTCACACGACCTTCTACATAGCGTGCCTCAAAACCGAGTTCACGTGCAACCTGTGTAAACATCGACGCATACACAAAACAGTTGCCGCTAAAGGTCTCAAATCCATTGATGGCATACAGCTGTTCTCTGGTGTAACCTGCCGGCACTGCTGGATGGGTATTCATCGTCACATAAGTCAGATTTTTTGCAATCCACATATAAGCGGCATACAAGTCTCTCCCTGTTTTGGACAACAACACCTCAACCCCCTCGTCAATTTTGGCTTGTACGAGGTCGCT
>CAYJIM010000112.1:0-3340 GCA_964370215.1 uncultured Oscillospiraceae bacterium
ATGTTTCAAGGAAAGACGTTATTGATCACCGGGGGGACCGGGTCTTTTGGCAATGCGGTGCTCAACGGGTTTTTGAAAACCGATATAGGGGAGATTCGCATTTTCTCGCGTGATGAGAAAAAGCAGGATGACATGCGTCATGAATTCTCCCAAAAAATGCCGGAAGTGGCGGACAAAATCAAATTCTACATCGGGGATGTCAGGGATTTGAGCTCTATCAACAATGCGATGTATGGGGTGGACTATGTCTTTCATGCGGCGGCACTCAAACAGGTGCCTTCCTGTGAGTTTTTCCCCATTGAGGCGGTGAAAACCAACGTCATCGGCACTGAAAATGTGCTGACCTCCGCCATCCAACACGGGGTAAAAAATGTCATCTGTCTGTCGACTGACAAGGCGGCGTACCCCGTGAACGCCATGGGTACCTCCAAAGCAATGATGGAAAAGGTGGTGGTTGCAAAATCGCGCACCATTGCCGAAGAGCAGACAAAGATTTGTTGTACCCGTTACGGTAACGTGCTTTGCTCCCGTGGGTCGGTCGTGCCCCTTTGGATCGAGCAGATTCGTGCAGGCAAGCCCATCACCATCACCGAACCGTCGATGACCCGCTTTGTCATGACGTTGGAAGAAGCGGTGGACTTGGTGTTGTTTGCCTTTGCACACGGCAGTACCGGCGACATCATGGTGCAAAAGGCACCTGCTTGCACCATTGAGGTGTTGGCAAAAGCGGTGAGTGAACTGTTTGACAGCAAACAAGACATCAAAATCATCGGTATTCGCCACGGCGAAAAGCTGTATGAAACGCTCCTCACCAACGAAGAATGTGCAAACGCCTTGGACTTGGGCGACTTTTACCGTGTCCCTTGTGACAAGCGTGACTTAAACTACAACAAGTACTTCAAAGATGGTGATGTAGAGCGCAACACCCTCACCGAATTCAACTCCAACAACACCGACTTGATGACGGTAGAAGAGGTCAAACAAAAACTGTTGACCCTTTCGTACATTCAAGAAGAATTGAGAAAATAGGAGTATTGGGATGAAAATTTTAATCACCGGAGCGGCAGGCTTTGTCGGCAAAAATTTGGTCGCACAGCTTGAGAGCATTCGAGACAAAAAAGCCGGCAACTACAAATTGACCTCCGACCTGACGCTATTTTGCTATGACCTCGATACCGATCCTGCCCTCCTCGACCGCTATACCAAGGACTGTGACTTTGTCCTGCATCTGGCAGGGGTCAATCGACCCGAAACAGAAGCGGAGTTTATGGATGGCAACTTCGGGTTTACTTCAACCCTGTTGAACGCCTTGAAAGCACACAAAAACCCCGCTCCTGTGCTCATCACCTCCTCCATTCAAGCGGCACTGGACAACCCTTATGGGCGCAGCAAGAAAGCTGGGGAGGATCTACTCTTTTCCTACAGCAAAGAAACCGGCGCAAAGGTGTTGGTGTACCGTTTGCCCAATGTGTTTGGCAAATGGTGTCGTCCCAACTACAACAGTGCGGTGGCAACCTTTTGCAACAACATTGCAAGTGGCAAAGAGATCACCGTCAATGATCCGACGGTCAACATGCAGTTGGTGTACATCGACGATGTTGTGAATGAATTCATTGCGGCACTCACCGGTGACGAGCATGTAGAAGACGGATTTTGCTTTGTCCCGACGGTGCACAAGGTGCGGTTGGGGGAAATTGTCGACTTATTATATGCCTTCAAAGAAAGTCGCACCACCCTGTCGGTGCCAAACTTTTCGAGCGCCTTTGAAAAAGCACTCTACAGCACCTATTTGAGTTATCTGCCGACCGACGGCTTTTCCTATCCGCTCAAAATGAACGTCGATGACAGAGGATCCTTTACTGAAATCATTCGCACGGCGGAACGGGGACAATTTTCTGTCAATATTTCAAAACCGCACATCCTAAAGGGCAACCACTGGCACAACACCAAAAATGAAAAGTTTGTGGTGGTATCGGGCGAGGCGCTCATCCAATTTCGAAAAATCGGCACCGACGAGGTGCTGGATTATCATGTCAGCGGAGAAAAGCTGGAAGTGGTGGACATTCCAACCGGTTACACCCACAACATCATCAACAAGGGTGACACCGATTTGATTACCTTTATGTGGTGCAACGAATGCTTTGACCCACAAAATCCGGACACCTATTTTGCGATGGTGGAGGAAGGGGAATAACTGCCACCCTGCGATAGAATGGAGAAAAACAATGGCTAAACTGAAATTGATGACCATCATTGGCACCAGACCGGAGATCATTCGGCTGTCTGCTACCATCAAAAAGTGTGATACCTATTTTGATCAAATTCTGGTACACACCGGTCAAAACTATGACTATGAGCTCAACCAGGTGTTTTTTGATGATTTGGGGCTGCGTGCACCTGACTTTTACCTCGATGCGGTCGGGGCGGATCTTGGTGAAACGATCGGCAATATCATCGCAAAATCCTACAAATTGCTGACTGAGCAACAGCCGGACGCCCTCTTGATCTTGGGGGACACCAACTCCTGTCTGTCCGCCATTGCGGCAAAGCGGCTGCACATTCCGATTTTTCATATGGAAGCGGGCAACCGCTGTTTTGACGAGTGCCTGCCGGAGGAAACCAACCGCCGTATCGTCGACCATATTGCAGACGTCAATCTCTGCTATTCGGAGCACGCCAGACGCTACCTCAACTGGGAGGGGACGGCAAAGGAGCGCACCTATGTGACCGGCTCCCCGATGGCAGAGGTACTGCGAGACAATCTAGAAAGCATCAAAGCGTCGGATATTTTGACCACTTTGGGACTGGAAAAAGGCAAGTACATTTTGCTGTCGGCACACCGTGAGGAAAATATCGACACCGAAGAAAATTTCTTCCACCTCATGAATGCGGTCAATGCGATGGCGGAAAAGTATGATATGCCGATTCTCTATTCCTGCCATCCACGCTCGGCAAATTACATCAAAAAACGTGGGTTCCAATTTGATCCCCGTGTATTGCAAAACAAACCGCTCGGGTTTCATGACTACAACCACCTACAAATGAATGCCTATGCGGTGGTGTCGGACAGTGGGACGCTGCCGGAAGAGAGCAGTTTCTTTTTGTCGGTGGACACTCCCTTCCCGGCGGTCTGCATCCGTACCTCAACCGAGCGTCCTGAAGCGCTTGACAAGGGAAACTTTGTGCTGGCAGGCATTACCACCGAGCAGGTATTGCAGGCGGTGGACACTGCGGTCATGATGAATGACAACGGTGATTATGGCATCCCCGTGCCAAACTATACCGACGAAAACGTCTCGACAAAGGTCGTCAAAATCATCCAAAGCTACACCGGCATCGT
>CAYJIM010000113.1:0-3294 GCA_964370215.1 uncultured Oscillospiraceae bacterium
CGGAAATGCCCGTGCGTGCCACGCATAAAAAAACACTTGACAAAATGAGGGGTATCCGTTATAATATACTCTCGAAGAGTAAGAATCATTTTTGCATTCGCAATCAAGGCATTGCGATGAGAAAATAAAACCGGCTTGAAGGAGGGAATTATCAATGAAAAGAACTTACCAACCTAAAAAATTGCACAGAAAAAAAGAGCATGGCTTTAGAAAAAGAATGTCTACTTCTAGCGGTAGAAAAGTATTGGCTCGTCGCCGTGCAAAAGGTAGAAAACAATTGACACACTAAGTCACGAAGTGAAGTAGGCTGTGACAGTTCGCCACGGCCTATTCCTTTTCTTTTACAAAAAAGAAAATCTTTCATAACCACGGATAACCACGAAAACACTGAAGTTTTTTTCAGTGCTGTTTTGTGGTTTTTTTGTTGGAAAATATAGGAGTATTATGAGAAACATCCACTCACTAAAACTCAATAAAGAATTCAAACGGGCCTATTATCGGGGCAAATACAAAGCACATCCCTTATTGATTACTTATCTTTTTCCCATGCGGGGAAGTCACATACGTGTGGGCATTACCACCGGCAAAAAAGTGGGGAATGCGGTCCTGCGCAATCGTGCAAGACGGATCATTCGTGCCGCTTTTTTAGAGCTGCAACCGTCCTTACCGGCAATCGGGGCAGACCTTGTCTTTGTGGCAAGAGCAGGGACGTCGCTTTCAAACAGCAATCAGATCAAAGAAGTGATGCAAAAACAGATCAAACAATTGCTACAGCAAAAAAACACACCCAAAAAACCGATGAAAAAACCAACCAAAGAACAGTAAGAGGGAATTGTAATGAAACACCTATTCATTGCATTGGTGCGCTTTTATCAAATCGTCTTGTCTCCCATCAAAGGGGGCAGTAGCTGTCGCTTTTATCCATCTTGTTCCAGATACAGCATTGAATCCTTTCAAAAGCATGGTGCCATTAAAGGCATGATTTTGACCGGATGGCGCATCCTTCGCTGTAATCCTTGGAATTTGGGTGGTTTGGACGATGTGCCGGACAAGTTTTTACTGGTTCCCTTTGGCGCACGGTATCGCAAAAATGACAACCTTCCTCAAGGATACGAGATACGAAAATAGTAAATCAAAGCGGTTACGCTTTTAAAAAGGAGAAATAACATTATGGGCTTTTTAGGTACACCACTGGGTTGGATCATGAAATTTCTTTATGATCTGATCGCAAACTACGGGATCGCGTTGATCCTGTTCACCTTCATCATTCGTTTGGCACTCTTCCCGTTGAACGTGCGTCAGCAAAAAAGTCAGGCACGCATGGGGCTGATGCAGCCAAAACAAAAGGCGTTGGAAAAAAAATACGGCAAAGACAAGCAGCGTTACCAACAGGAACTGATGAAATTGTATGAGGAAGAGGGTTACAACCCGATGGCAAGCTGTTTGCCCATGCTCATTCAAATGCTGATCCTGTTTGGGATTGTCGACGTCGTTTACAATCCGCTCAAACATCTGTTGCAGATTCCGACCGATCTTGTCAATGAAGCAAATGAAATTTTGAAGGGGATGGGGATCACCACCACAAGCCCGGAACTGTTCATCACCAACACCATTCAAGGCAATCAGCTGCATGAAGGAGCATTGCTTGACACCACCTTGTTCAACGACATTTTCTCCACTGCACAGTTGGATTTGATCAAATCCTTTGATCTTTCTTTCCTTGGTATCAATTTGGGGCAAAATCCCGATTTCGCCTTCCCCCTCATTCTCATTCCAATTCTGTCCGGTTTGACCTCTTTGGGTGTGACCATCTTCTCGATGCGTCAGCAAAAGAAAAACGGCACCATGATGGAAGGACCGAACGCCGGTATGATGAAAGGGATGATGTACATCATGCCGATCTTCTCGGTATGGATCGGGTTTAGCCTGCCATCCGGTGTTGGGATGTACTGGATCGTCGGGAACATTTTGTCCTTTGTACAATCCATCGTATTGTACACCATCTACTCTCCGGCGAAGATGAAAGTCCTCGTCGAAAAAGAGCAAAAAACCAAGAAAAAGAAAAAACCATCGGCTTACCAACAAGCACTCCGTCAAGCAAGAGAACAACAGGCACAAAAAGACGGTACTACTGTACCGGCTGAAATGACCGAAGTGGAAGATGGTGAAGTGCCGGAAAAAGACAGTATGACAGCGGCACAACGCATTGCTTTGGCACGTAAGAAAATGGCAGAAAAATACGGCGACGAAGAATAGGCAATATACTCCATTGAAAATAAGTGTAAAGGCAGGGATTTCTCTGTCAGAAAGGGATGGACAACATGGCTGTTGAAGTAATTAAAATTGCAAAAACTGTAGAAGAGGCGGTTGCACAGGGCCTACAACATCTGGGGAAAACAAAAGAAGAGTGCATTATCACCGTTTTGGATCAACCGAAAAAAGGATTGTTTGGTCTTTTTAAATCGGATGCCCGTGTCAAAATCACCGTCAAAGAAAAAAGCGACAATGTCGCAAAAAAACCGGCGACCAAACCGGCACCACAAGTGAAAAAAGAAACGGTAAACCAAAGTACCCAAAAAGAGGCCACCACAGCACCGACCGATTCCAACCCACAGCAGGAAGCTAAATTGAAAGCGGCGGTGGATTATCTGCGTGCCATCTTGGACGGTATGGAAATGAAAGACGTCCAAATCGTCGTTACCGAAAATGGCGACGGTGCAGTCCTGACCTTGGAAGGGGAAAAACTGGGGATCTTGATTGGTCGCCACGGCGAAACGCTGGATTCCCTTCAATATATTGTATCGCTTGTTTGCAATCGTGCCGACGGCGATTACTACCGTATTTCGCTTGATTGTGGCAACTACCGTGCAAAACGTGAAGAGTCTTTGAAAGAGTTGGCACAAAAGGTAGCAGCAAAGGTCAAACGCACCGGCAGAAGCCAAATGCTCGAACCGATGAATCCATACGAGCGTCGCATGATTCACGCAACCGTTTCGGCAATTGAAGGGGTCGCCTCCAAATCCAAAGGGGAAGAACCCAACCGCCGCATCATCATTGTATCGTCCGACAAGCGTTATGGCGACAAAAAGTACGACCGTCCACGTGGGGAACGATCTGACCGCCGTGAACGTTCGGAAAGCCGTCCACAGCGACCATACAAAAAAGAACCAACAATGGAAGAGTTGTTGAAAGCCGATCGTGGCCAAAAATCCAACGACGACGAAAATCAAAAACGCTATTCCAAAATCGAATTGTAGAGTAAAATTTGCGCTGTAAGGACAGGCTTGCCATGTC
>CAYJIM010000114.1:0-3230 GCA_964370215.1 uncultured Oscillospiraceae bacterium
GGCTGCATAAATTAAATCTACACAAGCTTGATCTATCGCAACAGGGTCTAACGATGCTACAATACCGATGTCATGCATATCAGGTGACTTTGGATTCGTGACACAGTCACAGTCAACAGAGATATTGTTAAGAACGTTTATGTAGAGAATGTTATCGCCCAAATGGTCGGTAACAGTAAGGGCTGCTTCTGCCATTGATTCATGAAAAGGGTCACGCATTGTGGGGTCTGCAAAGGCCATAAAAAAGTCAGTTGTACTTCTACCACCGGTGTGTTGGTTAATTTTTCCATCTGGAGATGAAATACCAATAGATATGTTTTTAATTGCTCCACCAAAACCACCTTGGTTGTGTCCTTTAAAATGTGAAAGAACAACATAAAAGTCGTAATCATCAAATTTTTCACCTACATAGTTTTCCTTCAGGTTTCGCCCATAGCGAACAGGAAGAGTTATTTCTCCGTGTTCGTCAAGAATATCAACATCAGCGATTGCAGTGTATCCATTTTTTTGTGCTATGTATAAGTGAACGGCTGTTCCCCCACGGTTTCCACCATAGGCTGTGTTACCTTCTACAATTGTTCCATCAACCATGTCAATCAATGGCTTAATAAGGTCTGGGCTAAGGGTATGAAGATTATATGTTCCAACAGGGTCAAAAAGTGGTGCATCCCCAATTGACATTTTTACGGCTACTTTTCCTTCTGCTTCACGCCCTAAAGCTTCGTAAAGTTTTATCATTGCTTCCGGTGTAATGTCAGATGTCATGTACACTGTAGCAGGTTCCAATTCAGGAAGGTCTGTAGGCATTACAGGACCGGTTGCTTCAGTTTCTTTGTTCCCGCCTGCAAAAACAGGAATAACAATCGCCAATGCAATTACGAGTACAAGAGCACATACAATTAGATTTTTTTTCATGATTTCTCCTTTTGGGTAGGTTACAACCACCCTAACAGTATTAGTTTTGACAGAGTATATACTACGCAATTTTAAAAATCTATAACGTAGCACGACAAAATCATGACATTTCACGCAAAAAAACAAGTATACATTAATTACCTAATCGTCTTTCGCATTTAAATCTTCTGGCACAACGCCCGCGTCACGGGCTTCTCTATAGGTACTGTAAATTACGATATCTCCGCTCAAAATGTCTTCTTTAATGTTTTCAACTTCTTCAATAACACCAGCTTGAATTTCTGTATTTCTGTCACTGTAACCAACACTATCAGTTGTTAAATCCAAACGTACTGTTCCAGCTTCAAACACTTCATTTTCTACATCGCTAAGTGCCATCACTACTGCAGTTTCAACCTTTTTTATCATCGAAGTTAGTACAGCAGATTGGTTATCTCCATATACACCTTCTTCGTATTGGTCAGAGTCCACACCTATTGCCCACACATTTTTTCCCTCTAGGCGATATTCTTTTGCTTGCGAAATGGTTCCATAACCTCCAAGGCCTGCAGCTGAAAATATTGCATACACACCGGTATCGTACCACGTTTTTGCTTGAATCTTTGCAAGTTGAGCTGATCCAAAATCATTGGTATAATAATCAACAATTTCAGCATCAGGAAGAACATGCTTTATTCCTTGAATATAGCCCACCTCAAACTTTGTAATTACAGAACCTGGGACGCCGCCAATAAATCCAAACATAGGATTTTCAACTCCGTCGGCCTTTGCTTGAAGTGCTGCAAGTGCACCAACCAAAAAAGAGCCTTGTTCTTCTGCAAAAACATATTTTTGAACATTTGGCTCATTTATCCATGTAGCATCAATAAGCATAAATTTTTGTTCTGGATATTCTTTTGCAACTTCTGCAACTGCATTTGCAAATATAAAGCCAGTTGAAATTACAAGGTCGTAGCCATTTTCTACCGTTTGTTTTAAGTTAGGCACAAAAAGGTCTTGCGTTGCAATTGCTACAACATCGTATAAATCGCCACGGTATTTTTGTTCTTCTTGAGTGTCCCCATAAAAATCTAAAAAGCCTCTCCATGCAGCACCATTAAAAGAATTATCATCTATTCCAACAGAATCGGTAATAAGACGTGCAGTTACCGTTTCATTTTTTACATCCTCATTTGAACCGCCTGCAAAAAGCAACACAGTCAAAGCAGTCAAAGCAACAACACATACAGTGATTAAAAGTTTTTTCATTTTTTTTCCTTAAATATATTTTAATCTTTGAGAATTATACTTGATATTGAGAAAAATTACTATAACAATTCACGCCAAGATTTTGTAGGGCTAACTATTGATAAAGAGAATCTACTTACATTTTTAACGCGTTGTCTATTCTGAGACTGATATGAACAAATACATTTTTAGCTTTTACCGATGCTAATCATACTTGTAAATACGTTTTTTCATCCATGTGACAACTCTATTTTATAACATAATCGGGTGCACACCTAATGAAAATTGAGGGTATATTTACCCTCAATTTTCAGAGAGAAGATATTGACTTATTTATTAATAACTATCCATAATTACATATTTAGCCAGTGCCACTGATTCAGGTCGATATTCAAAATGCATATTGTCATACATAGGCCATGTTCCGCCCCACATAAAGCCATGATTATAAAATATGTCCACAACTTTTTGAGGTGGTTGCCAAAGGTCTTCTTGGGGAACAAGCATCCAATCTTCATTTGTGTTTCTAACCCACGCCCAGTAAATCATATGTCTACCTGAGTTTACTGGTAAAATATCAATAGCGATTCCATAACTGTGATTACTTAACCTATCAGTTCCCGCAATAACACGCCAATTAAAACAACTTACATCACCTATGTCTTCTAAAAATGCTAAAACTTCACTGTCTGTTTTTGCAAGTTCTGTCACTTCTTGCGTTATTGAATCAAGTTGTTTTGCAGCCTCTTTATTTACGCGTATAGTGTAGCCAAACAAGGTATCTGTTACAAGACTTGCCTCGGTTTGCTCTCTGTTTCCAATTCCAAGCGTATACCTTTGTAAAGTAGTATCTTGTGGCAAATTAGGTGCACTACGAACACGTGCACTAGTATAATTTCGAAGGCGCTCTAAATCTTCTTCTGTATAAGAGCTAGGATCTCGAACTGTTCCGTAATTTGGATAAAATCGTTGTGCTCTATATTCTTCCCAATTATCTTTTTTGTCTTCTGGTAGCAGCCTGCCTTCTGCCCAATAGATGAAAGTGCCGTCATGCATTTCCATAACCCACTCACCTTCTTTTTCAAAAA
>CAYJIM010000115.1:0-3188 GCA_964370215.1 uncultured Oscillospiraceae bacterium
CGCTTGCGCCGTCCTCAAGATTTCGATAATACACTCTCAAATCTTCCTCCATCTGATTCCTTATCGTACTTAAATCAGCCTTGGAAAGCCTGCTAAAAAGAGCATGATTCATGGATAAAACCCCTAGGTCTTTAGAAAGGTATAGGAATCGCTTACGTTCAAATTTTTCAAACGGATTTTTGAGCATGCTTTGCTTCATAAAAGCTCTCCTTGCCAAGGTATCTTGAGCATAAGGACACGCAGCACGATCAACGGGCAATTTTCTATCAATTCGATTTTGGTAGAAGGCAATATATCTATCTAACACCTTATCAATTTTCGCATCACCAATAGCATCAATGCTGTCCAACAGGCTTATAAGAAAAGGCATTTTGTACGACATGGAGTAATCTCGCTCCTCCAAAAAATTGAAAAAATCTTCTTTGATGGTCTCATCGGTATGCTCTTTGATGTTTAAATCTATGCGAATATTTTCCGCATCCGGCGGACTAAATAAGTGGAGTTTCTTGCTTCCAAACACAAAGCTGGTTGTAGGGTGTATACGTTTTTTCTTAATCCAACTCAAAACCGTATCAGTGCCTTCAAAGAGCTTTCGCGCAAGTTGTTCGCTACTCAAATAATCACCATATTTTTCAGCAAAAGAGAAGATATCCACTTCAGAAATCTTTAGAATTCTTTCTGAAAAACCATCTATCTCAACCATTTCTCCAGGCGCATAATCAGACTTAAGAATGCTTCCAAAAGGAACATACTGACCATTGGCAAACAACGAGTGCATTGAACAGGGCATAGCAGCGGTTCCATACTCGTCAACAACATCGATAACAACCACGTTTGTTTTTGTTTTGGTACGGCGAAGCCCTCTTCCTAGCTGCTGTTGATAGAGCACTTTGGAAAGCGTAGGGCGCGCCATAACAAGAATTCCCAAATCAGGATAATCCCATCCTTCTGAAATCATCTGACAAGCGCAAAGAAATTGCATCTTTCCCTCCTTGAAACGTCGCATTATTCCCTCGCGATCTTTGGTGCCGCCATGAAAAGACTGCGCGCTGATTCCGCTATCCAAAAGAACACGTTCCATTTCTTGAACATGCCTAATATTTACGCAAAAAACAACACCCTGACGCTTAGGGCTGGAACTAGTGCAAAAGTAATCAGTGAGAACTTGCGCAATTAGCTGATTGCGCGACGAAACGCGGACGGTTTTCTCAAGGTCTGCGTTAATATAATCTTTCCCATTAAAGCGAACGTGGCTTAAGTCTATATTCGTTTCAATACGATAAACATTTGCGGTTGCGATAATCTCTTGCTCCATTGCTTCTTTAAGAGAAAGTCCCACGCGATAGCTTCCAAACACTTCTTCGAGCTTTTTCTTATCCGGACGCTCATCGGTTGCCGTTAGTCCAATAATGAAGGCTGGATTGAAATACTGAATAGTCCTTTTGAGGCCAGGAGCGACTGCGTGATGCGCCTCATCGATAACCACATAATCATAATAATCCTGCTCAAACTGCTGATAACGACGACCCATGAATGCATAAGTACAAACATCTATTGACTCTTTATAGCAACTTAAAGAAGTTTTAACTCTACTTTCCCAGTCTTGTTTAGTCTGCTTAGTGGGAACCAAAATTAACGCCTTAAAGTGAGTGCAGTTTTGCCCGAAACGACTGATATCTTCTTCTACTATCTTGGACTTCCCGCTTGCTGTTGGCAAGACTACTAAAAAACTCGCTGCCCCTCTTTTGCGATCCTCGGCAATTTTAGACAACAATTCTTCTTGATGCTCATAGAGAACAAACGGCCGCTCTTTCGCTACTCCGCGAGGTTTAAAGTTTGCTGAAGACTTCCCCAGGTAGGAACGTATATCATCTTCGAAACGCTCTTCAAATTTACAATCTTCGCTGGAAAACCGATAGAGCCTAATTTTTGCCGCAGCACATGAATTTTGCTTAATCAGCTGACTGCGATATCCCTCTTTGCCAATGTTTTGAGGGTGGTGAAAAGTAACGCCGTTTTCCTCTACCGCAACATCTCCAAAATCAGTTTTTACCACATAGTCGAGATAGCGGACAGATCCCTTTAGGTCAACAATACCGTACTCTTTCCAAAGACAATCAATGCTGTCAGGACCATATACTTGAGTAAATTTCTCCTCAAAATAACGTTCAAGAGGAGAAGATTCAGCAAGATTTGCGCGATCGGCTGTCGACTTCACAGGCAAGCATTCTTCATTTTCGTCAGCTTGTGCAGCAAAATACTTCTCGATTTCTGATAAGTCTTCTCTTAAAAAACGATAAACATAAGAAAACTGAGAAACATACGCATTTTGCTTGTTAGTGATTTGTGAATAAGCAAAAAGATTGCCATCAGAGCTGCAAATATCTTCATCAACAATCACAGCAATTTCGTCACAAGTATAGAAGTAACTAGAGCCACCGTTGCTGTATGTAACAGTTTCTCGGAGTTTAAATTCTCCTAAAGAAGTATGAAGCTTCAGACGCTGCGTAGAATCAGATTGAGCCATTTTTCACCCTCTCTATCTGGCCTAACGTCACCCGTAACCCACAATTCTTCTATGATTAACCCATCGATGTCTGACAAAAATTTCTTGAAAGAAGCTTCTGTAAAATCTGAGAAATGACGTCCGTTTCGATCGCCTTCAAAAGAGCCATACTTGAAAGAAGTATATATTATGCCTCTCGGCTTCAATGCTTCTCTCATTTTGATAATAATGCTTTTTAAACCAGTCTTTTTAACATGAAGAATTGAAGCGCAGGCCCAAATACCATCGAAAATTTCCCTATCAGTCAAATCTTGAAAACACCTGTGTTGTATCTGAATACCCGTGAGCTGTCTGGCTTTTTCACAAAGTGCAGCGGAACCGTCAAGAGCTTCTACTTGAAAGCCTTTTTCTAAGAAAAAGAGCGTATCTCTTCCGGAACCGCAGCCAAAGTCCAAAACACTGCCACCCTGAGGCAAAAGAGCGGTGAATCGATTTTGTATCTGGACAAAATCAACGCTCACCGTTGAGTCATAGAAATTCTGTGCGTTATTCTCATAATACTGAATAGTTTTATCCATGAATCTTTCCGATCAGTGTTTGATGAACAGATGGCCCACAACACCTTATCTTACTACCGAAAACGAAACGCTGCACGCATGCATCGCCAACCATTATCCCAAAG
>CAYJIM010000116.1:0-2979 GCA_964370215.1 uncultured Oscillospiraceae bacterium
TCTGTATATTGTGGTTGTCCGCCTCCAAATACACCTTGTCCAGAAGCATATACTCCACCTTCTTCCGATTTATCTTCATTTGGTTTAAAATGTTTTTGTATATCTATCATATTTTTTCCTTATAACTAGTTAATTGTATATCAATATTTTATGTAAGTCCAAATTTATATTTTTCACGCCATTTTTTTCTTATTATATCCGCACGTTTTTTATATATAGAACTATTAAATCCTTCTTTTGTCATTTCGTAATACTTACGATCACAAATTTCACCTGTATATAACCTAACTTCCTTATGAAATGTTCCTACCACGATACCGTCACATGATTTTACAAATTTATCATAAAACGGTTCTACCGGATTACCTATCGTCACATTAAACTGTAATTGAGATATATTATATTTATTGAATAACCAATCTAATATTAAGATAAATGCGTCTGTTACATCTCTATTAAACATTTTAGTGAAATTAATAATATGAAAATTTTTAGCAGTATTAGTATCTTTATTAATAGTAAATCCTGTAAATCCTATTATTTCACCATCATCATCTTCGATTACCCACCGTTTATTATCGGATAAATGATCATTTTCAATTTTATGGTAATTCCAAGTTCCTTCTTCGAACCAATATTTGAAATGTTCATCTAAATATATCTCGTGTAAAATTTCATTTAAATCGTCTAATCTAAGATTAATATGTCTTATTTTCATTATAAAACTCCTTATTATATTATATTATAATGTTTTTAATATAAAAAAAAGAGAATCAATAATTCTCTTTTTTTAATCTTTTTATAATATAGATATTATATTATTTAAATTGAAAATATCTATATTTGATGATACTTCTGTATAGAAATTTTCTGGAAATGATTTAATAATCATCAATTTACATGCTTCTAAAACATCATCCGTTTTCATTTGTTTATACCATTCTATAGTAGAATGAAAACATTGATTAATAGATTTCAAATATTCATTATACATATCATCATTCATATAAAATAGTACAAACATATACATATTTAAAACAAATTGTCTGAATTTATTATCTTCAATTTTAACATATTTTAACATAGTCCAGATATACGTTTTATATAACGGACCTGACAATTTTGATATGTTTTTCTCGAGAAGAGAAATTTGTTGTTTAGTAACTCCAAATTCTTTACCCAATTCAGTACCGGTCATAAATAATACCTTTCTTATCGATATTAAATTTTCAGCAACTCTTTTTTCTACAATTTCTTTACTTTGTAAATATAACATAGTTATTATCTCCTTATACTATAATAATATATAATTTAAAAAAAAATAGGAGGATTTATTCCTCCTATTTTATAACTTCATTTAAACACATAATATAAAACGTTTTCAACAATTCATCTTCTATATCATTTGGATCGGCTTCGGGATATACTGTAACGATATATTTCATAACTTCATTTCGTTCGTTATCAGTTTCAGAACGATTGTATTCTATATATGACATTTCAACAATCTTTTCAAAACCGGAAACATATTCATTATCATCGTATATAATATGACGTATTATATTCATTCCGATACTAATTATACATATAATTATAATAATTGCAAATATTTTTTTCATAATAATACACACCTTTATATTATTATGTTAACGATTTACACTATTCTGATATACACAATATATAAAATGAACGGATATTTTCGTTTGACATAGATGTAGTATCTAGATCGGGATATTGTTTTTTAACTTCATTTCGTATAATAAATTTAATATCTTCCGAATCCGTATTATAATAATTTTTATACGATGTTGTTAAAAATAAAACCAACTCTTCAGAACTATAGTTTTCTGAAGAAGATATTGGATAATTACCTATATACTTAATACCATATAACAATATCCCCCATAATAATAAAAATGATATGGTATATATTTTATATTTTAATGGAATTTTTTTATCATTAAACATTTTTACCCTCCTGTATTTTTATTAATAATAAGGTCCTAAGACCTTATTATTAATCATCTTTAAAGATATCTACTCCTGAAAACGCTTGTTTCTTTAAATCTGGATCCAAAGTCCCCATAAATACTCCGGCTGCTTTAGCTGCTTTAGCACTATCATTCATAGTCACTTTAAGAATATTTCGGGTTTCAGGATTAATTGATGTTTCTCCTAATTGATCCGCATTCATTTCTCCCAATCCTTTAAATCTATTTATTTCAACTTTATTACCAAGAACACTATTCATTATTCTCGTGATCGTATAAATACTACCATAATATTTTTCACCTGAGTTTTTTCCTTCAATATATACCCCATATAAATGAATATCTTGAAGTTTTGTTATTATAGGTGTATACACCGAATCATAAAAATTAATATCAAGTGTTAAGAACATGTGTCTATACCCTATATCAAAATCGAATGTGTTAACACCATTAATAATTCTTTTATTAACGGTATAATCATTTTTATTAAATATGGTATATTTTTCATTCATTAAATCTTCTATATGTACTACGATAAATTCTAATAACTCTGGTTCAATACACAAAGGAATAGCTAATGAATCTAATAATTCACGATACCCAACAGTTTTTCTGATAAATACTCTAAACAAATCTTCACTTAATTGTTTATTACTTTTAATCGAATAAAAGTTAAATGTTGATAAAATTAATTTTTCGATTATATTATCAAAATCTTTTTCCGTTGTAGCAAAGAATCGGGTTTTAGAAGTTTTAATCATTTTAATAGGAGGTTTAGCTATATAAATATGACCTCTTTCTATTAATTCAGGATAATACATATGATAGAACGCTAGAACAAGTGTAACAATATGTCCACCATCATCATCAGCATCACATAATAATATAATCTTATTAAACTTAAGATTATTAATATTTTTCTTACCTGGATGTCCTACACCCTGAATAGATATAAGATCTAAGATTTCTCGTGAGAAATTCTTATTAT
>CAYJIM010000117.1:0-2902 GCA_964370215.1 uncultured Oscillospiraceae bacterium
TTTCTTGTAAATGCTTAAAAACATAATCTTCAAAAAGTCTATTCAAAGGGAAAAGTAAAGAAATCATTTTATCGCTACCAGCCCTTGGCAGAAAAGAGTTACCGAGTAAAAATACTCGTGCAATTTCCAGCACCGGTTCATAATAAGCATTAAGACGGTTTATATGGATTTTTCTAAATAGATTTTCTGGATTATATGTAATAGATACATCTTCAAACAAGGCGAGTGCAAAATTTAACCTTTTTTTACTTTCTGCTTTTTGAGTTTTATTATATAAATATTCAACACATGTTTTTACAATCATATTTTCAGGAATATTATTTATGAGCTTTCCATATTCTATATAAACTCTTTCCTTATGAGAGTGATTATATTTTATATTCTCTTTTATTTTAATTTTACCACGCACAAAACCAGAATTTTCTTGTACCTTTACATAATTCTTTTTTATACCAACTTTTATAAGTTCATCAAGTTCGTTTAAAAATATTGTAATAAAAACTTCGAGTATTGGAAAATCACTTGTAGAAATATTCATATCTGAAAATGATTTATAATAGGTACTTTTTAATTTTTTTAGCATTTTTATAAATACACTTCGCTCATCTTCATCTTTTTCTGCATGAGTTTTTGGCAGTATTTCAATAAAGACACCATTCTTTAGTTGAATAACACCTGCATAACTTCCAAAACGAATGGAGTTATTGAAACAACTTATTATATCTTTGTACTCTTCTTGCATACAAAGCTCTTGTAAAAGAATGTATGTTTCGTGAGTAAAAAAATCTTTATTTTTACGAGCATACTCAACTACAGAAATTGTTTGAGCCATTTACTCATAAATCCTTTTTATTGCATCTTCAGAATAATTATAATTAATTGAATACACTGTGTTATCTAAAATATCTTTTTTTTGAATAATATCATTGATGCTCATAGTTTCTGGTTGATTCAAAACTTTGGCAATTGTTTCATAATCATTATAAAAATATTCTTCTAAAAGAGGAATTATTTTCCCTTTAAAAACAAATCTAAATTCATCATAGTTATCAATACCCATAAAATAACTATGTCCAATTGTATAATCCTTGCTACGCAAGGCCTCTATTCTCTCATTTAAAGCCACTAAAACCTTTCGTAAGTCTATTCCATTTACAATCGAAACACCTTTTACATCTTCAGCCCCAATAAAGTCTGGATTCGGTAGCATTTCTTTGAATTCAAATCGTCTCCTTAATGCAATATCAAGTAAGGCAATAGAGCGGTCAGCAGTATTCATTGTTCCAATTATATAAAGATTTTTTGGCACACCAAAAACTTCACCAGAATAAGGAAGTGTGACTCTCAATTCATTTTCTGCACCAATTCGTTTATCAGGTTCGATAAGAGTAATAAGCTCTCCAAAAATTTTAGAGATATCACCACGGTTTATTTCATCGATAATGAGAACATAGTTTTGTTCAGGATTTTTTGAAGCTTTAATACATAGTTCCTTAAAAACCCCATTGTGAATAACATATTTTAAGTCTTTGGTTTCACTATCTTGAGTATCGATAAAAGGGCGAATACCCTCTACAAATTCTTCATACGAATAGGATTGATGAAAAGTAATAAATTTAGAAAAATCTGATATATCGGCTTGCTTTGTCTGCTCCATTTTTTCTAAAACACTTGCTAGGTCATTTTCAAGATATTCAATACCCTCATCTGTTAACGTCCAATCAGAGTTTCCGTCTTTTGAAAAAATATAGGGTGGTATCCGTCTAGAATATTTAACATTTTGGTTATTTGGATTTGTATATGTTTGTAAAATAGAACTTATAGTCCGATAGACATCATTATTATTTTTTGTTTCAGCAAAGGCTTTCATTTCATCAGTAAGTAAAATATTATTCACTCTAAATGTTTTTAAATTTGACCTATGCATGGCAATAGCAATAGAATCCACCCATTTTACACTATATTTATTAAAAATATCAATTAATTTTGACTTTTCATCTAATGCAGTATTTAACTGATTTCCAACAATTTTTTCAAGCAAACTTTTAGTACTATACGTTTTTCCGGTTCCTGGTGGACCATAGAGGATTTGGTTTCGAGGTATTTTTTCTGACATTTGTGTATCCTTTTTTTCTAATTTTTTATTAGTCTTTTCATTATTAACTTTTGATAGGTAGGCCTTTTCTGATAATTCATATGGTGTAAGATTTTGACTTTTACAAATTTCTTGAATTTCTAAAAATCCTTCATAATTTATAGGCTCCAATGAACAATTAAGAAAGGAACGCATTGTATTATCACAAGTAAAAAATATCTTCGGCTTACACATATACATAAATTGACTTAGTTTGCTAACTCCAATTTTATTAAAGGTCAATAATTCATTAAATGTATTTTCATTGATTTTATTTAAATTAACTTGCTTTGCAAAATCGCATAACACTTCAAACACATGGTCTTTCTCATTTGTGCTTTTAGAAAACTTTAATTGATTAAAATAGGAGTAGGAAGAAACAGGGAAAGAAGGTATGCCAGCCATATCCTCGGGTATAGAAGATGTCAAACTCATTTTTTCTTTTACTATTTTACATTTTTCCTTATAGAGAAATTTCCCATCACTTATACAACCAATAAATGTTAAAGGATCAATTTTTTTTATGTCTTCAAAGCTTTCTTCTTTATTTGGGAATATTTTAAAAACTTGGTATAGATCGTCAGGTGAATAATGAGTACAAATTTTTTCTAGAACCTCTTCAAAGAATGGTACCCATGTAAATTTTTCATCACTCATATCTACCTCACTTGTATTTATTCTACCACAGGCTATTCCTGCCGTCAATAAAAATGAATTTTGTTTTATTAAGGTAAATTATACTATATTCCTAGGGTCATATATTGTCCC
>CAYJIM010000118.1:0-2720 GCA_964370215.1 uncultured Oscillospiraceae bacterium
CCGGTTTGCCACAGATCCCTGTGACGGATCACACCCTCCTTTTTCCTCGGTTGCTGCTGTACCCTCATTATACGCCCAATCCCCACCAAAGTGGTGTACATTTATAGGGCGAAATGTGTACTTTTCTTGTATTTTTACATCTGTGAGCATTTGTATTGCGACCTTATTCTAACAGAAAGACCAATTTCTATGGACTTTTTGATGTGTTGAACGGACACTCTGCAATAACGGCCCTGCACCTAATATCACCACGTGTGGATCGAGTAGCATTTATTTATTATCTTAGGCAGCCTGTACGCAAAATTTGTTTTGAACTCCTTCTCGTTAGCCCTTTCTATCAGGGCAGTAATCTGTTACTGCATCTTAGTTAGCAATACTTCTGTGCCTATTGTTACTTCTAAAAATTGCCCCTCTTGTAGGGTTATTTCGCCTGTTTCCTCGTAAGCTAAAGTTATTGAAGTATCCACTTGATTATCAGCATTAACAATCCATATCATAGCATTTTTACTTTGTGCGAAAACAGAATACTTACCTGCTGGAACATAATATTTGTAATAGACTACACCATCTATCATGTTCTCTTGACTATATTCATTCGCAACACCGTCAGTAATATGTATTTGCCCTTCATTCACTGATGTATCATGACCTATCTCAATTTTTGCTCTTTCAGTTTTTTCAGGTAGGTTATTAACATAAACCGTACCACCTACCTGAATGTAAACAGCTTGATTCATATCTTTTTGAAACACAACAATAAAGGACATTTCCTCTTTAACTCCAAAAGCATTTTGTGCTGTTACATTAGATTGAACATAATACAAATCTCTGTCACGTGCAAAAGCCCAATCCATTGTGTGAAAATCAGCCGTAGACGGATAGTTCAAAGCCGCCTTTACAGTATCTTCCGCATAAATTTGAAACATAACCTTATCCAAATCAAAAATATAATCGTCAATCTGATAAGGCTCATACCCTCTATCGTAAACCTTTGTATCTCCTGTCAAAGATGCGTTTATGCTCTCAACCGTATCAACATTGTTGTATAAATAAAATGTTTTTCCGCTATATGAAAATGTAAATCTTGTGCCCTGTGCCCAATCTTCCGTCTGTTCAAACCGCCTTATCTCTTCAATATTAAGCCCGATTTGTTCACAAGCTGTTACAAAATCAGCATAGAGAACATCATTATTTAGTTCTTGCATTATCTCATTCGTTTCTTCTTCAACTTCAATATCTTCATCTGGAACTTCGACTTCTTCCTCGCTTCCCTGTATAGGTTGTTCCGTTTGATTTTTTCCTGTAGAGGATTGACGCTCCTGCTCTTCCACCTGTTCTTGTGCGAGCTGTTCTTGTGCGAGCTGTTCTTGTGCGAGCTGTTCTTGTGCGAGCTGTTCTTGTGCGAGCCGTTCTTGTGCGAGCCGTTCTTGTGCGAGCCGTTCTTGTGTTGCTATTTTATATTCATTTGATAGAAAACTATCTGAAAAGCTATTAAATAAGCCAAAAACAACGAATCCTATAAACAGTGTTGATATGCACGCCAATATTTTAGGTATTTTTTTCTGACTGCGATACAACGGTAGTTTCTCTCGCAACCCGAAAATATTCGACATTATTAGGTATGGTGATAACATTACAATCCACAAAACAATACTGCTTGTCTTGTCAAAAAACTTATCTTGCCAAGTAACAGCTAGTTCGTCTGATGAGATTAAAGATCCAACAATCATCAAAATCATAAACCCTATGTACAAGAGTGCTATAATCATTTTATACCATTTTTGACTTCGAAACCCAAATAATATAAACTTTTTCATTTTCATTCCTCGCTTTCATCGTTCAACTACAGTTAGACGAAAAGTGTCTCATATATTTTTATTATATCATAAATTAGCATGATTGTATACTTTCGATGATGTTAAGTTCAATAAAGGGCAACAAACAAATGCAGTAGTTCTATCTGTACTAAAAACAACAAAAAAGCTAGGAAACGCCTTGTTTCCTAGCTTTTTTTGGAGCTGCTAACCGGATTCGAACCGATTTTTTTACTTTTCACCTGTATTGTCACAATGTCAAAAGTGCTTGTTTTACGGTCTTTCGTAGGGGTTTATTGTCTGTAGAGACAATTGCACAGTGTGTACTAAATGAATTGAGTGTGTACTTTTTTGGGTACCTGCTCAATTCATTTCATGTTTTTTCAGCGCCTCGATCTGCTCAAAAAGTGCAGTAATCTTAGCGGCTGTTTTTACGTCCTCCCCCTCGAGGAAGTGGCTGTAAATACCGTACGTGTCCATGTCTTTGGAGTGCCCGACGATCGCCTTTAGTTCACCGGTGGGAAGGGACTTGACCACACTGACAAAAGTATGGCGCATTTCATACGGTGATATGACAGTGATTTTATTGTGCTTGCAGTAAGCCTCCCATCGCCTGCTATAGGCAGAGACAGACGGCAGAGGGAAAATATACTCTGAACTGTGATCAAGCCGTATTTGAGCGTGTAGCGCCTCTTTCGCCTGTGCTGACATGACAAACGAGCGTACAGCGTTTTCATTCTTGCCTTGCGTTGTTTCACCATGCACATTGATGGATCGCTTAATATAAACGACATCGCCGTGTACGTCCTCTCTTTTCAGTCCTCTTAATTCTGATTGTGTAGACATTACACAAAAAAAATATAAGAGATTTTAAAGTGGCTACTTTTAACGGTAGTCACTTGTTTT
>CAYJIM010000119.1:0-2687 GCA_964370215.1 uncultured Oscillospiraceae bacterium
AGCCAGAAATGGCAGGTCTTTGCGGCGTCAGCCTTACGTATGTCTCACATCTTGATAATGGTAAAAAAGTGCTGAACTAGGAAAAGCACTCCACATCCTTCGCATGCTTAGGTTGGACTTGTTCGCCGAAGGACGGAGCTTATGAGCGATTTACTACCTATTCATCGTGACAATGCAGGAATTGTTGAACGAGTCGGCAGTCTTAATCGAAAAAACAGACTTTTCTCCTATGATGAAGCCTATTTAAATTCGCCGAAAGCTACTCCGCTCTCTTTTTCCCCACCTCTAATCTCTCAAGAATACTCGGAAGAAAGTTTTCGACCTTATTTTGAAGGAATCTTACCCGAAGGTGAGCCCAGACGCACACTCGCCAAAGAACTTGGTGTACGCGAGGAAGACTATCTAGAAATCTTAGCTCAATCCGGTCTTGATTGCGTCGGCGACGTTATTATTAACCTTGATGCTTACCAGGCTCAGTATGGTTACATTCCCTTAGATAAGCAATCTATGAACGATTTGTTTTCCCACCATTCCACCATGACTCTATCAAATGCCATTTCACGACTCTCCCTTGCGGGAACACAAGGAAAAGTTGGACTTTTTCACGACCCTTCTTTCCCGCTTTCTCAAGGATGGGAGCGGCCTCTTGGCGGAGCAGCTTCCACTCACGTTCTTAAAACCGAATCTCTGCCAAACCTCAATGTTATTGAGTATCTTTGCATGAAGTGTGCTGAGCGTTGTGGAATCCCTACAGCAAAAACGAACCTTCTTAGTTTTGCAACACCTATATTATGCAGCGAGCGCTTCGATCGACACCTTGTAAAAACAGATGAAAAAGTCAGAGTAGTAAGACTCCATCAAGAAGATTTTACGCAGGCACTCGGACTGCTTCCCGGCTCAAAGTATGCAGAATTACAACCTAGTACAGCGACAAACGTGAGCAGATTTATTGCAGAACACTCTGCAAAACCACTCGCAGATTTGACATTTTTTGCATCACTTTCCTGCTTTAATTATCTTGTTGGCAATTGCGATAACCATTTAAAGAACTTGTCTCTTCTCAACAACCCCCATGCGAGTTTTACAACCCTTGCTCCCGCCTACGATATAGTTTCAACTACTTTTTTCTCTCACTTCGATCGAAGTATGGCAATGTGTATTGGAGATACTAATTGTATCGATGAAATAACCCCGAACAGCTTCCACTTATTTGCTAAAGAATTAAAAATCACAAGCAAGGCTTTGCAGTTCATGTGTGCATCACTGTCAGCAAATGCCGTCTCTGCCTTGAAAGAGGCGGCTACAGAAATCAGTATTGATTTTCCTATAGCCCCTTACATAGCCGATGATCTTGAAGAAGACATGTATATAAGACTTACCGTACTAAAAGATTTTTCATCACAATAAACAATTCAGCGCTTCTCAACAAATGACTTTAAACAGGTAACACATAAGGGAGAATGACATAAGATATTGAATTCATACGAATGACCTACACATAGCACGGAGGAAACGCTTCGACTTAACGAGGAAATTGTTTATGCATTCAAAAGCAAAAATCTTTGACATTGCTTGAAGATAACAAAACCTTGCGAGGTGGAATAAAGCCTATTTAGCTATTCTTGGGGCAGGTGCAGGAATTGCTAAATTAGGTGGGTTGGATTTATTCGCCGAAGGACGGAGCTTATGAGCACACTTCAAGAGGATAGATAATCTGAAGAGTGCCGGATTCTACCGCGATGGTAGCAGGTTCGCCAATAAATTCATTAGAGAGACCACGCGATGTTCGATTAGTGAGTGGCTCATCATCAAGGGAATACAGAAGTCCGCTTTCAATAACACCCTGAGCACAATCACTCAGGGAGAAAACTGAAACAATACCTTTATCAAGAAGTGGCAACTCAAAAACGTCAGGACCGGTAAGCATACGCATGGCAAACGTGTCGGCAATTGCCGTAACATGTGCATCACGTTCTGAAAAACGTGCAAATAACTGGATATTTGCTAGCGTGTGATCAAGACGTCCGCCTATCGCGCCATATATATAAAGTTCCTGATGGCGAAAGTTGAGAGCTTTTTCCATAGCAAGCTCCATGTCACTTTTATCTTTATTTACCGGAAAACGTGAAACACGTTTGCACTGAGGCACATAACCCAAAGAATCAAAATCTCCTACCGCCATATCAGGAACAACACCAATGCTCTCCAAGTGCGAAAATCCAGCATCAACTGCAATGATGAACTTGAATTGACCTGCATTTTTACGCGCAAGAAAATCCTCTGCATTGAAATCGGTTGCTCCTACAAGTGCGCAAGCTGCCATGGCAAGCCGTCCTCTACTTTCTTACTATCAAACTCTACTGTCCTACTGTCACGCCGCTTTATCATCAGATAGCGCATACTGCCGGACTGCCTTACGTGCCGTACCGCCTTACCGCCGTGTTGTCTTGCTGTCAGGCAGCTGCCTTGCTACCGCGCAGCTGTCTTGGCCTCTCTCCGTATAACGAGCAAAAATTTCACGCCCAATCCCCCCGATGTGTTTGTCGAGCAGTTGTTTTGAAGTCAAGCGACAGCACTAAAACTGTGTGTGTTAGAATATCACACGCGAGCGAAGCGGACGACCGCGTATCGTCTACGATGCGAGGAAAGTCCGGGCTCCCAAGGGCAAGATGCCAGCTAACGGCTGG
>CAYJIM010000120.1:0-2593 GCA_964370215.1 uncultured Oscillospiraceae bacterium
TAGATGAAAGTGCCGTCATGCATTTCCATAACCCACTCACCTTCTTTTTCAAAAATACTAATAATAATGTCAGGATATGATTCCATGTATGAGTTTAGAATAATGTCAGGTCTCGTTCGTAGTTCAGAAAACAACACGGTTGTAGGAAGAGCTTCTTCAACTACGGCTAATTCTGTATCTGTATTTGTAATTACAATGAGTAGCACCGTTCCAATTACAACGAAAAGACTTACTGCGAGTATAATAATTTTCTTTTTCATGTTTTCTCCTGTGATGATTTTTATGAAAAATTACTTGACTGTGTATTTTAGTACATTATGAAAAAAAAATATATACAAAAAAATCCCGCGAAGCGTTATCAATTGATATTCTCTTCTACCAAAGCTTATATTCTCCACCCATTCAAAAATGGCAATATCTTATGAAACTGGATATGTTGGGGCGAGAGTACTCTCATATTATTCTGAAAGCTGTTTTGTAATCCAAGCTATGATACTCTCATCGTCATAACTCTCATCGTCATAACTCTTATCGTCAAATACCTCTGTAATTACTGCGTTTTCAATCATTTGTGTCATTGTTCTATGCGCTCCTATACCACTTGAGACATCAGCTGTTGAAAATGGAAATACAAATTGCCCCTCGCGAAAATCATGGGTATTCATAAAGGCTTTCACAGGTAAAGCAACATCATCAAACCAAATTGGCGTTCCTAAAAAAATATAGTCATATTCTGCTAAACTTTTATAATTTTCCAAAAGCTCTGCATCATATTTTAGATCTGGTAGTTCGGCTTTTTGATAGTCAGAAGCATTTGTACCCGTATACGGGGCTAAATCATAAACATTAGCGGGGTACGGTTCACTTGGTTCAAGTTCAAATAAGTCTCCCTTAGTGATATGTGCTATACGTTCTGCCAGTTCTTTTGTTGTACCTGTATGAGAGTAATAGAAAACAATAATGTTACCTTCAAGTATTGTATTACCTACCTTGGTTACAGTATCTTGATTTTCATTATTTAAATCCTCTACATTTGCATTACCTGATGAATCATTTAGTTCACCACCACAACTAGCTATTAAGCCAAAACTTAACGTACCAAACATTAACATTGTTGCAATTTTTTTCATTTTTTCTCCTTAAAAATTAACAATACTTCTAAAATATTGTTTAAATGATAATTCAATAAACCAATCTATATTCGTATCTGAATATTTTGTCAAATACTGCACCACGCCGTTTATGGCACTTCCAATATTATATAAAAAAGCGTTGTAATTGATTGAAACCAAATCGCCTTCCTCTATAAAAGATGTAATCCTATTGGCAAAATACTGATAGGTTTTTTCATCCAAATATTCTTCGCACTTTTGTACAGAAGGTTGCATAGAAAACATATTTATAAATAAATTTTCGCGACTGTTTTTCATTTTCCATTTTACGCCTATTTCAAAATAGGCATAAGCAAAACTTCTTAATGTGGTCTTATCTTTTACTGCCTCGTATAAACAAAAAATAAAGTCATTATAAAGATTTTTATAGATTTCTACTAAAATTTCATCTTTATTTGAAAAATGGTGAAAGAGAGAACCGTTAGACACCTCAGCTTTTTCGCTTATCATTTTTGTAGAAGTTCCATGCACACCATTTTGAATGAACAGCTCTAATGATACAGAAATTATTTTTTCTTTACTTGTCATAAAACACCTTGAATATTATTGATTCACTCTATTATTTTATAATAATTCTACCTAATTTTAGTAAATAATTAAAATTACTAGAGTAACACTCTATATACTATTTGAAAATTATCTTTGTGTCAAGTATATTTATAATAAAAGATTTTTAAATATGGGATAATTAAAAGAATTAATGAAGATAAAACGAGCCAAACACGGCATAACAACTATGCGACTATACGATTTTTTATTGCATGAAAGTAGTTTAAAGCTGGAAATTTTGGTAAGGATTTTTTAAGTCAAAATAGAAAAATCTGAAACAGGCTACATTCCACCAAACTTTGAAAAAGTAGGCAATTTTAAGTTGTATCAAAGAATTGGAATAGAGTCTAAAACAATAAAAAATTGTTTTCCACCGTTAGGTCCTGCACTTTCGTCATAGATTTTATCTACTGCAAAAGTCCAAACAGCTTTAATTTGCATATTCATTTTTGCAAAGTTTTCAGCAACTGAATTATAAAGATCTCCATCAGTATGGCGCTTTTCGACAGTACCATTTACTAAGTAAGATTCCATTCCTTTTACTGCAAGTAAAGCTACTTTGTTGTTAGCTTCTAAATTTTCGCTTGTGTTATTCATAAATACTTCTGCAACAGCCATGGTGTCATTATCAACTACAATTATACTTCCTGCTACAATTGAATGAACTTCACCATCTTTTGAAACAGTGCTAATTACTTTAACACTTTCCTAGTCCATAAATAATGCACTTACGTTTTCTAAATTTTTCATTTTATTCTCCTAGTTATAATAACTCAGTTTTTCGTATTGACTTTGTTTTACTGAGTGATTATATTACTACCATACGCTAATAACAGTGTCAATAACGTAAAAAATATGAGTAGGTACGAAAA
>CAYJIM010000121.1:0-2569 GCA_964370215.1 uncultured Oscillospiraceae bacterium
GTAGGGGCGACCTTTGGTCGTCCGCAAATGCCTGCCGGTGCTACCGGCTCGGAAACAACCGCGGGTTTCACTCACCGCCACCATTGACAAATTGGGGTGGCAAATGCTACAATAAAAAGAAAACCATATACGCCTATCTTTTGTAGTGCGTTTTTGAAAGAGGAGAAATGAACATGACAGTCAGAACTCGTTTTGCACCAAGCCCGACAGGGTATATGCACGTGGGCAACCTGCGTACCGCACTATACGCTTACCTACTTGCCAAAAAAGACAACGGCACCTTTATTTTGCGCATTGAAGACACCGACCAAGGACGTTTGGTGGACGGTGCCACTGACATCATTTATGACACTTTGCGTCAAACAGGCCTTGTGTGGGACGAAGGTCCAGACATCGGCGGTCCTGTCGGCCCTTATGTGCAGTCTGAGCGCATGGGTCTGTTTTTGGATTACGCCAAACAATTGGTGGAAAAAGGGGCGGCATATTACTGCTTCTGCGACAAAGAGCGCTTGGAAGAGCTCCACAAAACCCAACAGGAAGCAGGGGAGTTTACTCATTATGATGGGCACTGTGCGGATATGACAGCGGAAGAAGTGTCAGAAAAATTGGCGGCGAGCACCCCTTACGTCATCCGTCAGCGGATGCCAAAAACCGGACAAACTTCCTTTGACGATCAGGTGTTTGGCACCATTACCGTAGAAAATGAAACACTGGAAGATCAAATCCTCATCAAAACCGATGGGATGCCGACCTACAACTTTGCCAATGTGGTGGATGATCATTTGATGGGGATTACCCATGTGGTGCGTGGGGCGGAATACCTCTCCTCCACCCCGAAATACAACCTGCTGTATCAAGCATTTGGTTGGGAAGTGCCTGTTTATGTGCACTGCTCACCCGTGATGAAAAATGCGACAGAAAAGCTCTCCAAACGAAACGGCGACGCCTCCTATCAAGATTTGGTGGAAAAAGGTTATCTGCCGGCAGCGGTACTCAATTACATTGCCTTGCTCGGTTGGGCACCGAAGGGGGAGGAAGAACTGTTCTCCCTACAAGAACTCTGTCAGGAATTTTCCATCGATGGGATCTCCAAGTCTCCTGCCATTTTTGACAGCGTCAAATTGACAGCCCTCAACGCAAAACACTTGCGCGCGCTTTCGGTAGCGGAATTTTCTGCTGTTGCGACCCCTTTTATGGCACAAGGGTGTACACTGGATGGGCTGAATGTAGAGGCACTTGCTGAAATGTTGCAACCACGCACCGAAGTGCTGACCGATATTCCGGCACAACTCGACTTTATCGATGCGCTTCCGGACTACAATCCGGAAGAACTGTTCTTCAATAAAAAGCAAAAAATCAATCCGCAAAATTCCCATGCCGTACTGCAAGCACTGGTTGGCGCATTGGAAGGGGACATCGATTGGACCTCGGAAGCCTTGGGGGATTTGTCACTTGCCGTTGCCGAACAAACTGAAATTCACAAACGGGTTGTTTACGGCGCTTTTCGTCTGGCAGTTTCCGGCAAGGCAGTCACACCGGGCGGTGGCGATCAAATTGCGGTGGTACTTGGCAAAGAAAGAACGCTAGCA
The DNA here is from genome assembly GCA_964370215.1 of uncultured Oscillospiraceae bacterium. Lineage (GTDB taxonomy): Bacteria > Bacillota > Clostridia > Oscillospirales > Ruminococcaceae > Massiliimalia. The sequence continues at coordinate 1,590 of CAYJIM010000121.1, forward strand.
CGCCTGCAAACTGCGATTGACCGACTGGCAACCTGCCAAGCATAACAATACGAGAGGGGGCAACGGTCTATGGATCAGGTGATTGGTTTTATCGGAGGCGGCAACATGGGTGCTGCGATGATCGGTGGCATTGTCAAGGCAGGATTGGTACCTGCCGATCGGATTTTGGTATCGGATGTCAATGAGGATCTACTGGCGGGACTGCAACAGGAGCACGGCGTTTCGGTGACAACAGACAACGTTGCCGTGGCAAAACAAGCAGGCGTCCTCTTTTTGGCGGTCAAACCATTTTTGTACCAAACGGTCATAGAAGAGATTGCCGATGTACTGTCAAAGGACACCTTGGTGGTCGCCATTGCCGCAGGGTTTACCTTGGCACAGCTGGAACAGATGCTGGGCGAAGGGCAAAAGGTGTTTCGCACGATGCCAAACACGCCGGCATTGGTTGGTATGGGGATGAGTGCTGTTTGTAAAAACACACAGGTCACCCAAGCAGAACTGGACGTCGTCCTTACAATTTTTGCAAGTTTTGGCAAGGTGGAAGAGGTGCCGGAAGGATTGATGAACACCGTCATTGGGGTATCCGGATCCTCGCCTGCCTATGTATACCTGTTCATTGAAGCAATGGCAGATGCAGCAGTTGCCGGCGGTATGCCCAGAGCACAGGCCTACACCTTTGCCGCCCAGTCGGTTGCCGGCGCGGCGGAAATGGTACTGCAAACAGGGATTCATCCGGCACAGCTCAAAGATATGGTCTGTACCCCCGGTGGGACAACCATTGACGCGGTACTGGAACTGGAACAAAAAGGCTTGCGCACAGCGGTACAATCGGCAATGCGCAGTTGTATTGAGAAAGCAGAACAGTTGAGCAAAGGACAATAAAAAAACGTCGAAAAATCAGCAACCACAAAATCGGTGAGCCACGTCATGTCGCTCACCGATTTTGCTTTCTGTGTCACTGCAACTTGCAAATATCGTTC
>CAYJIM010000122.1:0-2543 GCA_964370215.1 uncultured Oscillospiraceae bacterium
AACTTCCAAGCGACAGCGTTTCAGGGATTTGATCTAGGATCAAATCCCTTTTTTGCGGGTGAAACCCGCTGTAGGGGGTACAGAACAATATTTCAACTGGGATTGTAGGGTCATGGCTTGCCATGACCGCAATGTCTGCGGACGACCGAAGGTCGCCCTTACAGACGGTATTTTAATTTTGTGATGAATGACGGATGAAATTTTCATCGGGTCGTGAATGGCGGTGTGCATATAATGCACACCCTACGGTAAGGGCAGGTCTGGTAGGGAACGCATTGTATGCGTTCCGAAACATTGACATCTACCGACCACAGGGAGATTTTTTATCGTAAAATCTCCCTCTTTTCAAACAATCCACCGGATTATTTGAAAATTCACCCTCTTAATACTCCCTTGCGGCATAAAAGACCTTGAGGCCTTGCCTCAAACTCCACCACTTTTGAAAAAGTGGACAAACCTTTTATAATCTACCCAATGTTCATGGGGCGATCAACAGCGGACAGGCTTTCCGTGATATGGGTGCTCGGTCGGAAACGCCTGCGGACGCTGTCCGCACCGGCTACAAACCATCTGGGATTTCCGGTAAATACGGCATCGGGTCGATCGGTTCACCGTTTACCTGCAATTCAAAATGCAGGTGTGCCCCCGTCGTGTTACCGGTGTTGCCACCATGCCCCACAAGTGTGCCAGCGGTGATGACATCGCCAACCGCGACCGTCATATCATCCAAATGGGTGTACAGTGTGTTGTACCCATTGCCGTGATCAATTTCCACCAAATTACCGTAACCGCCACTGTATTCCACCGCGGTCACCGTGCCTGCCCATGCAGCAACAACAGGTTCCCCCACTGTGCCGGTGGCAACACACAGATCCACTCCGTCGTGATTGGTGCCCCAACGAGGGCCGAAAGGACTAGATAGATACCCATTTGGCAGCGGCAACGTCAATTCCGTTACCCCTTCTATCAGAGAAAATTCGCCGGTACCAACGATCACTTCTTCGGCAATCGGTGCCGCAATGGTTGTTTCTGCTACAATGCTACGGGACAGCTCAACGCCTTCCTGCACTGTCACCTCTTCCTCACGTTCCACTACACCATTGACCCCTGCCGATATCACCACTTCTGTTCCTGCAGGGTACTCAACACTATAGGTGGCAACTCTACCGTAAGCGGTTTCCACAAGTGTTGTCTCAGTGGAGACTGTTTGGATGGCAACCGCCTCCAATATCCCTTCGGTTGAGGACACCGCACGGGTGTCCTCGGTCAATGCCACACCTGACAACACTGCCACCTCTTCGGAAAATTGTGCCGTCTCCGCTTGGCGGTCTTCACGTTCTTCGGTCAGCATGTCGTTGACCATCTGTGCCACTTGATCGGGTGCTTCTGCCACGGCATACACCGTGCCATCTACTGAAATGGCGGCAACCTCCACAAGCGCGTCATGGTTTTGTACCAACGCTTCGGCAAGCTGTGCTTCATCCATCAATTCGTCTTTTTTCACAATGGTCAAAACAGATTCGGTCTCCGCCAACAGTGTGGTTGCACCGCCCTCTTCTGACAACATCTGATCATCTATCATTTGTTTGGCCTGTTCTACCTTTGTCATATCCTGTACGACCCCAACGGTCGCCCCTTCATGTGCAACCGCCACCCCTACCGTAAAATCTTTGGCAATGGCATAGGTGGTGCTGGCACTGGACAATAGCAGACAAACCATAACCCCTGTCAACAATTTTCTTTTCCTTACATGTTTTGCCGTCTTATGCGTTACCTTTCGTAACAACTGCAACACTCCTTTCGTTGTTCACAAATTATTACAACTTGTAACAATTTGGTACGATTATAAAGGAGTCTGCCACAAAAAGCAAGGGTTTATCGCAAAAATTGGACAGTTCAACAAGGATAATGAGCGAAAAAAGTCGATAGTTATGCAGTCTGTGTGAATATTATAGCAATTTATGACAGTATTTGCGATAGCATTTTCAGCAACAAAATTGTAACAAACGATATTTATGAACATTGTTTGACCAATTGCACGATCGTATTGTCACCCGATTTCCTGTGGGTACTGGATGAGGGACATGGCAAGCCATGTCCCTACAGACGATATTTTCATTGTGTCGTACCACAAAAAAGGGATTTGGCATTTTGCCAAATCCCTTGAATCGCTAACGCTTGATGGTTGCCTGTCGGCAATCAAGACCATGGGACACCGTCCCACACCCTGTCCCTTTTGAAAAAGGGAACAAAACTTTTTTTACAAAACCCTATTTTCATTGTGCTGTAGGGTCACGGCTTGCCGTGACCGCAATGCCCGCCGGTGCTACCGGCTCGTGGACGAGCTTTCCGTAATATGGGTGCTCGGTCGGAAACGCCAGCGGACGCTGTCCGCCTGTCGGCAATCAAGACCGTGGGACACCGTCCCACGCCCTGCAACTTTTTAAAAAAAAGTTGATTAAAACTTTATAACAGAACCCTCTTGGCCGTGTTATTGATTCAACAGTGACAACAAGATGGTGCGTGCGGTAGCCGCATCAGCA